>CAVXPO010000026.1:0-84531 GCA_963763635.1 uncultured Alphaproteobacteria bacterium
CGAACGCTGCAACGGGTGCAAAAAACCGCCGCGCCATATAGTGAAGCGCTTTCCATTTGCCGCCGTGATCAAGGCCGGACCATGAAGCCACAGGCCATGTGTCATTGAGCTGCCAGTATAATGCGCCCATGCAATGGGGCTTCAATGTGCGCCAGTATTCAACGGCGGTGCGCATCGCCAGCCCGTGCTGGATTTGGCTCATATGTACAAAATCTTCGAAGGTCTTGGGGAAACGGAAATAACGGAACATGGTTTCCGCAATACGCGCATTGCCGCCCGCGTTCTTCTGGTGGAACTCCATTACAGGAGAAGAAATATTCAAGTAGTTCGGCTCGGCGAAAGTTTTCATTGTTGCCATGGAGGGGAAGGACTGAAACCAAACTCCGAACAGAAGCGGGGCTTCACATCCCGGTAATGTTCGAAGTTTTTGCCCTCATGCCAAACGCTCCAGAAGTGCATGTCTCCCCGGAGCGATCATCATGCCAGGCATCGCCAAACGACATGAGGCCAGGGGAGGGACTTGAAGGCCACCAGATTGCCTTAGCATCCGCCGCTTTCATTGTCTCTTCGATCGCCCGATTAAGTCGATCATAATTGACCAGATAGCGATCACGGTTATCGCAAGATCCTTGAACGTTGTGAGCGCACCCAGCAGTTCATTATCGCCACACCAGAGGGCAATGCAGGCGTGGTGACCAAGCCGCCGCACCTGGTAATCAACTTCTTCCCGCACTTCACTCAAGAACTCCGGCGTTGAAGGATACAGGCTACAGGCAAACATGAAGTCCTGCCACACCAACAGGCCAAGCTCGTCGCAGAGATCATAGAAAAAAGATCCCGTTCGTAGAAACCGCCGCCCCAAACCCGCAGCATGTTCATATTGGCATCAACGGCGGCCCGCAGAAGTTTTTCAGTCCGCGCAGGCGTTGCCGCGGAAGGTAAAGCATCCGCAGAAATCCAATTCGCGCCCTTGCAAGATCTCCCTGCCATTGACCTTGAACACAAACCGGGCGCCAACCTCATCAGGCGTAGTTACGAGTTCGATGCGCCGCAATCCGACCCGGCGAGTGATGGTTTGGTTTTGTAAAGTAACCGAAAGTTCATAGAGATGCTGTTCGCCCGAGCCCGAAGGCCACCACAGTTTTGGTTTTGTAATCTGAAAGGTTTCGACATGGCGAAGTTGTGTATCTTACTTCGGGCGTTTCACCGGCAAACTAAATCTCGATTGGCACCGATGCACTGTGAAAAAAGGTCTGAGTAATAATAACGTCGATGGATACGGCCCCATCGGCCAGATGCCGCTGTTCAATCTGCACATGCTCTATCCGCGCAGCATCCATTGGCCGCAGCTTTATATCTCCGTAAAGTCCAAATGGGGCAATTGCGATGTTCCAATCCCAGCCATTATGGCATTGCGCTTTGCGCAGCATGTTGGGGTGGGAATGGGGCAGTTACTGGTGGAATAGGGAATGAAAAAAGGTTGTTCTGCCTGTTTCCGGGCTGCAGCCTTCGCGTTGGAATGAAAAATGATCCGGATTTCATTTTCACCCTGCTTGAGCGCCTTCGAAACATCCGGTCGAAAGCGCCGGAACGCGTTTTCCGCAGAGAGTACCAGCCCGCCATTAACGAAAATATCCGCAACAGTGTCAAGATAAGTAATGTCGAGATACCAGCCTCGCTCAATGTCCCTGTCGAACTGAAATGTTCGCGAAGCTTCCCAATCTTCACTCGCCACCCAGCGTACGTCATACTCGTTGCGGCCCACATAGGGATGCGGAATGACACCCGCCATATGAAGCGCGGAATGCACATCACCGGGCACAGCGAATACGGCCCTGTACTCACCGCTCAAGGTGCGAATGGACCATTGTCCCGCAAGATCGACTATGTCGGGGGTTGAGAGCATCGTGTTAAAGCCGATTGCTGCTTTCCAAATCGAATAACGAGGCAAGTCCCACACGAAACCGCACTTTCACCTTTTCACCGGGATTGAAAATCTGGCTCAATTCAATGCGTGCTGACAACAGCTTGCCGGCAAGCTTGAGCCAAACCAGGCTGTCGGAACCCATGGGTTCCACGAGATCAACAACAGCGTCAAGCGGATCTGAAAGTCCCGGTTCGTTTCCTGCGTTGAGACGCAAATGTTCAGGCCGCGCCCCAAATACAATTTTTTGGCCAGGATTCAACTTGTTCTTGGTTCCATAGGCTTTCAGCGCGACCTTGCCTTTACCAATGGCGATGGTCGGCGCGGCAATTGTGCCGCCGATTTCACCTTCAATGAAATTCATGGTTGGCGAGCCAATGAAGCTGGCAACATAGAGATTTGTCGGCGCGTTATAGATTGTGTGCGGATCGGCAAGCTGCTGGATGACGCCGCCCTTCATGACGGCGATACGATCAGCAAGAGTCAGCGCTTCGATCTGGTCGTGGGTTACATAAATCATCGTGTTACCCAGCTTTTGGTGCAGCCGCTTTATTTCCACGCGAAGTTCCGCACGCAACTTGGCATCCAGATTGGAAAGCGGCTCGTCAAACAAAAACACATCGACATCACGCACGAGGGCGCGGCCAATGGCAACGCGCTGCCGCTGCCCGCCAGAAAGCGCCATGGGTTTGCGTTGCAACAGGGGTTCAAGCTGAAGCATTTCAGCAGCGCGCCCCACGCGCTTGGCAATTTCTTCTTTTGGAAGACCGGCAACCCGCAAGCCAAATGACAAGTTTCTTTCAACCGTCATTTGCGGATACAGCGCATAAGATTGGAACACCATGCCAATGCCACGATCCTTGGGCTCTTCCCAGGTTACGTTCTTGCCCTTGATGAAAACCTTGCCTTCGCTCGGCTCCAAAAGCCCTGCAATGCAGTTCAAGAGGGTTGACTTGCCGCAACCTGAAGGGCCTAGCAGAACGATGAATTCCCCGCTGGCAATATCTAGATCAAGCTCTTTCAGAACGGAAATTGCGCCATAGCTTAATGCCAGCCCCTGAATGGAAACGCTGGGGGAATTCGCCTTCATGTCATCAACCCTTTACCGCGCCAGCCGCTATGCCGCGCACGAAATATTTGCCAGAAACAAAGTAGATGGTGAGCGGCACGAGGCCGGTGAGAATTGTGGCGGCCATGTCCACATTATATTCTTTGACACCCTGCAGCGAATTCACGATGTTGTTGAGCTGCACGGTCATCGGATAATTTGTCGGGCCGGCATAAATCACCCCGAAGAGGAAGTCGTTCCAGATGCCGGTGACCTGCAGGATGACGGCAACCGTGAAAATCGGCACCGACATGGGCATCATCACCTGGAAAAATATGCGCCAGTAGCCTGCGCCATCGACGCGCGCGGCCTTGAAGAGTTCAGGCGGCAGAGACGCAAAATAGTTCCGGAACAGCAGCGTGAGAATGGGCAGGCCAAAAACCGTGTGGATGAAGATCACCGCCCAAAGGGTTGAGTAAATGCCCATCTCCCTGGTGATGATTACCAGCGGATAAAGCATGACCTGATAGGGCACAAACGATCCAACCAGAAGCACCGTGAAAAAAAACTCGCCAAACTTGAACGGCCAATTGGCCAGGGAATATCCGGAGACCGCTGCCACGGCGATCGACACGATGACGCTGGGCACCGTGATACTGACGGAATTGAAGAAGCCGGGAGCGAGACCGCTGCATTTGAGCCCCGTGCAGGCTTCTGACCAAGCCTTGACCCATGGCGCGAATGTGGGATTGGCGGTCGGAATGAAAATATTGCCATACCGGATGGCGTCCAGGTCTTTGACCGACGTGATGATCATCACATAAAGCGGAATGAGATAGTAGAGCGATGTCAGAATGAGTGCCGCATAAATCATCACCCGGCCGGGTGCGAACATCGGCCTCGGGATCGGGCCGGATGGTTCAAGCGCTAATATGTCTGGCGTTGCCATGTTATCCTCAAGCCTGTTTCTTCTTGCCAAATTCAACCATCACCCACGGAATAAGGATGACTGCTGTGGCAAGCAGCATGATGGAGGAAGCCGCCGTGCCTTGCGCCAATGCGCCGACAAACAAGTTCTCATAAACATATATGGATGGAACTTGCGATGACAGTCCGGGGCCGCCTTGGGTCAATCCGACCACGAGATCGTAAACACGAACGGCACCTGAAGCGACGATCACAAATGTGGTGATCAGCACAGGCCGCATCATGGGCAGAACAATTTGAATGTAGGTGCGCCATTTGGGAATGCCATCGATGCGGGCTGCCCGCCAGATTTCATCATCAATCCCGCGAAGCCCTGCCAGCATGAGCGCCATCACCAGCCCCGTGCCTTGCCATAGGCCGGCAATCACGACGGCGTAAATCGACATTTCACGGTTGGTCAGCCAATCAAAGGAAAAACTGGTCCAGCCCAACCCGCGCACCGTGCCTTCAATTCCAAAGGCCGGGTTCAATATCCACGCCCATACATGGCCGGTGACAATCAGGGAGAGTGCAAAGGGATAAAGATAAATGGTACGGAACACGCCTTCGAGCCGGATTTTCTGGTCCATGAGCACAGCCAGCCAGAAACCGATGACAAAGGCAAAAATTGTGTAGAGCGAACCGTAGATTCCAAGATTGGTGATCGAAATTATCCAGCGCGATGAGCGCCACAACCGCTGGTATTGAGCCATCCCCACAAAGGCGTCGTAAAATTCCGTTGGTGTAAAAATCGGCAGTGTCTTGATGTTCGTGAAAGACGAAGCCACCGTCCAGAACGTGCCGCCAATGAACACAAAGAGCACGATAAGGACCATTGGCAGTGAAGCAATTTTTGAATTCAGATTGCGAAAAAGTGGATTTGGCCTGTTCATGCTTGCTGCGCTCCGGGCAGGATTTCATAAACTCAAACCGATCCGGCATTTCTGCCGGATCGATTTTTGATATCGCATTTCTTGCGATGTTCCGAACGCTTTAGAGCGGAGGTGCGTTCTTGATGATTTCTACAAACTGAGTTTGTGCCGCTTCCGGTGTAACGGACTTGTCGGAAAAGAAGTTGTTGTAGAGGTCACGAATTTGGTTGAGCGTATCGCGGTCAACCATCTGGATTTCGCCTGGAAATACCTTCGTTGGATCGGCAAGAATGGCGAGGCCCTTCTTCATGCAGTCATTGGCGGCCGCAAGATCAACATCGGCGCGCATGGGCAACGAGCCCTTTTTCAGATTGAAGGCAACCTGCACTTCCTTTGAAACCATCATCGAAGCCATATCAAGCTGCGCCTTGGTCACCTCAGGATCCTTGTTCTTAGGGAAGTAGAACACGTCACCGCCCGTATCCAGCACGGCATCCATGCCAAGTCCCGGCAAACAGTCATAATCTTCGCCAGCCTTCATCTTGGCAACCTGGAACTCACCACCAGCCCAGTCGCCCATGACGTTGGCAGCAGCCTTGCCGCTGATCACAAGACCAACAGCTTCGTTCCACTGGGGAACCATGGTCTTGGGGTCGACCATGTTGCGGGCCGCATCCATGGCCTGGAAAACCTTTGCCATTTCCGGACCAGCCGCCGCCTCAAGATCGCGGTCCTTGAACACCTTGATTTTCAGCGGCACGCCACCCACGCCCACCGAAATGTCGGAAAGCAGCAGGCGGATCGGCCAGCCTTCGGCAGCTGCGAGCGGAATGATGCCCTTGGCTTGCAGCGCTGGCGCAGCGGCCACAAGGTCGTTCCAGTTTTTGGGGGGCTCGAGGCCCGCATCCTTAAACACTTTGCGGTTGGTCCACATCCATTGATCCGAATGCAGGTTCACCGGCACGCACCAAACCTTGCCGTCGATAGTGCAAGACGCCAGTTGTGAAGGAGGGCGCAGAATATGTGCCCAGTCTTCCTTGGCCGCGAGTTCTGTGAGGTCAAGCATCAATCCGGCCTTCACCAGGTCGTCAGCATCCTTGCCGGGGTTGAGCTGGGTGGCACCCATGGGATTGCCACCCAAAATGCGGGAAATGATAATCGGACGGGCAACGTCACCCGAACCGGCGATGGCGCCATCAACCCATTTGTTGCCTGTGGCATCAAAAGCCTTGGCAAATTCGGCAACGGCAGCGGCTTCGCCGCCAGATGTCCACCAGTGTGTTACTTCAACATCAGCGGCCTTAACAGAACCGATAAATGCCATTGAAACAGTGGCAGCCAATGCTGCAACCATTGACTTATATTTCATGTGGTACTCCTCCCATTTTTTTAGTCTGCAAAATAAAGCTAAATGAAAAAAAATCTTTCTGCAACGATTCAGTTTATCGAAATCAAATATAGCTTTATTGTTGCAATGCAGCGCAACATGCGTTTCTGAATCGTTACAGTAAGCACTAGGTAGCGGGGCGCTTAAATGCTAGCAAAGAAGATAGCGTGACGGAATTATGCCTTGGGGGCTGCCTCTTAAAATGCGAAATATTGAACATCAGGCTGGTGCGCGCCCCACGCTGAAAACTATTGCCTTCATGACAGGCCTTGGCGTTTCAACCGTTTCGCAAGCGTTGAAAGATGCTCCAGACATCAGCCGCGCCACGAAGGAGCGCGTGCGGCTTGTTGCAAAGCAAATCGGCTATCGGCCTAATCGGGCAGGCGTGCGCTTGCGCACGGGAAAAACCAATGTGATCGCTCTTGTGCTGAATACCGAGGAAGGAAGCATGGGGCTGGTTTCTGAGATGGTTTACGGGATATCTGACGTACTTGCCAACACGTCTTACCATCTAGTTGTAACGCCGTATTCCTTGTCTGATCCCCTTGAGCCAATACGCTACATAGTCGAAACAGGTTCGGCTGACGGCATTATTTTGTCACGCACCCAGGCAGATGATCCGCGTGTGCGCTATTTGGTCGAACACAATATGCCCTTTGCCACCCACGGCCGAACCGACATGGATATTGTCCATCCCTATCATGATTTCGACAATCAGGCCTTTGCGTTTGAAGCCGTAAGAATTCTCGATAAGCGAGGACGCAAAAAGATTGCCCTCGTCGGCCCGCCGCAGAATTTATTGTTTCAAAGGCACACGCGCCTTGGTTTCGAAATGGCTCTGCACGAGTTTGGTCTAAGCGAGTTTTGGATGGGTGACACAAACATCGATTCTCCCACGGCAGAAATTGTTGCCAAGGGAGTTGAACTCGGAACGCGCGAGGACAGGCCTGACGGCATCGTATGCAGCGCTGCGATATCTGCGATAGCAATGAGTGCTGGATTGATTGACACGGGCTTGCTGATTGGAAAGGACGTTGACCTTGTCACCAAGCAATCGTCAAGATTGCTAAGTCTGTTACGTCCAGAAATTATGTACATCCACGAAGATTTCCGCCGGGCAGGGTTTGATCTGGCAAAAGCCGTCATAGCCTGGATTGACGGTGCTGACCCTGCCGACCTTCAATATTTGGCGAAGCCTGGCATAATGAAAACCGAACTTGACTTAACTTAATTGGTTTTAGGCGCAGCAGTGCATAGGGCACCTAGCGGAGCTCCTTTGTCACGTGAATGGAACAAAAAGTATTTTTAGACTGTCAGGAAAAACTGGGGGTCTTTCTACAAAAATCCCTTTCAATCTCTTGAGCAATCCGGCTTAATTGCGGTGGAAAATGCCTAACTGCGGTTCAACCGCTACTCCCCTTCTCCAATTAACCACATTAAGCCGCACAAATCCGGCATCCACACCTCGGTCACAAATGCGCCGTATTATCGCCGTCAAATTTAAGCGGGCGACGAAACAAAAATCAATCTTCAATTTCGGTTGAAAGAAGTAGGTGAATATCTTTGTCTGCACCCCGTCCAAATTCCCCCTTACCGATGGCTCCCCGTTTGCGCCCCTCGCAAGAAGCACCGCATATCGCGCAAATTTATGACACCCGTAATTACCAACGCGCGCGTCGCCAGCCATCGCTGTCAAGATCTCCCCGCAAGAGCAACATTATCCTCCTGACGCAAATGTTTGGCCTGGGCGCGCTTTTCATGATCAGTTTTGGCTACTTTTCCAACAGCGAATTCAGGCAGACAGTGAATGGCGCAGTCACGTCGGTTTTGCCCGCCAGTCCCGCTACCAGCGGGACAGCAGATGTGCAGCGCAGCACTGCTGAAATTGATCCTTTCGCACCAGCAGACACGGTCGTGCTGCAGGAACGGGAGTCTCTGCCAATTATCAAGCTTGACGATGCGCCGCCGGTGGCTTCCCCGCCGCCGGTCGCCGAGGCGCTTGAACCTCCGCCTGCTCCCGTTGTCCTGAAAGCCCCCGAACCAGCGCCTGTGCCTGAAATTGTAAAGGTGCCTGAACCGGTTCCTGCGCCTGAAATTGTGAAAGCGCCCGAACCAGTTCCGGAGCCCTTGGTTGCGGAAGCACCTGAACCTTCGCCTGAGTCCGCAATTGCGGCGGCCCCTGAACCTTCGCCTGAGTCCGCAATTGCGGCGGCCCCTGAACCAGTTCCCGAGCCCGTAATTGAAGAAGCAGCCGAACCAGTGCCAGCGCCCGCCGTGCAAGCTGAAGCCGCGCCACCGCCAGCTCTGCCACAGCCAGCCGTTAAACAGGAAGTTCCAGCGCCAGCCGCAGAGGAAGATGCCGTTGTGGCAGATGCCGGAAGTTCAACATCTGCCGCCGACCCGGTCGCCATCGTTGAATCTCCAAAAATTCCAAGCAAGCCTTTGGTGCCAGGCTCAAGTGCAGGGGCTCCCGCACCTCAACGAACGCAGGGTGAGGCTTTTTCAGACTGCCCTAATTGCCCAGAACTTGTTGCAGTGGTAGCCACGCCAAATCAAGGGACAATCAAGCCGGTAAACGCCGATTTTTCAGGAATCTCGCAAATTCAACCCTATGCAATCGGCGATCATGAAATCACTTTTGATGATTGGGACCGCTGCGTGGCGGAAGGTGGTTGTACGAAACAACCTGCAGACGAAGGTTGGGGCCGAGGACAAAGACCCGTCATTGGGGTATCTTTTGATGACATTAATGAGCAATATTTGCCGTGGTTATCGCGCATCACGAAGCATGCCTACCGGTTGCCCACTGAAGCAGAATGGGAAATGGCTGCTCGCGGCGGCTCATTGTCCGGGCAGGACAGGGCCTATTCGTTTGGCAATGATGAAGCACTCCTTTGCGATTATGGCAATTCATCGGATTTGTCCGCCAAAACGGTTGATAAGAATTGGACGGGAACCCCCTGCAATGACGGCTTCGCAACAACAGCGCCCGTTGGCTCACTGAAGCCAAACGCACTTGGCCTTTTCGACATGCACGGCAATGTGTGGGAATGGGTTTCTGATTGCCTGCGCACCGGCTACTCAAAAGACCCTACGAAGAATGCGGAAGATTGCAATTTTCGCGTTCTGCGAGGGGGGTCATGGGCAAGCCAGGCGCAGGCTTTGCAAACTTCCGAGCGTGGTTGGGAAAAACCAGACAAGCAAAAGAACTCGATAGGATTTCGCGTAGCTCGCTCGCTGCCGTGAAAAAAGAAACGTGAGCTGAATTGTAGCAGGAGGCCTAAATCGTGAAGAACGGAATTTCCATTTACCTATCAATGACACTGGCACTTGGGCTTGGCGTTTCGAGCGCCACTCCGCTTTACGCTCAGGGAATGATATCGGCTCCATCTGCGGCTGAAGACATGGTTGATGAGGGCCTTGGCAGCCTTGCAAAGATTGATCCGCAGGAAATTACCACCATCCAGCGGCTTCTGCGCAGGCTTGGTTATCTTAAGGACGATAACATGACGCGCGAGATGGACTCGGAAACCATTTCCGCTTTGCTCGCCCATTTCAAGGACGCAAACACATCGCCGAACGGCATGACATCCGAGCGCGTTATGCGTTCCCTGTTCTCGGCCGCCTGGATAAAGGAAGGTTGGGCAACCGGCAAAGTGAATGGCCAGGATTTGATTGTCGAACCAGCTGAGGTTCGCATTGCGCAAGATGCGCTCACCAAATTGAGTTACGCGCCAGGCCCTGTTGACGGTGTCTTCGGTCCCGCAACATTTTCAGCCATTGAAATTTTCCAGGAAGACAATGGCATGAATGTCTTCAGGCCTTCTCACCAGAAACACCCACCAGAATATTACGCGCGCCACAAAGTTCATTGAGAATGCTCCCAAGAGCGTTGTTCACATGCTCAATTGGGCGGACTATATAAACCCCACGACTTTGGACAATTTCGAGAAAGAAACAAATATTCGCGTTGTGCACGAAGAGTTCCAGAGCTCCGCTGAAACCAAGGACCTTCTCTCAAAGGGATCACAAAGATACGATGTGATGGTGCAAGCCGGAGCTCAGATGCGGCAGGTTCTTGAAGAGCCGAACGCAGTTGAAGCGCTCGATATGGCCAAGCTTCCGAACTCGCAGTATCTTGATCCTGCGGCGATGGGCTACACCAATATACTTGATCCCGGCAACGCCCATTCTGTTCCGTATATGTGGGGAACAATTGGACTTGGTGTGAACAAGGACAAGGTAAAGCAAATCAGGCCTGACGCGCCATTGAACAGCCTCGCGTTGATCCTTGATCCAAAGCTTGCAGCCGATCTGTCGAAATGCGGCATCGCGATGGTGGATGAACCGATTAACGTCATTCCAACCTTTGCAGCCTATCTCGGTGCGGATATGCGCAACCTGAGCATCACTGATCTTGAAGCCGTCGATGAGGCGCTTTCAAAAGTCGCCCCCTATATCAAGGTCGTATCGGTCGACAGCTATATCAACAGTCTCTCCGAAGTAAAATATTGTGTCGTGATGGGCTATTCGGGTGCTGTGTTCAGGGCCCGCGAACTTGCAAAGCAGAAGAAAACCGGAACCATCACTTACAACGTGCCGAAGGAAGGCAGCCAGCTTTGGTTTGACCTGTTTGTTATTCCAAGCCACTCAAAAAACAAGGATGGCGCCTATCAGCTGCTTAACTACATGCTGAAACCCGAAGTTGCCGCTGCCAACACCAACTTCCTGCAGTATGCCAACGCGGTCGCCGCTTCGGCCCCCTTCATTCAGCCTCAATTGATGACCGATCCAGGTCTGTATCCACCCAAAAGCGTGCTTAAGCGCCTGGCTGTGCAGCCGCCACTGCCTGTGAATGTTGAAACAGAGCTCAAAAGAATCTGGGCAAAACTGAACAGGGAATAGTCCAAAGACATTCCTCTCTCCGTTCTGGGAGGGGGGAACCCGCCTAAACCAGTTTCATCAACGTGCTTAAGGTATCCGCCTCAGATGCTGGCTTGTCCCATCTGATATTGGTAATGCGCGGAAAGCGCATTGCGATTCCTGACTTATGTCGGCTTGAGCGGTTAATCGCATCAAAGCTAACTTCCAGCACAAGCTGTGGTAACACGGATCGCACCGGGCCAAACCGTTCCACCGTGTTGTTCCTCACAAACTTGTCAATGCGTTGCAGTTCTTCGTCGGAAAATCCACTGTAGGCTTTGCCGACGGGTACGAGCTTGCGCTCCGGCCCGTCTTCTGTCCAAACACCGAACGTGTAGTCAGAAAAATACGACGATCGTTTGCCCGATCCCCGTTGCGCATACATGAGAACACAATCGGCACTCAGCGCGGCACGTTTCCATTTGTACCATTTGCCCTTCGGCCTTCCTGAAATATAGGGGCTGACGCGCAATTTGAGCATCAGGCCTTCGATGCCATTTTCCCGGGTCGCTGCCCACAGCGATTGCAGCTGCCCTTTGTTTGACAGTAAAATCAGTGGTGAAAGATCTGTATGGTGAAGTTGATTTACCGCATGCCATTTCTGCAGGCGATCTCGCCTTTGGTCGAAGGGCAGGGCACGGAGGTCTTCGCCTTCGATTATCAAGGCATCATAGAGGCGGACATGGGCGGGGTTATCCTGCAGCATGTTGGCCTTCACAGTCTTGCGGTTCAGGCGCTGCTGCAAATCCGCAAAGGGAGCAATATCGTCACCACGCTTGACCAGGAGTTCCCCGTCAAGCACAGCCTCGAACTGCTGGTTTTCGACCAACTCCGGAAATGCAGCTGCAATATTGTCACCGGTGCGCGAAAACAGTCCCGTGCGGCCGCCTTGCCCAACAAATTGCACCCTGATACCATCCCACTTCCATTCAACCGCAAACTCTTCAATTTTCAGCGCCTGCCAATTTGCGTCGTCCAGCGGGTGGGCAAGCATGAGGGGGCGAAATACGGGAACCTGATTGATGTCAGGCCGTGCTGCTTTGCTTTGCAGCCAGTCGAACAGCTCCGTATACGGAGGTTCAATCCCATGCCAAAGCTCTTCAATGTCCTCGATCTTGCGATTAAACGCACCCGCAAGCGAGAGCTTTGCAAGTCTTGCTGAAACGCCAACGCGAAGTGCGCCAGAGAGAAACTTCAGGAGTGCCCACCGCTCTGTCACATCAAGCGCGTCAAGCCACGTGGCCAATTGTGTGGATATCTGGTTTCGTGGTGTGGTCTTCAGGGTATCGATAATCTGGTGCAAGTGAGGGGCATCGTCTGCAAGCACGTTGTCCGGCCATATGAGAGAAAGTGTTTCTGCGCTATCGCCCACATAGTCACGCGACATTTCGAAAAGGACTGGGTCAAATCTCGATTGGGATAGTTCGGTCAGGATGCGGCGCAAAGGTATTGTCACCGGAATTTCATCAGTTAAGGCGGCGAGGGCGTAGCCGCGATCAGGATCCGGTGTTGCGGTAAAATAATTCTGCAGCAGGGTAAGTTTTCCATTGCGCGAAGGCGCATAGGAAAGCCGGTCCAGCAGCTTGGCAAACGACCTCATTCGCCTTCGTCTTCCCGGCCGACAATCGATAGCGCCTTGGCCCGCAGACCTTGTCTGCTCAATTCATGAACCAATGCTTCCTCTCGTCCATGCGTCACCCACACGTCTTCCGCGCCAGTCTCGGCAATTGTCACAAGCAATGCTGGCCAATCCACATGGTCTGAAATAACCAACGGTAGTTCTACACCACGCTGGCGGGCGCGTGCCCTTACGCGCATCCAGCCCGATGCGAGACAGGGTACGGCATCTGTAAATTGCCGTGACCAGCGATCAGCCAGTGCTCCAGGAGGGCACAACACCAATTCACCTGCAAGTGATTGCTTTGCCTCGGAAACGTGGGGCACCTCCCCGAAATCCAAGCCACGGCCTATATAATATTGCGTCATGGTCAATAGCGCCCCATGAAGCCAGATCGGTTTTTCATATCCAGCAGCACGCAGCAGGCAGAGCAAGCGCTGGCACTTTCCCAGTCCGTAAACGCCTACAAGGTGTGTACGATCAGGAAATGCCGCCATCGATGCAAGCAGCTTTGCTACTTCTTCCCTGTCAGATCCATGCTTGAAAACCGGCAGGCCAAACGTTGCCTCAGTTATGAAGAGATCACAGGGAACAGGTTCAAATGGCAAGCAGGTTGCATCGGCCTGCCGCTTGTAGTCGCCGGAAATCACAGCTCGTTTGCCTTTGTGCTCGATCACTACTTGCGCGCTTCCCAACACATGCCCAGCAGGCGCCAGCCGGAGCGTGACATCCCCGACTTGCATTGACACGCCAAGTGAAAGCGGTTGCATGCTTCGCCCCGCACCTTCACCCAAACGCAATTTCATGATGTCCAAAGTCTCAGCCGTTGCCATGACAGCGTTGTGCCCAGGTCTTGCGTGATCCGAATGGGCGTGGGTGATGACGGCACGTTCAACAGGGTGATGCGGGTCAATATAGAAATCGCCCGGCACACAATAGAGGCCAGCGCCAGCAGGGCGAAGCCATGAAGAATACTGTTCGGCCATAAGTGTTTCTTACCACGTGGGAGAGCTAGAAATAAACACGGTAAAAAACACTTATGGCCGAACAGTATTCTTCATGGCCGGCGACATTCAGGTCGTGGGCAGCTTATACTCCTTGAATCGTTCACGCAAAATGAGCTTTGAGATTTTGCCGGTCGCGGTGTGTGGGATTTCATCAACAAATGCAACATCGTCCGGCATCCACCATTTGGCGACCTTGCCGGCCATGTGGGCGAACACCTGTTCTTTCGAAACCTCCGCGCCGGGTTTCTTGACGATGACCAGCAGGGGGCGCTCGTCCCATTTCGGATGGGGCAGGCCAATGGCTGCGGCTTCGGCGACACCAGCACAGTCCACGGCGGCGTTTTCGAGGTCGATGGACGAAATCCATTCGCCGCCCGACTTGATCACATCCTTTGAGCGGTCTGTGATCTGCATGAAACCCCATTCATCAATTGTCGACACGTCACCCGTGTCAAACCAGCCATCGGTGTCAAAAGAGGATTTGCCGTCGCCCTTGAAATAGGCAGCGGCAATGGCAGGTCCTCTGACCTTCAGGCGGCCAAAAGCCTTGCCGTCATGGGCCAGTTCCTTGTCCGTATCATCGGTGATCTTCATGTCGACACCGAAAGGCGGCCTACCTTGTTTCAATTTTTCTTTCCATTGTTCCTTCGACGGCAGGCCAAGCATCGATCCTTTCAGTTTGCTGAGTGAGCCCACCGGACTCATTTCCGTCATGCCCCAGCCATGCACAACATCGATGCCATATTTTTCAACGAAAGCGCGCATCATGGCTTCCGGGCACGACGCCCCGCCAATCAGGACCCGTTCCAAATGGGGAAGCCTGAGTGCAGGATCTTGCTCGAGATATTGCAGCAGCATCAGCCAAACCGTGGGCACCGCCGCCGTCATTGATACGCGTTCCGTATCAAGAAGTTCAAACACCGAAGCGCCGTCCAGTTTTGCTCCCGGCATGACCATGTTGGCGCCCGACATCGGGCAGGAGAACGCCAGGGACCAGGCATTGGCATGGAACATCGGCACCACCGGCATTACCGTATCGCGGCTGTGAAGGGCCAAGGCATCAGCTCCTGCGAGCGTCATGGCATGGAGTATGTTCGAGCGGTGTGAATACACAACACCTTTGGGATTGCCCGTGGTGCCGCTGGTGTAGCAAAGCCCACAGGCCGTGTTCTCATCGAGCTTTGGCCATGCGAAGCCTTCATCGCCTTCGGCCAGCAGATCTTCATAGCAAATGGCATTGCGAAGAGCTAAATCAGCTGGCATGTGCGCCCGGTCCGTCATCAAGATGAAGCCCTTCACCAGGGGCAATTTGTCCTGCAGCTTTTCAAGAATGGGAACGAAGGTGAGGTCCGTGAAAATCCACTGGTCCTCGGCATGGTTGATGATATAGCTCAGCTGTTCAGCAAATAGGCGCGGGTTCAGCGTATGGACCACTGCGCCAAGGCCCATGAGACCATACCAAATTTCCATGTGGCGATAGCCGTTCCACGCAAGCGTTGCGATGACTGAACCCTTCTTGGCCCTCAGTCGTTTCTTTGCGGCGCTAGCTAGCGAGCGCGAGCGGCGGTCAAGATCGCGGTAAGTCTGGCGATGGATTGGGCCCTCAACGGAACGCGATATGATCTCCCGCTCGCCATGCCAGCGCGCCGCATGGTCAAGTACACGATGGACCAGCAAAGGCCAGTCTTGCATGAGACCCTTCATCAAATCCTCCCATGTTGGCGAGGTTTTACGACGCCCACGTTCTTTTATGAAAGCGAGACTATCACGAAATTTGGCATTGTCATGCGGTGGATTTCGGCGCTGTTTGCAGTGTTCGCGTGACAACGCAACGAGGGTGTGATTAACATGAGGATAGTAGAGTCCGAAATGAACTTACATCCACAGCAGAAAGGAATGAAAATAAACGCATGGCTTACCAACGTCGGCCAAATTGTTCGAACCTTTGCTAAAATGTTCAAGGCGGCGGCCTCAACTCAAATGAATACGACCGTATCGCCTGAAAAACCCAGTTATCCATGGATCAAGAGTTATCCTCCTGAAGTCGATTGGGCCGCTGAATTGCCGTTGAAACCGCTTTACAGCCTGCTTGAAGACGCAGCTGCCCTTCACGAGGCAAGACCTTGTGTTGAGTTTCGCGGCCGGCAATTCTCTTTCGCCGAAATCAAGTTGCTAAGTGACAAGGCAGCCAGGGGCTTGACGGATGCAGGATTCAAGCCGGGCATGAAGCTTGGCTTGTTTCTTCCAAACTGTCCGTATTTTGTTGTGTTCTATTATGCGGGTTTGAAGGCGGGTGGAATAATTGTGAATTACAATCCGCTTTATGCCGAAGACGAAATTGCGAGGCAGATCGAAAACTCGGAAACTGATTTCATGGTGACCCTTGACCTTGCCATTCTTCTGAACAAGTTTTCATCGATGTTTGAGCGAACGAAACTCAAACGGATAATTGTGTGTTCTCTGGCGGAGCAATTGTCGGCGGTTGCAGGCCTGCTGTTTCGAACGGCGAAGTGGCGCGATATTGCAGCTGTTCCCCGCGACGCGCATTACATTCAGGGGCGTCACGTTTTGAATAATGATGGCGACTTTACGCCCGTCAGTGTTGATCCCAAGAATGCAGTCGCTGTCTTGCAGTATACTGGCGGCACAACAGGCGTGCCAAAGGCTGCAACTCTCACTCACGCAAATATCTACGCCAACGCGATGCAATGCAAATGCTGGTTTTACGTTGCCGATAGTGCCGACAACAAATCAGTGGGTGTTCTGCCGCTGTATCACGCTCTTGCAATGACGAGCATCATGAATTGGTCATTGGCGGTTGGCGGTTCCGTGCTGCTGGAGCCGCGCTTTGATGCTGCAAAACTTCTATCACTCATTCACCGAAGGAAGCCCACGGTGCTTGTTGGTGTGCCAACGCTTTTCACGGCCCTGATGAATGTGCCTGATTTCGACAAATACGATCTCTCCTCCCTGAAGTTCTGTATATCAGGTGGCGCATCTCTGCCGCTTAAGGTGCAGCAGGATTTCGAATCCAGAACTGGCGTTTCAATCTGGGAGGGCTATGGATTGAGTGAAGCATCTCCTGCCTGCTGCATTAATCCGGTGCATGTTCCCAACCGTTCAGGTTCGGTCGGCCTGCCACTGCCGCAAACTATTTGTGAGGTCGTCTCGATCGAAAACCGGCACGAGCTGGTGAAACCCGGCGAAAACGGTGAAATTTGTTTTCGCGGGCCGCAGGTCATGCAAGGCTATTGGAACAATCCTGCAGCCACAGCGGAAGTTATTTTTGATGGCCGCCTCCACACTGGCGACATTGGATATATGGATGCAGACGGCTATGTGTTTATTACCGATAGGCTCAAGGAAATGATCACTGTCTCGGGCTTCAAGGTTTACCCGCGTCAGGTGGAAGAGGCGATCTACCAGCATCCGTCAGTGAGGGAATGTGCGGTCTTCGGCGTCGATGATGATTACAGCGGCCAGACCATACGCGCCGCGATTTGCTTGCGCGACGGCGCTACACTTTCAGTCGACGAGCTCAATGCATATCTTGAAACGCGCCTTTCGCGGTTTGAAAGGCCCAAGGTCTATGATTTCAGATCCGACCTGCCGAAAACGGCGATTGGAAAAATCTACAAGAAAATCCTTGTTGAGGAGGAAAAAATGAAGGCAGCTGCGGCACGGGAGAAGACTTCATGAAACAGGCCGTCATTGCCGGTTACGTTCGGTCGCCATTTCATTTTGCCAACAAGGGGGCGCTGGCCAGAACCCGGCCTGATGATTTGGCAGCGGCGGTGGTCAAAGGACTCATTGATAAAACCCGTGTCGACATGAAGGACGTTGAAGACCTTCTGTTGGGTTGCGCTTTTCCTGAAGGCGAGCAGGGGCTCAACGTAGCCCGCCTCATTTCCTTTATTGCAGGTCTGCCACAATCGGTTGGCGCCGCCACAATGAACCGCTTTTGTGGTTCTTCGATGCAATCCATTCACTCCGCCGCAGGCGCAATTGCATTGGGGGCAGGGGAGGTTTTCATCTGCGCCGGAATTGAGAGCATGAGCAGGGTACCCATGATGGGCTTCAACCCGATGCCAAATCCTGCCTTGGCAGAACGAATGCCCGCAGCTTACGTGTCAATGGGAATTACCGCTGAGAATGTTGCAAAGAAATATTCAATCGGAAGACAGGCGCAGGAAGAGTTCGCTGTTGCCAGCCACGTTAAAGCTGCCACAGCCCGGCAAACAGGAAAATTCCGCGATGAAATTGTGGGGGATGGAGAAGATGGCTGCATTCGCGCTGACGCTTCGCTGCAGGCCTTGGCCAGTTTGAAACCCGCCTTCGACCAAGCGGGTGTGGTAACGGCTGGAACGTCTTCGCCACTCACTGATGGTGCAGCCGCATGCCTTGTCGTATCAGCCGACTATGCAAAGGCCCATGGGCTTCCCGTGCTGGCAAAAGTAAAAAGCGTAGCCATTGCAGGCTGCACGCCGGAACTGATGGGTATCGGGCCAGTGGTCGCAACCCGCAAGGCCTTGCAGCGGGCAGGACTTTCCATGGGGGACATCGACATCATTGAATTGAACGAAGCCTTTGCCTCCCAAGCCATCGCTTGCATCCGGGATCTCGAAATAGACATGGCGAAAGTAAATCTCGATGGAGGTGCGCTTGCTCTGGGCCATCCGCTTGGGGCCACAGGTGCGCGCATCACCGGCAAGGCCGCGGCCCTGTTGAAGCGCGAAGGCAAGCAATTCGCATTGGCAACCCAATGTATCGGTGGTGGTCAGGGCATTGCAACTATTCTTGAGGCCGAATCGTGAGCATCAACAAAGCCTGTGTAATTGGAGCAGGTGTTATGGGCAGCGGAATTGCCGCCCAAATTGCCAATGCCGGCGTGCCAGTTTTGTTGCTGGATATTGTACCACCCAATGCCACTGATCGCAGCAGCATCGTCAAAACCGCATTGGAACGCCTTTTTAAAACCGAGCCTGCGCCCTTGATGTCGCGCTCCGCCGCCAAGCTGATCAAGCCAGGAAACATTGAAGATGATCTCGGCCAACTCGCCGATGTGGACTGGATCATCGAGGCCGTGGCGGAACGGCTTGATATCAAGCAAAGTCTATATCGCCACATTGAACCGCTACGCAAACCGGGTTCAATCCTGTCGTCCAATACATCAACGCTTCCATTGAAAATGCTCATGGCAGGAATGCCAGAAAGCCTCCAGCGTGATTTCTGCATCACCCATTTTTTCAATCCGCCACGTTACATGCGACTGTTGGAGGTCGTTGGCGGAGCTGAAACGTGGCCAGAAGTTATCACCACCATTACGCAATTCGCTGATGAGAAACTCGGCAAGGTGGTGGTGAAGGCCAAGGATACGCCCGGTTTTATTGCCAACCGCATTGGTGTGTTTTGGATTCAAGCCGCCGTGAATGCCGCGCGCGAACAGGGCCTCACCGTGGAAGAGGCCGATGCCGTCATGGGCAAGCCTGTTGGTGCGCCGAAGACTGGTATTTTTGGACTCATGGATATGGTGGGCCTTGACCTGCAGCCGCATGTCGATGCGTCACTGCGCATGGCATTGCCCAAGAACGATGCCTATCGATCATTGTCCAGTGATTTTCCACTGCTGACCAAAATGATTGCCGAAGGTTACACTGGCCGCAAGGGCAAGGGTGGATTTTACCGCTTGAGCACGACAGGCGGGAAAAAAGTTAAGGAATCCATTGATCTTAAGACCGGTGAGTATGCGACCTCAATATCGGCGAGGTTGGATTCGATTGATGCGGCAAAGGGCGGACTGCGCGCCCTTGTCACCCACAAGGATCGTGGCGGCAAATTTGCATGGATCGTGCTTTCCAAAATGCTGGCTTATGCAGCGTCACTTGTGCCCGATATCGCTGATAGCATCATGGACATCGACCTTGCCATGCAGGCGGGTTTCAATTGGAGACGCGGCCCCTTCGAAATGATTGACCAACTCGGTGCCAGCTGGTTCGCTGAGCGCCTAGCTGCTGAGGGTGCGGTGATTCCGCCGCTCCTTGCTATGGCGGCAGTGCGGGGCGGTTTTTACAAAATTGCCAATGAAGGTGTGCTGCAACTTTCAACTGATGGCACGCACAAGCCCATTGTAAGGCAAACCGGAACTTTGCTGCTGTCCGATATCAAGCGCAACAGCAAACCGCTGGCAAAGAACGGCTCAGCCAGCGTGTGGGACATAGGCGACGGCGTTGCCTGTCTTGAGTTCCATAGCAAAATGAATTCACTCGATCCAGACAGTTTGGCAATGCTGATGCAGGCACTCGCCATAACCGGCAAAGGCATGCGTGCCCTTGTCATTCATAATGAGGCTGAAAATTTTTCCGTGGGTGCCAACATTGGATTGGCGTTGTTCGCAGCCAACATTGGCATGTGGACAACGCTTGATGAATTGATTGCGCAAGGTCAGTCCGTCATGAAGGCATTAAAATATGCACCATTTCCAGTGGTTGGTGCTCCCAGCGGCATGGCCTTGGGTGGCGGTTGCGAAGTACTGCTCCATTGTTCTGCGGTTCAGGCCCATGCCGAAACCTATATGGGGCTTGTCGAAACCGGAGTTGGCATTGTGCCCGCCTGGGGCGGGTGCAAGGAAATGCTGATCCGCCACATGCCGGGCGCGCGCGATCCCCATGGGCCGATGCCGGGCTTGATGGCTGCCTTCGAACAGATATCCATGGCCAAGGTTTCCAAGTCCGCTGCAGAAGCAAAGGACATGAAATACTTGCGACCGTCCGATGGCATAACGATGAACCGCGATCGGTTGCTGGCGGATGCCAAAGCCCGCGCACTCAAATTGGCAGCTGATGGCTACAAGCCCCCTACACCCACTCAATTTCACTTGCCGGGGCCAACGGCGCGCGCAGCATTGCGTTTGGCAATTGATGGCTTTGCGCTGCAGGGTCTTGCTTTGCCGCATGATGTTGCGGTGGCGAACCAACTCGCCGAAGTTCTTTCAGGCGGTGCAACTGACATGTTGGACACAACTGAGGAAGACCACATTCTGGGGTTGGAGAAAAAAGCTTTCATGGCGCTGGTGAAAACCGGACCAACGCTTGCGCGCATGGAAACCATCCTTGCCACCGGCAAGCCGTTACGAAATTGAGGTGAATGATGCCCAGTTATAAAGCGCCCCTCCGCGACATGCAGTTCATCCTCTTCGACGTTCTCAAAGTTCAGGACGCGGGAAACAGCCTTGCATCCTATGCCGAGAACACGCCTGATGTTGTGAGCGCCGTTCTTGAGGAGGCGGGCCGCTTCTGTGAAAACGTGTTGCAGCCCATAAACCGAAGTGGCGATGAAGAAGGCTGCACTTTCGACGCAGGTAATGTTCGCACGCCGCAAGGCTTCAAAGAGGCCTATGCGAAATTTGCCGAAGGCGGCTGGACCAGCCTCGCCTGCGATCCCGAATATGGCGGACAGGGGTTGACGACGCCCGTGGACTTTGCCGTTGATGAAATGCTGAGTTCTTCCAATCTTTCCTTCTGTCTGTTTCCCCTGCTAACGCGCGGCGCCTACCATGCGTTGCGGACCCATGCCACCGATGAACTGAAGCACATTTATTTGCCCAAAATGGTTGAAGGCTCGTGGTCAGGAACCATGTGCTTGACTGAGCCGCAATGTGGCACTGATCTTGGATTGATAAGGACCCGTGCCGAACCTGCGGCAGACGGCTCCTATGCCGTCCACGGCACAAAAATCTTTATCTCCGCTGGCGAACACGATCTTACGGAAAACATCATTCACTTGGTTCTGGCAAGACTTCCCGATGCGCCAGCCGGAGTTCGGGGCATATCGCTATTTGTCTGCCCAAAATTTCTGCCGACGGCCGATGGAAAAATCGGCGCAAGAAACGCGTTGGCCTGCGGCGCGCTTGAAAAGAAAATGGGCATCAAGGCGTCACCTACGTGCGTGATGAATTTTGATGGCGCGCAGGGCTGGTTGGTCGGTGCTCCTCACAAGGGATTGTCTGCCATGTTCACCATGATGAATGCGGCACGACTTGCTGTTGGCATCCAGGGGCTGGGTGTTGCCGAAGCGGCCTATCAGGGTGCCACCAGCTACGCCCGCAGCAGATTGCAGATGCGCGCTCCCACCGGTGCCAAATATCCTGATCAGGCGGCCGATCCCATCATTGTACATCCCGACATTCGCCGCATGCTGATGAAAATGAAAGTGATGAACGAGGGTTGCCGGGCACTGGCCATGTGGATTGGCTACGAGCTTGACATCTCCACCAGCCATCCTGATGCGGAACGACGCGCCGCCGCCGACGATCTTGTGGCGCTGATGACGCCGATTGTGAAATCCATGCTTACCGACCAAGGTTTCAATGCAGCCAACGACGGCGTGCAAATTCATGGTGGGCACGGCTATATCCGCGAGTGGGGCATGGAGCAATTGATCAGGGATGCCCGTATAACCCAGATCTATGAAGGCACTAACGGTATTCAGGCCCTAGATCTGGTTGGCCGCAAGCTTTCCACGGGCACAGGCCGGCTAGCCCGTCAGTTTTTCCATCCTGTGGCTGCCTATCTCGAGCAAACATCCGCCACACCCGCTATGGTTGAATTTCTGACCCCACTCGCCAAAGCTTTTGGGCGTTTGCAGCAGGCCACGCTCTGGTTGGCCAAGGCGGGAACGGCAAATCCCGATGACGCAAGCGCTGCCGCCACAGACTATCTCCGCATGTTCGGTCTTGTGGCCATAGGTTACATGTGGTGCCGCATGGCGGAAACCGCGTTGGCCAACCATACCGACAGTTTTTGCAGTGCAAAAATCGCAGGCGCACGATTTTACATGGCCAAAATCATTCCGGAAACTGGCAGCCTGTTGGTGAGCATTACGGCAGGCTCTGGGTCGGTGATGGCGCTCGGCGAAGATGCCTTTTGAAAACACGATTGTGATCAGGGCTACAGCTGAAAATAAATGAACTCTTAGCATAATTGGATCATTCTAAGGAAGAATACCAAGCTTGGGCCCCGGGCAATTGAGGGCAGAAGGTCGACGCGATGAGCGGCAGCCCCGAATTTGTTATAAACGAGCCCATGTACGAGTGGTGCGTGAGAGGTTTCTCACTTTTGCGCCGGCGCCTTGGCATGAACATTTCAGTCCATGCCGATGAAGGCCTGATTGAATCCGGTCAAATTTTTCAGTTCAATCATTTTGCCCGTTTCGAAACCATAATCCCCCAATATTTCATTCATCAGGCAACCGGTGCCTACTGCCGTTGTGTGGCCGACCATGCACTTTTTGCCGGCAATGACCGTTTCGCCAAATTGTTGTGGGGAGTAGGCGCGGTGCCAAGCAATCACCCCGGCCTGTTGGCCTTCCTGGCCGCTGAAATCCTGCGTGGCCGCAAGGTGATTATTTTTCCTGAAGGTTCAATGATCAAGGACCGGCAAATTGCCGTTGCCCCTCCGTCTGCTTTCTTGCCCACACGCGGCCCAACATCCGCCCATCGGCAGGGCGCTGCCGCGCTGGCGGTGGTTCTCGAAATTTTCAAAAAGCGGATTTTATCCGTCTACGAGGCAGGTGACATGCAACGCCTCGACAGATGGGTGGCAGCCCTGGGCCTCGCCGACCAGGATGCTCTTATCACGGCCGCTCGCAAACCCACCCTGATTGTCCCTTCCAATATAACCTTTCATCCCATTCACACTGGCGACAACATTCTTCGCAAGGCAGCGGAATTTTTTAACTTCGACTTAGGTGAAAGGGCCAAGGAGGAATTGTTGATTGAGGGCAATCTGCTGCTCCGTAACACCGACATGGATATCCGTTTTGGCACCCCTTACCATCCAGACGTTGCCTGGAATCTGGCCGACCGCATGATGCTCAGCCGCATCTTCGAGCAGATCGATAGTCTCGACGAACTTTTCAGTCTCAAGAATACAGCTAGCCGCTGGATCGAACGCATGGCAGCGGTCACCATGGGGCGCACCACCAGGCGTCTGCGTGACCTGTGCATGGCAGAAATGTATGCCCGGGTTACTGTCAACCTCAGTCATCTCGCTGCTCGGCTGATTGTGCGCCTGATGGAGGAAGGCGAAACCGACATTGAAAAGCAGCGCTTTCACTTGCTTCTCTACAAGATTGTCAAGGAAGTACAGAAACAGCCGGATCTTCACCTACATTGGACGCTTGCCGATCCTGAAGCCTATGACGGCATCCACGCCGGCACCAATAAACCGCTTTCCCAATTCTTCGAAACAGCCGCCGCTTCAGCCTTGATCGAAACAACCGACAGCCATTACCATCTGCTGCCTGCTTTGCGCGGAGGCGACGGTCGGCGCGATCCACGAATAGAAAATGTCGTCCGCGTCTATGCCAATGAAATCGCTTTGCTGGACAGAGTCATAAAAATCGTTGAACGCGCTGTGCCAGCTACAGGCGCGGAGCTTGCCAAGCTGCTTTTTGATGACGAACTGCGTGCTTATGCAAAATGCAAGAAGCGCTTCACGGAACCCCGCCATGCCACCATCAACAACCTGGAGACAGCAGCCGAAACAGGTGAACCTTACCTCGTTATTCCAGAAAAGCCGATGAAACCCGGCGTGGTGCTCGTGCATGGATTCTTGGCCTCGCCCGCAGAACTCAAACACGTCGGCCAACAACTTGCCGAGCTCGGTTACTCTGTTCTTGGAGTTAGATTAAAGGGGCATGGCACTTCGCCCTGGGATTTGCATGAACGTACGTGGGAGGAGTGGTTTGCCTCGGTGCGGCGTGGCCATGAAATCATGTCGCTTCTGACAACTGATGTCCTCATTGTTGGGTTTGCCACGGGTGCCTCGTTGGCACTGCAACTCGCTGCCACCCACCCCAAAGGGCTGTCCGGAATTGTGTCCGTTTCTGCCCCGCTCAAATTCTGCTACCGCAGTCTGGCATTCGCACCACTGATGCATGGCCTCAACAAACTCAGCGAATGGGTTTTTGTCCAGGAAGGCATCAAGCCATTCCATGCCGGTGAACCGGAACACCCGGACATTGATTACCGCCAAATGCCGATACGCGGATTGGTGGAACTGCGCAAGGTTGCCGACGAACTCGATAGTCGTCTGACTGAAATCGTCTGCCCGGTGACAATTATTCAGGGTATGGATGATCCAATCGTCGACCCTGCAAGTGCCCAGCTAATTTATGACCGGATAAGTTCAGTCGAGAAGTCGCTACATTTGATCCCTTCACAACGCCATGGAATTCTCCATGAGGATATCAATGACACCCAGGCATTGGTTATTTCCATACTTTCTGCCATGGCCCCCACCCTGACCGAAGCAGTACCTTCCCGCGCCCCCATCTCGTCAAAAATCGGCGCCTCGTTGGCAAACGTGTTTACACAGCTGCTGCGTCGCTCCACCAAACGCTTCCGCGAAACAAATGTAGGCCAACAATCCACCACCGTCACCCTTAAGCTGCCCCGGATCCGTTGACAGCTCGCTGATCAATCTTGCAGCAAGTGTCTGGCGAATTCAGCAAATCCCTGGCCACCTGCCGCTTTCGTTACCCACCGCGGCGATGCCGGCAATTGATCTGCAAAATGAATGACATTTGCAACACCGACGGAGTTTGGAAAATATCCAAACATTGGCGCATCGTTAGGGCTGTCACCTACGAAAGCAACTGTCGCAGAATCTCTTTCTGCGCCTATCCCAAACTCGGAATTCAGCATGCCCAAGCTTGTCGTGAGTTTGTCATAGCTACCGAACCAGCCATTGACATGAATGGATGAGACCTTCGCTATTGCCCCGTGGGACTCAAAAATTTCAACTATGTGATTTATTGCACCAGTAGCTAGAGTTGGCACATCCTCGGCAAAATCAATGGCGAGATCCGCCTCACGGTAGGCTTGGTCGCTGGCTATTGCTGTGCCTGGAACATTGGCAAGTATTTCTTTCTCAATGGAATTAAGCCTTTCGCGATCAGTGGCGCGTTGCGCTGCTGACTTCATGTAGCAGCGTATCATGCGACGCGCGGCCTCATCATAACGAAAATAAAATGCGCCATTCTCACCGACCACGCCATCCACAGGCCATTGCCGCGCAATCAGATCGCACCATCCCGCTGGGCGACCGGTAACAGGTATAACAATCAATCCTGCATCCTTGAGCCGTTCGAGCGCTTCATAAGCTATGGCGGGAAGCCTGCCATCCTGAGTCAAGGTGCCGTCAATATCAGTCAATACAGCTTTCACCTGACGTCGGTCAGCGCGGGAAAAGTTTTCAATTGGCTGAAATACAGAGCGTGCACCAGGCAGGGAAGTCATCAGCTATTTATTCCATTTGCAACAGGATGGTGGAACCTAGAGCGCTTCCCGACGAGATGGAATCATCTCGTCGAAAAGGAATCGCTCCAGATCAATATGTTGGAGCATGTCCCGACCGCCAAACCGCTTCACACTTTGGCGGGACATGCTCTAATAGCGCAAGCGGTCGCCAGTTTCGCCATCAAAAAGATAAATGCGGTCTTTCAGGAATGTGAAAGCTATTGACGTGTCTATGGCTTGTCTGAAAGTGCGGGAACCCTTGGCTACAACAAGCTGTTCGCCCGCCCACGCGGTCACCAGCGTGAGATCCCCGGTTGGTTCAAGCGAATAGAGTTTCGACGAAATATTGCTGCCTTTTGCAGCGCTGATTTCCATGTCTTCGGGCCTGATTCCAAGCACCACATTCCTATGTGTAGCTTTTCCGAGGTTTTTCACCCGCGTGTTGGGTCCAGTGAATAAGCCTCGTTCAAGTGAGCCTTTGATCAGGTTCATAGGCGGCGAACCGATGAACCCTGCCACAAAAATATGGTTGGGATCATTGTAAACTTCGTCAGGCGTGCCGAGTTGCTGGATTTTCCCTTTGTTCATCACGGCAATGCGGTCAGCTAACGTCATGGCTTCGATTTGGTCATGGGTTACATAGACGGTGGTGATTTCAAGCGCGCGTTGAATGTGTTTGAGTTGCGCGCGCATAGTTAGTCGAAGTTTCGCATCAAGGTTTGAGAGAGGCTCATCCATGAGAAACACTTGCGGCTGGCGCACAATGGCGCGGGCAAGGGCCGCCCGCTGGCGCTGGCCCCCGGAAAGGGCGCGTGGTTTGCGGTCCAAATATTCACCAAGCTCAACCATATCGGCTGCCTTGCGCACCAGCCTGTCATGGTCGGTCAGCCGGAACACCACGCATGCGAAGCGGAAAGCGGATGTTGTCGTAAATCGACATGTTGGGATAGAGCGCATAACTCTGGAAAACCATGGCCACATCGCGGTCGCGCGCGTCAACATCGGTTACCACTTCGCCATTAATTTCAATCTGGCCTGCGGTTGGCTCTTCCAGCCCTGCAATCATGCGCATCGTCGTGGTCTTGCCACAGCCCGATGGGCCCAGAAAAACCATGAACTCCTTGTCTTTGATATCAAGGTCAATCGCATCAACACCCACGAATGCGCCCCAAGCCCTTGTGATTCCGCGAAGTCTGATATCGGCCATTTGCGTTCCTGGATGTCAAAAGCGGCATTCACATGCCGACACTCGTCCAATTCATATACAAGCCGTACACAAATGCAACATTAATAGAAATCGAGAGTCATATGATGCAGATTAAGTGAGGCAAAGCATGTATATAGGGTCAGCAATATCATTTACGACAATGGGAATGAATGCAGAAATCTTCTATGTAATTAATAAATTAAGCCCTTTTAATTCGAGCGCCAAGCATGGATTTGCTGGCATTACACATTGACATTTGAATGCATAAAAGTATCTATATTGGACTGCGCTTTGGGATGATGAAATGAGGTGGTTATGATTAGTGTAGCAAGAAGTGAGCGGCCTCGTGTGATTGGTCCCACTAACGGCCTCGCCTTTGATTTGGCCCGCAGGCTGGAGCGTGAAGGCAGGCCCATCCGCATAGGCCTCATAGGTTCCGGAGAAATGGGCACCGACATTGTCACTCAGTGCGACCAGATGGCAGGCATAACAGTTGCTGCCATTGCCGAAATCAATATTGACTCCGCAAAGAAGGCTTTGCACATTGCGGGGCGCTCGCATGAAAGTTTCACTGTGGCAGAATCCAAAACGGCATTTGGTGCAGCACTGAAAGCTGGCAAAACCGCCATCACCAATGACGCACAGATCGTGTGCAGCAATGAACAGATCGACGTGATCATTGATGCGACTGGCCGCCCTGCCGTGGGTGCCGAAATCGGCCTTGTCGCCATGGAGCACGGCAAACATCTGGTGATGATGAATGTGGAAGCCGATGTCACCATCGGTGCCTATCTGCAACATGAGGCCAAGCGGCTTGGCGTGGTGTATACACTGGGCGCTGGCGATGAGCCAAGTTCGTGCATGGAGCTCGTGAATTTTGTAACGGGCCTGGGCTATCCCATTATTGCGGCGGGCAAGGGCAAGAATAACCCGCTCAATATTGATGCCACGCCCGCCCAATACATGGATGAAGCCAAGCGCCGCAATATGAACCCGCGTATGCTGGTTGAGTTCGTTGATGGTTCCAAGACCATGGTGGAAATGGCGGCCATCTCTAATGCCACTGGGCTGGTGCCGGATTGTGCCGGCATGCATGGCCCCGCTGCAACGCTTGATCAACTCGAGAATGTTTTGTGCCCCGTGGCCGATGGCGGTGTGCTGTCGCGCAAAGGTGTTGTCGATTATTCAATCGGTAAGGGTGTGGCACCCGGCGTGTTTGTCGTCGTTGAAATGGCGCATCCGCGTCTTCGTGAACGGATGCATGATTTGAAGCTTGGCAAAGGGCCTTACTATACGTTCTATCGCCCCTATCATCTAACCAGCCTCGAAGTGCCGCTCTCCTGCGCCCGCGCCGTTCTTTACGGCACCGCCGATATGCAGCCACTTCAGCATCCCTCATCGGAGGTTTGCGCCGTTGCCAAAAAAGAGTTGATTCCTGGTGATAAGCTCGATGCGCTTGGCGAATATACATACCGTGCCTGGATCATGACTTATGAAGGTGCGAAGGATGCCAACGCTATTCCCTGCGGACTGCTTGAAGCTGGTGTGGTCACCAAACCTATCAAGCGCGGTGAGTTGATAACCTATCAGAATGCTGGCGTGGACACACACTCCGGAATCGTAAAGTTGCGCCAGCGGCAAGATGAATTGCTGGCAAGGACTGCATAATGGCTAAATCCTCTACTGCCCAAAAAACAGAAACAGCCAGCAATCAGCGTCCCTTCTACGCGCAGTTCGCGCCACCAGAATTGAAAGAGGCACTCCGCCGCATGATCCTCATTCGCCGTTTCGAGGAAGGCGCTGAAGAAGCTTACATGCGCGGCCTCATCCACGGCACCATGCATCTCTCCATCGGGCAGGAAGCGAGTGCCGTTGGCTCCACCATGATGCTGCGCAAAACTGATTACATCACCTCAACCCATCGCGGCCATGGCCACTGTATTGGCAAGGGTGCGGACCCCAAGCTGATGTTTGCAGAATTTTTCGGCAAAGAAGAAGGCTATTGCCGGGGCCGTGGCGGCTCCATGCACATTGCTGATGCGGAAAGCGGAAATCTTGGTGCCAACGGCATTGTGGCTGGTGGCATTCCCATTGCAGTGGGTGCTGCCCTCGCAATTAAAAAGCAGAAGCGTGATGATGTTGCTATTTGCTTTTTTGGCGATGGCGCCACCAATGAAGGCGCTTTCCATGAAGCGCTGAACATGGCAGCCATTTGGAAACTGCCAGTCGTATTCGTGTGTGAGAACAATAAATATGGAATGTCGGTTTCTACCGAGCGGTCCATGGCTGTTGCCAACGTGGCGGACCGCGCGGTTGCCTACAACATGCCGGGCGTTATTGCCGATGGGAACAAGATTGAAGATGTGGCAGAAGCGGTGCAGGCCGCCATTATGCGGGCGCGCGCCGGGCAGGGCCCAACACTGGTGGAATGCAAAACCTACCGCACGCGTGGCCATTCCCGCAGCGATCGTAACCGCTACCGCACCAAGGAGGAAATCGAAGACTGGAAACTGCGGGACCCCATTGGCCATTTTGAAACGGAACTTGTGGCCCACGGTTTCGCCAGCGCCGAAGACATCGCAAATATTCATTCAAGCGTAGAAGCGGAAATCGTCGCAGGCCTTGAGTTTGCCCAGAATGGAACGGACCCCTCGCCAGACACGGTTACCCGCGATGTCTACACGCCCGGAACCGCTTCATGAGCCGTGAGCTGAGTTACGCCCAGGCCATTCAGGAAGCCTTGGGCCAGGCCATGGAAGCGGATGAGCGTGTTTTCATCATGGGTGAAGACATCGGCGTTTACGGCGGTGCGTTCCAAGTCACTGGCGATCTCGTGCATCGCTTCGGCGAAGACCGGGTAATGGATACGCCGATTTCCGAACTTGGTGCCGCTGGTGTGGCGGTGGGTGCCGCGCTTGCAGGCAGCAGACCCATTCTCGAATTTCAATTCTCGGATTTTGCAACGCTTGCCATGGAGCAAATTGTAAACCAGGCCGCCAAGATGCGCTTCATGCTGGGCGGCAAAGTTTCCGTGCCCCTTGTCATGCGCATGCCGTCTGGTTCAGGCACCGGCGCTGCGGCCCAGCACAGCCAATCACTGGAAGCCTGGCTTGCCCATGTGCCCGGCTTGAAAGTTGTGCAGCCCTCAACACCCTATGATGCCAAGGGCCTGTTGCTTGCCGCCATTGACGATCCCGACCCTGTCATGGTGTTTGAACACAAGCTTCTTTACAAGATGAAAGGCGAAGTGCCGGAAGAGCCTTATCGGATCCCCATCGGCGAAGCCGCCGTGCGCCGCGAAGGTACCCATGCCACCATCGTTGCCACCTCTATCATGGTGCATCGCTCGCTCGAGGCCGCCGAAGTTCTGTCAGCCGAAGGCATTAATGTGGAAGTCATCGATCTCCGCACGCTCCGCCCGCTCGATACCGAAACCATCATTGCAAGCGTCAAGAAGACCAGCCGTCTGGTTTGCGTTTACGAGGGCGTGAAAACCCTAGGCATTGGTGCCGAGATCAGCGCCATGATTGCTGAAAGCGAAGCCTTTGATTATCTCGATGCGCCAATCCTTCGCTTGGGCGGTGCGGACTCGCCCATTCCGTATAACCCAACTCTTGAAAAAGCTGCCGTGCCGCAAACGCCGGACATCATTGAACAGGTTCGCAATCTTGTGAAGGGCAGGATTTAATCCCATGCCTCTCGAAGTCATCCTGCCGAAAGTCGATATGGATATGGCCACGGGCAAGATTGCCAAATGGCATGTCAGCGAAGGCGACGCTGTCAAGAAGGGCATGCTCCTATTCGAGATCGAAACCGACAAGGCCGCGATGGAAATTGATTGCCCGGCCGATGGCACGATTGGCAACATCAGTGCTGCTGAAGGTGCCGTGGTGCCAGTGGGCACGGCCGTTGCGCAAATTTTTCAAGCAGGTGAAACTCCTTCAAAAGCTTTAACTCGCCGTCCGCCTGCGCATCCTAAAATTCTGGAACCTCGTCCAGATGCAGTGCCACAAGCTGTTCTCCCTGCAGCGCCTGCATCTGGATCCGTTCTCGCAACCCCGCTTGCCCGCACGCTGGCGCGCCAAAAGGGTATTGACCTGAAAGCGGTCAAAGGCAGTGGCCCCCGCGGCCGCATCGTCGCCGCTGATGTAAACGCCGGCGTGCAGACACCGAAGGCAATTGCGCCAGAAAATCCCAGCGGGATTTATGAACCCGGCAGCTATGATGTGATGCCCATTGATGGCATGCGCCGCACCATTGCCCAACGCCTCACGTTGTCCAAGCAAACCATTCCACATTTCTATCTCACAGCCACTTGCGATCTCACAACGCTTCTCGAAGTGCGTGAGAATTTGAATCGGCGAGCGCCACTCAGCGAAAGCAAATCGCCCCAATGGAAGCTCTCCATCAATGATTTCGTCATCAAGGCCATGGCGCTTGCCTTGCGCCAGGTGCCGGCAGCCAACGTGACGTGGACTGATAACGGAATACTAAAGCATCGCACCAGTGATGTGGGCGTGGCCGTCGCTGTCGAGGGTGGTTTGTTCACACCTGTGATCAGGTCGGCGGAAACAAAATCCCTCTCCAGGATTTCAAATGAAATGAAAGACCTTGCAGCCCGTGCCCGTGCCCGCAAGTTGCAGCCGTCGGAATATCAGGGCGGCACCACCGCCATTTCCAATCTCGGCATGTTCGGCATTGAACAATTCACCGCCATCATCAACCCGCCCCACGCGACAATTCTTGCCGTGGGTGCTGGCATTGAACGCTTCGTGCCGGTAAAGGGCGAAGCCGTATCTCCGCACGCAGATGACCTGCACCCTCTCTTGTGATCACCGCGCTGTCGATGGTGCGGTGGGTGCGCAATTGCTGGCGGCCTTCCGTGCCTTCATCGAAGAACCCGCCTTGATGCTGGCGTGAGGAATGCAATAAGCTCGGTCCGAACGGAGAATCTTTTCCATGCGTTATGACTATATGTCGATGGGGTTTTACACATTCGATTGTTTGGGTTGGCCCTTCACCGAAGTCCCCGCAGGCGGCGGCACAAATTTTATTGATGAATTGACGCTCGCCGTTTCCGGTGCGGCGGGAACTGCTGCCATTGCCGCTGCAAAAATGGGTTTGAAAACATTGGCCGTCGGCGGTGTGGGCGGTGATCTCATGGGAGATTGGGTGTTGCAGCGCTTGGCCCATTTCGGGGTTGATATTTCCTGCATGCAACAACAGCAGGGCTGGAAAACTTCCTCGTCAATCGTCACCACGAGGCACGACGGTTCGCGCCCGGCTCTTCATATGAAAGGTGCGACCGCTGATTTCTACGTTGATGATGTAATGATCAACCAAGTGATTGATGCAACCGTGGTGCACGTGGGCGGTGTTGGCCTCATGCAGAAAATGGATCAGGGTCGCAGTGCTGAAGTCATGAAACGCGCCAAGCAGAAGGGCTGCGTCACGACCGTTGATATTTTTGCAGGCTCCAAAGACGATATGCGCGCCGTTGCCTTGGTTCTGCCCCACACGGATTACTTCATGCCTTCCATCGAAGAAGCGCAGGCGTTAACCGGTCTCGCTGACATGGCCGACATGGCGAAGTGCTTCATTGATCTCGGCGTGAATTGCTGCGTGTTCACGTTGGGTGGTGACGGTGCCTATTATCAGCACGCCGACGGCACCCAGTTCAAAACCCCCGCCTTCGACATTGCCGTAAAATGCACCTGTGGCTGCGGTGACGCATTCAACGCAGGCTTTGCCGTTGGTTTGATAAAGGGGTTCGATCCGCAAACCACTGTCAGGTTTGCCCAAGCCACTTCGGCGCTCAATGCCACCGGTCTCGGCTCGCAGGCGGGCGTTGAGAGTTTCGAGCACACGCTGAATTTTATGAAAACAACCAAGGTGAGGGCGTAATCACAGTCCAAACTTTCGTCGCCGCACGCATCGCACAGCTCCACCGGAGGTGAAAACGGTTATGCCGTTTCCGGGGGCGGAGAAGGAAGCCGAACCACATTAGTCCGTAGACGGACGGTTTTTGCTTTTGCGTGGGCAGCACTTCAGGACGTGTCGGGCTTCATCGCGTCACAGGCAAGCCCATGGCATTCGATGAGCACTTCATCGACTTCGTGAACCACCTTCCTGCGATAACCGGGCGGGCGGCCGGGCCGGAGCGGTGACCTAAACTTCGGAGTTTTTGCGTTCTCGCGTTTCACCCGCCAGCGGGCGAGACGCCGGGCCTGGCGCGGCAGATCGTCAAGCGCGAAATTTAGGGCTTGGAGCCTGCGGGCGAGGCGTTCGGCGTTAACGAGACCATCGGGCGACGGAGCGGGATCGACGGGCTGGGGCGCTTGCCACAGGGCCGCCACCCGGGGATCGTTTCCAAAGAAATGGATGCGCGGGGGATTTCGGGCGAATGCTCGGTGGCGCGGGCCTGCGAACTTCTTGCGCGGATCGAAGAGCTGGAAGGAGGGACGCCTGCTTCCGCCCTTCCCGATGGGCCCCGCCGGCATGGAGCGCGAGGGAACGGGTTTCACCACAAGGCCGCGCGCCGCGATGACGACAAGGCGCCTCATAGCGGATTCGGCGGGCCGCAGCAGGCGCAGCACGGAGCTGTGAACTGAGCGCGGAAGTCTGGCTACCGGGGCATCGCCTGCAAGCCCCAGCATGGCGAAAAGCACTTCAACGATGCCCTTGAGCGCTTCACTGTTGCGTTCGATGGCCTTGGCCCAGTCCATGGTGTTTCCCTATCCAGCATAAAGAACATAACAGGAACATCTGAGCCGATAGGAATAGATTGTCAAGTAGAAATATGCGCGTAAAATTGCGGATAAATTCACGCGTGCCCTGTTTGACGATTCTGGCGAACTGCTGCATACCGCCCGGACCCGGATGTTTGGCCTGATGATTTTCTGATGCGGGAAAGGAAATGACTGCCGAGCGACACGAGAAAGCAATCAAGCACATTCACGAAGGCAAATACGTCGCCGACGCCCAAAAACTGGAACGCGCTCGTCATGCACTGCGGCGTGGTGACATTTTAGCTGTGGTGAAAGACGCGAAAGTGTTTGAGCTGCTTCCGCTGGCGGGGGAATGAGCGATTTTGGCGGATTTGATTGCACTGTCGCCGAAATCCCAGCCGTGCTACTGGGCGATGTCGACTGCGAATCCGCAAGTTATGTGGAATTTCACGTTAGTTTCCACCCTCATTCCTGTTTTTAGATATTGGAGTTTTGATGTCATCGTCGGATAAATCACCTACCTCGAAAGCTGAACATCCACCCAAGGAGGGTGGCGGATTGGGGGATGCTGCGGGTCAAGCTGCTTCTGGCCTGCCTATCGCAAGTCGCGTCACAGCCATTGGACATGCCATCTGGCTGATGTCGCGCTCCCCCTTGCACAAACATTTGATGCTGACGGACATTGAGTGGCTTTTGCTGCCGCCGATCATGCTCAACCAGTTTCACATGTGGCAAGACCAGGGCCGCCCCCATGGTTTTGCGTCATGGGCCTATTTTGGCGAAGAACAAGAGGAGCGCATTGCCAACAAAGGTATTCGCCGCTTGATGCCGACGGACTGGAAAACGGGCGAGAGCCTCTGGCTCATCGATTTCGTGGCCCCCTTCGGCGGCCAGGAAATTATGGTGGAAGAACTGCGCCGGAAAGTCCTGCCCGGAAAGCGCATGAAAATGCTGCAAGCGAAGCCGGAAGGCGGGACGGGAGTGGTGGAGTGGTGATCGAGGGATTTATTCAGCGTTGTCGTGCGTCAATGAACTCGCTTCGTCCTGCCGACAGGACTGAAGGCAGTTATAAAGTCTCAATGAACCACAGCCGACCGCTCGCAGTTTTACTCAAGCAAGCGTCCTTCACCAAAATGTGCGGAATATTGAAAGCTTGGCGGACAGTTACTCCCCAAAGACTTGCGTTGTTTGCCGCTATCGTTCTAGTGATATTGCAAGCGACTAATCATGCCGCCGCTTTCGTTTTTAAATTACCTCTGAAAGAGCCAATACCCCTTGAGTTAATTCAAAAGCTTCCTGTTGCTTTGCAACGGATTGCGGCTGGCTCGGTTTACTACGAAAACAGGCGATTCCTCATTTTGCAAAATAGAAACCCCCAATTCTGTGTTGGTAAAAAGTGCACCACGGTACTTGTGCCTAAATGTGGCAGTGCGGAATGCCAATATACAGTAGCCCTTACAGGTAAGATTTTTGCTGTTGGAGAATCGTGGACGGAGACAAAAATTGCAAACGAAGCCGTTTTTCCATTGCATGCATACTGCGAGATTGAAGGAGAGGCATTTTTGCGAACGCCAAATTCTACTTTCTGGGTCGGAAAGAATTTTGTCGTTTTATCTCAGTCGGCACAGGACGATTGTCCGTAGGAGTAGAACATGAGCGACGGACTTGACTTTATTCAAAGGGATGGTGTGAGCATCAGTCTCGAAGTGTACGAGACCAATCGATTTAGTACCGCTGACCTGAAACGCGAAATGGCAAGTTTGTTTCGCAGCTCAGGGATTACGGTGACACTCCACTTAACTCTTCTTTCCCGCGGGTTTTTGGATTACGGTGACACTCCACTTAACTCTTCTTTCCTGCGGGTTTTGGCCCGCGTTTGGCTGGTTTCAGGGGGCGGTCGAGCTTGCGCTCCAATTTGCCCAGGAACGCCGCGCTGCCCAGGGGGCGGCCAATGGTTTCGGCGCGGCGGAGAAACATTTCGGCCATTTCCTGCTCGGGGCTTCCGGCGAGGAGGGTTTTGAAATCGGGGCAAAGCCCGCGCATGAATGCTGTTTTGGTAAGCCCATCATCGCGGCCTTTCAGATAGGCTTTCGCGGAAGACCACCGCCAGTGTCCAGGCTTCGCACAGAGCCTGGCGCGCACAGGGTTCATCAGCACATAGCGGAGTGCCACCAGGGCATGATCATTGTCCATGGCCACACAGCCAAAACGGCCCTGCCAGAAATGCCCGGTCTTCCTGCGGCGCGCGTTGACGCGGCCAGCATAGGCACTCTCGAGGATTGACACTCCCTTTTGATCCGCAGACGCCACATCGATGCCGCCTATGATCACCGTCATGACCGAGACCCTTCGGGGAACGACTGCAATATATCCGCGTGATAGGCGTTTAGCGTCAAGGAATTACAGCATATATTGTGACAGCAGTGAAACAAGTCCGACCACGACAGGTTAGGTGGAATTCAATACATTGCCTTGATCTCGCCGAGTTCCTTTGACAACCCGGCCACATCGCGCCTTTCAATCAACGTCGATATGTCTTTAAGCCGCGGCAATATCAAAGCGCCGACGATGGCAAAGAACTCGTCTTCATCGTGAATGGCGATTGGTTTTCCTTCTTCAGCAAAAAGAAGCGTAACGCATGCAATTGAATAGACTGCGACGTTCGGCTCAATGTCCTCAAACAAGCGCAACGACCCCTTGGATTTTCCCACGCGCGCCACGGGTGCGCTTTCCACCAACGTAATAAGTGTGTGTGCCAGGAAGTTGGGTTGCGGCCCGGTTGCCAATAGTCTTCGGGCAGCGTCGACACGGTGTTCGAGAATGAGGTATGGCGGCTCGGAATAGCGCTCGGTGATGTGAATGGCAGCCCGGAAGAAATATGCATTGAACAGGGGATTGTGAACCAGGCTATTCTTGGCAATGGCGCTGGCAACCTCACCCAGCATTCCCGGCGTAAAGGGCGAGGGCAGTTTGCGCCAACCCGGCAGCAGAACGCTGATGGCTGTATTGGTGCTCCACGTCATGAAGCGGTCGGCAAGCCTTGCCAAGCGTGCCACAAAGCTGGACAGCAAGGTGGGTGAACCGCGCTCAGGCCGGCCCGCCCCATCAACATTTGACATGTCGCGGGCGTAGAATTGCGCCGCACGCAAAACATCGCGCAGGCTCGCCGCCATGCACACGGCAGCGGCCGCGAATTGGTCGGTGGATCGGGCAAGGTAGGTCATGGGCTGATTCAACCCTTAACCGCGCCCATCGTCAAGCCGCGTGAGAGATGATTTTAAATCATGATCACCAAAAGCAAAATCGGGAAGAAAGCCGAGAAAGAGACCAATGCAATGGCATTGTAAATAATCCCGTCCGACCCGCCGGAGAAATTGGCCAGGGCAACTGACAGGGGGTAAGCATTTTTTGAAGCGATGATGAGCGTGAAGAGATACTCGTTCATGGCAAAAATGGCGGCAATGACGGCTGCTGTCACAATACCCGGCAAACACATCGGAATGATGATGGACCACAAGATGCGCAAATCCGAAGCGCCGTCAGTTCGTGCCGCGTCCTCAATTTCATGGGGAATGTCGATCATGTAGGACCTTATGATCCACACGACGATGGACAGGTTCATCGCCGCGTAAACCAGCATGAGCGCCCAAACCGTGTCGAGAATGTGCAATTTTCCAAACAGCACAAAAATCGGAATGGCAACAGCGGCAGGCGCCATCATCTTGGTCGAGAGGATGTAGAACCCGATATCTTCACGGCCCTTGAACTTGTAGCGGGCAAGCGCATATGCAGCAGGAATACCGAGCAGCAGGCAAATGAAGACGCTACCCGATATAGCCAGCATGGAATTTTTGAAATAGGTCACGAGGGGCCATTCGTCCATGATTTTGGCCCAGGTTTCGATTGTCAGCGTTGGCAGGTAAATCGGTTCCGGCGCGATGATTTCATTGCGTGGCCGCAACGCGATGGTTGCGAAAAACAGGATGGGCAGAAAACAAAGGAGGCCCCAGATGGTGAGAACCAGCTTGCGAAGCCAGATGCCCTTTTCAGGTTTACTTGCCATTACTCAACCCCTGACTTGAAGAAGCGGCGCACCAATGTTTGCGCCAGAATGACCGTCGCAATCAACAGCAATACGGAGGCGGCGGACGCATAGCCCTGTTCAAAGCTTTTGAAGGCTGTGCGGTAAATGAAATAACTCAGCGTCTCGGTATTTCCACCCGGTGTGCCCTGGGTGATTATATGAACGGGCGCAAACATGGTGATAATATCAATGCCGCGCAGCACCAGCGCAATGGCGATTACCGGTTTCATCATCGGCAAGGAGATATTGAAGAAAATTCTGCGCCACGATGCGCCATCAAGCCTAGCTGCCTCTTCCACTTCCTTGTCCATGCCCTGCAGGGCGGCCACAAAAATGATGAACAGGAAGGGTGTCCATTGCCAAACGTCGGTGACCACAAGAACCATGCGCGCCAGAAAAGTCGACGCCATGAAGTCAATGTTTCCGAGATCCGAACCGAGGCGGCTCAAAAGGTCGCTGATTACGCGCCCGTCATTGAACAGCAACTTCCACAGATATGAAACCGCCGACGGCATAAACAGCATTGGGAGCAGGAAAAGAATGCGCCAGGCTTTCACCCAGGGGTCGCGGTAAACCAGCGCGGCCAGTGTCAATGCGATGGCAAATTCCAGGAACAGTGTCACCACGCCGAGGATTAACGTGTTGCTCAGGCTGGTCCAAAATGCGTTGTCGACAATGAGTTCGCGGTAATTCTGCATTCCGACATATTCGAGCTTGAATTTGCCGGTCATCAGGCTGCGGTAGATGGCATAAATGCCGGGGTAGAGCGTGATGCCCAGCAAATAGACAACGGCGGGAGCCAGCAGTAAATACGGAAACGCCTTGCGCATGAAGGGGCTGCGTCGGCGTAACATCCTGCCAGAACTTATTGTTGGTGCGGCCAGTTCGTTCATAGGAATTATTTACTATTTCGTATTGGTGGAGTCAATTGAAAAATGGCCGGAGTTTCCTCCGGCCATCAAGTTCTCAGGGAGCATTAAAACGGCGCAGCCTTGCCTTTGCCCATCCAGAAGCCGGGCTCCGTGGCGGCGTAGTTCATGGGGTCGGCGCCCTTGTAGAAGCCGTTCTTTTCCATGATGCCCTTGACCTTCACGGCAGCTTCGTCGAGAGCGGCCTTCGGCTGCAATTCGCCGACGACGACTTTGTTGATGAGGAAACCGATTTCCTGGTCGATCTGGAAGCCCTGCGGCAGGCGCGGGGCGCACCAGGCATAGTCGAGCGCTTCGGACCAGACTTTGGCGGGCTGGGACACGGCGCGCAGCTTTTCGTTGGTGAGCACCGAGCGGTAGCCAGGCGCCACACCATTGGCATTGGCCTCGTTGATCGCCATGATCGACGCGGTCGTGAGATAGGCCAGCATGAGGAAGGCGGCTTCCGGCTCTGGCGAGGTCACGGCGATGCAGCTTGTGGACCCTGCAATGTTGGGCGGCGCATAGGTGCCACCGGCCACGCGGGGTTCATAGATGGTGAGCACGTCATCACCAATTTTCGATTGATCGGCGCGCGTTGCCTGCGTGCCCGAGTCCTGCCACGAGATGTTGCAGGCGACCTGGCCACCCAGCCATGCGGCGCGGTTGGTCGGCCAGTCAGCAGCGGCAACGCCTTCGATGGCATGCTTGGAGAGCGCCACGATGGTTTCGAGGCCCTTCACGCCGGCATCGCTGTTGAAGATCGGCTCCCACTTGTCGTTGAACAGCTGCAGGCCATGCTGGGCGGCAATGTGCTGCCAAGTGTAAGTGGCCCAGAAGCCGCGACCGCACATCATGCCGATGGCGTTCACGCCTTTTTCGGCCTTGTTCAGTTCAGGAGCCAGGCGGATCATTTCGTCATAGGTCGGGATCGACGTCACGCGATCCACGTCACCGCCAAGTACCTTCTTCAGGATCGAAGGGCGGACATGCACCTGCTGGATGTCGCAGTCGAATGGCAGGCCCAGAATGCCCTTGTCAGCCCAACGGCCATAGTTGGCCTGATAGGTTGGGTAGAAATCGTCAAACGGCACTTTCCACTTGGCGATGTAGTCATCCATCGGCTTCAGGAAGCCTTGGGCGCCGAAGTCGCCGAGCCACGGCGAGAAGAACTGGATGGCGTCGAACGAGGCATTGCCGCCGAGGAACTCAGCCACAACCTTGTCGTACATTGAGTTATCTGGAATGGCGACGAGTTCGATCTTGATGCCGGAGAGGGCTTCAAAAGGCGCCACTTGGTCTTGCGCCAATTCACGGTCGGCGGCACCAATGGCGAAGCGCACGGTTTTGCCGGCGTGTTCCTTGCGGATGCGCTTCCCAGTCAGCGGTGCGGATCCAGTCCTTGGATGAATCCCACAGCTCGTCGTTGTCGCCAAGCTTGTATTGGTCGCGGTATTCTTTCTTGACCATCTTGCCGACACTGATGTCCTTCAGCACGTCCGCCGGGTTCGCCATCGCGGCGAAGGCGCCAGTGACGTTGAACATTGAAACGCCGCCAATACCCGTCGCCAATGCTGCAGTTGTTGCAGCAGAATTCTTCAGCAAGGACCGGCGCGTTATTAATCCTGATTTTTTCGTCACCATTATTGACTTCCTCCATTTGATCGGCCCGTTTGTGAAATTTTTTGCGCGCCCTCGAGCCGGAATGCACGCAAGTTCATGAGGGCAGCTCCCGCCGTCAGGGAGAGGCCGAATTGGTTTTTGAATGGGTAAAGGCCGCAACCATCTGCGGTAAAAACGGAATGGAAACCTGTCGTTTTCTCACTCAACGTCTGCTTCTCCCTTGCCCGGCGTTTGATTGGTCTGTTGCGCCAACCGGTTTCAATTGCAGAATTCGATTACAATACTTTGATCATTTTATAAATGCAAATGTTTCGTCGGTCATCCCAATTTTTGCCATCGCAAACAAAAATTCATACGCCAGGAACTACATTCAAAGCGGGAAAATCTCTTTAGAATTCCGTGTTCACTATGCTTTTATGGGCTGATAGTAATTATGTACAAAAAAGCAGTTTATGATAGTTTTGTATCTTTGAGCAATTTGTGCTTAAGCTGGTCTGCTATCGCTATTGTCTCTCGGCTGATAATTAGTCTTATCACTTCTAAAAGTGGTTTTTACGGGGATAGAAGTCAGAATGCTGGAAAAGCCGACATCTCGAAAAGCCAAGCCGGCAGGTAACGGTGAACACGGGGCAGGGCGCGTCGCGCGCAACCGCCTGCGCATCGCCTGGATGTATTATGTCGAAGGGCTCACCCAAAATGAAATTGCTGACAAGCTGGGCATTGGCCGTGTCACGGTTGTCCGCAATATCAATGAAGCGCTCAAGCAGCGCGAAGTCAAAATCTGGATTGAAGGCGAAATCGCTGAGTGTTTCCAGCTTGAAGAGCAGCTGAAACAGGCATTTGGACTGCGCGATGCCGTTGTCGTGCCGGAACCTTCGGACCCGGCCTTTGTGACCAAATCCATCGGCGTGGCGGCCGGCATGTATATCACCGACAGCCTGACGGATGACATGTCAATTGGCGTGGGCTGGGGCGCAACTCTCTATGAATCCCTGCAAACCCTGACGCCGCGCGAACTTGAAAATGTTCAGGTCATTTCGTTGCTCGGCGGCATTGTGCAGGCCCGGCGCTATAACCCTTCCGAATTTGCCTGGCAGTTTGCCCGTATCGTAGGTGCGGATTGCTATCTGCTGGCAGCACCTGCGGTTGTTGATTCACCTGAAACCAAAGAAGCCCTTATCGAGCGCTGCGGCTTGCGCGATGTGATGCGCCGGGCCGAGAGAATTGATATGGCGCTGTTGAGCGTTGGCACCATGGCACCGGATTCGACGGCCTTCCGTTTTGGCTTTAGCTCGGAAGAAGAACGCTCGGCCCTTATCCGCCTCGGCGCGGTGGGTGACATGCTTTATAATTTCTATGACAGTACCGGAACCCTTGTTGATCACCCCATCAACCAGCGTATTATGTCAATTTCGCTGGAACAGCTGCGGGGAGTTCCCTTGCGGGTGATCGCATCAGGCGGGCATGAAAAAGTCGAACCTATTTTGGGAGCAATCAAATTAGTGAACTGCAATGTGCTGATCACCAATGAAGCAACAGCGCGTGAATTGCTGTTGAGGCGGCAGTAGCATGCTGACACCGCTCAAATCCGAAATCCTGGGTGTTGATGACCTCGCCCATGAAGCGCGCCGTTTCAGAACCATTCTATGGTCCTTTGAACGCAACATGGATTTGCTTTTCAAGGATTCGGGCCTTGTTGCAATGGTCGATCATGAAGCTCTTGCCGAAGCATTTTCACGTTGGCGCAAGGCCTTTGATGATTCCAAGCACTTGGCTGATACGGACCGGCGCGACTTTGTCATTTACGCCGCTGGCCTGATGCTGAAGGAACTCATCGCCGCTGCTCCCCTCAAAACTACCGAGGGAAAGCAGCAAGCACTTTCAGAACTGCCACTGGAAATTGATCATCGCCTCAAGCGCTGGCCTGAAGGCTATGCCTACACAAGCTTCTGCCTTTCAGTTGCCGCCGCCATTCTCAAGGAAATGGGAGACGAAGAGCCCGCGTCAGCGCCAAAAACGGAGGATCCGCGCTTCTGGGATTCCTTCCGTGAAAACACGCTGGAAAGCCCATCCATGGCCGTTGCATTTTTCGATGTCGTCTGTGGGCAGGAACCCAATTGGGATGCGCCAGACGTTCCTTGGCTGCGCCATGTGGTTGAGCGGCAGGAAAAACTTGCTGGGCAATAGTAACCGTCATTGCTTGTGCAGTGCACACTGAAAATACGCCGACAAACGACATTGACTCAATCGCTTTTCCGTTCTTATCTTCCTTGAACACTTGTAATTAAAAAAAACAAAAGTTCAAAATGGGAGAGTTACGTTTGACCCAGGGCCGCCGCCATTGTGTTCGTCACCCTATTGTTCGCCGAGACATCTGATTGCGATGAATGCGCCTGCAAAGAACAGTTGGTTACCAGGCTGGATGACATCTGAGCATCCCCTGCCGTGGTTATTGCCTGCCACTGCCTTGATGACTGTGTTTGGAATCTATCCGCTTCTCTATGCTATCTGGCTATCGCTGCATAAACGTAATGCCGCAACCCGAAAGATGACTTTCGATCCCGGCTATAACTGGTCGAAGGTTTTTGAAGACGAGCGCGTTTGGAATGCAATTTATAACACTTTTTTCTACACGGGTGCGGCGCTTGTATTGCAGTTGGTATTCGGGCTGATGATTGCCTTGCTGCTGGATTCGGACCGCAAAGGCTATGGCTTGATGCGGGCGCTGATGACGTTGCCGTTGGTTGTTCCACCGGCGGTCACCGGCATGATGTTCCTGCTGATGCTTGATGGCTCGTTTGGTGTATTGAGCCGCTCGCTTTATGCTTTGAACCTTCTGTCGCCTGATAAGCCAATCCTCGCCAATAGCAGCACGGCGATGGGTGGACTCTTGCTTGCCGAGGTTTGGCAATGGACGCCGTTCATGGTGCTCATCATGCTTGCGGGGTTGAGGTCACTGCCCAAGGAACCCTTTGAGGCCGCCGCCATTGATGGTGCGACGCCGTTGCAGGCCTTCATCAAGCTCACCCTGCCCATGATGTCAAAAGTGATTGCCATTGCCGTTCTCATTCGGGGTGTCGACCTGTTTCGTGCGTTTGATTACATTAAGGTAATGACGGATTCGGGGCCGGGCACCGCTACTGAAACGCTCACATCCTATGCGGGACGCATATATTTCGGTGTGTCTGATTTTCCCTTTGCCTCAACAGTGGCGCTTCTCGCGCTAATTCTCGTTATGGTAACGTCGACCCTGTTCATGAAAATTTTCAAAGTGAAGCTGTGATGGAACAATCGCGCCCAATAAAGCTCTTGCGTGATTTTGCAGCCGTGTTTGTAACTGGCATTTTCATGTTCCCCCTGTTCTGGTGGGCGTTGACATCAATCAAACCCATGTCCGAAATTTTTAACAAGGACAAGGTTGTTGTGTTCGACTTTGTGCCGACAGCCATCAACTATGTCGTTACGCTGCTCGGCCGTTCCCGTGCCGACTTGGCCATAGACCAGGGCATCGGCATGGGGGTGGCAGGCTCCGGCGCGTTTGACTCGCGCCAAACCATCGTTGATTCCATGATTATTTCGCTTGGCGCCACGGCAGTTTCCATAACCATTGCGGTCACGGCTGCCTATGCGTTGTCGCGCATGGCGTTCAAGGGGCGCAATCTATTCCTCAATTGGGTTCTCGGCCAACGCCTGATGCCGCCAATTGCCATTCTGATACCGCTCGTCACCATCTACAAGTTTGCCGGCCTGCGCGACACGGATAACCTCTACATGGGCTATTTGGGGCTTATCCTGATTTATGCCCTGATAAATCTGCCCATTGCCGTTTTACTGCTCAAGTCCTTCTTTGATGATGTTCCAAAGGATATTGATGAAGCGGCCATGATTGACGGCGCAACACGCTGGCAAACATTTCAGAAGATTGTGCTGCCCATGGTCAAGGGCGGCGTGGCGGCAGCTGCCGTGTTGTGTTTCATCTTTTCCTACACGGAATTTCTGCTGTCCTTGTTCCTCACAACAGACATCCGCACGTTACCGGTAAAAATTTCAACATTCGTCACTTCAACAGGCAGTGAATGGGGATTCATCTCAGCGCTTGGCACGGCGGGTATTGTGCCAAGCTTTATCTTCATTCTGCTTGTTCAGCGCCATCTGGTTCGCGGTCTCACCTTGGGTTCACTCAAGGAATGAAGCCGTGATCGAGAACACAAGAATATAAACGCAACCCATGGGAGACTTCACATGAGCTTCAAACTATTCGATAAGCAAACCTTTATTGCCGATGCGGCCCGCGATTATGCCGAGCGTCGTATCAGCAAGCGCAGCTTCCTCAAAAAAATGGCCATGGGCGGTGTTGGCTTCTCTGCCTTCGCAGCGGGCCTTCTGGGAAACACGCGAAGCTACAAGGGCGACCTGAACCTGATTGGCACCGAGGCATTTGCCCAAACCAATGATGAAATGACCAAATGGCTGAAAGATGTTGGTTCCAAATTCAAGGGCACCAAGATTCGCTATACCTCAGAAGCAACGCCGCCAACAGTTGTTCTCGACAAGATCAAGAAAGAGTTCACCGATCCAACTGGCATTGAAGTTGAAATTGAAATCGTGCCGTTGGAGCAGGTGCTTGCCAAGGCAACCCAAGACGTTCAAGGCCAGCTTGGTACGTATGACCTTTATTATCTCGACCAGTCATGGGTTGCCACTTTTGCGCAGGACACGATTGACCCCGTGGCCTATTACAAAGACAAGCCAGACCTTGCAATGCCAGGCTTCGACTTCGAAGATTTTGCAAAGCCATTGGTGAGCGGTCTTGCCGAGTATGAAGGCAAATGGGCCGGCATTCCATTCGACATTCCAATCATGATCACCATGTATCGCAAGGACATCCTTGAAAAGCATGGCATCAAGCCGCCAACAACCGTTGAAGAGTATACTGCAGCCGTGAAAATGATCACGGAAGCCGAAAAAGCCAACGGCATTTATGGCACCGGCCTTCAAGCCAAGTCCGGCCACTACTCGTTGAACTGCGACTGGACCCAGGCCATCTGGAATGAAGGCGGTTCCATCTTCACCAAGGACAAGATGTTCTCTGGCAACGATGAGGCGGGTGTCCGCGGCTTGCAGTGGTATCAGGAAATGCTGAAGAACGCGCCAGCACAATCCACAGCTTCAACCTGGGACGGCCAGTTCCAGATGATGGCGGCAGGACAGGTGGCGCTTATCAACAGCTGGGATGAGTTCTTCCCAGGTCTTGACGCCGACGACAGCAAGGTGAAGGGCCTGTGGGAACCACTGCGTCCAATCACCGGCAAGCCACTTCGTGCCGTGGCCGATGCGGGCTTTGGCGAAATTCCGAACAACGGCCACCAGGGTGGTTCAATCCTCGGACTTTCGAAGTATTCCAAGAACATTGATGCTGCCTGGATATTCATGCAATGGGCCTGCTCGAAAGAGATCATGACCCGCTGCACGCTTCTGGGTGGTTTTGCGCCAATGCGCCTTTCGTCTTTCGCGGACGAACGCGTGAAGGCCAAGGCCGTTGTTGGCCCTGGCACTACCCGCCATCTCGAAACCGTAAAGTGGACCATCGACAATGCCATGGCCTCCGAGCCTGACATGCCGTTGTGGGCTGGCTTCTCGAATAACGAGATTCCCGTTGGCCTCGGCAAGTTGCTCACTGGCCAGGATTACGGCGGGGATGCCAAGAAGTGCATGGATGACATTGCCGGCCAGATCAACAAGGCTGTGGCAGACGCCGGACTGTAATCTCAATTCTAATCGGTGGAGGCGGGTTCACGCTCGCCTCCACAATTGTCACGGCGGTTCATGAAACAGGATATTGTCATCGGGCTCGACTCCTCGACGACTGCAACCAAGGCCATAGCCTGGGACAGGCGCGGGCAAGCGGTTGCCGAAGGCCGCGCGGCGGTGCCATTAAGCAATCCCAAACCCGGCTGGTTTGAGCAGGACGTGAACGACTGGACAGGTGCCGCCGCTAAGGCGTTAAAACAGCTTTCCAGGAAGATTGATATGGCGCGGGTCGGGGCCGTCGCAATTTCCAACCAGCGTGAATCCTTCGCGCAATTTGATTCCAAAAATAGGGTATTGCGCCCGGGCACCCTGTGGCTGGATGAGCGCGCCCATGTTGAGGCGAAAGAACTGGCGCAACAGATTGGCGCTGAAAAACTGCACCGCATTTCTGGCAAGCCCAGCGATGTGACGCCCTGCATCACCCGTTGCAGGTGGCTAGCCAAGAACATGCCGGGTGTCTGGAAAAAAACCGCCATGACAGCCGAGGTGCATGGCGTGCTCACGCATTTCTTCACCGGTCACTGGCACACGTCCACGGCTTCGGCTGATCCCATGGGGCTCATTGATATGGAGCGGTTTGACTGGTCAGACGAACTCCTGGCCGCGGTCAAGCTAAGTCGCTCGCAATTGCCCAAGCTGTTCCGGCCCGGAGACGTGATGGGCGAAGTCACAGCCGCAGCTGCACAGCTCACGGGCCTGAAAGCGGGTACATATGTTGTGGCAGGTGGTGGAGACGGGCAATGCGCTGGCACGGGCGCCAACACCTTCGTCAAGGGCCGCGCTTATCTCAATCTCGGCACAGCCGCGGTTTCGGGAAGTTTCGGCAAGCGCTATGCCCACGATCCGGTGTTCCGCACCATGTCTGCTGTTGCCGAAGATGGCTACTCCTATGAAACCGCCATACGCACCGGAACATTTCTGGTGAACTGGATTGTGGAGAGGTTATTTAACGTTGACCTAAGAAAAAATCCGAACATTTTTGCAGCCCTTGAACAAGAGGCGAAAGCATCCCCCGTCGGCAGCCGTGGTGTGGTGTTGGTGCCCTATTGGTCGGGCTGCATGACACCCTACTGGGACCCGAAGGCGCGCGGCGTCATTGCAGGTCTTTCTGGCAATCATTCGCGTGGCGATGTCTACCGGGCCATCCTTGAGGGCATAGCGCTTGAACAGGTGATGATGACAGATGACGTTCAGGCTGCCACCCAGCCCATTGACCATTTTGTCATTATGGGTGGTGGTGCAAGATCTGATTTCTGGTGCCAGATTGTGGCTGATGCATCGGGCCGTGATGTGAAGCGGTTGGAAACGGTTGAGGCGTCATCGCTGGGTGCCGCTGCCGCCGCCGCAAAAGGTGTTTCCTGGTTCAAGAATATTCCTGACGCTGCCGCGAACATGTCTGGAAATTTCTCCAAAACCTTCCGCCCACGGACAAAAGAAAACAAGGCCTATCGTGAAATGATGGCGATATACCGCGATTTGTGGCCCACGATTTCGCAATGGAACGCAAGGCTGCAGGCCCTGCACAAGGACTCGTAAGGATGACAGACTGGAACACACTGATACGCGATGTGTTGAAGGGGGATTGGCGCGATCCCGAAACGGGGAAGGCGGCCAAGGTTCCGTTTGAAGCGATCCGCATTGAAGATAGCCTAGATGGTGGAGCCCCTGATCTCGTAGGCCCGCTGAAAATCGGCAAGCGCATTGCTGTGGTGAGCGATATGAACACCCATGAAGCCATGGGCAAGCGCGTAGCAAAGGAGCTCAAGGCGCTGGGCAGCGTTGATGAAATTGTGATGCCCGGTGACACTCATTGCGATGAACCAACCGTTGCACGCGTACAGGAACTCACACGCCATGCCGATGGTGTCGTGGTTGTGGGTTCCGGCTCCCTGTCTGACGCCTGTAAATTTGCAACTTTCAAGGACGGTCGAAAATACGCCTGCTTTGCCACCGCCAGTTCGATGAATGGCTATGCGGCTTCAACGGCGTCGGTCACCCTCGACAACGGATACAAGACTTCGTTACCAGCCCATGCACCACGCGGCATTTTCATTGATCTTAAAGTCTGTGCCGATGCGCCCACAAAACTTGCAGCCGCAGGACTTGGCGACAGCTTGTGCCGCTCCACTGCGCAAATTGATTGGTGGGCATCGCACCGCCTGTTTGATACGTTCTATTCCGCCACGCCCTATGCGCTGTTTGCCGATGATGAACCCAAAATGATCAAGGCCGCGGCTGACCTCGGCAAGCATGGCGTTGCGGCGAATGGCCATTTGCAACGGGTGCTTACGCTGTGTGGGTTTGGCGTTTGCTTCACGGGCGTTTCGCACCATGGGTCGATGGGCGAACATCAGGTGTCACATTGGCTCGATATGTTTGCAGGGAAAGACCATCCCGGCACCACGCATGGCCAGCAGGTGGGTGTTGCGTCACTGGCAATTGCGCGGTTGCAAAACGAAATCCTGAAAATGGATAAGCCCCCGAGAATCCGTTCAACGCATATCAATGAAACCGAATTTACCAACCGCTACGGCGAAGACTTAGGTTCCATGTGCTATCGAGAGGCAAAGAAAAAAGCCTTCGACACAAAATCGGCAGTGGTTTTCAATGAAAAACTTGAGGCGCTGTGGCCGGAACTGCGGGACGAACTCCGGCAATTTGCCATGGACCCTGCTGAAATGGCATCAATCCTTAAATCGGCGGGCGGGCCAACGACCGCAACTGAACTTGGCTTCTCGGTGAAGCTCTGGCGACAATCAATGAAACATGCGCGCGATGTGCGAAACCGTTGGTCGTTTCTGGATTTGGCAGACGATGCAGGTTTGCTTGATGAATTCCTCGCGCGTGATCCGCAATGAAGAAGGTGTAATGTAGTATGGCTTCGGTAAATCTCAGCAACATCGTCAAGAAGTATGGCGACGTTGAAGTTGTTCACGGCGTGAACCTCACCATTGATGATGGCAGCTTTGTTGTGTTGCTTGGCCCTTCAGGCTGTGGAAAATCCACGCTGCTGCGCATGATTGCGGGGCTTGAATCTGTCACGGGGGGTGACGTGGAAATTGCTGGCAAGCGCGTTAACAACATGCATCCCAAGGACCGCAACATTGCCATGGTGTTCCAGAATTACGCACTCTATGCGCACATGACAGTGAAAGACAACATGAGCTTTTCACTGGTCTTGGCCAAGCGCCCGCAAAGTGAAATTGATGAGAAAACGGGTTGGGCCGCAAAGATCCTCAATCTTGAACCCTATCTCACCCGCTACCCCCGTGAGCTGTCCGGTGGACAGCGTCAACGCGTTGCGATGGGGCGCGCCATTGTGCGTGACCCAGCGGTATTTCTGTTCGATGAACCTCTTTCGAATTTGGACGCAAAACTGCGCGTGCAGATGCGTACCGAAATCAAGGATTTGCATGAGCGCCTGAAAACCACGACGGTTTATGTAACCCATGACCAGATCGAAGCCATGACCATGGCCGACAAGATCGTGATCCTGCGCGATGGCATCATTGAGCAGATGGGGACACCGCTGGAAGTATACGACTTTCCGACCAATTTGTTTGTGGCGCAGTTTATTGGCTCACCGTCTATGAATCTCATGCGGGGCGTCGCAGAAAAAACCCATGTGCTTACAACTGGCGGCGTAAAATTGCCGCTGCCCAAAACCCATAAGGCAAAAGCCGGACAGGAAGTCATCTATGGCATTCGCCCTGAAGACCTTGACGTTGGCCAAGGCTTTCCAGTCAAAATATCTGTAACCGAACCGACTGGTCCCGAAATCCATGTCTACGGCGATGTGGGCGAGCATGAGATTTGTGCCATTGTGCGCGAACGGCAAGTATTCAAGCGCGCCAGCATTGTGGAGTTTGCGCCGCGATTAGAGAAGGTACATCTCTTTGACGCCAAGACGACCGCGGCAATAAGATGAAAACCGTCACCATTCTGGGCGCTGGCGTCATGGGAACGGCGATGGCCCTGCCGTTTGTCGATCGCGGATACGATGTGCGCCTGGTTGGCACGCATCTGGACGAGGCAATAGTTGAGAGCGTCAAAGCCAAAAATTTCCATCCAAAACTCAAAGTGACCCTGCCTGTACCGGTAAAGGCCTTTTCGCATCATGAGTTCAAGCAAGCGCTTGGCAAAGACACTGACCTTATTTTATTGGGAGTATCCTCGGCGGGTGTAGGATGGGCGATTGAACGGCTTTGCAATGTCCTTTCAGCCCCAATTCAGGTTCTGATGATTACAAAGGGAATGTATCCCGAATCCTCTTCTCTCTCAACACTGCCAGACATTGTAGCCAAATCTCTGCAACAGAAATTGGGGTATGACGTGCCAGTAGCGGCAATTGGCGGCCCCTGCATTGCTGGAGAATTGGCCGTGCGCAGGCACACGGGAACCGTGGTGGTATCGCGTGACGCGGCACTGGCAACAACGCTCTGCGCTGCCCTCGAAACCGAATACTACCATCCGCGACCCTCAACCGACATGATCGGCGTTGAAGCCTGCGCCGCCTTCAAGAACTTTTTTGCGATTGCCGTTGGCTGGGCCCATGGTGCGGCGGAGCGCCTGGCGCCCGCCGAAAACAAGGCGATGAACAACAACGCGGCTTCCATCATCTTCAATCAGGCCGTGCGTGAAATGATGTCGTTGATCAAAGCCCTTGGCGGATCCGCTGAAAGCGTATGGGGCATGCCTGGCGTAGGCGACCTCTATGTCACCTGCCAAGCCGGTCGCAATTCGCGGCTTGGCAATAATCTTGGACGGGGTCTTACCTATGGGGAAACCCGCGATGGTCCCATGAAAGGCGATACGATTGAAGGCGCTGAGCTTGGAGTGGCAACTGCAAAGTCACTGAAGGCCATGATGGCAAATGGTTCAATGCAGGAGAGCGCCATGCCGCTGATGAATTCTCTTCTTCGGACGCTGACGTTGGACACTCCCCTTGATATCCCCTGGCGATCATTTCATCGTATCAGTTAAAACCATGAGCCAAAATCAAACTCCACGGCGCAAGGCAGGGCAAAATGAAAATGGCCAAAGCGTTCTCGACGATGTGCTGGGGTTCGATCCCGAAGAACAATTGGCAACCCGTGCTGCCTGGCTTTATTTCGTGGCGGGCAACACACAGGCTGAAATAGGCAAAAAGCTTGGATTGAACCGCATACGGATAAACCGTCTGCTCGCTTTGGCGCGTGAGCAGGGCCTGGTGCAAATCAATGTAACCGGGCGTTTGGCAGATTGTGTTTCGCTTGAAGAACAGCTCAAGAGCCGATTCCAGTTGAAGCACGCAGTCGTTGTGCCCACTCCGCTAAAACAAGATCAGTTGCCATCTGTCATTGGCGGTGCAGCAGGGCATTACCTGGATTCGCAATTGAAGGATGGCATGTCAATTGGCGTGGGCTGGGGGCGCACGCTGCGTTACTCCCTGCGTTCGGTGCCACGGCGTGGGTACAAGAAATTGACGGTTGTTTCCCTGATGGGAGGATTGACCCAAGCCTCTCTGGTCAATCCCCATGAGACCGCTTCACATCTGGCTGATATTATTGGCGCGCAATGTTACTATATTGCCGCCCCGGCGCTCACAGACTCAGAAGCCACGCGGGACATATTTCTCGAGCAATCAATGGTGCGCGATGTGTTTGAACGTGGTGCAAAGGTTGATCTTGCTCTTCTCTCGGTTGGAGAACTCACACCTTCGAATACAATGACTCGCGTTGGACTGATCTCGAACGCTGATGCGGCAAGTCTGCTGAAGGCGGGAGCAGTAGGTGATATCTGTGTACACTGGATCGATGCCGCAGGACGCGTAATTGCGCACCCTCTTAACAGGCGGGTTGTTGCCTTATCGCCTGAGAGATTGAAAGATATTCCCTGCGTTATTCTTGCGTCCGGTGGCCGCAGCAAGGTGCCAGTTTTGTGCGGCGCCCTGAACGCCGGATTTGTAAATGTCCTGGTTACGGATGAGACAACCGCGCGGGACGTCCTTTCAAGCAAAGGTAGTTAGCTATGATCCTGTTTCCATGCTCAATGAGCGCATTCTTCTCTGAGTGATGATGGAAGACATGAAGGTGCAAGTAAGGCCTCAACAAAAATCCCGCTACCAATATTAGTGCGATTGCCTCTATCAGTTAGTAGTTTCAATGGAACAGTTCCAGGCCAACGGCAGTTGCTTCGCCACCGCCGATGCAGAGCGAAGCGATGCCTTTGCGGGCACCACGGGCGATCATGGCATGGAGGAGCGTGACGACGATGCGGGCACCCGACGCGCCAATGGGGTGGCCCATTGCGCAGGCTCCGCCGTTGACGTTGACGATGTCGATGGGTAGCGCGAGATCGCGCATTGCCGCCATGGCCACGACCGCGAAGGCCTCGTTGATCTCATAGAGTTCCACCTCCGATGAGCGCCAGCCAAGTTTTTCCAGAAGCATGTTGATCGCGCCAATGGGAGCCGTGGTGAACTGTGCCGGGTCGCGCGCATGACCTGCGTGTCCGGCAATGGCGGCGAGGGGAGTGGCGCCGAGTTTTTCGGCCTCCGAAGCGCGCATGAGAACGAGGGCAGCTGCACCATCGGAAATCGAGGAGGCGTTTGCTGCCGTCACCGTGCCGCCTTCACGGAATGCCGGGCGCAATTGAGGGATGCGGTTCACATCGGCCTTGCCCGGTTGCTCGTCGTGGTCGAGAGAAAGACGGGTGCGACCGGACGGCTCATCAATGAACACGATTTCATTTTTGAATGCATTTGAGTCATGCGCGGCAAGCGCGCGTTCAAGCGAGCGGATCGCAAAGGAATCCTGATTGGCGCGCGAGAACTGATAGGCCTCCGCCGTATCTTCGGCGTATGTCCCCATGAGGCGACCAGAGTAAGCATCTTCCAGCCCATCGGTGAACATGTGGTCTTTGATCTCACTGTGGCCCAACCGCAAACCGCTGCGTGCCTTTGGCAGCAAATAGGGCGCATTGCTCATCGATTCCATGCCACCAACAAGAATGCGGCGGTTGGTATTCGCAACGATGCTGTCATGGCCAAGGATCAGTGCTTTCATGCCCGAGCCGCAGACTTTCGACACGGTCGTGGCCGGAACACCTTGCGCCAGGCCAGCTCCAAGAGCCGCTTGCCGCGCCGGGTTCTGACCCACTCCTGCAGGCAGTACGTTGCCCATGAAGACTTCGTCCACGGTGTTGAGACCGCTTGCTTCCAACGCAGCCTTGACGGCGATTGATCCAAGCCTTGGGGCTGACAGCGCCGATAGTTTTCCTTGAAAACTGCCGATGGGCGTGCGCTTTGCCGCGGTGATGACGACCGGATCGTGGGCGTTCGTCAATGTGACCATGGCGGCCTCCTGTGTAGAAAAAATGCTTCGACTCCCTGGCGGGCTTCTTCACTTTCCCAGCGATCAGCCAGTGCCTCAGCAGTCCCCGATTGCGAGATGATCCCTGTGGCGACACGCCGGAACAGCTGCTTGGCATCGGCAATAGCGCCCGGTGCGCAGGCAAGGGCCAGATCGAGTTGCCGTTCTGCTGCAGTTCCAAGCTCTTGGTGCATATGGATTTCCGACACGAGCCCCATGGAGCGTGCTTCTTCGGCGCCAAAGGGGCAGGCGTTCAGCGCGAAGCGGCGGGCATTGGCGAGGCCGATGCGGCGCACGAGAAAGGGTGCGATGGTGGCAGGGACAAGTCCGAGTTTTGTTTCGGTGAGAGCGAATTTTGTCTCGGGTGCTGCCAGTACGATATCGCAAACCGCTGCAATGCCAACACCGCCTCCGAAGACCGGACCTTCGATGACGGCGATGAGGAGTTTCGGCAGCTCGTCGAGCAAACGCAGCATCATGGCAAGGCGGGACGCTTCAAAAACCCTTGCCGTGCGGCTGGCATTGAACTGTTCCTGCATCCAGGCAAGATCGCCACCAGCGCAGAAACTCTTGCCGATAGCTGACAGCACAATGGCTCTCACTGTTGTATCAGTCGCTAAATGTGTGGCTGCGTCGGTGATCTCGCGAATCATAGTGGCATTGATCGCGTTGTGTTTGTCGGGCCTATTGAGCACGAGGCGGGCGATACCGCGTGCATCTGTTTTAAGACGGATGGTTTCATAGGGCTGGATCATGTTGACCTTCCCAGAATTTGTACCATGAAATTGGTTGCGTCCTGCAGGGCGCGCGCATTGATGCTGGTCGTGAATCCTTTTGTCTCGAGCATTTGCGCAACCTCATGTGTCGCCACATTGCCTTTCGCACCAGGTGCGAACGGGCATCCGCCGGCGCCACCAACGGAAGCATCGAAAATTCTCACCCCACGGTCCAAACTGGCGGCGATGCAATCGAGCGCCCGGCCACTGGTATCATGGAAATGCCCGGCAATTTTTTCCGCGGGAATTTCGCCAAGAATGACATCAAGTAACGCTGTGATGTCACCTGGCGTTGCAACACCGATGGTGTCTCCAAGCGAAATTTCCCGGCAGCCCATACGGAACAGGGACGTCGCCACTTGGCGGACGGCGTCCGGCGTTACCGGGCCTTCGTAAGGGCAGGCAACAACGCACGACACATAGCCACGCACTGGAATGCGGTTGACTTGAGCGCGCTTGCAGATTTCCGTATAGCGCGTGTGGCTTTCATCAATCGACTGGTTGATGTTCTTCCTGCTGAACGTCTCCGAAGCGGAAGCGAAGATTGCGACTTCGTTGACGCCAGCCTTTAACGCATCCTCATATCCTCTCAGATTTGGCGTCAGCGCCGCGTAGACAATATCTTTCTTTCGCGTGATGCGAGCCAGCACGTCCCCGCCATCGGCCATTTGCGGCACCCATTTGGGTGACACAAAACTTGCCGCCTCAATGTAGCCAAGGCCTGTTGCCGATAGGAGATCGATAAGATGTACCTTGTCCTCGGTCGAAACGAATGCTTGTTCATTCTGCAGTCCGTCGCGCGGACCCACTTCACAGATGGTGACATGGGCTTTGTCAGGCATCGCCATCCTCGATGGTAGCGATGATCGCACCTTCTTCCACCTGTTCGCCCGCCGAGACATGGACCATGTCAATCCTGCCGGCGCGCGGTGCGCGCAGGGTGAATTCCATTTTCATGGCTTCTGTCGCGGCAATGACGTCGCCCTTCTTTACGTGGTCGCCAGGCTTCACGCTGACGATGCTGACCAATCCAGGCATCGTTGCGATTACCATGCCACTGCTGTCTTCTTCCTCGCCATGAATGGCAGCGGTTTCCATAGTTGCGAATTCGTGAATCGCATTCCTGAGGCCAATCGTCAATCTATTGCCATGGTAAAAAAATGTCAGCCGCACGATACGATCGTCCCACAAGAGACGGAGCGTGTCATTGCCGAAATCCAACAACGAGAATAATTGCGATAGACCCGCCCTGTGCAGCACGAAATTCATGTCGCCCAGGAACGTGAGGTCCGCCTGCAGGCAAGCACCGTTGACAAGGAATTCGATGGTTCGCGCCTCACCGTGCCAAAGGCGGAAATTGGTAAGCGTATCGAAAGGAGAGGGGCTTGCCGGTTTGGAAAGATGGCCACAGCCATGCAGCAACGCGGCGGCGATTGTTTCGACCGGTGGTTCGCCACCTTTTACCAGGCGGCCGGCATGGCGCTCAATGAAGCCAGTATCAACATCGCCGGATCCAAAGGCGGAATCGCGAATGAGACGATTGAGAAACGCCAAATTGGTGCGGCATCCACCGACGCGTGTTTCGGCGAGCGCTTCGGTCAACTTGTGCAGAGCCTCGGCGCGCGTTGAACCATGGGCGATCAGTTTGGCGATCATGGGATCATAGTGAGTAGTGATGGTATCCCCTTGGCTGAATCCCGTATCGATGCGGAGGTCCGGCTGTTGCGAAAATTCCAAGTGTTGCAACTTGCCAGACTGTGGTTGAAAGTTTCGCGTCGGATCCTCGGCATAGAGTCGCGCTTCGATGGCGTGGCCAGAAATTGTAATATCAGCTTGTTGCAAGGGCAATGGCTCACCACTGGAAATCTGCAATTGCCATTCAACGAGATCAAGGCCGGTGATCATTTCGGTCACTGGATGTTCGACCTGCAGCCGCGTATTCATTTCCATGAAGTAGAAGCGATCGGGCGAGAGGCCCCCGGACACATCGGCGATGAATTCTACAGTTCCAGCGCCGACATAGCCCACAGCTTTAGCGGCACTGACTGCCATTTTGCCCATGATGGTGCGCATTTCTGCTGTCATGCCGGGGGCGGGAGCCTCTTCGATTACCTTTTGATGACGGCGTTGCAGGGAGCAGTCGCGCTCGAAGAGATGAATGATGTTGCCGTGGCTGTCAGCAAAGATCTGAATTTCGATATGGCGGGCTTGCCCCAAGAATTTCTCCATGAGAACGCGGTCATCGCCGAACGAAGATGCAGCCTCGCGGCACGCGCTAGCCACGGCTTCCGCAAAATTATCCGGCCTGTCGACGCGGTGCATGCCTTTGCCACCACCACCAGCTATGGGTTTGATGAGGACGGGATAGCCGATGCGGGCTGCTTCGCGGCCAAGATGCTCCGTGTGCTGGTTTTCACCATTGTAGCCGGGCAGCACGGGAACACCGACTTTCTGCATCAGTATCCTTGCCTGATCCTTGAGGCCCATGGCGCGGATTGCTGCAACTGGCGGGCCGATAAAAGCAAAACCCGCACGCTTGACGGCTTCGGCAAAATCAGGATTTTCGGACAGGAAACCGTAACCGGGATGAATGGCTTGAACACCGCTGCGTTTGGCAATCGCGATGATTGCGTCGGCATTGAGGTAGCTTTGGCTTGCAGGCGGCGGGCCAACTCGAAACGCTTCGTCAGCAACCTTCACATGTAACGCCTGCTTGTCAGCATCGGAGTAGATGGCGACTGTTGCGATACCCATTCTTTTTGCGGTGCGCGCGATCCGCACAGCGATCTCGCCCCGGTTGGCGATCAGGATTTTCCCGAACATGGAGCCTCACATCCTGAACACGCCGAAGCGCGTCGCTTCGACGGGTGCGTTGAGAGTGGCCGCGAGACTGAGCGATAGAACATCGCGGCTGGAAGTGGGATCAATAATGCCGTCGTCCCATAATCGTGCCGAGGCATAGAGTGGATGGCTCTGTGTTTCGAATTGGGAGAGTATTGGCGCTTTCACAGCGACTTCCTCTTCATCGGTAAACTTGCCCCCGCCTCGCTCAACGCTTTCCCTCCTGACGGTGGCAAGCACGCCTGCGGCCTGTTCAGCACCCATCACTGAGATGCGCGCATTGGGCCAGGTCCACAGGAAGCGAGGGCCATAGGCCCTCCCGCACATGCCGTAATTGCCGGCTCCAAAAGAAGCCCCGATCAGCATGGTAATTTTTGGAACAGCGGCAGTTGCAACAGCACTCACCAGCTTGGCGCCGTCCTTGGCGATGCCGCCCGCCTCATATTTGCGGCCAACCATGAAGCCAGTGATGTTCTGCAGGAACACCAAAGGAATCCCGCGCTGGCAACAGAGCTGGATGAAATGTGTGCTCTTGAGCGCTGAATCGGAAAACAGCACGCCAGCGTTGGCGACTATCCCAACGGGCATTCCATGAATATGGGCAAAGCCCGTCACCAATGTAGGGCCAAAGAGTTTTTTGAACTCATCAAAGCGCGAGCCGTCAACGATGCGCGCGATGACTTCGCGCACGTCGTAGGAAGTGCGGAAATCCGAGGGCACAATGCCGAGGATTTCTGAAGGGTCATAGCGCGGTGCCTCAGGAGATTGCAGAAATGGATTCGCGGACGGCACTGGATTCAGATTGGCGATTGCGGCGCGGGCGAGTTGCAGCGCATGACGGTCATTCATTGCGTAGTGATCGGCCACACCGGACTGGCGCGTGTGAAGATCGGCTCCGCCCAATTCCTCTGGTGTAACGATTTCCCCGGTTGCAGCCTTTACCAATGGCGGACCGCCAAGAAAGATGGTGCCCTGTCCTCGCACGATGATCGCCTCATCTGACATGGCAGGAACATAGGCGCCACCCGCGGTGCAGGAACCCATAACGACTGCGATCTGAGCAATGCCTTTCGATGACATGTGCGCCTGGTTGAAAAAGATGCGGCCAAAGTGGTCGCGGTCGGGAAAGACATCGTCCTGACTTGGCAGATTAGCGCCGCCAGAGTCGACGAGATAGATACAAGGCAGCGCATTCTCGAACGCTATCTCCTGGGCGCGGAGATGCTTCTTCACTGTCAACGGATAATAGGTGCCGCCTTTCACGGTCGCATCATTGCACACGATCATGCACTCGCGCCCCGAGACGCGGCCGATGCCGGCGATCAACCCGGCGGCAGGAATTTCGTCGTCATAGACTCCAAAAGCGGCGAACAATCCGATTTCCAGAAATGGAGAGCCGGGGTCGAGGAGTTCCGAGATGCGATTACGCGCCAAGAGCTTGCCGCGCGCGGAGTGGCGAGTTCGGGCAGCTTCACTGCCGCCATTCTTGATGATTGCTGCCGTTTTCGAAATCTCGTCCACAAGGGTTCGCATCCGCGCGATGTTGTCCAGAAACGCCGGAGCTTTCGGTGAGATTGTTGACTGGATGACACTCATTCCCGGTCACGATCAATGCACCATTGAGAATTCAGATTATTGCATCCCATCTATCCTGTCGAGGGGCCGTCTGGGGCTTTCCATTATATGGCGAAAGGTGGATAATGTGATGAGAGGTATTGTTAATGCAATTCGACCTCACAGATGAACAGCACGCAATTCAGGAAACGGCTCGCCGCTTTACTGCGGAAGCCATCACGCCGCACGCGGCTATATGGGACGAAAAATGCATATTTCCGCGCGCCACCGTGGGGGCCGCAGCGGAGTTGGGATTCGGTGCCATTTGCGTTTCGACGGAGCAGGGTGGCTCCGGTCTTGGTCGGCTGGAAGCAGCCCTCATCATGGAGGCCATCGCCTATGGCTGCCCCTCGACATCAGCGTTTATCTCCATCCACAATATGGCGGGCTGGATGATAGATCGCTTCGGCAGCGCCCCCCTCAAAACTAAATATCTGCCCTCTCTCGTCGCCTGTGAAAGGCTCGCGAGCTATTGCTTGACTGAACCCGGATCGGGCTCGGATGCAGCAGCTCTGAAGACGCGCGCGATGAAAGACGGTTCATTCTATGTCGTCACCGGATCCAAGGCGTTCATTTCCGGCGGCGGGGTGAATGAAATTTATCTTGTCATGGTTCGCACCAGCGATGAGGGCGCACAGGGCATCTCCTGTCTTGTCATTGAAAAGGACATGGAAGGCGTTTCCTTTGGCGCGCAGGAACGCAAGCTTGGTTGGCATTCACAGCCAACTGCGCAGGTGCATTTTGACAATGTGCGCGTGCCCATGGAAAATTTGCTCGGTGTAGAGGGGCAGGGATTTCGCATTGCAATGCAGGCGCTTGATGGCGGGCGCGTCAACATCGCAGCGTGTTCACTCGGTGGTGCCCAGCGCTGCCTTGATGAGGCAATGACATATACACGCACGCGCCAACAGTTCGGCCAGGCGATCGCTGAGTTCCAGGCAACTCAGTTTACGTTGGCCGACATGGAGACCAGTTTGCAGGCAGGACGGGCACTGCTTTATCTCGCCGCCGACAAAGTTACAGCGGGTGCGCCGGATGCCACGCGCTTCTCGGCCATGGCCAAGCGCTTTGCAACAGATACATGCATGCACGTCGCTGACCGCGCGCTGCAGCTCCATGGCGGGTACGGCTATCTCAAGGATTTCCCCATCGAACGCATATATCGCGACCTCCGGGTGCACTGTATTCTCGAAGGCACCAACGAGATCATGCGGATGATCATCGCACGGGAGATGCTGCGGCAATGACGGCAAATAATGTCATCATTGCCAGCGAAGGTGGTTTGGGCCGTATTACGCTCAATCGTCCAAAGGCGCTTCACGCGCTGACGCTCGACATGTGCCGGGAGATCATCGAGGCTGTTCAAGCGTGGGAAGCCGATCCGGCAATTGCCGCTATCACCATTGATCACAGCGTGGGTCGAGGTTTCTGCGCCGGGGGTGATGTTCGCCTGCTGTTTGAAAGCCTCCGCAGTGATGGGAGCGAGGCGCGGGCTTTCTTCCGAACCGAATACCGCATGAACCATTTGCTTTTCACATTAAGGAAGCCATCGGTCTGTTTCATGGATGGCATCGTCATGGGCGGGGGTGCGGGACTCGCCATGGCGTGCCGCTACCGCGTGGCCACCGAATCAACGACATTTGCCATGCCGGAAACCGGTATCGGTCTCTTCCCCGATGTGGGCGGCGGCTGGTTTCTGTCGCGCTTGCCGGGTCGTGTAGGACAATGGTCAGCGCTGACTGCTGCGAAATTAGGTGGTGCTGATTGCCTCACACTCGGGCTGGCAACACATTATCTGCCGCGCGATGCGCTGATCGATGTAAAGACGCACATCGGGAAGAAGTTGGACACGCTCGAGACTATTCTGGGTGTCGCAACAGTGTCGCCCTCGCCTAACCGCATCGATCAATTTCGTGGTAGTATCGACACGCTGTTCGCAGCAGACCGGATTGAACACATTATTGCTGCGCTAAAATTTGATCCGTCGGTATGGGCGGCGCAACAGCTGGCGGAAATCATGAAGAAATCGCCATTTTCCTGCAAAGTTGCCTTGCGTCAGCTCAGCAAAAGCCGCAACTTTACGCGATTTTCCGATAACATGAGGATGGAATACCGCATCGTGTCACGCCTCATCCGTAAACCGGATTTCATTGAGGGTGTGAGGGCTTTTGTCATTGACAAAGATAATAATCCTCAATGGACGCCGCGGAACTTTGAAGAGGTAACGGACGACGACGTTGAAGCGATGTTTGCGCCACTGCCAGAAGATATGGAATGGACCCCACTGGGGAGAGATTGATGATGGAAACGCTTCTCGTCGAGGCCCATGGACCAGTTCTGCTCATACGACTTAATCGGCCAACGGCACTGAATGCTATCAACGCGGCACTGAGCCGTGAACTGCTTGGTACTTTGTCCAAATTTGAGGTTGATCCGAACTTGCGCTGCGCCGTAATTACGGCGTCTGAAAAGGTCTTCGCCGCTGGTGCTGATGTCAACGACATGGTTAGCAAGACCACGGCGGATATGCTCGCCGAGAACTGCCGCGCTGGAACTGCCGCTCGCCCAAGGCATTCTGTTCGAGAGGCGGCTGTTTCACAGTCTCTTCGCGCTGGACGATCGCAAGGAAGGCACGATGGCGTTCATCGAGAAGCGAAAACCGGTGTTTACCGGGAAATGAGGATGCCATGAAAGTGATCGGTTTTATCGGACTTGGCAACATGGGAACCGGCATGGCCGCCAATCTCGTCAAGGCGGGACATACGGTGCAGGCCTTCGATGTTTCGGACGCCGCCCTGTCACGGGCTGCCGAAATTGGAGCGACGCGTGCTATCTCGGTGACAGAGGCTGTTTCGGGAGCGGCAGCGGTCATCACCATGTTACAGACCGGGCAGCAGGTGCGTGCAGTCTATGAGGGTGAAGCTTTCGCAGCTGCGTCACGCGAAGCAATCCTGATCGATTGCTCGACCATCGACGTGGCCAGCGCACGCGCCGTGAGCGAGACAGCAGCCGAGTACAGTCTTAACATGGTTGATGCGCCGGTATCGGGCGGTGTCGCCGGTGCGATTGCAGGCACGCTAACTTTCATGGTGGGAGGCACGCCTAAGAGTTTTGCCATGGCACAGCCCATTCTAGCCACCATGGGCAAGACGGTGATCCATGCAGGGCCGGCTGGGTCCGGTCAGGCTGCCAAAATCTGCAACAACATGTTGCTGGGGGCGTCGATGATTGCCACGGCAGAGGCTTTCAATCTGGCGATCAGACTTGGCCTTGATCCGCAGGTGTTCTTCGACATCAGCTCGAAGGCCTCAGGCCAATGCTGGTCAATGACGAGTTATTGCCCGGTGCCGGGACCTGTGCCTTCTGCGCCATCCAATCGCAACTATGACGGCGGCTTCATGGCCGCGTTGATGCTCAAGGACCTCAAACTCGCGATGGCGGCATCGCAAGCAACAGGTGCCAGCGTGCCGATGGGTGCGTTGGCCGAGAGCCTCTATCAGAACTTCGCCAATCTCGGTGGCACCACCAAGGATTTCTCGGCCATCATCAAACTGCTTGATGGAAGTTGGCGCGCGCCGGATTAACAGGCCGTTTCCTCGAACAGCTCGCGGCCGATCAGCATGCGGCGGATTTCGGAGGTGCCTGCGCCGATCTCATAGAGTTTCGCATCGCGGAGCAAACGGGCCGCCGGGTACTCCTCCGTGTAGCCGTTGCCGCCGAGCATCTGGATCGCGTCAAGTGCCATTTGAGTTGCTCTTTCAGCTGCGTAGAGAATGCAGCCCGCCGCATCTTTACGCGTCGTCTCGCCCCGGTCACAGCCGGCCGCTACCGCATAGACATAAGCGCGGCTGGCGCTCATGGTTACATACATGTCTGCGAGCTTGCCCTGCATGAGCTGGAATTCGCCAATGGCCTTGCCGAATTGCTTGCGCTCATGAATGTAGGGGATCACTACGTCGAGGCAGGCAGCCATGATGCCGAGAGGGCCCGCCGCCAGCACAACTCTTTCATAATCGAGGCCTGACATGAGGATGCGGACACCTTCGCCTTCTTCGCCCAAACGATTTTCGAATGGCACTTCGCAATCTGAGAAAACAAGTTCGCACGTGTTGGAGCCGCGCATGCCGAGCTTGTCAAGTTTTTGCGACCTGGAAAATCCTGTCATGGTGCCTTCCACCAAAAAAGCGGTGATGCCCCGGGCGCCCGCGTTCGGATCAGTCTTGGCGTAGATAACGAGCGTATTGGCGTCGGGTCCGTTGGTGATCCACATCTTGCGGCCATTGAGGATATAGCGGTCGTTGCGTTTGTCGGCCCGCAGTTTCATTGAAACGACATCCGAACCCGATTCAGGTTCCGACATGGCGAGTGCGCCCACATGCTCGCCCGTGATGAGTTTCGGCAGATAGCGCTGCTTCTGCTCCACTGTCCCATTGCGATGGATTTGGTTGACGCAAAGATTTGAGTGAGCGGCGTAGGATAGCCCGACGGACGCCGAGGCGCGGCTTAGTTCCTCCGTCGCCATGCAATGGGCGAGATAACCTAGGCCTAAGCCGCCATAAGCTTCGCTGGCTGTGATGCCAAGAAGGCCGAGAGTTCCCATTTCCTTCCAGAGATGCATGGGAAACTGGTTGTCGCGGTCGATGTCTGCGGCGAGCGGGGCCACACGTTCACGGGCAAAGCGGTGCACGGAGTCGCGTAGCGTTTCGATATCGCTACCCAGCGCAAAATTCAGGCCGCCATCGTACATGTTTTCTCTCCCAAGCGAACCGGAGAGTGTTGATCATACGCCGATTGCAGGATTACTCAAATCGGGAGTAACATGTTTGATCAGCGACGAGAAAGAGTCCTATGAAACACGACTCCTCACTGCGGCTGCATATTCCTGAATCGCGGTTCAGACCCGGCGACGTGCCGGATTTTGGTTATCTCGAGTTGCCCAAAGCAGGTGATGCGGAGCGCCCACAGCCTGATGCCAAGGCATCTGCCACGCGCGATCTCGCTTATGGCCTGGTGCGTGTTATTGACGATCATGGCGCCGCATTGGGTCCATGGAACCCGAAGCTTGATGCCGACACGCTGCGCAAAGGGTTGCGTGCCATGCTGTTGACGCGGGTGTTTGACGATCGCATGTTCAGTGCGCAGCGCCAGGGTAAAACGCCATTCTATATGAAATGCACGGGAGAAGAGGCGGTGGCGGTGGCGCAGGCTTTGGCGTTGAACCGCGACGACATGTGTTTTACCTCCTATCGCCAGCAAGGCCTCCTCATTGCGCGCGACTGGCCGATTTTCGACATGATGTGCCAAGTCTACGCCAATGGACTAGATCGGCAAAAAGGGCGGCAGCTGCCGGTGCACTATTCGGCACGCGAGGCGGGGTTCTTCTCGATTTCTGGCAATCTCGGCACGCAGTTTCCGCAGGCCGTGGGCTGGGCCATGGCATCCGCCTATAAACGCGACACCAAGATTGCTGCCGCCTGGATCGGGGAGGGAGCCTCGGCCGAAGGTGATTTTCATCAAGCATTGACTTTCGCCGCGGTCTATCATGCGCCGGTCATTCTCAATCTCGTCAACAATCAGTGGGCGATCTCGTCCAGTCAGGGTATCGCGGGTGGCGAGGAGACGACGTTTGCCTCACGCGCAGTGGGCTTCGGAATTCCCGGCATCCGCGTCGACGGCAATGATTTTCTGGCTGTTAATGCGGTCACACGCTGGGCTGCCGAGCGGGCGCGGACTAATTACGGGCCTACCCTCATCGAGCATTTCACCTATCGTGCGGCGCCCCATTCAACCAGCGACGATCCGAGCCGCTATCGTCCTGGCGATGAATATCAGCACTGGCCGCTTGGTGATCCTGTCTTGCGGTTGAGGGCTCATCTTATGCACATTGGTGAATGGGACGAGGCACGCCACGCGGCACTCACTGCAGAAGTCGAGGAGCACGTCGATACTGCAAACAAGAAAGCCCAAAAGCTCGGCGTTCATGGTGGCGGGCCATACCACGACCCCAGCACTATGTTTGAAGATGTTTACAAAGAGATGCCGTGGCATCTGCGCGAGCAGCAGGCGGAACTGGCGAGGATCACCGCTGGAAAGGGCAAACCATGGCTGCGATGAATATGGTGCAGGCGCTCAATTCGGCGATGGACGTGATGCTCGCCCGCGACCCTGATGTGCTGATCTTCGGTGAGGATGTCGGCTTTTTCGGCGGCGTATTCCGCGTTACCGACGGACTGCAGCAACGCTACGGCGAACAGCGCGTGTTCGATGCGCCAATCGCCGAAAGCGGGCAGATCGCCGTAGCTATCGGCATGGGCGCCTATGGATTGCGCCCCGTGGTGGAATGCCAGTTCGCAGATTACATCTACCCCGCCTTTGATCAGCTTGTTTCGGAAGCGGCGCGCCTGCGCTATCGTTCGGCTGGAGAGTTCAATGCGCCGATTACTGTGCGCGCGCCCTATGGCGGTGGCATCTTCGGCGGGCAAACCCATAGCCAGAGTCCTGAAGGCCTGTTCACCCATGTCTGCGGTCTGAAGACTGTCATCCCGTCCAATCCCTATGATGCCAAGGGGCTGTTGATCAGCGCCATCGAAGATGATGATCCGGTGCTGTTCTTCGAGCCGAAGCGGCTTTATGCGGGTCCGTTCGACGGTCATTACGAAAAGCCGGTCGAGACTTGGGCTAAGCATGCGGCGGGCGAAGTTCCGAGCGGATATTATTCAATCCCGCTCGGTCAAGCGGCGGTGGTGCGCAAGGGCGAGGCGCTGACTATTCTCGCCTACGGCACCATGGTGCATGTGGCGCTCGCGGCCACGCTTGAGACCGGCGTGGATGCGGAAATCCTCGATCTTCGCACGCTGATGCCGATTGACATCGAGGCCATTACCGCATCAGTGGAGAAAACCGGGCGCTGCCTCATTGTGCATGAGGCGACGCGCACCAGCGGTTATGGCGCTGAACTTTCTGCGCTGGTGCAGGAGCGCTGTTTCTATCACCTCGAAGCGCCGATCCTGCGCGTGACGGGATGGGATACACCATATCCCCGTGAGTTCGAGTGGGAATATTTCCCGGGACCGCTCAGGGTGGCAGTGGCGATCACTAAGATCATGGCAGGTTGAGTAGAGATGGGCCGCTTTGTTTTCAAGCTGCCGGATGTGGGCGAAGGCACCGCCGAAGCCGAAATTGTTAAGTGGTATGTGGCCGTTGGTGATGAAGTTCGCGAAGACCAATCGCTCGTCGACATCATGACCGATAAGGCCACAGTGGAAATCGCGTCTCCAGTGTCTGGCCGCATATTGTCGCGCAATGGTGAGGAGGGCGCGAAGGCTGCAGTGGGTTCGGAGCTTGTTGTTTTCGAGACAGCTGGCGGTGAGGCGGTGGCGCTATCAGAGGTTCTAAAGACCGCGCCAGTCATGGCATCCGTAAAATTAGCACGAGACAAAGCTCTGGCTTCACCGGCCGTTCGGGCCCGCGCTGCGGCACTCGGAATTGATCTCTCCGCCGTTGCAGGAACCGGTCCTGATGGCCGCATCCAGCATGGCGATCTCGACGCAATCCTGCAAAGCAGGCAGACCATGGCCCCAACACCCTTAAGGCCGGTGATGGGAGTCAAGGAAGAAGGCGTCGAGGACATAAAGTTTTTTGGGCTACGGCGGCGCATTGCCGAACGTATGCAGGATTCCAAGCGACGGATTCCTCACTTCGCTTATGTTGAAGAGGTGGATGTCACCGCGCTTGAGGAACTGCGCCGCGAACTTAATACCGCGCAGGGCGAGCGTGGCCGCGTCACGCTGCTTCCATTCTTAATTCGTGCTATAATTAAAAGTCTAGAAAACCATCCGGGCGTTAATGCTCATTTCGATGACGAGCAAGGCTTCATTCGTCGGTTCAAAGCGGTTCATGCCGGTATTGCCACGCAGACGGAGCGCGGCCTGCTGGTTCCGGTGATCCATCATGCCGAAAGGAAAGACCTATGGCAATTGGCGGCAGAGATAACACGGCTGAGCGCAGCTGCACGATCGGGCAAAGCCAGTCGTGAGGAGCTGGCTGGCTCCACCATCACGGTCACCAGCCTTGGGGCACTCGGTGGGATCGCTGCAACGCCAATCATCAATCCGCCGGAAGTGGCCATTGTCGGCGTCAATCGGATGGCCGAACGGCCGATGGTCCGCGATGGCGCCGTTGTCATCCGCAAGATGATGAACTTGTCATCGTCCTTCGATCACCGCATCGTCGACGGTTACGAAGCGGCCGCCTTCATTAATACTGTGAAAGATTGCCTTGAAAAGCCGGGTTTCCTTACCGGAGCGTAAGCGCCGATAAATCAATGATACCGGCGTGAGCACTATATGTGCGGTAAGGGACAGCTTGCCGGCAATTTTAATTGCGTCCTTGACAATGTTCATGTTTTGTTCTTTTATATTTTCATGCAAGAGACCTTTCGTTTTACGCAAGCATTTGACCTCCAATCCATCAGGGATCGGTTATCCGTCAAACTTGGAAGAATCCCGGATAGGGAACGGCTTGATCCGGTCAGTCAATTCGTTTGCTCCATTCTCGGGAGCCGCACGTATGACCAAGCATCCTGGAATGCTTTCGTGCGGCTTATTGGGCGTTATCAGACTTGGGATGCGGTTGCAGATGCGCCGGAAGCTGACATTGAAGCACTGATCCAGAATGTCACCTATCCTGAAAGGAAAGCCCCGGAGTTGAAGCAGGCCTTGCGGAAAATTCGCGCCTGCTACGGCAAGATTAGTTTCGATTTTCTCATCGGTTTGGACATAGAGCAGGCATTGTTCCAGCTCGAGCAAATTCATGGCGTTGGCCGCAAGATCGCTGCAGCGACTTTGAATTTCAGCACTTTGCACGGGCGCGCCTTTGTCGTCGATACGCATGCTCTGCGCGTCCTGCGGCGGTTTGGTTTCGTGGGAGCCAATGCTGCACCTGAGGACGCCTATGACGCCGTGATGGCAGTGGCGGATGATTTCGATGCCGACGGTTTGCGCGAACTGCATTGGCATCTGAAAAGCCTTGGGCAAAAAACTTGTTCACATGCGAGTGCACAATGCGTTTCCTGCCCGCTTTCAGATATTTGCCTGCACCGTGTGGAAGAGGGCGCGATCATGGTTACGCAGGCTTCGGCTTGCGTCGCATGAGGTGCCAAACCCATGCGCGCGGAAAAGATAGCAGCTCTCAGGGCTTCCCTCGACAAGCCGGGTGTGGAGGAACCATCTACCCGCATTCCGCTCGGTCACAGCGCGGCCGATCTCTGCCTGAAGGGCGGGCTTCAACGTGGCGCGCTGCATGAGGTTTTCGCTTTGATAGGCCATGAAGCGGCAGCGACGGGTTTTGTGGCCGGGCTTGCCACCCGCGTGGCTGCGAGCAAGCATTTGCTCTGGATTCGCCAGGATTTTTCAGCGCTCGAGTTTGGCGAACTTTCAGCGACAGGGTTTCTCGAATTTGGCCTCGATCCGGCACGCATGTTGCTGCTCTGTGTGGCCAGTGCGGCGGATAGTCTTCGTGCGGCAAATGATGCGCTGTCCTGTTCTGCACTTGGTGCCATTGTAATTGAGATTCCAGGTAAGCCGAAAGTCTTCGATCTGATGGCGAGCAGACGATTAACGCTGGCCTGCGCGCAAAAATCCGTCACCGCCTTTCTCCTGCGTCTCGGTGCGCAGCCGGATGCCAGCACTGCGGAAACCCGCTGGCTCGTGCGTGCGGCGTCTTCGCCAGCACAGGATGAAAACTGGGGGCAACCGATTTTTAAAACAAATCTCGTTCGCAACCGGCATGGACAGACAGGACATTGGATCATGGAGTGGAATTGTGATGAGGGTCTCTTCCAGAACCCAGCGGCGAATAGTGGCGCTGTGGTTTCCTCGCCTTCCAACTGACAGGTTGCAGCGGCGCAAGAAAATACTGAAAGCCTCTACCGATTCACATTCTGAAGCGCCGCCTCTGGTGGTTGTGGCAAAAGTGGACAATGCACTGCGCCTGTCTGCGGTGGACCGCAAGGCGACGTCGCTGGGGCTTTCCATAGGCCAACCGCTTGCCAATGCGCGCGCGATGTTGCCCGCGCTCAAGGTTGTGGCAGCGAACGAACCAGATGATTTGAAGCTGCTCACACGTATCGCCGACTGGTGTGACCGCTTCTCGCCCTACGTGGCGCTGGATTGGCCGCGTGGCCTTCTGTTGGATGTGACAGGCGCCGCCCATCTTTTCGGTGGCGAGCAAATGATGCTCAAGCGGATTCGTGAAAGCCTGCAGACCCAGGGCTTCGCCGTGCGAGGTGCAATAGCTGGAACCGCGACGGCGGCGCGCGCCTTCGCCCGCTACCGGGATGGAACTGTAATAACCCCCGGCGAAGAAGCAAATGCGATCGCACCGCTTCCCATCGAGGCGCTTAATCTCGACCCCGTCACCACGCACGCGTTCCGTCGCGCTGGTCTCAAGACAGTAGGGCAGGCGGCCAGTCGCAAACGGTCTGAGATTGCTGCGCGCTTTGGTGCCACCATGGTCGCAACACTCGATGAAGCCTTAGGGCATGGTGGAAAACCAATTTCTCCGCGCCTTCCGCTTCCCAATTACTGGAAGGAACAAGGCTTCGCCGAGCCCATCGCCACGGAAGCGGCAATCCGCACGACGCTCAAATCCCTGGCCACCACTTTGTCGAAGGTTTTGGAACAGCGCGGCGAAGGTGCGCGCCGCCTCGAAGCCGTGTTTTTCCGCGCCGATGGAGCGGTTCGGCGTATTGCCATCGAAATGGGCAGGCCCACGCGCGAGCCTGCAATCATCGAACGACTTTTCCGCGAGAAGCTGGATACACTTGCCGATCCGCTCGACCCGGGTTTCGGTTTTGACCTTATCCGGCTTTCCGCCAGCCGCGTGGAACGCGCCGAATGCGAAGTATCCGATTTGGATGCCAGCATCAATGAGAAGGCCGACATCCGCTTTCTGGTGGATCGTCTGGCCACGCGCTTCGGCAGCCAGCGCATTCTCGCCTTCCAGCCCAATGACACGCATATTCCCGAAGAAGCCTGGCTGGCTGTGCCCGCGCAATATGCACAACCCTCAAAACTGTCCTGGAAAAAAATCCGCAGTGTTGGGGATGCGCCGCGCCGTCCATTGCGCCTGTTCGCCAGACCCGAACCCGTGAACCTTCTGACGGCAGTGCCGGATCTATCGCATTTGTGCTGGCGCAAGGCGCAGCATGCTGTGGCGCACTGTGAAGGGCCGGAGCGCATCGCCATGGAATGGTGGCGTCACGAGACGCCACAGCCGACGCGCGATTACTTCCGCCTGGAAGATGGCGAAGGCCGGCGTTACTGGCTCTACCGCAACGGCGTTTTCGAGCGCGATGGCGTGGTTCCGCAATGGTTACTGCATGGGTTTTTCGCATGAGTGCCTATGCCGAAATCGCGGTGACGACGAATTACTCGTTCCTGCGCGGTGCCTCGCATCCGAAGGATTTGGTGCGGATGGCGGCGGAGCTCGGCCATGCCGCCATCGGCATTGCTGACCGCAACACGCTGGCCGGTGTCGTGCGCGCCTATGCGGCGTTGCAGGAGATAAAGGGCGATAAGCCCAAACTGCTGGTTGGCGCGCGTCTCGTATTCGTCGATGGCACGCCCGATATCCTCGCTTACCCGGCGGACCGGGCCGCCTATGGCCGCCTCTGCAGGCTGCTAAGCGCGGGAAAACTGCGCGCGCCGAAAGGCGAATGCCATCTTGCTTTGAATGATCTTCTCAAATGGCAGGAAGGTTTGCTGCTGGTGGTGGTGGCGCCGCATCCCGACCAGAAGGATCGGGTAGGAGACCCTCCCCAAAAATTCTGGAACAAAAACCTTGCCCAGGAAGATGAGGAAGTGGGCGAACTGCCGGATGAAATATATACCAGCAATCCGCAAGCGAGTTCTGGGGAAATCCAGTCTCTTTTGGAAAACCTGCTCAGAGCCGCACTCGGCAGGGTTTGGCTTGGGGTCTCCATGCCGCATAAAGGCGATGACCGCCGCCGCCTGCGGGAATGGCAGCGCGTGGCGCGCGCAGCCGGTGTACCACTGCTGGCCACCAATGATGTGCTGTATCACTGTCCCGAACGGCGCGAACTGCAGGATGTTGTCACCTGTATTCGTGAGCATGTCACACTAAACGAGGCAGGCCGGCTTCTCGAAGCCAATGCCGAGCGGCATCTGAAGCCGCCGGACGAAATGGCAGAACTTTTTCACGGAGTGCCCGGTGCCATCGCCGAAACCATCCGCTTCGCCAACCGGATCACATTCTCCCTTGACCAGCTCAAATACAATTATCCCGACGAACCCATACCCAAAGGAAAATCAGCGCAGCAGCATCTTCAGGATATTTCCTGGCAGGGCGCCGCTTCGCGCTATGGGGGCGTTATCCCGGACAAGGTGCGCGCGACACTTGAAAAGGAATTGGCGCTCATCGCAAAAATGGAAATCGCGCCGTATTTTCTGACAGTTCATGACATCGTGAGTTATGCCAAGAGCCAGAACATTCTCTGCCAGGGACGCGGCTCCGCGGCGAATTCCGCCGTCTGCTATGTGCTGGGCATCACCGCCGTCGATCCGATGCAGGTCGATCTTCTGTTCGAACGCTTCATCAGCCAGGAGCGCAAGGAGCCGCCGGATATCGACGTCGATTTCGAGCATGAGCGGCGCGAGGAGGTTATCCAGCATGTCTACAAGCGTTATGGCCACCATAACGCGGCGCTGACCGCCACCGTCATCTGCTACCGCCCGCGCAGCGCCATTCGCGAAGCGGGAAAAGTATTCGGCCTTACCGAGGACGTGACCGCAAATCTCGCCAGCGGCGTATGGGGAAGTTGGGGCAGCCGGCTAAAGGACAGCCAGGTCCGGCAGGGCAGGCTCGATCCGTTCAATCTGTTGATCGCGCGCGCGGTGAAAGCAGCCAATGAACTCATCGGCTTTCCGCGCCATCTCTCCCAGCATGTCGGCGGTTTCGTGCTGACGCATGACCGGCTCGACGAGATCGTGCCCGTGGGGCCTGCAACGATGGAGGATCGCTATTTCATCGAATGGGACAAAGACGATATAGATGTCTTGCACATGATGAAGGTCGATGTTCTGGCGCTTGGCATGCTCACTTGCATCCGGAAAGCCTTCGACCTCATCCGCGTTCACGATGGCAAACCCTATGATCTTGCCACTGTGCCACGCGAAGATCCCGCAGTTTACGAAATGTTGCAAAAGGCGGATGCCATCGGTGTATTCCAGGTCGAAAGCCGGGCGCAAATGAACATGCTGCCGCGGCTGAGACCCGAGGAATTCTACGATCTCGTCATTGAAGTGGCAATCGTGCGCCCCGGTCCCATTCAGGGTGACATGGTTCACCCCTATCTCCGGCGGCGCAGCGGTGCTGAGAAGGTCGAATACCCATCACCCGCATCAGAGCACGGTCCACCAGACGAATTGTTCAACGTGCTCAACAAGACGAAGGGCGTTCCACTGTTTCAGGAACAAGCGATGAAGCTGGCTATTGTGGCGGCGAAATTCACCCCGGAAGAAGCCAATGGATTGCGCCGAGCGATGGCGACCTTCCGCAATGTCGGCACGATCGACAATTTCAAGGAAATGTTCGTAGGACGGATGGTGACACGCGGCTACAAGCAGGAGTTTGCCGAACGCTGCTTCAAACAGATTGAGGGTTTCGGCTCTTACGGTTTTCCAGAAAGCCACGCTGCAAGTTTCGCCCATCTCGTTTATATCTCGGCCTGGATCAAGAAACACCATCCAGCGGCGTTCGCTTGCGCACTTTTGAACTCGCAGCCAATGGGCTTTTACGCGCCGGCAGAAATCGTGCGCGACGCACGCGAGCATAAGGTTGAGGTTCACCATGTTGATGTGAATTTCAGTGAATGGGACAATGCACTGGAGCTTTGCCCCAATGGCTCATTGGCTCTTCGATTGGGTTTTCGTCAAGTCAGTGGTTTCCGAGAAGACTGGGCGAAGATACTGCTCACGTCTCGCGGCAATGGCTATCATGCTGTGGGCGATGTTTCACGGCGGGCGCGATTGCCGAAACGCGCGCTCATTATTCTGGCGGAAGCCGACAGCTTCCAATCAATTGCCATGGATCGCCGCGAAATCCTCTGGGCCGTTCGCCGCATCACCGATGACAGTGCCTTGCCATTATTCGCTGCGCAGTATGTCGAAGAACAGGCAGAGGAAGAGATCGCACCACTCCCACCTATGCCGCTAAGCGAACATGTTCTTGCCGATTACCAGATGTTGCGCCTGTCACTTCGGGCTCATCTCATGTTTTTCCTGCGCGATCTGTTCAGCAGTGAAGGTGTCCTGAATTGCGAGGAAATCTCAAAGGCCAAAGATGGCGTACCAGCTGCTTGTGCCGGTATCGTACTGACGCGTCAGATGCCGGGTGATGCAGGCGTCGTCTTCATCACGCTCAGCGATGAGGCGGGCGTTGCCAATGTCGTGGTCTGGCCCAAGCTGGTCGAAACTTTCCGCCGCGAAATTATGGGCGCGCGATTATTGTTGGTTGAGGGCAGGGTGCAGCGCAGCCCTGAAGGCGTTGTCCACCTCGTGGCTCAGCGTATCTTCGACCGGTCGTATGAGCTGGAACGCCTATCGGAAGATGTGACGCAGGCCCCGCCTTTCCGTTCGCAGGCAGCTAAACATAGCCACCCACGTAACCTGCGCGCCGTGCCAAAATCGCGAGATTTTCATTAGCAAACTGCCAAAAGCAATCCGTTACTGATGCTTGGAAATTGGCCGCGGGCATATCCCTCTGCCGCAAAGACCAAAGTGGCCCAAATCGTTGCAACAATCATAAGAAAATACACAACCCTACGATGTCGCGGCCTCCCACGCTTCTGCGTGTCGACGGCTCCGCGTTCCGGCTTGTAGCTCAATTCGCCCAATTGGGCATAAAACTGCCGCAGGCTCTGATTGCCAATGGATGAAAGTTCAGTGGCAGGTCAAAAGTTAACCGAAACTATGATCAACTCCACCGCTACCCAGGCGGTGAATGGGAAACTGCTCGCCGTCGCGCCCATGATGGATGGGAATGATAATACAAAGAAATCAATAAGTTAAATGCCAACGTGTGCGCTGCGTGTGCAGTAAGATGCAGTGCGCATTGTGCAATTTGGGGCCTGAATAGACGAAACTTTGCATTGTGAAGGTGCTTCCAATCAAAAAATTTATAGCGAATGTGGGAAATGCACCTTGGCAATTTAATTTCGGCTGACGGGTTTGGAACGCATACGTCGGACGGTTTCGCGCTCGGCTCGCCTGCACGTGATAGGCGGAAGGCCGCGCGCCATAAGGTCCATGTCGTCAAGGACCATTTTGCCCATTTGTTTGAAGGCTGTGTCGAGCGCGCCTGCGCGGTGGGCGGACAGTACAAAGCCTTCAAGCTTTCGCACTGGGTGATCTGTGGGTAGTGGTTCCTGGGGAAAGACATCGCTGGCCGCGCGAATGTGTCCAGATCTTACAGCGTCCATCAGGGCATCGAAATCGACGACACCGGCCCGGCTGAGAAGAATGAAGCTTGTGCCCTTTTTCATTTTTGCAAATTCATTTGCGCCCAGAAAACCCCCATTGTCAGACGTGACTGAGGCGACGACGAAAATCACGTCACTCAGTTTAAGTACGTCGTCGAGGCTGACAGGTGAGACCCCCATATCCTCAAGAACGCCTGCTGGTAACCACGGATCGAACACGCGAATGTTTGCCCTGAATCCAGCGAGCAGGCGATGCAGGGCGCGGCCGAGATCGCCAAAGCCGATGAAGCCAATGTTGCCGCCTGACATCAGGCGCGCCTCGGTGTTGCCGTCGCCCCCCCAGAGTTCCTTGCCGTTGCGAAACGCCCGATCCGCACCCGCAATGTTTCGCTCCAGGCTGAGCGCCATTCCCAAACCAATTTCGGCAACAGGTGCCGCGAAAACGCGACCAGTGGTCAGCACATGGATGCCGTGGGCAAAGCAGTGATCGTAATCCATGTTGTCGAGAAAATTGGTTTCGACGTTGAAGATCGCTTTAAGTTTCTTTGCCCGTCGCAACAGTTCTGTTGGTAAATCTGGTTGCCCGATGATGTAACTTGCCACTGCAATATTTTCTTCCACAACCTTGGTTGCGGAGGGGCCAAGGCCTTCAACAATTGTGTATTCGCGGCGCAATTTGGCTTCGTCGTCTGTCGTGAAGATGAGTTCCAAGGACCGCGGTTCTGGCACAGAAATTACGATTGGGCCTGGTTCGGCCATTTCGGAGGCTCCCTTTAAAAAATCGCCATAAATCAGATAAATCGGTTTACAAGTCACAATAAATCGGTTTACGCTAGTACTCAATAGGGAGAATGAAGGTGCGAAACAGCACTTCAAGTCAGAAACGTGATGTGGCGCGACCAACGATCTACGATGTTGCCCGCAGCGCCCATGTGTCACCGGCAACGGTTTCAAAGGTTTTGCGTGGGGTGACAACTGTGGGTGCGGATAACGCCAACCGGGTTATGCTGGCGGTGCGGGATTTGGGGTTTCGCAGTGATCCGCTGGCGGCCAACCTACGGCGCAATCGCCGATCGATCATTGGGTTGATTGTTCCGGATTTTAAGAACCCGTTTTTCGGGGCGCTTGTATCCGCCATCGAACAATTGGCTGAAGGAAGCGGTTACCGGCTGGTGGCCGTCAGCAGTTCCGAGGCAGAAACGATAGAGCATCGTCAAATCGAAGCGCTGCTCGATTGGCGTGTTGCCGGCATCATCCTTATCCCAAGTTCAGCCAACCAAACGGATCAAACATTGCTAAGATCCGAAGGCGCGCCGTTTATTGTTGTTGATCGCGTTTCAAAAACCTCGCCCTTTGATGGTGTGGGCGTTGACAATGCAGAAGCTTGCGCGAAGATGGTGCGGCACTTTTATGAACTTGGTCACCGCAAGCTCACCATTGCGGCCTCTTTGCCGGACCTTCCCAACATGAAGGACCGCATTGAAGGTGCATGTGCTGCTGCAAATTCCATGAACGAACCTATGGAAACTGAAGTACTTTACTGTGGGCCAGATCTTTCGCATGCGACTGCAGCTGTTGCAAAAAGATTTGAACTGGGAATTCCACCACAAGCTGTCTTCGCATTGTTTATCCAAGCGACCCTCGCGGTGCTGCGCGAAGTCGATAAGCTTGGCCTCAATGTGCCGGGAGATATCTCTCTTGCCGGTTTTGATGATTTTGAGTGGATGCAGGTTATGCATCCGCCGGTGGCAACGGTAATCCAGCCAATTGCGGAAATGGCCGCGACAGCGTGGAAGCAACTTTTGCAGCGCATTGACTTTCCTGACGATCCGCCCACAGCCTTTCAAATTCCCTGCAGCCTTGAATTTCGCGGTTCAATTGCAAGACCACGCGAGGAGGGCATCTAGAACCAAATCCGGAGCGCAACGCTCCGAATACGCCGAAGCCCGAGATTATTCGGGTAATAACAAAGTCGATAAACATGGAGGATCCTATGATGAAATTTAAACTTGCACTTTTGGCTTCCGTTGTTGCTGTGATGAGCACAACAACTTTTGCGGCAGATAAACCCGTTTATGGCGTGTTGATGAAGACCCTCGCCAACCCGTTTTGGGGTGCGATGGAACAGGGTGTGAAGGCAGGTGCTGATGCGGCTGGCGTTGAGTATTATCTTCAGGCCGCGGAGAGTGATCAGGCTGCCGAACCGCAGCTCAATCTTTGCAACACAATGCTGGAACGCAAGCCAGCAGTCATGATCACCGCGGCGATCAACTCCAATATCCTGTTGCCGTGTCTCAAGGCCGCCAATGACATGGGCATTCCGGTGGTTGATCTCGACGGCAATCTCGATCCCGCAGTCAATGAGAAGGCAGGTGTGAAGATTGCGTTCCAGATCGGCTCAGACAATGAAGCCGCTGGTGCGCAGGGTGCTGACTATGTGGTGGGTAAACTCGGTGCTGATGCAAAGGGCCCGGTTCTGGTGATCGAAGGATTGTCAGGCAACATCACAGGCCAGAAGCGCGCACGTGGATTTGCCGAGCAGCTGAAGAAAACGGCTCCAGGCCTCGAAATTGTTGCTTCACTCCCGGGCGACTGGGATCGCGGCAAGGCTGCCAACATCACCAATGACATTCTGACCAAGCATGGTGATCTCGTCGCTATTTTTGCGGCTAATGACGGCATGGCATTGGGCGCGGTTGAAACCGTGTTCGCGGCTGGCAAAGGCGAGCAGGTCACAATCGTTGGTGTTGACGGCAATTCGGATGCCGTGAAGTCGATCAAGGAAGGTCGATTGACAGCGTCCGTTGCGCAGCTCCCCTATCTTGTTGGCAAGCAGGCAGTTGAAAGCGTGAAGCTTGTCGCTGAAGGCAAGGAAGTTCCAGCAGTGGTTCACGTGCCAACAATGGTGCTGACCAAGGCCGTGCTTGATGCGGGAACCGAGCCTATGCTCGAGTTTGTGAAGTAACCCAACAAACAATGTGCGGGGCGGAGTAATGCTCGCCCCGCTTTCACATCAAGGGACATTTGGAATGGTTGCGAACACGGCGGCGACAACTGATGCCTGGCGGCAATTGCAGTTTTTCTTTGACAGGAAATTGCACGTGCGACTTGAGTCAATCATCGTGCTCGCGGCTTTGGGTCTGGCGATGGCATTGCTCTCGCCATTTTTTCTCTCGGTCAGCAATTTTCTCAACATCCTGCTCGCAACAACAACCATTGGTGTGCTTGCCATCGCGGCGACACTAATACTCAGTTCCAATGGTCTTGACCTCTCGCTCGGTTCAGTTCTTGGCTTTGCCGGCGTGGTGGGCGCGTATTTTTGTGTGGAGCTGGAATGGCCATGGTTCATGGCCATTGTGGGTGCGCTGGGTGCCGGTGCATTGGCCGGTTACATCAATGGCGTGTTGATCACGCGTTTACGCATCCCGGCCTTCATTGTAACATTGGGCATGTTGGGCATTGCGCGTGGTGTTGGATTGATCATCGCCCCCAATGGCGGAGCGATTTATGGATTGCCTGCGCCAGTAGTTTTTTTGGGGCAGGGGCGGCCCCTTGGCATTCCGATGCCTGTCATCATCCTCGCCATTGTTGCCATCGTCGCACATTACGTTTTATCCTACTCTCGTTTTGGCCATCACACGCTGGCCATGGGTGACAATGAGGCGGCAGCGCGGGCAACCGGGATTCCTGTCGAGTCCCTGCGGCGCAAACTCTACACCATTTCAGGCCTGCTCTCGGGCATGGCAGGCTTGATCTTCATGGCGCGCGTCAATGCTGGTGACCCGACGGCCGGATACACTTACGAACTCACGGCGATTACGGCCGCCATTATTGGGGGCACATCACTGTTCGGTGGTAAGGGTTCCATCCTCGGTGCGATGGTTGGTGCACTCATCATGGGTGTTTTGCAAAACGGTTTGAACCTGCTCGCCGTGCAATCCTACTATCAGCAGATTGCCATCGGGGCCGTGCTGATCCTCGCTGTTTATATCGACCAGATGCAATCGGAAAAGGAGCGCAAGGCATGAGTTTCCTTGAAGTTAAGGGCGTCACTAAACGTTTCGGTGCCGTGCAGGTTCTGAATGGCGTTGATTTTGCTGTGGAGGCTGGAACTGTTGTAGGTCTCGTCGGCGACAATGGCGCAGGAAAATCCACCCTGATGAAAACCATCACGGGGCTTTATGCCACGGATGATGGCGAGATTAGATTTGATGATGAAACAATGGCTGGCCTGACACCGGGCCAGCGCCGCGAACGCGGCATTGAGATGATCTATCAGGATCTCGCACTTGCAAAGCAGCGCAATGTGGCGTCAAATATTTTCCTTGGCCGCGAACCAGTGAAGCGGGCTTTCGGATTTCTTCCCAATTTTGTCGACACTGCAAAAATGGATGCAGATGCGTTGAAAATGATCGAGCGTCTTGGCGCGCGCATTCCATCAATCCATCGGCCCGTTGGCCTGTTCTCTGGCGGGCAGCAGCAGACGGTGGCGATTGCGCGCGCCCTCACGTTCAATCCAAAGCTCGTCATCATGGATGAGCCGACCGCAGCACTTGCGGTGCGCGAAGTGGAAAGCGTTTTGAAACTGATCCGGCAATTGAAGGATGAAGGCATTGCCGTCATTCTCATCAGCCATCGATTAAACGACGTGATGGAAGTGACCGACCGCATTGTGGTGTTGCGGCAGGGGCGCATGGAAGCGGATTTGCAGACAAAATCGACGCAGATGCGCGAAGTCGTCAGTTACATCGTGGGCGCGCATTAATCAGGAGAATTCCGATGGCAGACGTAAAACTTGGAATGCATGCCTCACTGTGGGCTGCGGAATGGACCAGAGAGGCAGCGGAACTTGCCATTCCCGAAGCCGCCCAACATGGACTTGAAGTGATCGAGTTTCCTTTGCTCGTTCCTGAAGGCGTTGACGCGCCGCATTCGCGCAAACTTTTTGAGAAGCATGGAATAGAACCCACAGCGTCCCTGTGCCTGCCAGACGATAAAATGGCGCAAGTGCATCCTGAAAAGGCGGAAGCCTTTGTCAAGAGAGCGCTCGACAAGGCAGCCGACGTCGGATGCAGCTACCTTGGGGGTGTCACGTTTTCAGCGCTGGGCTATCGCTCGGGCAGGCCGCCAACCAAGGGCGAGTACGAAAATATTGTGGAGGCGCTGAAACCCACGGCGAAACACGCCAGGAAACTTGGCATCACGCTGGGCATCGAGCCGTGCAACCGCTATGAAACCCACCTGCTCAATACGTCGACGCAAGCCCTGATGCTGCTGGAAATGATCGACGAGCCGAATGTGACGATTCATTTCGATACCTATCACATGAACATTGAGGAAAAAGGCATCGGCCATGGATTCCGCGCCGCTGCCGGTAAATGCAGTTATGTCCACATGTCAGAAAGTGATCGCGGCGTTCCAGGCACCGGAACAATCGACTGGGATGATATCTATCGCACACTGGCCGATATCGGCTTCACAGGCAAACTGGTCGTTGAAAGTTTTGTGACGCTTCCGTCAGAAATTGCTGCTGCACTTTCTGTGTGGAGGCCAGTGGCGCGTGACAGGCATGAAGTTCTGGACAAAGGTGTGCCTTTCCTCAAAGGCTTGGCTAAAGTGCATGGACTGCTCTGAATCTGCACTATCGTGAGCGTGAGTGTTTCAGGCACACTAAACTACATTATTATTCCGTCGCCCGAAATTGAAAGCCTTGAAGCAGAGACTTGATGTCCGCGCGACAAGAACCACAACTGGTGCCAGCCTTTGTGGCATTGCCAACTGCATTGAGGGAGTTTGCCCCCTTGGCTATCGCTGCCATTATGGTGGTCTTGCCCACATTGCTGCAGGCGCAAACAATGCCGCCGCAATCAGCCTCTGATTTGCCACCGCGGCCCGCCAGAATTTGCAGCGTCGCAAACTTGCCCAACTGAGCCGCAATCCAATTGCGCGCAACGGCGACAGGTTCAGGAGAAATAAAAATGGCACCTTTCAGAACTCCATCTGCAAAATCGGCAAACCGGTAAGTGCTGCTGCGACTATCAACATAGCCATGCAAGTTTTTTGACTGTAGAAAATCTTCAGCGAGCTCGCGCCAATCGGCTGGATGGAGCAAATCTGCTAATTCAAATTTGAAGCCATCTGTCGCCCGCGCTTCTGCCCAATAGCCAAAATGGCCTACATTTGGCCGTTTCTGCATGACCGCAAAGCCGTACCATTGCGCAACGTAGGGCGCTACTTCAACTGGCGTGCACTTCACTTCGGGCTGCCCGGAGACGGGATCAGGGTTGGCAGCCACCAATGCATTAACCCGCGCGTGCGCAGCGTTCATGTCACTCCAATGCATGGGGGCGAACACGCTTCCGCGTTGCTGCTTGTCAGTCACAAGAGCCCGCAAAATTGCATCACCACGATCAGATGATACTTTGATGAGAGACGCAGGTTTAATGCCGCGGTCATTTGCATCCGCGGGATGGATTTCAAGGAAGGGTTCGCCCATATGGGCCATGAGCCGCGCGGATTTTCCCGTGCGCGTCATGGTGTGCCACTGGTCACGAATGCGGCCTGTATTCAGCAATAGGGGCAATTCAACCGTCGCTTGGCCACGCGCAGCCCGATAGGGCGTTGCGACAAAATTGGCGCGGCCACTTTCGGTAAAAAATTTTGCATCCGCAAACATGCGTGGAGTTAAATCTCCGTTACGTGGCTTTGGCCATTGAAATGGCGCCATCGCTTCGTAGTCCGTATCGACAGCAGCGCCAATATCCATGGCCCGTGTGCCGGCATTTTCAAATTCACTAAGTCGGGCATGCTCGCGGAATATTTCAGCAGACGACTGAAATTCAAAACCAGCAAAAACCCATGGCGGTCGCTACGTCAGCAATAATTTTCCAATCGGCCCGCGCTTCTCCCGGCATCGGCAGAAACGCCCGCTGGCGTGAAACGCGGCGCTCGGAATTTGTAACCGTGCCATCCTTTTCGCCCCAGGCTGCAGCGGGCAAAAGCACATCAGCCAATTCTGCCGTGTCGGAGTTCCGCACCGCCTCACTCACCACCACAAACGGGCAGGCCTTCAAAGCGTCGCGCACAAAGTCTGCATCCGGCATGCTCACCACCGGGTTTGTTGCCATAATCCAAATGGCCCTGATACGTCCATCAGCCACCGCCTTGAACATATCAACGGCCTTAAGGCCGGCGCGCGTTGCAATCGTAGGACTCTGCCAAAAGCGCTGCACGATATCGCGATGCACCGGATTCTCAACCGCCATGTGGGCCGCCAGCATATTGGCAAGCCCACCCACTTCGCGTCCGCCCATGGCATTGGGCTGGCCGGTAATCGAAAACGGCCCCATGCCCGGCTTGCCAATGCGGCCCGTGATCAAATGACAATTGATAATAGCGTTCACCTTGTCGGTGCCAGCACTTGATTGGTTCACGCCCTGCGACCACACGGTAACCGTGCGTTCGGTGTTCGCGAATATACGGTAGAACTGATCGAGTTCACTTTGCGCAAGGCCGGTAATTTCCGAAACATCTTGCCGCCGCGCCGCAATCAACGCTTCTGCATGGCCGCTGGTGTGTTTAAAAATATAGAGCGGGTCCGTCTTGCCATGTCCATGCAAATAATTCAGCAAACCATTAAACAGCGCCACATCGGTTCCAGGCTTGAGGCTGAGATGCAAATCGGCAAATTCAGCGGTCGCGGTTTTGCGCGGATCAATAACAACAATCTTTGTGCCGCGCGTTTCCTTTGCCGCCATCAGGCGCTGAAACAGGACCGGATGACACCACGCAAAATTTGAACCCGTAAGCACAACAAGATCAGCCAGTTCCAAATCTTCATAAGTGCCGGGAACCACATCGGCCCCAAAGGCCCGCTTATGACCAGCAACGGAAGACGCCATGCACAGGCGGCTGTTGGTATCAATATTGGCCGAGCCAATGAAACCCTTCATCAACTTATTAGCCACATAATAATCTTCAGTCAGAAGTTGCCCCGAAACATAGAACGCCACGGAGTCTGGTCCGTGATCAGCAATTGTTTGCTTGAAGCAAGAGGCCACTCGGTCAACTGCAATGTCCCACGGTGCGCGCTTGCCGTTGATTTCAGGAAACAGCAAACGGTCATCCAGCGAAAGCGTTTCCGCCAGCGCCGACCCCTTGGAACACAGCTTGCCAAAATTCGCCGGGTGATCGGCATCACCCCGCACACTGAACTCGCCAGCCTCACTGCGCGCAGCAATAACGCCGCAGCCAACGCCACAATAGGGGCAGGTGGTTTTTGTCTCCGTCATCACGCCACCTGAAGCGCAAAGTTTTCCACATCTAGGAATACGCGGCCATCTACCAGCTTGATGTCAAAGCGGTTGGTGCAACCCTTGTCGTTTCCTTTGGCCTCGCCGGTGTCGAGTCCAATTACCCAATTGTGCAAGGGGCAGGTAACAGACATGCCATGCACAATGCCTTGGCTTAGCGGTCCGCCCTTGTGGGGGCACTTGTCATGCAGGGCGAACACCTGGTCATCAGCATTGCGGAACACGGCAACATCGCCCGACGCTGTTTTTACAACACGGGAGCCCAAAACCGGGATGTCTTCCAGCCTGCCGATTTCAACCCAAGTGCCGCTCATTCTGCGGCCTGCTTGAATGAAATGTCTGCCATGGGTTTGAACTCATGGGCGGCAAAGCCCCGTGCGCGCTCCTCCCATGGATCTGATTGCGAGAATTTTTGGCTGAACACGAAGCGATCATAAAGCGCTTTGCGTTTCTCGGCATTTTCCAAAACCGCAGCAATGATGGACGCAGAGCCAACCCGCTTGGCCCATTTGTAAATGCGTTCGAGATAACGCCCCTGTTCGCGGTAAAGCTGAACCAGAGCGGTAATGACTTCAATTGCTTCGTCTTCTGTCTTTACATGCCCCAGAACTTCCGTGCCTTTAATGTCGAGGCCAGCGGCGCCAGCGAAATGAATCTCGTAACCAGAATCAACGCAGATCACGCCCACATCTTTACACGTTGCTTCCGAGCAATTGCGCGGACAGCCCGACACGGCCATTTTCACCTTCGCAGGTGTCCATGAGCCCCATAGAAATTTCTCCAGCGTGATGCCAAGCCCCGTTGAATCCTGCGTTCCAAAGCGGCACCAGTCCGTGCCCACACAGGTTTTTACCGTGCGCAAAGCCTTGGCATAGGCGTGCCCTGACACCATGCCCGCCGCGTTGAGATCAGACCACACGGCAGGCAAATCTTCCTTCTTCACGCCGAGCAAATCAATGCGCTGTCCGCCGGTGCATTTCACGGTTGGAATGGCAAACTTGTCCACAACATCCGCAATAGCGCGAAGTTCATGGGCCGAAGTCACACCGCCCCACATGCGCGGCACCACGGAGTAAGTTCCATTTTTCTGGATGTTGGCATGCACGCGCTCATTGATGAAGCGCGATTGGTTGTCATCAACATAGTCGCCCGGCCAGTTGGCCAACATATAGTAGTTGAGGGCAGGCCTGCATTTGGCGCAGCCGCCGCTGGATTTCCAGTTCAACTCCTGCATCAGGGCCGGAATTGTCTTGAGGGATTTCGCAATTATCAAACGGCGGACATCATCGTGGCCAAGTTCCGTGCAGCCGCACATCGGCTGAATAGCCGCTGGGTTATAGGTGTCGCCCAATTTCACTTTGAGGATTTGCTCAACCAAGCCAGTGCACGATCCGCACGAGGCTGAAGCCTTGGTGTGGGCGCGCACATCATCTACACTTTTCAGTGCAAATTTATCGATCGCTCCGGTGATTTTTCCCTTGCATACGCCGTTGCAACCGCAGATTTCCGCATCATCCGGCAAGGCTGCAACGGCCGCTGACGGGTCCAAGGGGGTGCCCCCCTGATACGACTGGCCGAAGATTAACGTGTCGCGCATTTCAGTGATATCAACGCCGCGCTTGAGCATGTCGAAGAACCAAGCGCCATCGGAAGTTTCGCCGTAAAGCACAGCGCCAACGATGCGGTTGTCCTTCAGCACAAGGCGCTTGTAGATGCCTTGCTGGGCGTCCCTG
>CAVXPO010000027.1:0-38869 GCA_963763635.1 uncultured Alphaproteobacteria bacterium
TTATCCAGGAAACTCCGCAGCTTCCTGCTCCGGCTCGGATGCTTCAGCTTCCGCAGCGCCTTCGCCTCGATCTGCCGGATGCGTTCGCGTGTTACGCTGAACTGCTGGCCTACTTCTTCCAGCGTGTGGTCGGTGTTCATGCCGATGCCAAAGCGCATGCGCAGCACGCGTTCTTCGCGCGGCGTGAGTGACGCCAGCACGCGCGTTGTCGTTTCGCGCAGGTTGGCCTGGATGGCGGCGTCGATGGGCAATATCGCGCCCTTGTCTTCAATGAAATCGCCGAGGTGTGAATCCTCCTCGTCGCCCACCGGCGTTTCAAGGCTGATCGGCTCCTTGGCGATTTTCATCACCTTCCGCACTTTTTCCAGCGGCATGGAGAGTTTTTCGGAAAGTTCTTCCGGCGTCGGCTCGCGGCCAATTTCATGCATCATCTGGCGGCTCGTGCGCACGATCTTGTTGATCGTTTCGATCATGTGCACCGGAATGCGGATGGTGCGCGCCTGATCGGCAATCGAGCGGGTGATCGCCTGCCGGATCCACCACGTCGCATAGGTCGAGAACTTGTAGCCGCGGCGGTATTCAAACTTGTCCACCGCCTTCATCAGGCCGATGTTGCCTTCCTGGATGAGGTCAAGGAACTGCAGCCCGCGGTTGGTATATTTCTTGGCGATGGAAATCACCAGGCGGAGGTTGGCTTCCACCATTTCCTTCTTGGCAATCCTGGCCTCGCGCTCGCCCTTCTGAACCATGCCAACGATCTTGCGGTATTCCGGAATTTGCAAACCGGTCGCCGTGGCAAGCTCAAAAATCTCATCGCGGATAACCCGGATCGATTCCTTTTCGTCATTGGCGAATTTCTTCCAGCCATGCTTGGTGAGGCGGCCAACGCGCTTCAGCCAATCCATTTCCAGCTCTTCGCCCTGGTATTCCTTCAAAAACTCCGTACGCGGAACTTTATAGGTTTCGGCAAGCCGCATGAGGCGGCCTTCAAGCGAGTTCAAACGCTTGTTGATGTCATAGAGCTGCTCAACCAGCGCCTCGATGCGCGCATTGTTGAGCGACAATGATTTCACTTCCGCAATGATATCATCACGCAGCTTGCGGTAGCGCCGCTCCTGGCTGGGCGACAGCTCGGTGGACTCCGCCACTTCCTGGTCCTGCAGTTTGCGCAAGGATTTATATTGTTTCGCAATCGAGTCAAAAATCTCGAGAACCTTGGGCTTCAGCTCCGCTTCCATGGCCGAGAGTGAAACGCCGAGGTCATCGCCCTCGTCATCATCCTCATCTTCGATAACCGGCTTGTCGAAATCTTCCGGGCTCAACACATCGCCATACTCATCATCGCGCTTTGAGGGCTGCGATTGCTTCAGGCGTTCGGGCCGCTTGAGCTCGGCCTGCTTGCGCACTTCTTCCTTCGGCGGCACATAGGGTTGCGGCGCCTGTACGGGCTGATTGTTCTTGGCATCCGGGCCCGCATAGGTGGCTTCCAGATCGATAATATCCCGCAGCAAAATCTTGGCTTCGTTGAGTTCATCGCGCCAGATGATGATGGCCTGGAAGGTCAGCGGGCTTTCGCACAGGCCGGAAATCATCGCCTCGCGGCCCGCCTCAATGCGCTTGGCAATGGCAATTTCGCCTTCGCGCGACAGAAGCTCCACCTGCCCCATTTCGCGCAAGTACATGCGCACCGGGTCATCGGTGCGGTCGCTCGGCAGCTTTGCCGCTTCAACCTTGATGACAGCGGTTTCAGAGCTCTCATCGCCTTCAACCTTGGCGACTACGTTCTCGGTTTCCTCTTCGCTCTCGACAACGGTAATGCCCATGTCGGCGAGCATCGAATAGATGTCCTCAATCTGGTCGGAGGTCACTTCCTCCGACGGCATCACGGAATTGAGTTCATCGAGGGTCACATAGCCCCTGGCCTTCGCCGTTTTGATCAGCCGTTTGACGGCCGCATCCGAAAGATCAAGAACCGGAGAATCCGAACCATCGGCCGGGGCATCAGTTGTGGCGTCCTGATCGTCGGCGGAATTGCTGTTATCCTGGTCTTCTTGCTTGGTTTCGCGGGTTTGGGCGGCTCGGGCCATGAATGGGTATCCTTACGTCGAAAAGGTGCAAAGGGCTGATTCGCACAAAGCTGGGTGATTCGGGTGAAAACTAGGCCGGGCCGCGTTAAGCCGCCATTAACCATGTGGTTTCCCCGATAACTTACGAGATTGCGTCAACAACCCGGCCAGAGGCGGCGCCGAACCCCGCAATCAGGGCTTCAGAACCGGTGGCCGAAAGAAATTGTTCGCGCAACCCCGAAAGGGTATTGAAATTCTCCTCCGTCGGCTCGGCAACAAAAACGGCTTCCGCCGCCTTAAGCTCCGAAACGAGCGTTACGGTTTTCCGGTGTAAGGCGAACATCTGACGCAGGCCAGTCCGCGCATCATCTTGTGCAGCCGCAGGACCAAGGAACCATTCGTTCAAACGCGTCGCCTGGTTTTCGAGGCGGTCCAAATCCGGGCCAAATCCTCGTGATCTCAGGTGGCTCTTCAGCGCGGAATTATCAAGCCCCAGCTCAAGTGCGGCGCTATTTATGATTTGTGTACGGAGGGAGTCAAGCGCCGTAAATATTCCTACACTGTGGCTTTTACCCTATTTTCTCTTCGATATGTGAGATTATCTGTATAATTTTTCCAATAGATTTCAGATATTTCCCTCGCTTCTTCAGTTAACACGCGCTCATCAGCAACTATAACGCCTCTAAGTATCTCAATTTGACGCATATAGTTTAGTAATATACTCTCATTTTTCTCATTTTGATCGTGCTCAAAACGAGTTAATGCTTCGTCTCGATCTTTCAGCATTGTGTTCAAAACGAGTTTTGTTGCTAGAAACTCAAAATAGCGCGAAACAAAATCGCTTGACGGACTGAATCGTACTATAGGGACCCTAGCAAATAGTGCGTGCCCCCACGGCAATAGAAGCTTCCCCTTCTTTCGTTCCCTTCCATAAACCTGTTCAAAGACAATATAGAAATACTCATCCATAGATTGGTAAATGGACGTTACGGAAAGATCCTCAAGCTCAACTAGCAAACGCACTAACTCTTGTTGAAATTTTGTATGCTCTTTGTATTGAAATTGCCAAGCCTGAAAACCACCAAAATTTTCTAATACAAGATGCGGATAATGCACCACAAGTCCAAGAATAATTCTTTCAGTTTCATGGTCTGGCGGAACAGTAATTGCCGAACTTCTTTTTTTGAATTTAACACTTGTTCTATCGTACTTATAGAATAAATCGCTTAAGCGAACACGTGTTCCCATCAAATAATATTTGCGAATATTTTCATCTTGAATGGATTTGATGGCAGAGTTTATTTTTGCTTCTAATCCAGCCTTCTTTTCAGGTGAAGCAATATCTGCTCTCTCAGTTTCACGGCGCCAAAAATACTCAAACGAATTGATGGACTCATTCAAATAAAGCTCAAAATCATTTTGACGCCCTTCAATCATTAAGTCTGCAGGGTCTTTCTGATCAGGCAAAAATGTAAATTTCAGAGAATAGCCAGAGACTAGCAGGGGTAAAGCCCTATCCAATGCGCGACTTGCCGCCTGGTAACCTGCTTTGTCACCATCAAAACATAGGATTGGGTCGGCAGAAAATTTCCACAATTGCTTCAAATGATTTTCTGTCAGAGCCGTACCCAGGGCGGCCACAATGTTAGTGAAACCTTCTTGATAAGATGCAACAACATCCATGTAGCCTTCAACGACAATTATCTCACTTTTTTCAAAAGCTGGTTTCCTTGCTCTCGAAATATTGAAAAGTGTGGAGCTCTTATCAAACAACTCAGTTTCTGGTGAATTGAGATACTTTGCAGGTGCATTAGCATCCAATGCGCGACCACCAAACGCAATCGGCCTACCTTTAATATCTTCAATTGGAAACATTACACGATCACGAAACCGGTCATAGGCAACGGGAACGTCATCACCGCTGACTACCAACCCAGCAGCTGCCATTTGTTCAAAGTCAATTCCCTTATCAGTAAGAAAATTTCTGAGTGCGTTTCTGGAATTAGGGCTGTAGCCAATTTTGAACTCACGAACAGTCTGTTCTTTTATACCTCTTTGCTTAAGATATTTTAATGCCGCCTCTCCTTCCTTCGTGAAGAGTTGTTCGTGAAAAAAATCCACTGTCAATGTCATAACTTCAAATAATGATGCTCGCTTCCTCTCCTTTACTATTTCTTCGGTGGAATTTTTGGGGACTTCCATCCCAGCTTCTTGAGCAAGTTGTTCAACAGCTTCTGGGAAGCTAAGCCCCTCCCTTTCAACTAAGTATGTAAAGATGTCACCGGATACTTTGCAGCCAAAACAATAGTATCGACCTTTGCGATCATCTGCATGAAATGAAGAAGTTTTCTCACCGTGGAACGGGCAACAGGCCCAATAGTCACCCTTGCCGACGTTAGTTTTACGCCTATCCCACACTACCTTTCGGCCAATCACCGACGATATCGACACGCGCGATCTAATATCATCCAAGAATGTCGGCGAAAATTTCATAACCCACTAACCCTAAAAGAACTCGATTCGGGCAAACATCCGCTCAACGCGAGTATTTCCGGAGGGTTTTCCACCTCTATCCACATAAATATTTGGAACAAATATAGAACTACACCAAGCAAAAATCAAGATGTTTGTAATCCTTTGGTTCAAACCACAAGTTCGCCCTAACCCAAAGGATTGAGACCCACTAGAGAATGCACCCTTGCGATGTGCAAAACCTTCTGACACTGTTGACGCATCAACAAGGAGGCTCACATGGCTATCAAGAAAATCTATACCGCAGTCGGAACCGCAGTCGGTGGCCGTGGCGGCGGCACCGCCAGAACGTCCGATGGCAATCTTGACCTGAAGATCACGAACCCGAAGGAGTTGGGCGGCGATGGCAGCGGCACCAATCCTGACCAGCTTTTTGCCGTCGGCTATTCCTCCTGCTTCCTCGGTGCCATGAAATTTGTGAACAGCAAGGACAAGAAGCCTCTGGCCCTCGCGCCTGAATCTTCCGTCACCGCCCACGTGAGCTTCGGCCCACGCTCGGACAAGAAAGGTTTCGGCATTGAAGTAAAACTTGAGGTCAGCCTCCCCGGCGTGCCAAAACCCAAGGCAACAGCACTCGCCAAAAAAGCCCACGTCGTCTGCCCCTATTCCCACGCCATTAGGAAAAATGTGAAGGTGACAACAAAGATCGTTTAATTCACCTGCTCATTCATGCCCGCGCTCGGTCGCCAAGCGCTTGGGCTTTCACGCCTGCTGGATTGAAAGACGCAGGAAACGGCGCAACGCCGGCGGTGGAGAAGATGAGGGCGGGCTAATCGCACTCTGTATAATTTAAGTCAGCACAAATCTCTGCAAAGGCCTGGGCCCGCGCGACCTGCAACGGCGTCATTCTTCGTGCCAACAACTCATGATACTTGGCAGCGCCCGATTGATCCGCTGCCATTGCCAGTTTGAACCACATCAGGGCGCGAACATGATTGCGCTCAACCCCGCTGCCATAGAGATACCTGAGGCCAAGTCCGATGCGGGAGGAAGCAGCCGCCCCGTTACCGTCAGGTGCGCCCAAACTTGTGTTTTCAAGTGATCCAGCGCCACCACCCGCGCCTGTCATGCAAAACACCACGATAATTGTGACAAGAAACTTTTGAATGAATTGCCGTGACATGACCCACCTCCGCCAAGCAGGCAATGCGTCAGCGTCCGGGGAAACGATTTCCTCCGTTGCGATCTCATGCCTTGGTCTTGCGATCTGACGCCGCCATCCACGCGGCGTTGCTTCATTCCGTTCACAGTAAGCTTGCTTTTGGTGGCGGAACAAACGATACTAATTCATCAGCAGATGAACGGAATTCAACTGCAATGCATCGCAATTTGCCACCCTTCCCCGCAGTCCGCGCTTTCGAGGCGTCGGCGCGCCATTGCAGTTTCAAACTGGCGGCTGGGGAACTCTGTCTCACGCAATCGGCAATCAGCCATCAGGTGAAAACACTGGAGGACTATCTCGGTGTGCAGCTGTTCTTTCGCGAAACCCGGGGCGTGGCGCTAACCAGCGAAGGCGCGGGCTACCTCCACGAACTGACCGGCGTCCTTGACCGGATGGCGGCTGCCACGGCCCAGGTTCGCAACTCAGACGCCAGCGGGCCGCTGTCGGTTCGTGCAACGCCGGGATTAGCCAACCGCTGGCTGGTGCCGCGCCTGACCGCCTTTCATCAAGCCTGCCCTGCGATCGAATTGAATATTTCAACATCGATCGAGCCAGCGGACTTCGCCAAGGAAGATGTTGACGTTGATATCCGCTGGGGCTGCGTGCCATCACCCGGCCTGCGCGTTGATCCGCTGATTACGGCAACCCGCTTTCCCGTTGCAAGCCCTGCCCTGCTGAAGAATGGACCGGCCCTCCACCATCCAGATGCGCTGCAGTACTACACCCTGCTGCAAGACAGTTCCGGCAATGACTGGGGCCGCTGGCTGGCGCTGGCGGGCGCACGTTTTGAAAGCGCCATCTGGGGACCGAGATTTGCCCACTGCGATTTGCTGCTCACCGCAGCTGTGGAGAATCAGGGTGTGGCGCTGGCGTTTGATATCCTGGTCGTGACCGATCTGGCCAATGGCCGTTTAGTCAGGCTGTTTGATGTGAACCTGCCGCCCATGATCATGTATTCCGTGGTAACTCCTGAAACCTGGTCAGGCCGCCCCAAAATTGCCGCCTTCCGGAATTGGCTGCTGCAAGAGGCAGGCGCGGGCAAACAAGACAATGACCACGCGGTCGCTGCAGCTTAACCCGCAAGCAACCCCTTAACAATCGAGCCCGCCTTTGCAAAATCCATCTGGCCCGCAAACTTCGCCTTCAGCTCGGCCATCACCTTGCCCATGTCCTTAACACTCGTCGCACCCACAGCAGTAATCACGCCTGCCACCGCCGACTTCGCCTCATCGTCGGATAATTGCTTCGGCATATAGGCCTGAATGATGTCAATCTCCTCGCGCTCCTGTTGCGCAAGCTCGGGCCTGCCGCCCTGCTCATACATGCCAACGCTTTCCTGCCGCTGCTTCACCATCTTGGCGAACAGGTCGATCAACCCGGCATCTGCCGTAAGCGCTGAATCATGGCCTTCGGTGCGGCTGTTGATGTCCTTGTCCTTGATGGCGGCATTCATCAGGCGCAGCGTTGTGGTGCGGCGCTTGTCGCCTGCCTTCATGGCGGTTTTCAAATCGTCGTTGATGGTGTCGCGAAGGCCCATGGCAAAAATCCCTTTGTGGAAACCCGCTAGATAGAGGCTTCCAGCCTGCTCCGCAACCTTGACGGACGCCACGCCCTCCCCCATAGAGTGCCAACTTCCCGGAGATTCCAACATGAACAGCGCGAAAACCGCCAAGGCCCAACCACGCAAACCCTTCAGCGATTGGGACCAGCCCCGCATCACCGCCCTCCTCGTGCTCGCCGATGGCACCGTTATTGAGGGCCAGGGTTTCGGCGCGGAAGGCGAAGCCGTGGGCGAAGTCTGCTTCAACACGGCGATGACGGGCTATCAGGAAGTGCTCACCGATCCTTCCTATGCCGGCCAGATTGTAACTTTCACCTTCCCCCACATCGGCAATGTCGGCACCAATGAAGAGGATTTGGAAACCACCAACCTCGCAGCATCAGCCGCCGTCAAAGGCTGCGTCGTCAAAGCGCCCATAACCGACCCCGCCAATTACCGCTCAGGAAAACATTTCGATAAGTGGATGAAAGCCCGCGGCCTCATCGGCCTCTCAGGCGTCGACACCCGTGAACTCACCAGCCTCATCCGCGAGAACGGCATGCCCAACGGCGTCATCGCCCACAGCGCCAAAGGCAAGTTCGACATAAAGAAACTTGTCGCCATGGCAAAAGCCTGGAGCGGCCTCGAGGGCTTGGATCTCGCCAAGGATGTATCACTCACCCAGCGCATGGAATGGGACGAGAACCTGTGGAACTGGAAAGACGGCTACACCAGCATCGAAGGTGGAAAATTCAAGGTCGTCGCCATCGATTACGGTCTCAAAAGAAATATCCTCCGTTGTCTGACGAATGTGGGCTGCGACGTCACTGTGGTTCCCGCCAACGCAAACGCTGACGATATTCTCGCCATGAACCCCGACGGTATTTTCCTGTCAAACGGCCCCGGTGACCCGGCAGCGACAGGCGAATACGCCGTGCCAGAAATTCAAAAACTGGTGGCGTCCGGCAAGCCCATCTTCGGCATCTGCCTGGGCCATCAAATGCTCGGCCTTGCCTTAGGCGCCAAAACCAAAAAAATGCATCAGGGCCATCACGGCGCCAATCACCCCGTTCAGGATTTCACCACTGGCAAAGTTGAAATCACATCCATGAATCACGGCTTCACGGTCGACCGCGACACGCTTCCAAAAGGTGTCATCGAAACCCACGTCTCCCTCTTCGACGGCAGCAACGCAGGGCTCGCCCTCGACGGCAAACCGGTCTTCTCCGTGCAATACCACCCCGAAGCCAGCCCCGGCCCGCAGGACAGCCACTACTTGTTCACAAGGTTCGTCGGCGAAATGGAAAAGGCGAAACGCTAGAGCGCTTCCCGACGAGATGGAATCATCTCGTCGAAAAGGAATCGCTCCAGATCAATATGTTGGAGCATGTCCCGACCGCCAAACCGCTTCACACTTTGGCGGGACATGCTCTAGCTCAGCAAGCCAGAACGCTGCTATCTCACGTGGATGAAAACAGGTGTTTGCATGGGAGGTTTAATATCTTCCCGCGCGCTATCCACACCTTCCAAAGTCTCCGGCTTATCCCAGTAAATGATTTCAAAACGACCATCCAAATGCTCAACAAGCGCGGTACAGCTTTCGACCCAATCGCCATCATTCAAGTAGTGTACGCCATTGATCATTCGATCATCTGGCGTGTGGATATGGCCGCAGATAACGCCCTGGCAGCCGCGCAAACGGGTATCATGCACGACGGCTTCCTCAAAGCGTGAAATGAACTCGACAGCTTTTTTGACTTTATGTTTCATGTAGGCCGAGAGGGACCACTTTTGAAACCCCAACCGGCTGCGCAACCAATTGATTGGGTCATTCAGGTCCATCAGGCGCTCGTATGCCCAATCACCCAGCTTGGCGAGCCACGGCGCGAAATAAATCACGTTGTCGAATTTGTCGCCATGCAGCACGAGATAGCGCCGGCCTGACAGGCTTTTGTGAATGGCCTCGCGCATGATGGCGACACGCCCAAAGCGATGACCGGCAAAATCGCGAAAATTTTCATCGTGATTGCCAGGAATGAATATCACTTTTGTGCCTTTGCGCGCCTTGCGAAGGATTTTCTGGATGACATCATTCTGCAGCTGGTTCCAGTACCACTTGTTGCGCAACGACCAGCTGTCGACAATATCGCCCACGAGATAGAGCCTGTCACTTTCGGTCAGACGCAGGAACTCGAGCAAAGCGGCGGCCTGCGCCCGGCGCGTTCCAAGATGAACATCGGAGATGAAAATTGCGCGGTATCGGCGATGTGTTTTTACGTCAGCTTTCAAGAATCACTCATTGGCAGGTGTTGGTTGTCCCTTCCTTTCCGAATTCAATGAAGACTATATGACAATGAGCCTGCTGATGACTGTGACACAGCCGTCACAATCGCCATCTAGTGCTTTCAGCGAGTTTTCACAAATTTGTTGAGGAAAATTTGACATGGCATTTGATTCTGCGTTGCAGCCAACACGCAGCAGCAACTTGGTTAAACGCGCTGTGCAAAGAAGCAAGCTGCTGAGTATCGATGGAGCGTTGGAACGGATTTTCAGTATTGCATTTCGCGGTCTGGTTTACCCGCAGATCTGGGAAGACCCGCTGGTTGACCTGGCGGCCATGGAAATTGAGCCCCATCACCACATCGTAACAATTGCTTCAGGCGGTTGTAACGTAATGAGCTACCTCGCATCGTCGCCCGCGCGCATAACGGCGGTAGATTTGAACCATGCCCATGTAGCCCTCACAAAACTTAAATTGGCTGGTTTGAAGGGCCTGCCCCGTTGGGATGAATTCTACCGCTTTTTTGGCGAAGCGGATGAACAACAAAACATCGTTGATTATCGCCACCATGTCCGCCCCTTCGCTGATCAGGAAACACGGAAGTATTGGGAAGGGCGCAATTGGACTGGCCGGCGGCGGCTCAGGCATTTTCAAACCAATATCTATAGCAAGGGCTTGCTCGGCCGCTTTATTGGCGCTGGGCATCTGCTTGCAAAATTTTATGGGCGGGATTTAAAAACACTGCTCAATTGCAAGTCGCTAGAACAACAGCGGGCTTTTTTTGATACCGAATTGGCTCCCTTGTTTGACAAGCGTTTCGTCAAATGGATAACCAATAGAAAAATGTCGCTCTATGGTTTGGGCATTCCTCCCGCGCAGTATGAAGCATTGGCGGGCGGCGGGCGCATGGCGGATGTTCTCCATGAACGGCTTGAAAAGCTCGCCTGCGGATTTCCATTACGCGAAAACTATTTCACCTGGCAGGCCTTTGGCAGAAGCTATGCACCCGGCGCTTCGGGGCCGTTGCCACCCTATCTCGATCCAGCCAACTATGCCAAACTGCGGACTTCCAAAACCGAAGTTTCTGTAAGTCAGATCTCCATTGTTGATGCCTTGAATGGCATGCCGGCCCAAAGTGTTGATCGGTTTGTGCTCCTGGATGCGCAGGATTGGATGACTGATGCGCAACTGAGCGCGCTTTGGCGGGCGATTACCCGATCGGCAAGTGCCGGAGCACGGGTCATTTTTCGCACAGCGGGCAAGGAAACCATACTTCCGGGTCACGTTTATGCAAAAATTCTTGGCACGTGGCGATATCTTGACGTCCGCTCCCTCGAATTGGGCAGACTTGACCGCTCTTCGATTTACGGCGGGTTTCACATCTATGCACGAGCAAACTGAAACATTACCAGATCACAGCCGGGCAATGGACCGCATGTACCGGTTCCAGCGCCATATCTATGATGCCAGCCGTCACTACTATCTACTTGGTCGCGACAGGCTGCTTGACAGATTGGAACCACCACCCGGCGGATCAATTCTCGAAATTGGCTGCGGCACCGGGCGCAATCTGATTGGTGCAGCACATCGTTTCAAGGATGCCAAACTGTTTGGAATTGATATTTCGCACGAGATGCTGAAAACCGCTCTTGGCGCAATGCAGCGCATGAATTTTGAAACCCGTGTGAAATTTGCATGTATTGACGCGACTTCGTTTGACCCCGTGTTGAGTCTTGGCCAGGCGCGATTTGACCGGATCTATTTTTCATACACCCTATCCATGGTGCCTGACTGGAAAGCCGCTCTACGCCATGCGCATAGTTTACTGGCACCAGCGGGCGAACTTCACATCGTTGACTTCGGCCAATGCGAAGGCCTGCCGCGTGGTTTCCGCAACCTGCTGTTTCGCTGGCTGGATGTTTTCCATGTCACACCAAGGGCAGAATTGAAAAATGCGCTGATGCAGCTTGCAAAAGAAACTGGCTCAGAAGTCCATTTTCAATCCGCTTATCGCGGCTATGGCTGGCTTGCAGCGATCAGGCCGCAGGCTGCACTTCCACTACAGGTCCTTTGATACGTTTGGCGGGTGTTTGAGCCTTTTCCTTTGAGGCTTTGGGTTTTGCGCCAAGCCGAACTTCTGTCGCAATCGACACTCCACCGCCATTCTGTGTGCCAATCACCGTCACTTTTTTGCCAGCTGCATAGGCAGCGGTCACAAACGAGGCCATCACTGAAAAACCGCTGGAGTTTCCTGAGTCCAGTTGATAGCTGCGGCATTCGTCTTTCTTGTTGACGACTTCAAACTGGAACTGCGCGCCAGACTTGCTGGCACAAATGCTGTTCAAGCGGCCGGAGAAATCAGGCTTTTTCGGCTCGTTTGATTTCTTTGCAGGTTTCTTGTCTTCCACAGTTGGTTATCTCCCTGTTCTGATCTGTAAAACCAGCTTAACAAACCGTCACATACTTGTCATTTATATCGATCAATCTCGAAGTATGGATGAATTGGAAGCGGTTTCAGCACTTCGCGCACTTGGAGAGCCAACTCGCTTGCGATTGATGCTCCTCCTGGTCAATGCGCCACACGCGATGGCTGCGGGAGATTTGGCGCAAAAGCTGGACGTCCGGCAAAACACTTTGTCTTCCCATGTTTCAGCCTTGGCGCGAACCGGGATGATCGTTGGGCACCGGCATGGGCGCAACATCCTTTATTCGACGGATGCAAGAAACGCCGGACGCCTTGCCGCCTATTTGCTGACAAACCTTTGCAAAGTCTCAAAAAACGAGATGATTGGATTGATTGCGAAATGATCCCAGTCATTGCCAAAATCCCGGCCCGCAAAAAAGCCATAAACCGTCATCCCCGCGAACATTGGGCCCACCAACGCAACCAACTCCGGCTTTCCGCGTTTAACCCTGTTAGACAGCTAGAGGAGAGCAGCCATGTCTCGCTTCGAAAATGAAGAACCCGAAACAAAACTGCCTACCGTAGAAGCCCGCGCCGGCGTAACAGGCCACAACGTCCGCTATGTATTAGGATTTGGTCTGGCGGGCGTCATCTTGGCCTTTGTCATTGTCGTGCTGGCTTATTCCTAGGCAATCAAGATCTCTCTTGGGCAATTAAACAGCCCGCGATAGAAGTGGCGCAACTCCCTCCAGGAAAGCTGCGTCCATGTCCTTCACCAAACTCGACGATCTCGGAAAGAAAATCGAAGCCCTTGAGCACGCCCAGTCCATGCTCAGCGTCGATGAAGCGGTGCAGATGCCCTCCGGCGGCGGTGACAAGCGCGCCGAGGCCATGTCCGTGCTGGCTGGCATGCACCATGAAATGGCATCAGCGCCCCACATTGCCGAATGGATCGCCGATGCGCGCAAGGAAAACTTGAGCGAGCCGCAAAAAACCGCGATCCGTGAGTTCGAGCGGAACTACATCAATCTCACCTGCCTCTCGTCGGATTTTGTCCGTCGCCAGGTTTCCGCCCGCGTGCGCTCCGAGCAACTCTGGCGCGCGCTGCGCACCACTGGAAACTGGAAGGAATTTCTGCCGGCCTTCGAAGGCATCGTCAGCATGGCACGCGAGGAGGCCCAGTTGCGTGGCGAGGTGCTCAAGCTCCCGCCCTATGACGCGCTGATAGAGCAATATGACCCCGGCAGCCGAACGGCTGACATCACACCCGTATTCACTGAACTCAAGAATTTCCTCAAAGATTTTATTCCCCAAGCCCTCGGCGCCCAAGAAGAGCGCCGCGCCAAACATCCCGCCAAACCCTTCAACGCCCCCTTCCCCATCGAGAACCAAAAATCCCTGGGCGAAGCCTTGATGAAATCGATCGGCTTTGATTTCACCCATGGCCGTCTTGACGTGTCGCACCACCCCTTCTGCGGCGGCGTGCCGAGTGACGTGCGCATGACGACGCGTTACACGACAAGCGAATTCCTCTCCTCCCTCATGGGTATTCTCCACGAAACGGGCCACGGGCTCTATGAGCAAGGCCTGCCCAAGGAATGGGCCCACTGGCCCGCAGGCAAAGCCCGCGGCATGGCGGCTCATGAAAGCCAAAGCCTGTTTGTCGAAATGCAGGTGGCGCGCAATCCCGCCTTCTGGGAATGGGCAATGCCGGTGGTGCGCCAACATCTGGGCGATGCCGCCATTGCGGGCTGGAGCCTTGATGATATCTTGGCCCACGTGCACCGCGTTGAGCGGGGCTTCATCCGCGTAAACGCCGATGAAGCAACTTATCCGCTTCACATCATCCTGCGTTTTGAAATCGAACAGCAGTTGATCGCTGGAAATCTTGCCGCGAAAGACGTGCCGGAAATCTGGGACGCGAGAATGAAAGAATATTTGGGCCTCTCCACCATCGACAATCCGAAAGACGGGCCCATGCAGGACGTGCATTGGCCCGCCGGCGCCTTCGGCTATTTCCCCAGCTATACGCTTGGCGCCATGATGGCCGCCCAGCAATGGGCCGCCGTCGAACGTGAAAACCCGAACGTGAATGACGACATGCGCAAGGGAAATTTTCACGGCCTCAACGACTGGCGCCGGAAAAACATCTGGTCAAAAGCCTCAACCCTCCCAACGCCTGAACTCATGCGCCAGGCTACGGGTGAAACATTGCAGGCGAAATATTTCACCGCGCACTTGCAGCGGCGCTATCTGAACTGACCGTCACATACCGGTATTGACGAAAACACCTGTCCCGGCACCAACAAGCGCTTGGCCTCTGCCTGCTATCGTCCGGCGCTTAAGGTCAATGGATTCAGCATCTCAATTGTGATACAAATTCTGAATTGGACGATGCCATAGGAGAACTTGAATGTTACTCACTGCAAAAATCCTTCTTACAATCGTAACGCTGGGTTACAGCCTTATTCCCGCAATCGCCGATTTCAATGCCACCCATGCCACCAATCCGGCGTGGACGCCCCACGCGCGATATCACGTGGTCTGGCAGGTCATGAGTTATATTTGCATGGCGCTCATCGCCCTGTACCTCATCTGGTGGAACGGTGATACTTTTGGACCGGCAGCACTTTGGCTTGCTGCCGGCCTCGCAGCCAGCGCCTATGCCGGATTTTTCGCTGCTGCATTTGCCAAGCCAATATACGGCGGCGCGCAGTATGACGTGAATGGCGTGTTGCCGGTCCATGTGCCCCTTGGCGGCAAACCTGTTGCCCTTGATGTCAATATGACCGTCTTCTCCCTCATGGCGCTGCTGCTGGCTGCGGCGGTTATCTGCATGACACAGATCGTTCAATCTTAATCCTCAACAAGCGGGAACCATTCAATTCGCCACACGTTTTCTCTGGCATGTTGGCAATAGCTGATTGTGCATTGTAATTGGAGAAAACCATCATGAAAAAGATTTATCCCGCCGTCTTCGGAACCTTTTTGGCTGCCGCAGCGTTTATACCTCTGGCTGAATCTGCGTCCGCAATGCCGCGCACCAGCCCCATGGCCGCCCAAACGGCGGACAACAATGCAATAGTCGATGTGGAAATGCGCTATGATCGCCGCCGAAACTGGGATCGCAGGCGCGATGGCGACCGCTGTTCGTACCGCAACGACCGTTGCCGCCATTATTACCGCGGCCGCTATTATCAAAATCAGTGGTGGGCGCTCCCGATCATCATCGGCGGCGCAATAGCGGCTGACCGGGCATACGATCGGGGTTATGATGAAGATATTTATGACGATTACGGCAACAGCCATGTGGAGTGGTGCTTGAGCAGGTACCGGTCTTACAATCCCCGCAACAACCTGTGGCTGAGTTACAGTGGCAATTACCGTCAGTGCGTTAGCCCATACTGACGAATTTAGCCCAAGAATGTCCACTCCCGTGGAACCGGCGCCTGAAAAGGCGTCGGCTTTCAGGATTCAGCCAATAGCAAATTATTTATCCAGATCGGCGGGAACAAATCCGCGTGTGGAGAATTTAATGTGCAAGACGACAACCCCTGCAAGGAGTAGAGTTCATGGCAGATAGACCCGATAACAATCCACGCACCTCTTCAACCACTGAGGCGGAATTGGCGAGGGCCCAAAACGCAGCCCGCCGTACCGATATTAATAATGTCAACAAAAGCGGTTCAGGAACCACGGCGGCCTATGTGATAGGCGCTATTGCACTTCTCATTGCTGCCTATTTCCTGTTTGCCTACGACTGGAACACCACAACGGTGTCGCCACCCGCCACGATTGACAATTCCAACACCACCGTTACCCCGCCCGCACCTGACGCAACGGCCCCTGCAACGCCACCTGCTACCCCTCCAGCAGCTGAAACTGTAACGCCACCCGCAGATGCACCAGCGGCGACACCGCCGGCTGACGCTCCAGCCACACCACCTGCAGGCACCACTGCCCCTGCAACACCGCCTGCAACAACCACACCCTAACGTCCCCGACTAACTTAAAGGCCTCCCGAAACGGAGGCCTTTTTTATATCGCCCAATACTGCGCAGCAGGCGGTGGCATGGATCGCAACACGCGGTCCAGGTCTTCCGCATTTATGTGGCGGCGCAGCACCCCCGCCACATCGGCAATGGCAGTGTCCGGCGCAAAATTATGATCCCTGCGAACAGCTTTTACCTCTTCTGCCAATACATCGCGCGCCGGAAACGGCGTAACAGGCATATTGGCATCCCAGTCCTCCACAAAAATCGCGCGCACCACAGGCGGCAAAATGCCAGCAAACGTCAGCGCATCTCCAACGCTCACATGCGCCCGGAACACGTGCAGCACGGCGCGCAGCGTGTGATAGGCCTGATGATGCGAGCCCAACGTGCATGCCTCGCGCACCTCGCCGAGCAGCGCTTCAAAATCTTTCGAGGCGGACCAATATTCCATCGGCATTGTCATGGCAGAAGCCCATTCAGTTCAGGGGTGCAATTTCTTGCACTTCGGCTTTGCCCGATTAAAACGAACTGCCGGGCTGCTTCAAAAATTCAATTTCTTCCTCGGTTGATTGCCGGCCCAACAGGGCATTGCGATGGGGAAACCGTCCAAAGCGCTTGATGATGTCGCGGTGCGCGGTGGCATAACCCAACAGTTCCTCGTCTTCGAGTTTCGCCATCAGCGCTACAGAAATTTCCTGGTCGGCAAAATCCTCACTGTGTTCAAACGGCAGATACATGAACAACCGCTCAGTTTTCGACCTGTCCTGGTCCAGCCCCTTTGCCACCGCAGCCCGCGCCATGTGGAGTGCATACGGATCAGCGGCAAATGCCCGCGCCGTGCCGCGAAACATGTTGCGTGAAAACTGGTCGAGCACAATGATCGCCGCAAGCAGCGTGCGGGCACCGGCCTCAGGAGAAGCTTCACCATCCGCCAACAGCTTTTCATGAAGCCCCATAAACCGCTGGCGGATCAGCGCATCCGTCGCATCGCTTTTCCTGAACCACTCAGCCTCCGCCAGTTCCCCAAACCAGAATCGAAGAACATCGCTTACCCACGCCGGCTCATCTGTCATTTCAACTCTTTTCGGCCCATCAAATCCTGTCCCGTAGCAAACACAAGAATAAGCGCCGTGACAACCCATAAGATGCACCAGATCCACCAGAGCTGAACCTGGTCGCCGCCCTCGAACATCTTCCAAACCAGCGCAATGGTGTTGTTTGAAGCATGCAAAAGCATGGGCAGCAAAATACTGCCCTCGGTGTGGAGATAAACCCAGCAGATTACAATCGAGTAACAGAACACAGAAATGCCCCAGGGAATGACATTCGTCGCATCATACTCAACGCCATAGAGCGGTGCATGCCACACCATGTGAATGAGTCCAAGGATCAGCGCCGCGGCAAGCGCCGTGCGCCCAATCAGCAGCCGCGGCAAGGCAAAACCCCGCCATGCCGGTTCCTCGCCAAGGCCAATCCACAGGAGAATGAAAACAAAACGGAAAACCAAAGAACCCGCATCAGGCATTTCAAACGCCGCAACCCGTTGCGCGCCCATCATATGGTTTATGCCAACGGCTGACAGCGTAAGTACCACAGGCAGCAAAAGAACCAACGCATACCACTGCCAGCCCACCCGCCAGTGGACGATCTTTGCAAACAGTGCCTTGATCGCGGGCCATCCGCCAATAATTGCAAGCACGATAAGCGTGGCCAGCAGCGGGCCAATGGGCAGGATGGGCGCATCAACATTTCCGGGGTCGAGCCGGTACCAAATCCATGCCCACCATGAAAGCGCATAAGCAAGGATTACGAAAACAGTTAACTGGTTGCGCCGCACAAAGGCCACAAGCCATTCTGAAGCGTCAGTACGATCAATCGTCATGTCCTCCTCCTTTATGCCGCCCTCTTCTCTTCCAAATTTTTTAACCCCCTGATCAGCAGCATATCGAAAATCAGCAGTCCGCCGATCATGATTGCACCACTCTCGCCGCCCACATACTCCAGCACCATAGGCGATTGCGTCTGGCTTACTTCGCTGGAAATTTCCCACGCCATGTTTGCCGACGCGTGTGCGATGGCCACGGGCCAAACGCTGCCCGTCCAGATTCTCAAGTAGCCATAGAACACGCCCGCCAGCGTGAGTGTTATCAGAAATAGCGGCGTCACAATCCACGGGTTGCCCGTGCTGTGGTAATAATCTGTGGTCAGCAAAATCGGCAGATGCCAGATGCCATGCAGCAGGCCCACAATCAGCATGGCGGCCACAATGCCAACGCCCTTCATGCGCGGCAGCATATAACCCCGCCACCCCACTTCCTCGCACATGGCAAAAAATGTGCTGATGAAAAGGCCGGCAAATACCTTGAATGCGGACTGGAATGCCGACCCGGCAATCGCCGGCACAACCAGCGCCGTCAATCCGGCGCACATAAGGATGAGAAGCCCCGCGACATGGATGAGCGCCGGCCCGCCAATCGCCAGCGGCCAGCCCTTCAGCCCCGCTGCGGCAAGCCCCAACTTGTCGATGGCATCGCGAAACCCGCCTTCGCGCGCCACAAGCCCCAGCATGATTGCTGCGGCAATTGCGGGCGTGAACATGGTTACCAGCGGGCTCGCTTCGCCAATGATGGGAGCAGCCATTGCCACCGCAACGGCAAGCGCCAGGGCGATCGCGTAAAAAACCAGGGGTTTCTTAAAGTCTCCACCATTCATTTGTGCACTCGCTGGCATTCGGCAAACGAAAACCAAAATCAAATATTGCTGATCACGCAATACGGATCGGCCAAGGTGAAAACATTCATTACCACGATCATGACCCTCAAACAATAATCAGAAATCAGCGGGCTTGCTGTCTCCTGCGTCCATTGGTTTGCAACAGGATGCGCAAAGCCAATGGACAGCGTTTATCGTGGCTTGTCATTCCGCCTTGAGCGTGCTGAGTACGTCAGATACTGTGTGGCTCCGGCCGCGCGGCATAACCCGCATGCAGTCGCCTTGGCTTGAGCACCGCACAAGCTTGAAGGCGCCGGCAGTTTCAATTTTGAACACCATGCCGCCTTTGCTGTCAGGCACGGTGTAAGTGCATTTGGGGTTTGCCTTGCAGGCTTCAATAGCCATATCAAGGCCTTCGCTGCGCGCTTCGGAAGCCATTATTCCAAGGCACACCGAAATTGTAAGCAAAGCTGCGTTTGTTAGGTTCTTCAACATGGGATCCTCCATCCTCGTTGGCAGTTGCACTGAAGCTGCCAGTGGCAGCGGATGAAAGATTTGCAGGTTTCGCAAATGCCGAATGTGACCTGGGTCACGGTGGGGGAATCTGATTTAGGCCATGGTGGGAATGCATTTAATTGGCGTCTGTAGTTTTTGCGGGACGCGTTGCCCCCCACACGGCTCGCAAACCTGGCGGCAACATCAGGAAATACAACGCCAGTTAAATGCGCTGTTCATCTTTCAAGTGTTCAAGTGGATTCTGCGTTTGGCATGATGGAACCATTCTTGTTGGCAACCATTGAGATGATGCGGCGTCAGAGCCGTTATCCCAATCTGAAGGAGTTGTTGACCATGATCCGAACCCCAACGCCATTCGTCCTCGCCGGCTTAGCGGCAGCCCTGCTGTTTGCGGCACCCGCGGCCCAGGCCGAGGTGATGAAATTCTCCGCCGACCTGAAAGGCGCGTCCGAAGTGCCGCCCACCGACAGCGCCGCAACCGGCAGCGCCGAAGTGACTGTCGATACGGATGCCAAGAAAGTCACGTGGACATTCAAGGCCGACGGCCTGAGCGGCCCCGCAACCGCCGCTCACATGCATGGCCCGGCAAGCGCCACTGAAAGCGCCCCGCCCGTCATTGATGTGACAGGCGACACCATGACCGGCAGCGCCGACATCACCGATGCCCAATGGGCGGACCTCAAGGCCGGAAAATACTATTTGAACGTCCATACGGAAAAATTCCCGGACGGCGAAGTGCGCGGCCAGCTCGAGGCGGCAAAGTAAGCCCAAGAACACGGAATGCGCCCGCGATGAGCGGGCGCATGTCATTTGGTCCAGCGGTATTCTCCGGAATCTCGCGCACTCCGCGATTGGGCGTCGGCACGCGAGGCACGCCCAAACGCCGGCAGGTTAAGTGACAGCTTTGTGTTTAATTGGCGCTTACATTCCATCTTCAATATTTTGCAGTACCCGCAAAATCGAACGTCCTATGGAAATCTGCGGATCAGACGGCGTCAAATTTTGATCGGATTCCCATTCCTTGACCAAAGTATTGGCTTGGATAAAGGCTTGTGACAGCGAAAACGTGTCTTTAAGTGCGTGATTAAAAAGTGCATCGCCAAAGTAGGTCCATTCCCGCTCGTTTGAACAGCCAAAAGATGTTTTATCTGCACTCGCCGCCGTCATGATCAACGTATTGTCATTCTTCAAGTCCGGGATAAAACTTCCCGAATAACAGGCAGAAATAATTACCACCCTGTTCTTGATGTTTGCCGCATTTAACTGCTTCACCAAAATCTCAGGCGTCACCTGATTGAGATCAAACCCAGGCAATGAAACTGAAATCTGTCCCTTGCTGCCGTGGCTTGTTATGAACAGCACTAACACGTCCTTGTCAGCGTCCATGGCTTTGCCCACGCCGTCAAGAACCATTTCGAGATTTGTGGCACTAGCAAGTGGAATCGTATCAACAGTATCAAGATGGTTTACGAGCACTATCGAACGCCCCTTGGTTCCCAAGCGGTCATCGAATGCGCTCTTTGCACCGAACACTTCCCTTTTGAAAACATCCTGTGCCGAACTGGGCGCAAATCCCACGAAATACATTTGCGGCGTAGAAGGCGGCGAAGTCCGGATTTCTTTCAGCGTTGCAGCAACTAAAGCAGGCTGGTGATACATGGTGGCTTCATAATCAACGGCGACTCGTTCTTCACCGTTGTCAACTGACGCAGTCTCCACCTTTGCGTCCTTTAGATAATCTCGCACCACATACCAGACATCATGCTGTGACCAGTCAGTATCGGAGCCCATGACAATAGGTTGAGCTGGGATCAAGAACAGCGTCGCAAGCGCTGCGGCGGCGTAGCGAAATCCTGCAAGGCGTGGTGGATGTTCCCACAAGCTGCCACCCCCGCGCCAAAGTGAAGCAAGCATCCAAAGACTGGTCACCCAATTAATGACTGACCAGCCACCATCTAGAAAAACTGCAATGGAACTGTACTTATATCTAATCGCCATCACCAAAATACCCGAACCAGCGGCAATCAAATTAAAAATGCTACCGAGGGCTGCAAAGTCCATAATTGCTCTTAAGACCGGGATTTCCTCTTGGCGGAAATGAAATAATAACATGGCCCCGACGAAGGTCGCCCAAGTGGCAAGCGCAACAACAATTCCCCATTCGTTGAACAACCAGCCGTTGCCAGCCCATACCGCATCAAATGCAGTTTTCGTTATGAACCAAATCCCGCAGAGCAAAATAAGCGTGGCGGGATGACCGCCCGTTTTTCCCTTGGCTACTTGCCGGAAGGTTAAAAACCTGATGGCGCGGCCAAAGGCCAATCGTAACTCATTAAGAACTTTTTTCACGGGCACAACCATTACTATCCAGCACACAGGTCATAGCTGGTCGAGGTTAGCCATGAGTAAAGTAATGTGGTAAACTGCAATCCAGAGTTATACTTTTCACCGAAGAGAGCGGTGCCAAAATCACCATTTTTGATGCATTTTCGAAACCCCGCCAAAGGCTTTTCATCATTTTCCGCTATATCCAAATTCCAAGCCTTGCGTCCTGCCCCACCATTTTTTTCCTCTATCCACCCCACAACTTCGACCACCCAGCCGGGGGCTGAACGGAAGGTCTGGCTTGCCAGATAAGAGAATTGGCTCTGTCTTCCCGTGTCTCCGCTCTTTCGTTTGACCGGTCTTTCGAACCTTTCCTTCGGTTCGTCAGAGGCTCTGCGCTGGATGCGACAAGGATGAAAATGAAAGGTTATCAAAACATGGCTCTTTATGAGCACGTCTTTATGGCCCGTCAGGATGCTTCAGTCGCCCAGGTTGAAGCCCTCGTCGAGCAATTCAAGGGCATCATCGCCGCTGGCGGCGGCAAGGTTGCCAAGGTGGAAAGCTGGGGCATCCGCTCCATCTCCTTCCGCGTGAAGAAGAACCGCAAAGCCCACTACACCCTCATGAACATCGATGCGCCCTACGCGGCAGTTGCTGAAATGGAACGCCTCATGCTCATCAGCGAAGATGTCATTCGCTTTATGACAATCGCTGTAGAAGCCCATGAAGAAGGCCCCTCGGCCATGCTGCGCAAGCGCGATGACCGTGAAGATCGCGGCAGCTTCGGCGATGACCGCGGCTTCGGTGGCGGATTCGGCGGCGGCTTTGGTGGCGGCGGCGGATTTGGCGGCGGTGGCCGTGGTGGCAGTGGCGGCGGCCGTGGCCGTCGCGATGAAGCAGTGGAGGCAACCTGATGTCAACTGAACAAGCCGCCCGCAGGCCGTTTTTCCGGCGTCGCAAGAGCTGCCCCTTCACCGGTGAAGGTGCGCCAAAGATTGATTACAAGGATGTGCGTTTGTTGCAGCGCTATATTTCCGAGCGCGGCAAGATCGTGCCAAGCCGCATCTCCGCAGTATCCGCCAAGAAGCAACGCAAACTGGCGCAAGCCATCAAGCGCGCGCGTTTCCTGGGCCTGCTCCCTTACGTTTTGCAATAAGGAGAATTGAGACATGGATGTTATTCTTCTTGAACGCGTTGCCAAAGTTGGCAGCCTCGGCCAGGTCGTCAAGGTAAAGGACGGCTTTGCCCGTAACTTCCTGCTGCGTCGTGGCAAGGCCCTTCGCGCAACCGATGCCAACAAGGCCCGCTTCGAAACCGAACGCGCCGTGCTGGAAGCAAAGAACGCTGAGCGCCGCAAAGGCGCGCAGGACGAGGCCAAGGGCCTTGATGGCAAGTCATTTGTCATCATCCGCCAGGCCGGTGAATCGGGCCAGTTGTATGGTTCCGTCAGCCCCCGTGATATCGCCGAAGCCGCATCCACCTCGGGTGTCGCCGTTGAGCGGTCGCATGTTCTGCTCGATACGCCGATCAAGACCATCGGCATGTACACGGTAACTGTCGCTCCGCATCCGGAAGTGGAAGTGAAGATCACCATCAACGTGGCCCGCTCGGCTGATGAAGCCGAAGCGCAGCAGCGTGGTGAAAACCTTGCTGGCCCCGTATCAGACCGTGCCGAAATCCGTGCCGCTGCCGAAGCCCTGTTTGAGGAACACGCGGAAGGCGAAGAGGAAGCCGCTTCGTAAGCTGCTTCAAACCCAATCGGAAAAGGGCTGCCCTGAAGGGTGGCCCTTTTTTATTGGCAACTTTTCTATATGGTAAAGTTCATGCGCATCGGAAAAATGAGTGAGGGAACAAGTGCCATAGCCCAGGCCCATGCGGACAGGGTTGAGGTGCGGGGCCGCGACCTCACATCAGACCTCATGGGTCGCATGAGCTTCACCGGCTATTTTCACTTGCTGCTGACAGGCCATGAGCCAACGCCGACCCAGCGCGAATTTCTCGACCTGCTGCTCATCTCCATCGCCGAGCACGGCATGATGCCCACCAACATCACCGCCCGCATGACACTGGCCGCCGACCCCGGTTCCCTGCAGGGTGCCGTTGCGGCGGGCATATTGGGCTGCGGACCCGTCATCCTGGGAACCGCCGAATTCTGCGCCAAGCTCCTGATTGAAGCCAGGGCGAAAGGCGGTTCGCCACAGATCGTCGCCACGGAAATGGCGCAAGCAATTCGCACGTCAGGCGGCAAGGCACCGGGCTTTGGCCATCCCGTCCACCGCCCCGTAGACCCCCGCGCCGAACGCATTCTCGAATTGGCGGACGCACGCGGTGTAAGCGGCCAGCATGTCGCATTGGCGCGGCATTTCAGGGATGCTGTCGCCAAGGCTTGGGGCAAACCGCTGGTGATGAATGTGTCCATGCCAATTGCTGCTGTCATGCTCGATCTCGGCTTTCCCGCCGGCATGGTAAAGGCCGTTCCCCTGCTCGCCCGCACCGCCAGCATTCTGGCCCATCTTGTAGAGGAGCAGAAAAATCCGGTGGGCTTCGTCATGGCGGGCGCTGCCGAAGAAGCCATAACCTATACGCCTGAGGAAGAAGGCTAATGTTTGCGCCTGAAGTTGAAACGCTCGCCTGGGCCGAGCAATTCTCTCTTGATGAAACCCACTACGCCAAGCAACTCGCCTATCTCTTTGCCCATTCGGAATTTTACCAAACGAAGTTCAAGGCATCGGGCATAGCGTCGGCAAAAGCCGCAGGCGGCCTTGAAGACATCGCGCAATTGCCCTTCACCGAAAAAAATGAAATCCGCGCCAGCTGCTCGCCAGAAAATCCCATCGGCACCCACCTTTGCGTGGAGCGCGCTGACATCATCCGCATCTATTCCACCAGCGGCACAACCGGCACGCCAAGCTACATTCCGCTGACCGCAGGCGACCTCGACCGCTGGACTACAGTCTCGGCGCGGAGTTATTCAGCCTCAGGTGTTTCAGCAGGTGAGCGGATTGTTTCAACTTATAACGCCGGCCCCTTCGTGGCAGGCGCAGCGCTTGGCGCATTTGACAAGCTCGGCATGTGCCACATCCCCGTCGGCACCGGCAACACCGAACGCCTGATGACGGCGATCAAACTGATGAAGCCTGAAGCCGCCGTGCTCACCCCTTCCTATGCGGCCCATCTCGTGGAATGGGCAGCGGAGCGCAGCTTCGATCTCAAAAATTCATCGGTGAAACGTGTAATGGTGGCGGGTGAACCGGGCGGCGGCGAGCCCGCCTTCCGCGCCAAGCTTGAAGAAGGCTGGGGTGCCCGCGTCACCGAAGCCATGGGCATTGGCGATATCGGCGTATCGCTCTGGGGTGAATGCGAACACCAGCATGGCATGCACCTCGGCGCGCGGGGCTTTGTGCATGCGGAACTCATCGACGCCATCACAGGCGCCGCAATCCCAATGGCGGATGGAGCCAAGGGCGAACTCGTGCTCACCCATCTGCAACACCGCGCTGCCCCCCTAATGCGCTTTCGCACCCGTGATCATGTTGAGGTATGGACCAGCCCCTGCGAATGCGGGCGCACATCGCCTCGCATCCGCTGCATCGGCCGCACCGACGACATGCTGATTGTGCGTGGCGTAAACGTGTTTCCATCAGCGGTGCGCGAGGTGGTGAGTGAATTCCAGCCGCGCGTCAGTGGCCATATCCTCGTCAAGCCCGCCAGTGCGGGAGTGAAACAGGAACCGCCTTTACCCATTGAAGTTGAACTGGCCAAGGGGCAGATTGGTGATGAGGCATTTGCCAATGATATCCGCGCACGGCTCCGCAGTGTGCTGGTGTTCACGGCAGGTATCAAACTTGTGCCTTTCGGCAGTTTGCAGCGCAGTGAATACAAGTCCAAGCTGGTGCAGCATTGAATTCATAAGGTGGGGTCATGCAAAAATTACAGTCGCAAGGTGTCCACCACATCACGCTGAACGGCGCCACCCGCCAAACCTCCATTGATTTCTGGGAAGGCGTGTTGGGCATGCCCTTCATTTTCGAACAGCCCAATCTGGACAAGCCTGCTGAAAGCCATTTGTATTTTGATCCCGGCGACGGGCGGCTGATTACAATCTTCACCGACGAGAGCCGCAAAGCCGATCCGCGCCGCACGCCAAACGAGCCGGGCTGCGTGCACCACATTGCGTTCTCCGTTTCGCGCGTAACTTTCCTGCAGGCGGTAAAGCGCCTCGATGATCGCGGGCTCAAGCACAGCGGCGTCAAGGACCGTGGCTTCATGGATTCCATCTATTTCACCGACCCCCTCGGCCTGCTGATTGAGCTGGCCTCCTATCGCTTCGAACCGCCCCATGGTTTTACCCATGCGGACGTTCTGTTTGAAGCCCACACTATCCGCGTTGCCCGCGGAGACTACAACATCGCCGAGGTTCACTTGGCCGATGCAATCGAAGCAATGACGGCCCGCAAGAATGCCTCGTTGTCATCAGACCGATCACCAAAAAATCCATACTGAAAAATCATAATGGGAGGACGACATGGCTGCACTTAAACTACATGTGTTGAAACCGAGCGTGAACAACATGGCGGCGCGGGTTTTCGTGCGCGCGGCAAAACTGGATTTCACCGAGGATGATGTTTACGGCAAGACGCGCACGAAAGAGTTTCTGGCAATGAACCCGGCGCATTTAACACCGATGATTGAAACCAAGGGCTTGCCCAAAGGTGTGATGTGGGAAAGCTGCGCCATCATGCAGTTTCTCTCCAACAAGCATGATATTACAAAATTCTATCCCAAAGCAGTGGCCAAGCGCGGCATGATTGACAGCGCCATGTTCTACCTCGTTGGAACGCTTTATCCCTTGGTCGCCCGCGCCACCTATCCTGCACTTGGCTTCCCGCAATATGCAGGCGAAGTTGGCGCCAGCAATCTGGACGCTTCCTACAAGGCAGAAGCCCAAAAGGCAGCCATGGATGCAATCGCCGAACCACTGGATGTGTTCCACAAGTTCTACATGGATGAGGGAGCCTTCATTGGCGGGGCAAAGCCTTCGATTGCAGATATTCGCCTGGCTGCAACCCTGGAGTTTCTGGCCGTGGTTGACTATGACCTGCCAGCCTGGGCCAAGAAATACATGGCCGCCATGGAAAAATCCTTGGGGAAAGCCTACGCCGAACCTGCAGCAGACGTGCGCGGCTACATCGCCTATGTGAAGTCGCAGGGGAAATAACTCGCTTTACCATAGGGTTGACGGAATTCGAGCCGTCAACCCATATTTTACAGTAGCTGTGGATAGCGGTGACAACATTTAATATAATTCAAACGAATCCCATAACCAGCTAACCCATAGCCATGTCCGCGCAACCCAACCTCCGATCCGTCGATTCTGACGGCCCTGACGACACCTTCCGCAGCCCGCCCCAGAACCTGGAAGCGGAGCAAGCCCTGCTGGGCGCCATCCTTGTGAACAACGAGGCCTGCGACCGCGTCGCTTCATTCCTGCTGCCTGATCACTTCTCCGAAGCCATCCACGCCCGCATTTTTGAAGCAGCCTCCACCCTCATCCGCATCGGCAAGCTCGCTTCGCCCATCACCTTGAAAACCTATTTCGAATCCGATGCGACGATGAAGGAAATCGGCGGCCCCGCTTATCTGGCCCGCCTCGCCGCCTCCGCCACCACGATCATCAATGCCGAAGAATATGGCCGCATGATTTATGAGCTGGCCCAGCGCCGCAAACTCATCGGCATCGGCACCGACATCGTCAATGAAGCCTTCGACACACCCGTGGATGAAAGCTCCAAAGACCTCATCGAGCGCGCCGAGCAAACGCTTTACGGCCTCGCCGAAACCGGAAAATACGGCCAAGGCTTCCACCCCTTCGCCCGTGCACTGACCGACGCCATCGACATGGCCGCCGGTGCCTACCAGCGCGACGGCGGCCTGTCCGGCGTTTCAACCGGCCTCAAGGATCTCGATGAAAAAATGGGCGGGCTGCAAGCCAGCGATCTCATCATTCTCGCTGGCCGCCCCGCCATGGGAAAAACCTCGCTGGCCACCAACCTCGCCTACAATATCGCCAAGGCCTACAAGGCCGAACACCAGACCGATGGCACGGTGAAGGTAACCGATGGCGGCGTGGTCGCCTTCTTCTCGCTTGAAATGTCGAGCGAGCAATTGGCCACCCGTATCATCGCCGAGCAATCCGGCATTTCGTCCGAGCGCATCCGCCGCGGCAAGATTACTGAAAATGAATTCCACCGCATCGTTGAAGTCAGCCAGGAACTGCAATCGCTCCCGCTCTATATCGATGCTACCGGCGGCCTCACCATCGCGCAATTGGCCGCCCGCGCCCGGCGGTTGAAACGCCAGCGGGGGCTCGGCCTCATTGTGGTGGATTACCTGCAGCTCCTCACCGGCTCCGCCCGCAAGGCCGCCGAAGGCCGTGTGCAGGAAGTATCCGAAATCACCGTGGGTTTCAAAGCCTTGGCGAAAGAACTCGCCGTTCCCATCGTTGCCCTGTCGCAGCTCTCGCGCCAGGTTGAAAACCGCGATGATAAGCGCCCGCAGTTGGCTGACCTTCGTGAATCGGGTTCGATTGAACAGGACGCCGACGTGGTGCTCTTCATCTACCGCGAAGAATATTACCTCGCCCGCAAGGAGCCGCGCCCCAACACCACCGAACACCAAACCTGGCAGGATGAAATGGACCGCGTCAACGGCGTCGCCGAAGTCATCATCGGCAAACAGCGCCACGGCCCCACAGGCATCGTTGAATTGCAATTCGACGCCAGCCTCACCAAATTCCAAAACCTCATCCGCAGCGACTACATGCCGGAACGGTTTGAGTAGAAAGCTGTCGAACGTCGCTGCGCCTCAAAAAGTTTCACCCGAAATACTCAAATTGTGTTGATTAAGCCGCGCTGATCCCATCACAAAACCCCGCCGTAATCCCAGTCACATCACGCGCCATTCGGTGTGTGGGTCAAAACAAAACAAACGGGGATTACAACAATGAAATCACTCAAACTGATTATCGCAGCTGCAACTCTGGCTTTCACCATTTCCGCGGCCCATGCCGCCAACATCGTGGAAATCGCCGCATCAACGGGCAAGTTTAACACGCTCATCGCCGCTGCAAAAGCAGCGGGTCTTGTTCCGGCACTGACCAGCAAGGGCCCCATCACGGTTTTCGCCCCCACGGATGCAGCCTTCGCCAAGTTGCCAGCTGGCACAGTTGAAGAACTGCTCAAGCCAAAGAACAAGCACAAGCTTGCCGCCATCCTGAAGTATCACGTCGTGGCCGGCGCGATTTATGCCAAGGACGTGCCAACCCGGGCAACCCACGTGAAAACCTTGAAACGCGGCGGCGATAGAACCATTCGTGTCATCCGTTCCGGCGGCAGGGTTCATGTGGACAATGCCCGTGTGATCCAGGCCAACATCAAGGCTGACAACGGCGTGATCCACGTCATCAACCGCGTGCTTCTCCCCTCCTCCTAAGAAGCACGAAACAAGGGGAAGGTGTCTCCTTCCCCTTGTCATTCTCTCTTGATCCCGTCTTCATCTGACCTTATGGCATTGCAGCCAATACAAGGAACAAGATGACTGTTATTCCAGAAGACCTCGCAGGCGCCGTTCTTTCTATTGACCTCAGCGCCATTCAGAAGAACTGGCGCTATCTCAAAGCCCATGCGGGATCCGCCGAATGCGGTGCGGCGGTCAAAGGCAATGCCTATGGGCTTGGCATTGAACCCGTCGGCCGCGCCCTGTGGGAAGCGGGCTGCCGCAGCTTCTTCGTGGCGCGCCCCAAGGAAGGCGAAGAGCTGCGGAGCGTTCTGCCGGAAGCCACGATCTATGTGCTCGATGGATTGTTTGCAGGGCAGGCCGAATTCTATGCCCAGAATAATCTGTTGCCCGCCTTGATCTCCATCGAAGAGGCCCGCGAATGGGCGGACTTTGGCCGCGTCTATGGCCGCAAGCTTCCCTGCGCCATCCACGTGGATACGGGCATCAATCGCCTGGGCTTCACCATGAGCGGGTTTGACGCCCTGCTCGCTGAAACGGCGACCCTGAAGGGCCTCAACATCAGCCTGCTGATGAGCCACATGGCCTGCGCCGATGAACCGGCTCATCCCTTGAACGTAAAACAGCGCGACGCCTTCGCATCCGTCCGCGCCAAGCTTCCCGGCGTTCCCGCCAGCCTCGCGAACTCCAGCGGCATTTTTCTGGGCGAGAAATATGCCCATGATCTCGTGCGCCCCGGCATAGCACTCTACGGCGGAAACCCCACGCCACACCTTGCAAACCCGATGACGGCCGTCGCCCTTCTTGAAGGCACCATCCTGCAAACCCGCAATGTGCATGTGGGGGAAACCGTGGGCTACAGCGCAACGTGGGAAGCCCACCGCGAAACCCGCATTGCGGTTCTCGGTGCAGGCTATAAGGATGGAGTTCCGCGCGCCTTGAGTTCGCGGCATAGCAACAGCCCCAGCCAGGTTTTTGTTGGCGGCAAACGCTGTCCCATCATCGGCCGTGTCTCCATGGACATGATGGTCATTGATGTCACCGATCTTGCCGCTCCCGTAAAGCGCGGCGACCGCGCTGAAATCCTCGGACCCAACATTCTGATTGACGAAGCCGCCGGCTGGGCCGGCACGATCTCCTACGAATTGCTCACCCGTTTGGGCAGCCGATATGCCAGACTCTACTCTGATCTTGATTCGGATAAACTGGCTTGAACCCTTTCCAACCCATTGGACGCGCTTTTCTTTCCCTGCTGGCTGAAATCGGCCGCGTAACGCTTTTCCTGCGCGATGCCCTGCTTCAGGGCCTGTCACCCACATTCTATGGCCGGCAGGTTCTCGAGCAGATGTGGCGCATCGGCTATAACTCGCTGCCCGTTGTGGGCCTCACCGCGTTTTTCACCGGCGGCGCATTGGCGCTGCAGATCTATTTGGGGTCGTCGCGCTTCAATGCGGAAGGCCTTGTGGCCTCCATCGTGGCGCTTGGCATCACCCGTGAACTCGGCCCCGTGCTGGCGGGCCTGATGGTTGCAGGCCGCGTCGGCGCATCCATCGCCGCCGAACTCGGCACCATGCGGGTGACCGAACAGATTGATGCGCTGGTGACACTCTCCACCAACCCGTTCAAGTATCTCGTAGGCCCCCGCCTCGTGGCAGCCGTCGTAACGCTCCCCATCCTTGTGGCGATCGGCGACACCATCGGCATCATGGGCGGCTATATCGTCGGCACGCGTTCTTTGGGCTTCAACTCCTTCGCCTATATCAAGAACACCGCCGACTTCCTTCACACGTGATGACGTAACCTCGGGCCTCATCAAGGCGGCGGTCTTCGGCTTCATCATCGCTGTCATGGGCTGCTATCACGGCTTCAATTCCAAGGGCGGCGCGCAAGGCGTGGGCCGCGCCACAACCAACGCGGTTGTGTCATCGGCGATCCTCATTCTCGCCGCCAACTTCGCCCTCACCAACCTGTTGTTCTCGGAGTAGATGATGGCAGAAGGTCACATCGTCCTCCAGGATCTGCGCAAGAGTTTCGGCTCCAAGCACGTATTGAACGGCATCAATCTGTCCGTTCCCAAAGGCCATTCGCTGGTCGTCATCGGTGGCTCCGGCACGGGCAAATCGGTGATGCTGAAATGCATCTTGGGAATCCTCCGCGCCGATTCCGGTTCCATCTCAATTGGCGGCGACGAAGTAGTGGGCCTCAAAGGCTCCGCACGGGATCAATATCTCAGCCGCTTTGGCATGCTGTTCCAGGGCGGCGCGTTGTTTGACTCGCTGCCCGTCTGGGAAAATGTCGCCTTCGGCCTCATCCAGGGCCGCAACATGGCGCGTGGCCCAGCCAAGGACATCGCCATCGAGAAACTCAGCCAGGTGGGCCTCGGCGCCGAAGTTGGCAAGCTCTACCCGGCGGAGCTTTCCGGCGGCATGCAAAAGCGCGTGGGGCTGGCCCGCGCCATCGCCGCCGATCCGGAAATCATTTTCTTCGATGAACCCACCACCGGCCTTGATCCCATCATGGCCGACATCATCAACAAGCTGATCGTCGATTGCGTGAAGCGCCTCGGCGCCACCACCATTTCGATCACCCACGACATGGCCTCGGCCCGCAAGATCGCCGATGACATCGCCATGATCCACAAGGGCGAAATCATCTGGCAGGGCCCCGCCAAAACCATCGACTACAGCGACAACCCCTACGTCGACCAGTTCATCCACGGCCGCGGCACCGGGCCAATCCAGATGGAAGTGCTGAAGGCGTAGGCTCCGCTATTCAGCCACACGCCTCAATGAAGAACGCCATCGGGACACTTGATAAATGCCTCTCCGAACTCGACATCAGAAGTAGACGGTTCACAGTATGATCCTGAATACCCCCGTGTGGGAAAACACAAGTAACTCGTGCCTCCTTTGTAGCGATACGCGCCTTACTAAGAGCGAGCTGTGCGATTTTATGCTCCCGACCGAATCGAGCAGCTAGATTTGCCTCACGGTTCGCTTTGGGCGCATGATCGTCCAACTTCAAAAGGTATTTCGACACGTCTTGCATTAGTGTCGGGTACGCTGCGAATATTCTATCCGCCGCAAACTCGGAGATATCAGCAATATTCTGCGGGAAACCAAATGGTGATGCATTGATGCCGTGCGCGAGCATCGATAGTGGGTCTTCTAGCAGACTTGCGCGTCGATTGATGGCACTTGTAAGCTCTTTCCAGCGCGTGGGGCTATCGGTGACAATACAAGACCCCGTTGCTTGTGCCAAATACATTGCCATCTCAAAATTGGGAACGAGTTTTGCTAAGGTGAATTGTCCGCCTTTCTCGCCGTCGACCTCATAATCCTCCTGCAAAACGGCCAGTGGGTCACGTTCCTTGAGTTGATCCATGTAACGCATGGTTTCCTCTACCGCCGCCTCGTCCAATCCCGGTGATGCTCTAAGTATTTGGGACCTCAATACTTCTTTCGGCAACGACATAAGCGATCGTTTGGCGTCTTCTTCCATGAGATGTTTAAGGCGGGGTTCAGTGCTGGGGTCTATTTTAATCCCCGCTGACCGAGACCGGGCCATTTGAAACATTTGGTCACGCAGATGGTCATCGAAATTGCAGGGGTCGGGTATCAGGTTGATAAAGCCATCCTCAACCAAAGGCATGACGGTGAGGAAGAAAAGTACAGTCTTGAGAAATTCGTTGCGATAAGACCTTGGGTTTTCAACTGGACTAAACTCTTTCTTGACAGTGCCGGCGTGCAAAAAGGGGTGCTCGATGATGATTTCCCCGAAATAGAGCGATGCGCCGAGTGCAAAGTCAGTGATGCTCTTAGGATGAATGGAGCCTGTATACACCGCACGAGCATTTTCGTCAGGCTTTGGAAGAAGCTGCAGCAAATCCGTTTCGCGCGGCCATAAAGCTTCATACAGAAGATATATTTTGCTGATCTGTTCGTCGGTCAAATCACGACGGACTCTGACCCAGTCCTTTCCGCTATCAAGGTCAAGGACGTTCACGATGCCGTTTTGGAGCATGATATTTCGTTCGCGGATGCTGGGCTCACTCCAACTAGGACGCAGTGCAACAGGCTTCGGACTACAGCACGCCTTAAAAGATCGCCCGGACCCGCAGCCACACAAATCACCGGGACGCAGTGGCTTGACTGGCTGCTCCTTTTTTAGGAATTCGCGTTGTTTTTCGGTTCTGCCGAACTCATCCTGATAGTGGACATGGCCGCTATCGAACTTAGCAAACATCTCACCGCCGAAATGCCAAAGCTCGTCCTTAGAAGGAAGTAGAGTATTCCTCAACTTATCCCAAGGCTCGGAAATGGTCCTTTCGGGATAGAGCCATTCTTTATGGCCAGCGGCGATAAAGCGGCGAGCACGCGCCTTGATGATAAAGTTAACCTGTGCGACTTCTAGCGACGAGAGCCGACGTTTACGAACAAATGCGTCGGTTCGAACCATTGAGTAGCGGTAATTGCGAGCAAAAGTGCGCTTGTTGAGTGGACTGGTGGTTGGGTCTTTCGCGTACTCAAGGTTGGTGAGAATTAGACAGAAATTGCGGTTGAGTGGAAAGATCGTTTGCGAAGCCTTCAATGCGATTGATGGATCATGTGGGTAACAGAATGCCTGCGCTTTATGAGGAGCTGCATGGTTATAAATTGTAACCGGATGGTCACTTACGATAAATTTTACGTCGGCGTCTTCAGCAGAGACGATCTCACGAACTCCCTCTGTCCAGATTGTACAGTGCATCATACGGATACCCTGCATCTCGTACATCAGCTCGTTTTGCGTGAGTTTGGGATATTGAGTCTTCAGCCAGTCCAGGCCCTTAGGCGTACGAATTTTCTGTATGTCGATGAACTCGAATAGAGTTTGAAAGTGACGTTGCCATTCGCCGACATCAGTTCCCGCAAACGCCCTAATGGCCTTTGTTCCTCTAGCATCGATGTCTCCAAACAGAAGGCGCTCAATCTCGTCGTTGACGGCCGTTCCGAAGAATGTCGAATATAGATCGAGTTGCCGAAAGGCACGTGAAGTGGGGGCGTTGAATATGGCCCTTTCTGTGATTACGCGACCATCACTAAGAACCTTTTGAGACGGCTGCATATCGAGGTAGGCTAGCGTATTGCGGCCTATTTCAAAGAAGCCCTCTTGGTACCATTGTGGCACATAATGATTGTTTCGTGTTTTTGACATCGGTGGCGTTTGTCCAGGATCGCCACTTATGCACCCAATCCCACAGGGTCAACAAGAATAGCCATAAGACCAAAGAGCACTTGAAGCCGACAAACTCGATAGAGCTCAATGCAAGGCTTGGATAAAGCACATAAAAAAGAGGCCGCTGTTAAGCGGCCTCTTCCGTGAGATGCGTTACCGTTGGCATCCCGTAATCAGATCGGTCAGGCAGTAAACCCTACCAAATTCACGATCCGTACGCGCCTAACGGACAACACTGTGAACTCACTAGACATAGGATCACCTCCTTTCGATTGTTAATGACCGGCCAAATGTGGAGGCTTGTGGAAAAAATTGCAAGCGGGCATTTTGGCCCCCGCAAAACAAGGAAAAATCATGCCATCTGCCGATCTGATCATCACCAATGCCCGCCTCCTCACCATGAACAAGGCGGCGATGCGGGCCGAATCGCTGGCCATCAAGGGCAACCGGATTCTGGCCGTCGGCTCCAATGCGGACATGAAAGCCCTGAAGGGCAGTCACACCCGTGTTATTGACGCCCAAATGAATACGGTGATGCCCGGCATCGTCGAAAGCCACATCCACCTGTTTGGCGGCGCGGTCGAGCTCGACAGCCTGATGATCAACACTATCAAGGGCTTCGCCGCCGTAGCGGCAGCGATACGTGAATATGCCAAGGCCAACCCGAAGGACCGGATCATCATCGTCAATGGCGCAGCGCCTGTGTCGCTGGGCGACACGACGGCCATCACCCGCCAGGTTCTGGACACCATCATCGCCGACCGGCCCCTGGCGCTCATCTGCTTTGACCACCACACGGTCTGGGCCAATACCAAGGCGCTGGAAGCGGGCAGGCTTTTGCATGGCGCCAGCCTCACTCCCGGCAATGAAATCGTCATGGGAAGCGACGGGCTGGCCACCGGCGAGCTCCGCGAAGCCGCGGCCTTTGCGCCACTGCTCAATCTCACTGCCACGGGCGGGCGCGAATGGCTCGGCATGGTCACCGGTGAAAATCCCGTGCCGCCTGCTACCGCAGCCGAGCGCCTCATCGACCAGAATTTCATGAAACGCGGCCTCGACTACTGCGCCTCCCTCGGCATCACCTCGATCCACAACATGGATGGCAACTGGTATCAGCTTGAACTGCTGAAGGCGCTCATGGACAAGGATGAGCTCATTGCCCGCGTCGAGGTGCCGTTCCACCACAAGAATTTTTTCGAAACCTCCCGCGTCGATGAAGCGGTTGAAATGCGGGCGCAGTATCAGGGCGACATGCTGCATTCCGGCCGGGTGAAAATTTTCATGGATGGCGTTCTGGAATCCATGACGGCGCTGATGCTGGATGATTACCCGGGCTTTCAGGGCGAGCGCGGCGCGCCGCTTTTCACCGCAGCGCAATTCAATGAAGTGGCCACCCGCGCCGACAGGCACGGTTTGCAGATCAGCGTTCACGCCATCGGCGACGGCGGCGTGCGCCGCACCCTCGATGGCTATGAAGCGGCGCGCAAGGCAAATGGCCCGCGCGACAGTCGCCACCGCATCGAACATATTGAACTCATCGACAAGGCCGATATTCCGCGCCTGAAACAATTGGGCGTCATCGCCTCGCTGCAACCCATCGTCGGGCTGGGCGTTCCCGGCAATCCGCTCGAACCCTGCCGCAGCCGCGTCGTCGATAAACTGCCGCAAGCCTACGCCTGGCAAACCCTGCGCGAGAGCGGCGCAACTGTTGCATTCTCTTCGGATTGGCCCGTGTCTCCGCTCGATCCCTTCCTCGGCATTCAATCGGCCATGACGGCGGTTCCTTTGTCGCCCGACAGCAAGCCACAGGCCCAGTCCCTGATGGATGCGCTCGATGGCTTCACCGCGGCGGGCGCCTACACGGAATTTGCCGAGACGAAGAAAGGCAAGCTGATGCCCGGCCTGCTGGCTGATGTGGTTGTTCTTGATGGGGACATTGAAGCGACACCAGCGGGCGGGGTTTCAAAATTGAAACCTGTTCTCACGATTTGTGATGGCCGGGTTACGTTTGAAAGAATTTAAATCTGGTTCAAAAGGCACATAGTAGAATGGCCCAAGCCATAGCTGGCGATATTACGGACTATAAACCTATAATAGGCTTTTAAATTAGTTTTAAGCGCCCTACAGCGGCTTTGCGGCAGGGGTGAGCCAGGGGGATAGCGGACAGGGGTTAATTCCCGCCAGCGGGCCTCCTAGGTATCATAGGATTAAATTCAATTATAGGTTTTAAATCAAATGAAATCGCGCCAAGCGGGCAACCCGGTTTAAGCCGCCCGCAGCCGGTCAGCTTCCTTCAAGGCAACCACCGTTTCCCGCTTGATGACCTTGATCATCTCAGGCGCATCGAATTCCCCTCCGGCGCGGGCCAGTTTCTCAAGATTGACGCAGGCATCACCCGCCCGCTTGGCACCCAGGCTCGAACACATGGATTTCAAGGCATGAACCGCATCGACCAATCCGGAAATATCCTGCTCATCCGCCAGCCGCTCAATATCAGCGAGGCTGCGCGGGGCATTTTCAACAAAAAGCGTCAACACGCGGTTGTAAAGCCGGGCCGTGCCACCAATCAGCTTGAGCTCGCCGATAATCTTGTCGTCAAAAACCCCATCGGCTGAAACTTCAACAAGCATATGCGCCCCTTAGTCCTTTGTCAGGCCATTAACTAACACAGAGCGACCTAAAAGAAGTTAAAGGAACGCGGCTAATTATTTCTTGCGTTCCCTAATCGTTCCAGCCTAGATGGGCCATGGCCAAATCAACCTCCAGCTTTGTCTGCCAGTCCTGCGGCTCTGCCTCCTCCAAATGGGCGGGCCGCTGCGACAATTGCGGCGAATGGAACAGCATCATTGAGGAAAAGGGCGAGGCGCCGATGGCTGGCGCCAAGGGTGCCGCCCTGCCCAAGGGCAAGGCGTCGCGCCTCGTTGGCCTGCGCGGCGAAAACCCGGCTCCGCCCCGCATTCAAACCGGCATAACCGAGCTGGACCGGGTGGCGGGCGGCGGTTTTGTGCCAGGGTCCGGCGTGTTGATCGGCGGCGATCCCGGCATCGGCAAATCCACACTTCTGTTGCAAGGCCTGGCGTCGCTGGCAAGAAAGGGCGAGCGCGTGATCTATATCTCCGGCGAAGAGTCGATCGCCCAGGTGCGGTTGCGCGCCCAGCGCTTGGGGCTGGATGATTCCAGCGTGCTGCTGGCCACCGAAACAAATGTGTCTGATATTCTGGCAACCCTCGCCGAAGGTGCTGCCCCCAGCATCGCCGTTATCGATTCAATCCAGACCCTGTGGTCGCCCGTCATTGAATCCGCCCCCGGCACCGTATCGCAGTTGAAGGCAGGCTCGGAAGCACTGGTGCGCTTTGCCAAGCAAAAGGGCACCGCCGTGCTGCTGGTGGGCCATGTCACCAAGGATGGACAGATCGCCGGGCCCAAAGTCATCGAGCACATGGTGGACACCGTCCTCTACTTCGAGGGCGACCGCGGCCACCAATACCGCATCTTGCGCGCCGTCAAAAACCGCTTCGGCCCCACCGATGAAATCGGCGTTTTCGAAATGTCCGATGGCGGCCTGAAGGAAGTGGCCAACCCGTCAAAACTTTTCATGGGCTCGTCCGACAGGCCAACCCCCGGCACCGCGGTTTTCGCCGGGATGGAAGGAACGCGGCCTTTGCTTATCGAAGTGCAGGCCTTGGTTTCGCCGTCGCCATTGGGAACGCCGCGCCGCACCACAGTGGGCTGGGACTCAAACCGCCTGTCGATGATCCTCGCCGTGCTTGAGGCCCGCGCCGGTGTGGCCATTGGCCCCAATGATGTTTATCTCAATGTGGCAGGTGGCCTGAAAGTGCGCGAACCCGCCGCAGACCTGGCCGTGGCGGCAGCGCTCCTTTCGTCATTAACCGGCACCGTCATTCCCCATGGCACGGCGGTTTTTGGTGAAATCGCCCTCTCCGGCGCCGTTCGCCCCGTGGGCCAAACAGAAGCGCGCCTTAAAGAAGCTCAAAAGCTGGGCTTGAAAGACGCTGTTATCGCTTCAACCGCTGAACCTCCCAGTTTCAAGGGGCTGCGCGTGAAATCAATCGAGACGATTGCGGACCTCGTGGCCTGGACCGCCTCACAGGACAAAGGCCTCAGACGAATCGTCTAGATCAGAGTGCAAAAGCTGCCTATAAGACGGTTCAACCAACGGCCACGGAAAGATTAAATGCCCTTTCAACTGCTTGACCTCATTCTGATTGGCATCATGCTCATTTCAGGACTTCTCGCCCTCATGCGCGGCTTCACCCGCGAGGTGTTGTCGCTTGTGGCCTGGGGCGCTTCTGCAGTCGCCGCCTACTTCGCCATCAAGCAGCAATCGCTGATTGATCTGGCGCTGCCCTATGTTGACAAGCTCATCCTGGCGCAAATCGCCGTCGGCGCATTGGCTTTTCTCATCACGCTGATCGTGGTCTCGCTCATCAGCGTAAAAATATCAGACGTTGTGGTGGATTCAGCCGCTGGCGCTTTTGACCGTACATTGGGTTTCATCTTCGGCTTGGCGCGCGGCTTTGTGCTGGTGGCCATCGCTTATCTCTTTTATGGCTGGCTCCTGCCCTTCGACAAGCAGGAAGACT
>CAVXPO010000028.1:0-291267 GCA_963763635.1 uncultured Alphaproteobacteria bacterium
TTTCGATAGCAGTGCAAAATCCTCAAGCAAAAGCTCTTCAGCAGGAAATGATTTGGCGAGTTCATTGATTGCGCGGAAACCCGACTTCAAATCCCATGCATTGACGATGCCAACCCGGAAGCCGCCGGGTGGCATGGGATGGTCTTCGGCGCTGCGGTTCTCATAGAAGGTGATTTGCAGGCTGGAAATATTTGGCATGTTGCGGATGAAGGATTGCCGTTCATCCGGGGGATGGCAAAAGTTTCTGTTGTGCCTGGCGAAGAGGGGAATGGAATAGGCCTCACGGGGCGTATCATCCTTGTACTGCCATACTCCCCTGTCATAGAGGCGCACCACGGCTTCAATCCATCCCTTCCCATAGAGGTCGCACCATTGATCGGCGAAGCGCAAATGGGCTTCGATGATCTTGCCGCCGATGGTTTCGAAATTCATCATGCCGGTGTAGCCCGCCATGTGCTTCAGCACCCAAGTCCGGAGATAAGCAGCGAGTTCGGGTTGCTCACCAACCTGCAGGGTCCAGTAACTGAACATACCTTGGGTTGAGGCCAGGCCCCGGCATGGCGCAACCATTCGATTTTGCCGCCCACTACGGCGCAATCGGTTGAAACATGGGGACCATCAAAAAGTTCCATCCAGAAATGGCCAGGCGTGGCGTAGCGCTGCATCTCGCGGGCGCTGGAAATAACGCGGCTGCCCACACCCATGCCTTTCAGGTTGGTAATGGGCTTTGAGAATACGGGATATCAGGCGGTGAGACGCCATGGGGACCACAGGCAAAGCCCTGGCTTTGAGCTACGCGCAGCTTGTCATAAACCCAATTGAATTGCGGGTTCCAGGGCCACGCGTCCATGTCATCAGTGGGAATGAGAATATCATCCGGACATTGGACATTTACAAAATACTGGTCGCGCCAGGGGTCTCTTTCATAAATGGGCATGGATTCACTTTAGCAAGGCCCTGCTGACAGGCAATGGCAGCAGCGTTCAACTCTATTTGATTTCCCAGGTAATGCTCACATCCATGCTGATCAGCTGTTCGCCCTGGGCAATGGGAACATCCGCCGCTGCCTCGGCGCGCATGGTTTTGGCATAGATGGGGACGGGAGGTTGAAGACCGCCACCTTCATTAATGGACATGATATTGCCAAGAGAAACGCCCGCCGCAACGGAATAAAGCTTGGCTTTGCGTAACGCTTCGGCAACAGCAAGTTTGCGGGCCTCATCGGTGGCGGCTTCGGGTTTGGACACCTGGAAAGAGATGCCATTGATCTGGTTTGAACCTGCGGTTACCACCTGATCCAGCACGGCGCCAAGGCTTTCCAGCTTTCGCACGGTGACGGTGACATTGTTGGAGACATCATAACCCACGAGCTTTGGCGGCTGGGTTCCATTCTGGCCGTAGTCATAACGGGGGTTGACCGCAAAGTTGGAGGTTTGCAAATCGCGGGGCTCGATCTTCGCGGCCTTCAAGGCTTCCATGATGGTTTGCATGGATTTGGTGTTGGCATCCAGCGCCCCGCGCGCGGTGGCGGCTGAGCTCATGGCGCCCACGTTAACGATGGCCATGTCAGGGGGAGTCCGCACTTCGCCGTGGCCGGAAAGGGAAATCGAACGCAGCAATTTTGCCTCCTCGGCATGGGCAGGGGTCAGGAAGGTCGCGGCAAGGACAAGGGCACTGGCTGCGAAGAGGGGCTTGGACATTTTGGAAGGGCTCCCGGTTAGCTGATGTGCGGGGTTGTGGCGAGTGATTGCGGCAAGGTTTGGGCGATTACCTGAACGGCGGTTCGTCGAAACTTCTCAGTTTCCTTGAGTGGAGCTGGCTGAGTTCGCCGCGCATTTTGTCGAGGGCGGCGAGGCCGATGAGCAGGTGTTCACCCACGGCGCGGTCATAAAATGCGTTGGCCGCACCGGGGAGTTTTATTTCACCGTGGAGCGGCTTGTCTGACACGCAGAGCAAGGTTCCACAGGGAACGCGGAAACGATAGCCTTGGGCGGCGATGGTGCCTGATTCGATGTCTACCGCAATGGCGCGCGACAGGTTTATCCGTTTGCGTTCCTGGCTCCAGCGCAGTTCCCAATTGCGGTCATCATAGGTCACAACAGTTCCAGTACGGAGCCGTGCTTTGAGCGCTTCACCGCTTTCGCCCGTTACATCAGCAGCAGCACCTTGCAGGGCGACCTGGACTTCGGCGAGAGCGGGTATCGGAATTTCCGGCGGGACTAATGCATCAAGAATCCTGTCTTGGCGGAGATAGCCGTGGGCCAGCACATAATCGCCAATGCGCTGGGATTGGCGCAAGCCCCCGCAGTGGCCGATCATCAGCCAGCAGTGAGGGCGCAGCACAGCGAGATGATCCGTCATGGTTTTTGCGTTTGACGGGCCAACGCCGATATTGACCAGGGTTACGCCACCGCCCAAGCCATCCCGGCGTTTCAAATGATAGCCGGGCATTTGAAAACGGTGCCAGGGCGAGGCCTCAATGATGGCATGGCACTGCTCTTTCGATTGCCCGCGCAAAATGATGTTTCCACCGGGAAGGTGCAGCAATTTATAGGGGCTTTCCTCATTCAACTGGGCAAGGCCCCAGGCGATGAACTGGTCAACATAGCGATGATAGTTGGTCAGCAAAATCCAGGGCTGCGCGTCGCGCCAATGGGTTCCGGTATAGTGCTGCAGGCGCTTCAGCGAATAATCGACGCGCACCGCATCAAACAGGGCAAGGGGGAAGGGATGGCCGGGACTGTGGTCCCACTGGCCATCGGCCACTTCATCGCCCACGAGCGCCAGACGCGGCACTGGAAAATGCACGGCAAGCTCGGCCGCTTTGGTGTTTTCGCCGCCGAGGTCGTCGCCCCTATCCAGCACATAGGGGTAAGGGATTTCCTGTTCGGAAATTTCAACTTCAATGGTGGCCGCATAATCCTTCACAAGATAGGTGAGCTGGTCGATTAGGTAGCGGCGGAAATGGGCGGGCTGCGCTATGGTTGTCGAATAAATGCCGGGGCTCTGGAATTTTGCATAGGCGCGCGCAATTGAGGGCTGTACGCCGTGGGCCTCATAGGTTAGGCGTAATTCTGGATAGCAAAAGCTGCGGCGCTCGGCGGCCGTTGGCGGCTGACGCGTGGCGAAATAACGCTCCAGACAGGACTTGAGATTTACCGTTGCCTTGGCATGAAGTTCAATCAATTGTTCAACGGCGGCTTGCGGCGAGAGATTTTGTGTCAACATCATCTGGGCTATAGCATATCCCCGCAAATTGATGTAGCCACTGGTTTTACGTGGGGGCCTGTAGCTCAATGGTTAGAGCTGACGGCTCATAACCGTCTGGTTCCGGGTTCAAATCCTGGCGGGCCCACCACGTGTTCCATTGGCGAGTTGAATTTCCTTTCATGAAGCAAGTTTTCAAGATTTTTTTCAAGGCTGAGGACACGCGGCCGTTTCTGGTTTTGATTTGTCTGCTGATCGGCGGCGTGGCGGAGGCGGCAAGCCTGAGTACGCTGTTACCTGCGGTTACCGCCATTGCGGGTGGCGACAAGGCAGGGTCATCGCCATTGAACATGCAGATCAGGTCAATCGTGGAAAGTCTCGGGATTTCGCCAAATCTCAACAATCTTATTTTGCTGATTGTGGGGCTGATGGTGTTCAAATCCCTGTTGTCATTCGGCGCGCTGTCTTATGCGGGGGTTTCGGCGGCGCGGGTTGCAAATGCCCTCAGACGCCGGTTGATCGCCGCCATTTTCGAGGCGCGTTGGAGTTTCTATGCCGAACAAAGCGGGGGGCGATTTGCCAGTGCTATAAGCAATGATGTTGGGAGGGCGGGAGACGCGTACGTTTTGGCTTCGCAAATCGTATCGTATTCAATTCAGGTGGCTTCCGCTGCTGCTGTGGCCGTACTGCTGGATTGGCGCATTGCGCTGGCTGGTCTGGTGGTTGGCACTGCGGTGGCCCTGATGATGAATTCTCTGGTCCGAGTGGCCCGACGAGCAGGTTTTCGGCAGACCGACCGTACGGCGGATCTCACGATTTACCTGATGGATATGCTCAATAACATCAAGCCATTGAAAACGATGCAGCGCTATGATGCCTTGCTTGGAAATCTGGCGCGCACTTTGCAACGGCTTAAGCGGTCGCTGATAACACGCGAATTTGCCCGCGTGGGGCTTTACGAAGGCAATGATGCCATCATGGCGATCGTCCTTGGTGCTGGCGTTTATTTTGCTACCACAAAACTGAGTACACCGCTGCCAGAACTTGCCATCAGCGGCATGATTTTCTTCCAGATCATTCAAAGTCTCTCGCGGCTGCAAAAGTTCCTGGTTGTCTCGGCGCAAGTTGAGGGTGCCTATGTGCGGGTAGAACAACTGATTGCTCTTGCGGAAGTGCAAAAAGAATTGGTAGGCGGAACGGGAGTTCCGGAAACGGACAGGGTTTGCCGATTTGAAAATGTAAGTTTCTCTCATGATCGCACGACGGTGTTGCGCAATATCAACATTGCGTTTGATCCCGGCAAGTTGACGGTGTTGAGCGGACCGTCTGGAGCGGGCAAGACGACCATTATCGACCTACTCATTGGGTTGCATTCAGTGACCGCAGGCCGAATCCTGATCGGCTCGCAACCAATCGAAAATATTGACATCACGGCGTGGCGCAAGAGGATTGGTTATGTGCCGCAGGAACTAAGCCTGCTGCATGAAAGTGTACGCACAAATATTTCCTTTGGCGACGTGACCATAACGGATGCCCAGATTTTGGCTGCTATTGAAAGAGCAGGGGCTGGCGATTTTCTGCGTTCGCTTCCCGAGGGGCTTGATACGAATGTAGGCGAGATGGGCGGCAAACTGTCCGGCGGCCAGCGGCAAAGAATTTCGCTGGCGCGTGCGCTTGTCGGCAAACCTGCGATCCTGATTATGGATGAAGTAACGAGTGCACTTGACCCCACAACGGAGGCGGAAATCATAAACAACATTGCGGCGCTTGGTGGTGAATATACGATCATTGCAATCACCCATCGTCCGGCGTGGACGAAAGTGGCCGACAGGCTTTACCGGGTTTCAGGGGGGCAGGTTGCCGTTGCGAAAAAAACCACAACCAAAAAGTCCGGGCACTAACGTCATTCTCGCTCAAAAACTCCCAGCCACGCTTCGCCAGTTTTTGGAAAGGGCGGTTTGCCTTGCGGGTAACCGCAGCTTTCCCACAACAGCTTGAAGCCATTCTGCTTTGCTACTTCTACGGGATCTGCAATGCCCCAGCTATAACGCCAACGAAACAGGCGGCGTTTATAGAGTTTTCTGACAGGCAGGCGCAGCACAAGGGTTGTTGAGCATTTTTCCAAAATCTTGCCGAGAACCTCTGGCTGGTTGGGGACCTTTTGCAGGACTGCCATGGCGATGATGATGTCGTATTTGTCGAGCATGCCGGGCTGGTTCAACGCATTCCTGGTGTCACGGATGTCGCCCCAGTAGAATTTGGCAGTATCGCTGACGCCCAACACACCGGCAATTGATTTGGCGACTTCGACGGCCCGCTCGCGAAATTCGATACCGTGCGAAAGCCTGGCGCCGCGCTTAAGATTTTGCAGGGCAACCAGGCCTTCGGCGCAACCTATCTCAAGCACTGTTTTGCCCCTAAAGTTGATTTCCGACAGACCAGCGTCCTGGCGCGTAATATCCCACTGGCCGCCATTGTCACCGATCTTAAACCAAGGCCTATAGCTGCTTTTCAACGTTGCCATTCTTAATCCTTTTGACGCTCAAATGGCCGGATAACATTGAATGGGGTCTTAGGCAATACTCATATCCAGCCTAGTCTGCGGGGTTTTAGCTGGTTTGCCCAATAGCGGAGTCCGCCAGCGAATCCTTGCCTTAAATCAGTTTTGCCGAGGACATTGAGATCGTCATCAAGAGCATAAACCAGCGGAATGGCGGTCGCGATGCGGAAATTTTCTGAAGCCTCATCATTCAAGCCTTCCATGATACGAGCCAGCCCACGGATGGAGCTCGTGTGGGCGACGACCAATACCTGGCCACCACTCTTGAGATCGGGTGCAATGCGTTCATGCCAAACAGGTGCAACGCGTTCCGCGGCCATCGCCATGCTTTCAGTTTTTGGATGATCTGATTTTACGATGTAGGGCAGGCGTTGCAGTTGCTCTTGCCAGCGCGGATCATTTTCTTCCAGTGGCGGCGGCACAGCCGAATACGACCTCCGCCATTGGACAACTTTTTCATTTCCATGCCTTGCAATCATGGCTGCGCGGGTTTCGCCTTGCAGCGCGCCATAGTGGCGTTCATTCAAACGCCAATCGGGCTGAATGTTGGCATTTGCAATTGCGTTGGTTTGACCCAAAGCTGCAAGCGTTTGCTGGGCACGCTTCAGTTCCGACGTGTAGCAAACATCAAAATGTAAATTAGTCTTGGCCAAAGCTTTTGCAGCGTTTGCCGCTTCCTTGAATCCGGTTTCGTTCAAAGGAGTGTCGCCCCAACCGGCAAAACGGTTTTCCTGCCCCCAAAGAGTGGCACCATGACGCATCAAGACCAGTTTGGGCATTGGCTTCTTGTTTTTTGATCCAATTACTACAATGTTTCGGTGGCGTTGTTAGCGCCAATTGCGGGGCTTGAAAACTGTTTATTATCGGTCCATTGGATGGGCAGAATGCCGCGCGAAAACATGAAATCAAAAACTTTGCCAACGCTAGACACTGTAAGTAAAAAGCCGGTGCATGTGTGGCTGTTGCTTGATGACAGGCCGGGGCATGCAACCCAGGTAAAGGGGCTGGCACAAAACATGGGATGGCAAGCTGAGGCGATCGATTTGAAGTTCAATCGATTGAACATTGTGCCTAATCCTCTGCTTGGCAGCAGGCTGCTCAGCCTCGAAAGCGGGAGCGCCAAAAAACTTCTGCAACCCTTTCCGGATATTGTTGTGGGCATGGGGCGGCGCATTGTGCCAGTTGCGCGCTGGATTAAAAAGCAAAGTGGCGGTGCCACGAAAATTGTGCTGTTGGGGCGCAAGGCGGTGGGCAAGTCATCGGACATTGACTATGTTGTAAGCTGTGTTCATTTCAACCAATTGCCGCGTGAAAATTGCTTTGAACTTATGGTGCCGCCAACTCAGGTCAATGCGGAAATACTTGCCGAAGCGCGGAAAGCGAGACCTAATCCGCTATCCGATATGAGCCGTCCACGCGTTGTGTTGCTGGTGGGTGGGCCCACGGCGCAACACCGCTTTGATGCGACTGATGCCAGCCAAATGGTTTCAGAGGTTTCGCGCGTCGTTACAAAGTTTGGCGGCGGGCTCGCGATTGTTACCAGCCGCCGCACCCCTGCTGAAACAGTTAAAGCCATGGGGCGCACGGCTCCCAAAGCACACATGCATGTGTGGCAAGCTGGCGCAAAAGACAATCCTTATTTGTCCTATCTCGCAAACGCGGACTTGCTGGTGGTTACGGGTGAAAGCGAATCAATGCTTGCGGAGGCGGCTGCCACAAGACTTCCCTTGACGATTTATCGCCTGCAGGCAAAGCCACGAGGCATGAAGAATTATTTGGCGAGCGCTATGCGCCTTAAGGCAGACCAAGATGGAATTTTGGCAAAGTTTTGCCGGCAATTATTGCTGGCAGGATGGGTTGTTCCGCCGCGAGAATTGGCCCTGATGCACAGATCGATGGAGCAGCAGGGGATGGCCTGTGTGTTTGACGGTTCGCTGAACACGCAAAAGCCTGAGCCTTCGAATGAGTTTACACTGCTTGCGCGCCAACTTGCCGCTTTGGTTGCTGATTGATGGGCTTCAAGCGATTTATCTCAAGACTTGGTTTTCTGAGCAAGGAGCCAGAAAGAAGCCTTTTGTTCGTAGCGAACGAGGCGGTCTCCTTTGTGCCTTTGACTGGCCTGATTGAAAGCTTGGTGGCGCGGGATAGCCGCTTGCGCATTATCCTTTCGAGTGCCGATAGCCAAATGCTGAACTGGCTCAGGCGGCGATTTCCGGCGCTAACGGTTTTGCCTTTGCCCTATTCAAACCGGATTTCAGCAGAGCTTTATTTGCGGCAATTGAAAATAAGAGCCGTAGCATTCGTTGAAGTTGTCGACCCGGCCGGACTGCATTCCTTGCTGGAAGCCCTTAAGCGGCTTGCAATTGGCGTTGTGACTATTTCTGGCCGCGCCCCACGGGAGCTTCCTCAACACGATGCCGTTTGGAAGGCGAGCGAAGCATTGGTATGGGTTAGTGACAGCACCGGACAACATGAATTGCCAGATGGTGTTACCGCCCTGACAGAAACCCGCATGGTGGAGATGTTGGGCATCATGCTGGCGCGCGACCTAAAGGCCATGCGAAAGACCAATATGGTTTCACAAATTGCCGCAGGCGTTCCAGCGAGACTTGCAGCGTCGCCACGCTGGCGCAAGGCGGTGGGGTGGCGCGTGAGGCGATATCAAGATGTTGATGAGCTTCGGGAGCGACTCGCATCACCGAAAACTATTATGTGCTTAGGGAACGGGCCGTCGTCGGAAGACCCCGGCCTTGTATCAATGGCCCATGATGTGCTGTTTCGTGTCAATCACTCTTGGCTAAGGCGGGGTGTGCTAGTCAATGCTGATGTGGTTTTTTCCGGTGGCAAACCTTCGATGCGCGCTATCTCCGGCTCCGTATTCGGTGTGCCCACAACTGAAGCGGAGCGTTATTTGTTGGCTCTGAGAAGCTACAACCCGCGATTTGGTGCAACGCAATTTTTCAATGTCAATGATATGACAGCAAGCATTAAACATTATGACTGGGGACATTTGCGGCCAACCAATGGAATTTGCATGCTCGCAACGGCAGTCGTATTAAATCCTGATAAGCTGATTGTGGCGGGAGTTGACCTCTTTCAGCATCCTGAAGGAAGCTATCCTGGGGATAGTGGGACGGCCAATGCTTATTCGCCAGGGCACAATCGTGAGACAGAACTTGAATTTATCATGCACCTGTTTTCGGGATTTTCCGGTGAGTTGGTCATTGTGGGCGATGTCCTCCGATCTGCATGGGAGCGCCACAAAATGGCGTAAACCGGATTAAATATGCGCCTACCTATTCAGTTGGCAGGCAAACTTAGTGTTTCACTTCAAACAAATTTAGTTGGGTCGGAAAAAATTCTCTTAGACGGGTTTTGTTGAGAATAAGTTCTGCGCCGAATTCACTTGCATGGTGTGTATCCGGAAACAGCAGAGCACTCCCTTCCGAACTTTTGCAAACATTCTCGTCACAGACGGCACCAAAGGTGTCAATAAAAGTTGTATTCCCAAAGGAGGCTGCGGACGCTCTCAATGTAGCGTTGACTGGTGCCATCCATGAAATCATCTTTGCGCTTGGCTCATTGCAAAATCTTTGCTCATTAAGTGTTTTTTGGCACGCAAGACACAATCCAGCGGGGAATAAACCAACTCACCAGACGGCCCAACCAGCAGAATTTTGCTAACAGACATTGTTTGGAGTTTGCGCAAAATTTCCGAAAGACCAATTTTGAGTTGTGCAGCTTTTTTCGTGGTGGCGATCGGGTCAGTGATTTCTCCACTCTTGACGAATTCAGAATAGGTCTGGCCGTGAATTAACTTTGTCCAGTAGCCCCCCGAGAAGTACGATTGCTGGCGGCGCATGCAACTTTTGCTGCAGGGTGGCTATGCCACGCTCCGTGTAATGGCTGCATTTGGCTGTAGCTGTCGAGGTGTTGGAGTTAGGGCTCGTGGGATGGGTGTCAAAAGGCGAGCAGCCGCTTCGCCACAGTGAGATAAGTTCCATACTGACCTACTACCGGTTTCACGGACGGTTGCTTAAGTTAGTCCGGCTCTCCTTTCAAACTCAATAGGGCTGATATATCCAATTGTCGAATGCCGACGTTTGGGGTTGTAGAAGCGCTCAATGAGGTCGAACATATCGGCCTTGGCAAGGTCTCCCGAGCGATAAATTTTACGCGCGGTTCGTTCGGTCTTGAGTGTGGAGAAAAAGCTCTCCATCGCTGCATTGTCCCAGACGTTGCCTGAGCGGCCCATCGAACAGGTCACACCGTTGTCCTCCATAAGCCTTCTGAACTGCTCACTGGTATATTGGCTGCCCTGGTCGGAATGGTGAAGCAGCGCATGAGGCTTACCTCGCCGCCAGATGGCCATGAGAAGTGCATCGGTGACCAGTTGTGCCGTCATCGTAGCACTCATCGACCAACCCACAACACGCCGTGAGAACAGATCAATGACAGCCGCCACATAGAGCCAGCCCTCAGCCGTCCAGATGTAGGTGAAGTCGGCAATCCATTTGCGGTTCGGAGCCACAGCGTGGAACTGCCGATCCAACAAATTTGGAGCAATCGGTATTGATCACCCGCAAACCCGTATCTGAAGGCAGTTTGCGCCGTCTTGGCCGGGCTTTCAAAGCATTGGTGTGCATCAGGCGTTCAATGCGGTGCAGGCCGCAAGACAGGCCTTCAGCCACAATATCCTTCCACACCCGCCTTGCACCATAAGTTCGGTCACTGTCATGGAAACTTGTCCGAATGGCCACGGTCAGTTCTTCGTCATAGCGACTATGTTTGCTCGGGGTTCGGTTGAGCCAGTCATGGAAACCCGATTTTGAAACATCCAGTGCTTTGCACAGTCAGGCCACCGGCCAGATCACCCGGTGCTTCGCGACGAAGGCGAACTTCATGTCGCATCCCTCGCGAAGTAAGCTGCGGTCTTTTTTAGGATGTCTCTTTCGGCTTTCAGCCTCGCAACTTCTTTGCGCAAGCGGTCGATCTCCAACTGTTCGGGCTTCATTTGCCCGAGGCCCGGAAAGGCATGTTTGGGATCAGCGCCAAGTTCCTTCACCCATCTGCGCAACACATTGTGGTTAAGATCAAGATCACGCGCAGCCTGGACAATCGAACCCCGCGCTCCTTCACCAGATTTACTGCCTCAAGCTTAAACTCGCGGGCATACTTTCTTCTCTCCATTTGAAACCTCCAGTTCCATCAAAATACCTTAACTCAGTGTCCGTGAAACCGGCAGCAGGCTACCGCGCTTTTGGAGCGTCAGATTGTTTTACCTACTTCCTGCATGTCCTGGATGTGCAAGTCGATGATATCACTAAACGTCTGAACAGAGCGCGGATTGATAACTTTAGGATCTAGGCCCTTGTCGATTGTGCGTTCGGTTTCCAGTGCCCATGTGTCAGCATCAGCTTTTCGCCGAAAGGTATTACTGATATATTTTCCTTTGCGGCGTACTTGAGCGCGCCAATTTCCAGAAGGCAGCTTGACGATCGCAGCCATCCGTGTGCACTCCTCTTAAAATTCGTGTGCAAACGGGTGCAGCAAGGGAACGAAACGCGGATAAAACCTGAAAATTCGTGTGCAAATTTTGTGCACACGATCTTGCTTCGTTCCATTGTAATATAAGGATCAAACTATTGAATTACAAGAATAAAATATTTGCCGTTGCCCCCATGATGGATTGGACGGACCGGCATTGCCGCGTCTTCCACCGCCAGCTCACGCGGCATGCCTTGCTGTATACGGAAATGGTAACTGCCCAGGCCATTAAGCATGGCGACCGCCAGCGGCTTTTGGGCTTTGACTCTGTGGAGCAGCCGGTTGCGCTGCAGCTTGGCGGCAGCGATCCCAGGCTGCTGGCAGAGGCTGCGAAAATCGGCGAGGATTTTGGCTACAGCGAAATCAACCTGAATGTCGGCTGCCCGTCCGACCGGGTTCAGGAGGGAAGATTCGGCGCTTGCCTGATGGCCGAACCGCAGCTTGTGGGCGATTGCGTTGCGGCGATGATGGCGGCTGTGAAAATTCCGGTCACCGTCAAATGCCGCATCGGCATTGATGATCAGGATGAGATCGAGGGACTTAACCGTTTTGTTGAAGCGGTGGCCGCAACGGATTGTAATACCTTCATTATCCACGCCCGCAAAGCCTGGTTGAAGGGCCTGAGCCCGAAGGAAAACCGCGAAATCCCGCCGTTGAATTATGCCCGCGTTTACAAGCTTAAGAATGATTTCCCGCAGCTCAACATCATCTTGAACGGCGGCCTGGATTCGCTTGAAGCCGCGCAAGCGGCTCTGCAAAACTTCGATGGCGTGATGCTGGGCCGGGCGGCCTATCACACGCCATGGCTGCTGGCCGATGTTGACCGCGTGTTTTTCAACTGCGGCCAATCCGCTGGGCTCCCGCATCGAAGCGGCATTGGCGATGTTTCCCTATATTGAACAACAGCTTGGCGAAGGGCTTTTCCTCCCCAAAATCACCCGCCATATGCTGGGCCTGTTTCACGGCCAGCCCGGCGGGCGCCTGTGGCGGCAGATCATTTCAGAGCAAAGCCACCTTCCCGGTGCAGGCCTGGAAGTGTTGCAAAAAGGCTTGGATGCGGTGGAAAAACAGGCGGCGCTGAGAATCGCAGCCGAATGATGTTCAAACCGATGCCGGCATGTGTTATGCAACCTTCCGGACGGGGATTTTGAGGGTGATGATGCGCACAGGTATTTTTGCAATAGCATTGCTGCTTGGTTGGGGTGCTGGCGGCGCCAAGCGCTCCCTCAACCTAAGAACAACATCGGTTGCACGCTGATATCGGCAACTCGACAGATGTGACTGAAACGGATACCACGGCCTGCGCCAAGCCCCTGATAAACCGGCAGTCTCTCATCAATACGTCGTCCTCGATCCGCAACATCATTTTAGGCCGTTTCGACAGGGGGCCAAATCAGTCCGAGCCCGCCGGGCTTGAATTGAATAATCCGCAAGACATTGCGGACCGGCTTTCCGGCAACGGATCTTTTCTCATCTCGCCAACCGCAGACGTCGCCTCGCCTGCCGCCGCCACACCAAATTGGAACGTGTGGACCGATGGCAAATACAGCTATCTGAACGACACGGCGGACCTGAGCGATCTTGATGGCGGCTTGGTGAACCTCATCATTGGTGCCGATTACAAGGTTTCTGACCGTCTTGTTCTGGGCCTGATGGGGACCTTTGAAGCTTCGAGGCTGAGTGGAAACGTGGGCATTGCGCTTGATCAGGATACGGATGGCTGGGGTGGCGGCGCCTATCTCGGCTATACACTCACGGACAATTTGGTGTTTTCGGCCAACGTGCTGGGCACGTCGCTTGAGACCGATGTAACAATGGCGTATGAGTTTGATTCAACCCGCATTCAGACCAGCGCTGCGGTGACCGGCTATTGGTATTCCGGCACGTGGCGTTATTCGCCGTCGCTGACCGTTGCATGGTCAAAGGAATGGCAGGATGATGCCCTTGGCTTCTTGACCGCACAAACCATTGAAACCGCCGTCATTTCACCCGGCGTTCAGATCGGCAATACAATCTCGCTCTCAGGCGCAAACACGGTGGAGCCTTGGCTTGGCGCCCAGTTCGATTGGACCGCGCGCAACAAGGTGAAGGATGAAGTGGTTGGCACCATCCTGAACGATCCGAATGTTGATTTGCGTTTGCAAACCGGCCTCAATTTCGCGTTTGGCGCCAACGCGCAGCTCGCGCTGACAGGCGAAGTCAGCGGAATTCTGCTGGAGGATTCGAACACCTACACGGCAGGTGCAAACTTCGCGTTCCAGTTCTAAGCGCTACCTGAACCAGCATGGGCAAGGTCTTGACCTACGCTCTGCTGGCTGTCTGGTCGCTTGTTTGCGTGTTCCCGCTTTATTGGGTGGCGGTTACGTCGCTTAAAAGCGAGACGGCAATAACCGAGGGGCCGTCTTACATTCCTTTCGTAGACTTCACGCCCTCGCTCGGTGCCTGGGCCTTCGTTCTGGCGGACGCCAACGACAATCTGCTGCCGCGTTATTTCAACTCGGCATTTGTGGGCCTGGCATCAACGCTTTTTGCGCTGTTTCTCGGCGGCATGGCGGTCTATGGGCTGACTCGATTTACCAAGGCAGCCCGGCGCAATCATGGGGTCCTGCTGGCCATCCTTGCCACACGCATTTTACCGCCAGTGGTTATTATTCTGCCGATCTACATGATGGCCCAATTCGCGGGCCTGCTGGACACGCGCCTTGCCCTCATTTTCACCTACACGGCGTTAAATTTGCCGGTTGCCGTCTGGCTGTTGCAGCCAATTTTCGGCGCACGCGCGACGGCCCAGGAGGAAGCGGCCCAGCTCGACGGCGCATCGCAATTCCAGATTTTCTTCACGATCTTCCTGCCGATGGTCGCCGCCAGCATCGCCGCTGTCGGGCTTCTGATATTCATCCTGTGCTGGAATGAATACCTGTTCGCGGCCTACCTCGCAGGCAACCATGCCATGACATTGCCGCCCTGGCTGGTGGGTCAAATGTCGGTGAAGGAAGCGCAAATCGGGTCTGAAGCCGAGGAATGGGCGCATCTCTCCGCCGCAACAATTCTCATGGCAGCGCCGTTGCTCACCTGTACAGTTTTCGTGCAGCGTTTCCTTGGCCGCATGACATTGTGGAGCCGGTGAGACACAAACGCTCTAGCAGTCTGCTGGCGGCATTTGAAGCGCCCAACCCTCAATAGGGAAATGTTTAGTGGCGAACTCCTGCCATTGCTTGGAAATCTCGGACCCCGTAGCGTTTACGCTATCGGGCCGATTGGCCTTTGGCGATGAGAGGATAATTTCCGCACCGGCAATTCTCGGATTATGCAGGGTTGGCAAGCCTGCTGCTGTACATTCCGGAAAGGATCGCGAACGTTCTCATGTCTTCAAAACGCACAGGTTTGTTCAGTAACAAACAGCGCAGCTTATATCACGCTTCTGTGCATGGGACGCCAGCAGTTACTATTTGGCAAACTCGCAAAGCAAGTTGCGTCAAACGATCACACCTGGGAGTTCTTCAGATTTATGTTTGGAGGAAAGATAATGGCATAGAATATTCAAAAGCAAAAATTGAGTGAACGCAAGAATACGCACTCTTGCGCTGGCCGCAAACGTGGCAGCATGCCTGCGCGAAAAAGAGGTGAAGCTAAGACGTTACGCAAGCCGGTTGGAATTCAACCGTAACTCCAGCGCGCGTTTCAGTTTGTCCTTGCTCGGTTCCGCCGCCTCAAAAAGCGCGCGCACGCGAAAGAATTCGCCTGAACCGAATTGATCAACGTCCGGCTTGATGTAGATGTCAGGCGGTGACGCGGCGCGGCGGAGGTCGGCGATCTGGTTGAACATGATGAGCAGGGAGCCGATGGCGAGTTCCATGTTCGAATGATGCGCGCGCTTGGACAGCTTTGGCTTGCCGGTCACATCAATGGCAACAACAATATCCATGCCATCGCGCGCGTGATTGAAGGGAACGGGGTTTGTAACCCCGCCATCCACATGCACATGGCCATCAATGCGCGGTGCAATGACAAGGCCCGGTATGGCGATGGAGGCAGCCACCGCCTGCACCAGATTGCCTCTTGAAATGACGCGTTCTTCCATGCGCTCAAAATCCGTCGTGATGATGCGGAGTGGAATGAGCGTGTCTTCGATGTTTTTCGGCAAATCATCAGGCAGCGCCAGATCCACCAGCTTCTCGCCCTGCAAATGCATTGACAACAATCCTTGCAGGGAAAAAATATCGAAGAATTTTGATTTCCGAGTGCCGAACACGTAGCGCGCGGCATCCATGCGGTTGCTAAGGATTTTCTCGGCCTGTGCGCGCATGTCCTTGGCCGTCATGCCCGACGCATAGGCGGCACCAACCAGCGCACCCATGCTGCAGCCCGCAATGATGGCAGGCTTGATGCCCAACTCGTCAAACACTTCTAGCATCGGGATATGCGCCAATCCCCGCGCACTGCCGCCGCCCAAAGCCAAACCAATTTTCATGATTTCACAGCCCGCCAACCAATGTCGCGGCGGCAGAAGCCCTCTGGCCAATCTATCTTATCGACGGCTTCGTAAGCCTTGGCTTGCGCCTCGCGAGCGGATTTACCAATTGCAGAAACATTCAACACGCGACCGCCATTGGCAACCAGTTTTCCGTCTCTCAATGTTGTACCCGCGTGGAACACTTGCAAATCATCTCCTGAATCCAGGGGCAATCCTTTGATTTCGGTACCTTTGACATAATCACCGGGATAACCCTTGGCGGCCAAAACAACGGTGAGCGCAAATTCTTCGCGCCAGCGGGCGGAAACCTTGTCAAGCGTGCCATCAACGGTTGCCAGCATCAATGTCAGGATATCATCGCGCAATCTTAGCATCAACACTTGCGTTTCAGGATCGCCGAAGCGCGCATTGTATTCAATGAGTTTGGGGCCGTCCTTCGTGAGAATGAGGCCCGCATACAACACGCCCACGTAAGGGTGGCCCATGTCGGCAAGCGCGCGAACCGTGGGCCTCACGATTTTCTCCAGCACTTCGGCGCACAGCGCATCCGTCATGCAAGGGGCAGGTGAATAGGCGCCCATGCCGCCGGTGTTGGGGCCCGTATCACCATCGCCCACGCGCTTATGATCCTGTGCGGTGGCAAGCGGCAAGGTGTGCACACCATCAGAAAGCACAAAGAAGCTCGCCTCTTCGCCTTCCAGAAATTCCTCAATGACGCATTCGGCCTCGCCAAAGCGACCGGCAAAAATATCATCCAGTGCCGTTTCAGCCTCAGCCATAGTCATGGCAACCGTGACACCTTTGCCAGCGGCCAATCCATCCGCCTTGATGACGATGGGTACGCCGTGCTCGGCCAAATAAGCGCGGGCTTTTTCCACATCCCTGAAGCGGCCATAGGCGGCGGTGGGAATATTGTATTTGGCGCAAATATCCTTGGTGAAGCCTTTGGAGCCTTCAAGCTGGGCGGCAAATTTCGAAGGGCCAAACGCCTTGATGCCCGCCGCTTTGAGGTCATCAACCAGCCCCGCAACCAAGGGGGCTTCCGGGCCAACCACCACAAACTTGATGTTATGAATTTGGCAGAAGGCGATGACAGCCTGATGGTCGGTCACATCAAGAACGACAACTTCCGCCACCTCGGCAATGCCGGGATTGCCGGGCGCGCAATAGAGTTTGGTGAGCAGGGGGCTGGCTGAAATCGCCCAGGCCAGCGCATGTTCGCGGCCCCCTGATCCGATCAACAATACATTCATTTGGATTCGATCCTTGCCTTTGCCAGCCTTCTCGCATTTGATAGGCAGGAATCAAAGAGAAACTGGAAAGATGTCCACCGATTGGCCCTATGACCCTGAAACCGGCGAAATTGTTGAAACGCCGAAGCCCAATATTGGCGAATATTCAGTCACCGAGATTTCGCACAAGCTGAAGAAAACCCTGGAGGAAACCTTTGGCCATGTCAGGGTGCGGGGCGAGCTTTCCGGCTATCGCGGGGCGCACTCCTCCGGCCACTGCTATTTCTCCATAAAGGATGAAGGCGCCAAGCTCGACGCGGTGATCTGGCGCGGCAATTTCTCCAAGTTGCGCGCCAAGTTGCAGGAAGGCCTTGAGGTCATCGCCACCGGCAAGATCACCTCTTACCCCGGCAAATCCAATTACCAGATCGTCATCGAAAACATTGAACCCGCAGGCGTTGGCGCGCTCATGGCGCTGCTAGAAGAGCGCAAGCGCAAATTCATGGCCGAGGGCCTGTTTGATGCGGGCCGCAAAAGGGCGCTGCCATATCTGCCAACAAAAATCGGCGTGGTAACCTCGCCCACCGGTGCCGTGATCCGCGATATCCTGCACCGGCTGAGTGACCGTTTTCCAAGGCATGTGCTGGTGTGGCCCGTGCGTGTTCAGGGTGACACATCCGCTGCCGAAGTGGCCGCCGCCATTCGCGGCTTCAATGAAATGGAAAACGGTCCGGACCTGCTGATTGTCGCTCGTGGTGGCGGTTCACTGGAAGACCTTTGGGGTTTCAACGATGAACTGGTTGTGCGTGCCGTTGCTGATAGCCGCATCCCCGTCATTTCAGCCGTGGGCCATGAGACTGATACGACACTGATTGACCTCGTGGCTGATCACCGGGCACCGACGCCTACGGCTGCGGCTGAACGCGCCGTTCCTGTGCGGGCTGATCTCATTGCTGAAATGGCTTCACTGAATGCCAGACAATCCCGTGGCATTGCGCGCTATTTTGATGAACGCAAAACCAAATTGCGCGCCGCCGCGCGTGCCTTACCAAAGCCTGATGAATTTCTGGCTCTTGTGCGCCAGCGTTTCGACACGCTTGGCGCCAGGTTGTCGCCCGCACTGAAAACCAATGTGCAGCGCCACCGGCTTCAGCTTGCACAGCTTTCAGGCAAGCTTGGTTTTACGCCCGTCATTCAGCGTCACCGCGAAATGGTGCGGCAGCTGAATGAGATTGTTGTGCGGCAAACCCGCGCAATGGCGCAAAAACTGCAAGGCTTGAAAGAGCGGCTTTCCGCTGAAGCAAAGCTTTTTGCCTCATTGAATTACAAGTCAGTTCTGGCCCGCGGCTTCGTGATTGTGAGAGATATGAGCAGCACGCCGATCAGGCTTGCGTCGGCGATCAGCGCCGGACAATCCTTGAAAATTGAGTTTTCAGATGGCACATTGGAGGTTATCGCCCAAAAGAAAACCACCCAGGGCGAACTTTTTTGATCAAGGTTTGAAGAATGAATTATCTCGAAACAAGTCTGCCCGGCCAGCGCGAAGCCAAGCTGAAATATCTTGATGCCGATTTTCAGGTCTTGCGTGAAGGCGATTTTGTGAGATGCGGCGTTTCGGGCGATCCGATCCGGCTCGAAAACCTCAAATACTGGAATGTTGAACGACAGATGGCCTATCGCTCAGCGGAAGTTTCCTTTGGAGACTTTCTGCAAAGGGTCAAAATATCCAGTTAATCGAACGCCGGATGTTTTCCTGGAAAATGGCCAGCATGTTGGCAGCCAGCAGAAGGCTTTGAATGGTGGAAGCCGTGTCGGCCCGCATGGTTCTGGCACCGCGCATGCGGCGAATGATGAACACGATGAAAACAACCGTGTTCAGCCCCAGAAGTTGGAGCATGAGCGGGGGGTTACCCGATGCAAAGAATGCGTAAAGTTCGTCCCATTGCGCATCCTGGAACAAGTCAAACATAGTTTCACCCCGCCAATTAAGGCACTTTCACCACGGATTGTAGATTAGGCCGCGGAAGTTAACTTTCAGTTTCAAATGGGGCTACGACTGGAAACCATGCTAAACTACGTGTATAAGCCGCATCCCCTAGGTTTGGAGTTAGTAAAATGTTAACGAATTGGACACCTGAAAGCTGGAGGAATTTCCCCGTTGTGCAGGTTCCTGACTATGCGGACGCCAAGAAGCTTGGTGCCGTAGAGGCCCAGCTTGCAGGCTTTCCACCCCTCGTTTTTGCCGGTGAAGCCCGCAAATTGAAGCGCAAGCTGGCCCGCGTGGCGGAAGGCAAGGCCTTCCTGCTGCAAGGTGGCGACTGCGCCGAAAGCTTCGCCGAACATTCCGCTGACAATATCCGTGATTTTTTCCGCGTTTTTTTGCAGATGTCAGTCGTGATGACCTTTGCGGGCGGCCAGCCCATTGTGAAAGTGGGCCGCATTGCCGGACAGTTCGCCAAGCCGCGTTCATCGCCCACCGAAACCATTGATGGCGTGGAATACCCGATTTACCGCGGCGACATTATCAACGACAGCGAAGTAACGGTTGAGGGCCGCAAGCCCGACCCGGAACGCCAGATCATGGCCTACCGGCAGTCCGCCGCAACCCTGAATCTGTTGCGCGCTTTTGCCCAGGGCGGTTATGCCAACCTGGAGCATGTGCATAAATGGACGCTGGGGTATTTGAAAGATTCACCCGCCTTCGAACGCTATCAGGAATTGTCGGATCGCATCACCGAAGCTTTGGGCTTCATGCGCGCTTGCGGCATCAACGCTGACACCGCACCACAGTTGCGCCAGACGGATTTCTTCACCAGCCACGAAGCCCTGCTGCTTGGCTATGAGCAAGCGCTCACCCGCGTCGATTCAACCAGCGGCGATTGGTATGCCACCTCCGGCCACATGCTATGGATTGGTGATCGCACCCGCCAGGCGGACCATGCCCATATTGAATTCTGCCGGGGCATCAAAAATCCGATTGGCCTGAAATGCGGGCCAACGCTCAAAGCAGATGATCTGATCAAGCTCATCGACGCCTTGAACCCGGAAAATGAACCGGGCCGCCTTACGTTGATCGCCCGCTTCGGGGCCGACAAGGTAGAAAAACATTTGCCCGAACTCATTCGCGCCGTGAAGCGCGAAGGCCGTGTTGTTGTCTGGTCGTGTGACCCCATGCATGGCAACACCATCAAGGCAACCTCGGGCTACAAGACGCGGCCCTTCGATGCCATCATGACAGAAGTGCGCCGCTTCATGGCCATCCATCAGGCCGAAGGCACCCATGCCGGCGGCGTTCATGTGGAAATGACGGGCAAGGATGTGACGGAATGCACCGGCGGTCTGCGCGCTCTGCGCGATGAAGACCTGAATGACCGTTACCACACCTTCTGCGATCCGCGCCTCAACGCTGCACAGGCCTTGGAGCTTTCATTCCTTGTGGCCGAAGAGTTGAAAAAGGAAATGGCCTCACGTCCGCGCACTGATGACGACGAGTTGATGGAAGCGGCCGAGTAAGCATGATCGATCTCTATTATTGGGCAACACCCAACGGACATAAGATAACACTGTTTCTTGAGGAAGCGGGGATGCCTTACAGGGTGCATCCCGTTGACATCGGCAAGGGCGACCAGTTCAAGCCGGAGTTTCTGGCGATCGCGCCCAACAACCGCATCCCGGCGATTGTGGATAATGCGCCCAGCGGTGGCGGTGCGCCGATTTCACTGTTCGAAAGCGGTGCCATCCTGCTTTACCTCGCCGAGAAAACCGGAAAATTTATCCCGAAAGATATCCGGGGCAGGGTGGAAGTTTTGCAATGGCTGTTCTGGCAGGTGGGCGGCCTTGGCCCCATGGCCGGGCAGAATGGGCATTTCAATATCTATGCGCCTGAGAAAATTCCCTACGCCATGGACCGCTATACGAAAGAAACGTCGCGGCTTTATGGCGTGATGAACAAGCGCCTGGCCGACCGCCCGTTTCTGGCGGGCGATTATTCCATTGCCGACATGGCAAGCTATCCCTGGATCGTTCCCCACGAACGCCACCTGCAGGACATCAACGCCTTTCCCCATCTGAAACGCTGGTTCGATGGAATTGCCAAAAGGCCCGCAACAGTCAAAGCCTACGAAGGCGCCGCCGAGTCCTACTCAAAACCCATGACGGACGAAGAGCGCAAAGTCCTGTTCGGACAGGCGGCACGGTAGTTACAGCGCCGGCTGAACTGGCCGCACGTCGCTCCTCCTGAACTCGCCGAGGATATGCCCAAACAGCGCGACCAGCACCACGGCGCCACCGATGAGTGTCGGCACGGCGGGAACCTCATTGAGAAACACCAGCACCCAGAAAGGTGTGAGCGGAACTTCAAGCGCGGCCAGCAGCGTGGCTTCCGCTGCGGGCACGCGGCGCGAACCCAGCGTGTATAAAATCAGGCCCGCCGCATTCTGCAAAATGCCGAACATGGCGATGAGCATGAAGTCCCGCGCGTTCACTTCAAGGGACATGGCAAACCAGAAGCAGAAGAAAGAGCACAGCCAGGCCGATGCCGCCATCGCCGGCAGCATGGCCACCTCCCGGTGCTTGCGCATGACAATGGTAAACAGCGCCATGGAAAGTGACATGAGCACGGCGAGGAACTTGCCAAACATGCTGCCGCCCATGGGCGACCCCGCCAGCATGATGCTGACACCCGCCAGCGCCACGGCACTGGCGATGATGGTTGAGCGGCTGGGCCTTTCGCCAATGAGGAGATAGGCAAGGCCCGCCGTGATGAAAGGCACCGTGGCGTAAATCACCATGGCATCGGCCACGCTGGTATAGCGCAGCGAGCCAATGCCGGTGATCATGCCAAGGGCGGAAAGCACGGCAACGGCCAAGGCGGGCCAGCGCAGGCCGCGGATGATGCCAAAGCCCTTGGCGCCCTCCATGAGGAAGAAGAAAGCCAGAACCGCACTTCCCGAAAACAGCCCGCGCCAGAACAGCATTGCCATAAGATCTGTCGTGATCAGGCGGGTGAAAATGCCAGCCGACGACCAGCACAAGGCGGCAAACGCCACCAGAATGAGGCCAAGGCGGTGGTTCTTGTGTTCGGCTGCGGTCATGGCCCTTCATAGGATCAAGTGGTTAATGCCGGAAGCCGTGTAAACCTCATGGCAACCCTGCTGGAAGTGATGGGCTTGACGGAAGCTGGCTATTCAATCATGGTGCGCGGCGATGAAGACCGCCCGCACCATAGCCGCCTGTATTTGCGGAATTATTATTCGCTAGTTGCAAAACTGCTGGCAGGGCGCCGCTTGACTTAAATTCATTCAAAAGCGTTTCCCCGGTCAGTCCCGAAACCGTGGAAAATATGATGACTTTACGCCTGTACAACACGCTCACCCGCCAGAAAGAGGAGTTCAAACCCCTCGATGCCGCCAACGTGCGCATGTATGTCTGCGGCCCCACGGTCTATGATTTCGCCCATATCGGCAATGCTAGGCCAGTGATTGTGTTTGACGTGCTGTTCCGCCTGCTGCGCCATCTCTATGGCAAGGACGCGGTGACTTATGTCTGCAATATCACCGACGTGGACGACAAGATCAACGCGCGGGCACTAAGGGATTTTCCAGAGCTTCCACTCAATGAGGCGATCCGGCGGGTTACCGAAAAAACCGCCAACCAGTTTCAAGCGGATGTGAAGGCATTGGGCTGCCTTGAGCCCACCCAGCAGCCCCGCGCCACCGAATTCATCGCCGAGATGATTGACATGATCGTCACGCTGATCGCCAAGGGCCATGCCTATGAGGCGGGGGGCGAAGTTTTGTTCAGTGTCACCTCGATGAAAGACTATGGCCAGCTCTCCAACCGCAAGCTGGAAGACCAGCAGGCGGGAGCCCGCGTGGCCGTCGATGCCCACAAGAGAAACCCCGGTGACTTCGTGCTATGGAAACTCTCGAGCGCCGGAGGAGCCCGGCTGGGAAAGCCCGTGGGGAAGAGGACGACCCGGCTGGCACATCGAATGCTCCGCCATGAGCAAGCAATATCTGGGCGAAGTCTTCGACATCCACGGCGGCGGCCTGGATTTGATCTTCCCCCACCACGAAAACGAAATCGCCCAGTCCCGCTGCGCCCATGGAACAAACGTGATGGCGAACGTCTGGATGCATAATGGGTTTCTGCAGGTCGAAGGGCAGAAAATGTCCAAGAGCCTGGGGAATTTTGTGACGATGCGCAAGAACTCTGAAGAGATGGGGTTGGAAACAGATTGGCCGGGTGAAGTCTTACGGCTTCAAATGCTACGAACGCACTATCGCCAACCAATCGACTGGACAGTTTCCAGTCTTGATAACGCAGTCACATAAGTTTCTCTGGGATGTGTACGATGATCTAAAATTGCCAAATGCACGTCCTCAGACCGTGGTTTAGTCAGAGGACTGATTGATTTATTAAGTGATGACTTGAACACCGCTGCCGTTGAGGACAATTGCTCAGAGATTTGCGTAAAGAAAACGATTTGGCGAAATTCTTGAGATTAGAGTTTTTGGGATTCTCATGCGACAAGAGAGCCCTTCAGCGAACGGGCTTTATGGCTGGAACTGCAATAATAAAGATTTCTGCAACAGCTAATTTAACTGCGTCAAGTCCCGAGATAGATGCAATGATCGTTGCACGACTTGCCGCCCGCGCTGCAAAGGACTGGAAGGAGTCCGACCGTATCCGCGATGAACTTGCAGCCATGGGCGTGATCATCAAGGATAACAAAGACGGCACCACGAGCTGGGAGGTCAAGCGATGACGGCCATGGCAACCCCTCATCCGTCGCTTCGCGCCACCTTCTCCCGCGAGGGGAGAAGGGGCAACTGTTGGCAAACCTCACTTCTCGAACGCACGGGGAGAAGGAACAGCCTCTGGCATCTGTCCACTTCGCCTTCTCCCCTTGCGGGAGAAGGTGGCAGCCGCAGGCTGACGGATGAGGGGGCTGCTGGCTGCACATTAAAATTCGCAAAACACCTTCGCAAAGACATGACCGAAGCTGAAGGAAAGTTATGGTCAGCTCTGCGTGGCCGCCGCTTTGAAACTTACAAGTTCCGCAGGCAATTCCCCATTGGAAAATACATTGCGGATTTCGTCTGTCTTGAACGAAGGCTTGTTGTCGAAGTGGATGGTAGCCAACATGCGGATTCGGAACACGATAGAGTTCGTGAAGCTTGGCTGAAATCACAAGACTTCCGCGTTCTGCGTTTTCAGGAATCACGATATTTACGTAGCGCTCGATGGAACACTATTGGCAATCCTCGATGCGTTGAACCAAACCCCTCATCCGTCACGCGCTACGCGCGCGCCACCTTCTCCCGCAAGGGGAGAAGGAAGGAGAAAAAATTATGACCCGTGAACACATCTACCTCTTCGACACGACCCTCCGCGATGGCCAGCAGACGCCAGGCGTTGATTTTTCGCTGGATGACAAGCTGGTGGTGATGGAGATGCTGGATAGCCTCGGCCTTGATTATATCGAGGGCGGCTATCCCGGTGCCAATCCCACCGACACTGGCCTCTTCAGTGAAGACCGCAAGACCAAAGCCACCTTCACCGCCTTCGGCATGGTGAAGCGGGCAGGGCGCTCGGTTTCCAATGACAGCGGCTTGCAGGATTTGCTCAACGCGAAATCCAAGGCGATTTGCTTTGTGGCGAAAGCCTGGGATTACCATGTGCGCGTGGCCTTGGGCTGCACCAACGAAGAGAACCTTGAATCCATTCGCCAGTCCGTTGAAGCCGCAAAATTTGCCGGAAAGGAAGTGCTGGTGGATTGCGAGCACTTCTTTGATGGCTACAAGGCCAACCCCGAATACGCTTTGGCCTGCGCCAAGGCGGCCTATGAGTCCGGCGCGCGCTGGGTTGTGCTGTGTGACACCAATGGCGGCACCATGCCTTCGGAGATTTCCGAGATCGTGCGCGTACGTGACGAAATCCGTGCCTGGCTCCAATCTCGGCATCCACGCCCACAATGACACGGACCAGGCCGTGGCGAATTCGCTTGCCGCCATCGACGCGGGCTGCCGCCATGTGCAGGGGACCCTTAATGGCATCGGCGAGCGCTGCGGCAATGCCAATCTTGTGTCCATCATCGCCACTCTTGGCCTGAAGAAATCTTTCAAGGATCGTTTCAGCATCAGCGTTGATGATGAGCGCCTGCAAAACCTCACCCATGTGGCCCGCGCTTTCGATGAGCTCCTGAACCGCGCGCCCAACGCGCAAGCGCCCTATGTCGGCAAAAGCGCCTTTGCCACCAAGGCGGGCATTCATGCCTCGGCCATCGTGAAGGAGCCTGAAACCTATGAACACGTGCCGCCCGAAACCGTGGGCAACCGGCGGCGCATGCTGGTGTCGGATCAGGCCGGAAAATCAAATCTGGTAGCGGAGTTGCAGCGCGTTGGCATGGCGGTGGCCAAGGACGACAAGCGGCTGGACGATCTCTTGCGCAACGTGAAGGAGCGCGAAGCCCAGGGCTATGCCTATGATGGCGCCGATGCTTCATTCGAACTTCTGGCGCGGCGCACGCTGGGCCACGTGCCGGAGTATTTCGATGTGCTGTCCTTTCGCGTCATTGTCGAGCAGCGCGACAGGGAAATGATTTCCGAAGCCGTGGTCAAGGTGAAGGTTGATGATGAGGTTTTCATCAACGCGGGCGAGGGCAATGGCCCGGTAAATGCGCTTGATGTGGCACTCCGGAAAGACTTGGGCAAGTTCCAGCCCTACATCAATGATCTTGAACTTGTTGATTACAAGGTGCGTATCCTCAATGGCGGTACCACGGCCACAACCCGTGTGCTGATCGAAAGCAAGGATGGGCAGGGCAACCGCTGGTTCACGGTGGGTGTGTCCCCCAACATCGTGGACGCGTCATTCCAGGCCCTGTCAGACTCGATCATCTACAAGCTGCTGCGCGAGAACGTGAAGGCCTGACATGCGGGCGGCTCATGCGACCCATGTTGACGCGGTGATTGCAGGCCCGTCCCGCTGCGCTTAAACCCCCCGCCTATGGCAAGCATTGAAGAGGCAACGAAGACCGGCATGAACGCTGCTGAAAAAGGCGTGCTCTATGCCGTGTTGGCCCATCTCACCTGGGGCATCATGGCGCCTTACTTCGGTTTTTTGCGCCATGTCTCTCCGCTTGAAATTGCCGCAAACCGTGGGCTGTGGTCCGTGCCTTGCGCCGCCTTCATCATTTGGTGGTTTGGCCAATACCGCGACGTCTTGAAGGCCATTGCGTCGCCCCGCAACCTGGCGCTTCTGGCGCTGACCAGCGGCATCATTGTTTTCAATTGGGGCTTTTATGTCTGGTCCATCGAAGTGGGGCGCGCACTGGAATCGAGCCTCGGCTACTACATCAACCCGCTGCTCAATGTGGTAATGGGCTATCTCTTCCTCGGCGAGCGCTTCAATCGCCTGCAAATGGTGGCACTCGCCTTTGCCGTGGTGGCTGTCTTTATCCAAACCTACGCGGCGGGGGTTTTCCCCTGGCTGGGGCTGATGCTTGGCGGTTCCTTCTGCCTCTATGGCTTTCTGCGCAAAACGATTGCAGTGGGGCCGACTCAGGGTTTCTTCATTGAAGTCATTATTATTGCCATTCCGCTTTTGCTGCTGCAGTTTTGGCTATCAAAGAATGGCCAGGCCCACTTCGGCACGAATTTCAGCGATACGGCGCTTCTCATCGGCTGCGGTGTGCTGACCACAACCGCGCTGGTTTTCTTCGCGCTTTCCATCAAGCTGCTGCGCTACTCAACGGCTGGCATGCTGCAATATATTTCGCCTACCCTGGTGTTTCTGACCGCCATCTTCATGTTCAATGAGCCGATGGACAAGTGGAAGCTCCTGTCTTTCGTCATCCTGTGGATCGGCCTTGTGATCTATTCATATTCCTCGCTCATGGAGGAAAAAAACCGCAGGCGCGAAGTCCTAGAGAATCTCCCGTAACGGATCAAGCGGCACTTTTTGGTGGCTGTGGGCAAGGCGGTATTCGTAAGCGGGCACAACTTCAGTTGCTGATGCCACGACATCCATCTTGAACTCCATGCCCTCACGGATGAACTTCTCTTCGCGCATGTGCCTGATGAGCGTCAGATAGGGATCCCAATAGCCATCAATGTTGCAGACGATGATGGGCTTGGCATGCTGGTCAAGCTGGGCCCAGGTCGAAATTTCCGTGAGTTCCTCCAGCGTGCCGATGCCGCCGGGCAGGGCAACAAAGCCGGTCGAGCGCTCGAACATGCTCATTTTTCGTTCGTGCATGTTCTTGGTGACGATGAGTTCGTTGACGCCCGTAAGCATGCGTTCCTTGGTGCCCAGAAAACTCGGAATAATGCCGGTAACGTGACCGCCCGCTTCCAGCACGGTGCGCGCCACCTCGCCCATAAGCCCGAGGCTTCCGCCTCCGTAAACCAAGCCGATCCCGGCATTTGCCATGGCAAAACCCAAACCGCGCGCCGCCGCCATGTAGGAAGGATTCTTGCCGGGGCCGGAACCGCAGTAAACACAAAGCATATGATCGGGTATTTTCAAGGGTTTGCCTCATATAAGGGGGTGCAGCAATTCTTTGCTGATTCGCGCGATAAGCCTTATTAAAGCGCACGGATATGGGTATATAATAGCCCATTCGCCACAGTGGCAGCTAAAAACTTAAATTTTGATGACGGAAATAGTTAGATGAAAATAAATCCCCTCGCTGTATTCACAGGGTTGACACTCGCCACACTTGGAACCCTCGTTGTTGTCGAAAAAGACAAATGGATGGGCGAAGACGCAGTCCTTGCGAAAGTGGAAGCGCCAGCACAGGGAGAAGCGCCGGCAAAACTTGAATCAACTGCAAAGGTTGAAGAACCTGCAAAACTTGAATCAACTGCCAAAGTTGAAGAACCCGCGAAAGTGGAAGAAGCGGCGAAGGTTGACGCCCCCGCTGCTCCCGTCGCAATCATTCCAAGTTTTGACACCGTGCGGGTTGAGCCTAACGGCGACACCATCATTGCGGGCCGCGCTGAACCCGGCGCCGAAGTTGTCATCAAACTGAATGGCGCCACCATCGGAACGGCGATGGCGAACGTCGATGGCGCATTTGTCGTAACGCCAGAAAAACCATTGCCCGCAGGACCGGGCGCGCTTTCCATTGAAACAAAAAGCAACAACATGATTGTGGCGTCCGCCGATACGGTAGCCGTTGATGTGAAATCAGGTGCCGCCAGCACGCCACTCGTGGCCGTGTTAAAGCAGGATGAGCCGACAAAGGTAATTCAGGCGCCCGCAGCAAATGCACCAGCACTCGTGCCTTCAGCCACTGTTGTTCTCGACTCCGTCGATTATGATGAAAATGGCAACATTGTTTTTGGTGGACGTGGTCCCGTTGGCAGCAAAGTTCAGGTTTACGTTGACAACAACCCTTACGGCTCTGCGACCATTGGCCCAAAGGGCGGTTGGAGCATGGCAGGCGTAGCGCCTATGGCCATTGGTGCCCATGAATTGCGCGCCGATGAGCTGGCTGCAGATGGCAGCGTGAAGAGCCGCGTTGGCATGCCCTTCTACCGCGAAGACCCCAAGATCGTTGCAAAAGCAGCACCCGTGGCCGTGCCGGAACCCGCACCCGCAACGGTCGTAGCCGCAGCACCCGGGCTGAAAGTTGAAATGGTTGAAAAACCCCTCGTGACGGCGCCGGTCACCGAAGTGTCAAAGACCGCTGAGCCAGCGCCCGCACTTGTTGCCGCAGCACCAGAGGTTGCCGCGGCACCCGTGGTAGTCGTTGTAGAGCCCGCAGCACCCGTGCAATCGACGGACAATACGCAAGTTGCAACAGCGCCCGTTGTAACCCCACCGGAGCCCACAAGAATTGTCATTCAGCCCGGCAACAATCTGTGGAAACTGTCACGCAAGATTTATGGCAAGGGCATCAGGTACACGGTGATTTACGAGGCCAACAAGGACCAGATCCGCAAACCTGGTCTTATCTATCCCGGCCAGATTTTAGTAACGCCAGACGCGCCGCCCGCTCAATAACAAGAGATTTCGAAATTCATGAGTCGTCAAGCGCCGCCTAGCCCCGCAGTTATAGTCAGCGGCGATGGGGACCAATGGGCAACCCTTAAAAGCCTGTTGCCTTACCTCTGGCCAGCGGGCCGCAATGATCTGAAAATCCGGGTTGTGCTGTCAATGCTGGCCTTGGTGATCTCCAAAATCATCACCGTGTTGACTCCCTACAGTTTCAAGTATGCGACTGATGCGTTGACCGCAACAGGCAGTGCCGCGACAATTGCATTCAGTATCCCGTTGTTTTTCGTGCTGGCATACGGCGTAGGCCGCATCGGCATGGTGGCTTTGGCGCAAATACGCGATGCCATCTTTGCGAAAGTCGGCCAGCGCGCCGTGCGCGAACTGGCGATCAAAACCTTCAGGCATCTCCATGCACTTTCACTGAAGTTTCACCTTGAGCGGCGAACTGGCGGCCTGTCGCGCATCATTTCGCGGGGCACCGCGGGCGTTGATACGGTGTTGCGTTTCTCTCTCTTCAACACTTTTCCAACCGCCCTTGAGATTGCGCTCGTTGCGGGCGTTTTAACCTGGTCCTTCGGCTGGCTTTATGCGGCGGTGATTTTGGCAACGGTGGTCTTTTATCTGTGGTACACGTACCTGGCTACGGAATGGCGCATCAACATCCGCCGCAATATGAATGAAGCTGACACCGACGCCAACACAAAGGCAATCGACAGCCTGCTCAATTTCGAAACCGTAAAATATTTCGGCAATGAAGAACACGAAGCCCAGCGCTTTGATGTTTCCATGAAGCTTTACGAAAAGGCTGCGGTGAAAACCTGGGTGTCATTGGCTGTCTTGAACGCCGGGCAAACCTTTGTATTCGCAATCGGCCTGACCATTGTCATGGCCATGTCGGCCTATGCGATCACGCAAGGCAAAGCGACCATTGGCGATTTTGTCATGATCAACGCATTGATGGTACAGCTCTATATGCCACTGAACTTTATTGGTTCCTCGTATCGCGAAATCAAGCAGGGATTGATTGATGTTGAAGGCATGTTCTCGCTACTTGCCGTAAATGCAGAGGTCAAGGACAGGCCGGGCGCAGTTTCCTTGAAGGCTGGCAAGGGCTCGTTGGTGTTCGAGGATGTAAAATTTTCCTATGACGCCGAGCGGCCAATCATCAAGGGACTTTCATTCAGTGTGCCTGCCGGGCACACCGTTGCCATTGTAGGGCCTTCAGGAGCTGGTAAATCAACCATCTCGCGGCTGCTTTACCGCTTTTATGAATTGACCAGCGGCAGGATTACCATCGACGGGCAGGATATCGCTGAGGTCACGCAAAAATCACTGCGCGCCGCGATTGGCATGGTGCCACAGGACACCGTGCTGTTCAATGACACCATTCGCTACAATATCCGCTATGGCAGGCCTGATGCCACCGATGCCGAGGTGGAAGCCGCAGCCAAGATGGCGCAGATTCACAAGTTCGTTATGAGCTTGCCCAAGGGCTACGACAGCATGGTGGGCGAGCGGGGCCTCAAGCTTTCCGGCGGTGAAAAGCAGCGCGTGTCCATCGCCCGCACCATTCTGAAAGGCCCGCCCATCCTCGTGCTTGATGAGGCAACATCCGCCCTCGATAGTTTCACCGAACAGGAAATCCAGACGGCACTTCGTAAGGTTTCCAAGGACCGCACCACGGTGGTAATCGCCCACCGGCTTTCAACCGTTGTGGATGCCGATGAAATTATTGTGCTTGATGCGGGCCGCATTGCCGAGCGCGGCACCCACAACGCGTTGCTGCGCAAGAAGGGCATTTACGCCGCCATGTGGAACCGCCAGCGCGAGGCTGATGAGGCCCGCAGGCTTCTGGCCGCAAATCTCGATGAACGCGGGATCACGGCGGAGGCAAAACTTCTCGCCAAAGCCAGCGCAAAGTGAAAATTTTACCAATCGCTTTAACTTTGCAAAGCCCCAAAACCGCGCTAGATGATCCCCATGTCGATTATTAACAGCATAACCGCTTCATTCGTGCCTATCCACCGCGAAGGCTGGCGCTTCGTCGCCATCTTCGCAGCCGTTACACTCGTGCTGTATTGGCTGGGCTGGGACATTCTGTTTTGGGGTGGCGTTATCGCTACTCTGTGGTGCGCTTATTTTTTCCGTGACCCTGAGCGGGTGACACCGCTGCGCGATGGGCTGGTCATTTCACCGGCCGATGGGCGCATCAGTGCGATTGAGAATGTTATTCCGCCGCCGGAGCTTGATCTTGAGCGCGAACCTGTTACCCGAATTTCGGTTTTCATGAATGTGTTTGACGTGCATGTAAATCGCTCGCCACTCGATGCGCGCATTGCAAAAATAACCTATATCCCCGGCGCCTTCCTCAATGCCGAACTTGACAAGGCGAGCGAAGACAATGAACGGCAAGCCTTCACGCTGGAACTTGCCGATGGACGCAAGATTGGTGTGGTGCAGATTGCAGGCCTCATTGCCCGTCGCATCGTAAAGTTTGTGAACGAGGGTGACAGGCTGGGCGCTGGCCAAAGAATCGGTCTCATTCGTTTCGGCAGCCGGGTTGACGTATATTTGCCAAAGGGTGCAAACGCGCTGGCTTCAATCGGGCAGCGGGCAATTGCGGGTGAAACCATTCTGGCAGATCTTGCATCACCCGAACCTGAACGCAGCGCGCGAAAGAACTAGGCGTGGACAGCAAACCGCAAATTGAAGCCGCAAAAACCACACCGCAAAACAAGCGTTTCAAACAGGTACCGGTGCGCTACTTGCTGCCCAATCTTATTACCTTGTTGGCCCTGTGCAGCGGGGTTACCGCAATCAGGTTAGCGATTGAAGGCCGCTATGAAGTGGCTGTTGGGGCCGTGATCATTTCCATCGTACTCGATGCACTTGATGGCAGGCTTGCACGCTTCCTTAAGGGTACATCGCGTTTTGGTGCCGAGCTGGATTCATTGGCTGACTTCGTGAATTTCGGCGTGGCCCCCGCATTGTTGATTTACCTCTGGTCGCTCAATGATTTGAAAACCAAGGGTTGGGTCGTTGTGCTTGTATTGGCCGTGTGTTGTGCGCTTCGCCTTGCCCGCTTCAATGTGGCGCTCGATGATGTTGAAAAACCTGCTTGGGCAGGCGGCTTTTTCAGTGGTGCGCCGGCACCCGCAGGCGCCGGACTGGCACTTGCACCCATGTATCTGGGCTTTCTCGGCATCATTGATGATGGCCATGCCTATTCGGTTTTCGTCGCGCCTTACATCGTCGCAGTGGCGCTGCTGATGGTAAGCCGCGTTCCTACCTTCTCCGGAAAAACCATGGGTCCGAAGGTGCGGCGTGATTTAGTGCTGCCCATTTTGGGATGCGGCGTGCTGGTAATCGTGTGCCTCATTTCGTTCCCATGGGAAACCCTGACGTTGTTCGCGCTGCTTTACATTGCTCTTATTCCCGTGAGCATCAGATCCTACCGCCGCCACAAGGCAAGTGACCTGAAGACTTAAAGGCAGCGTGCGAGGTCAGCGCAGAGATCTTCGCCATCCTCAATTCCAACAGAGAGCCGGAACACACCGTCGCCCGCATAGTCGCGATAGCGCTTGGCGGCTTCCGGTCCATGACGGAAGGTTGAGTTTTCGATGTCGTCAGTGCCGATCCAGCAAATCAGGCTGCGGTGGTGGCCAAGCGAAACGGCATAGTGAATGTATTCAAGTTCCTTCACCATGCGTTTGGCCACTTGCAGCCCTGCCTCATGGGTTTGAAAGGTCATCATGCCGGAAAAGTTCTTCATCTGGGCTTTGGCCAGCGCATGTTGCGGATGAGACGCAAGCCCGGGATAAAACACGCGGGAAACAGCTGGGTGGCTTTCAAGAAACTCCGCAACCTTTAACGCTGCCTCCTGGTGCGCCCGCATCCGCAACGGCAGGGTCGCAGCGCCGCGGATGATGAGCCAGGCATTGAAAGGCGATAAAATGCCACCGAAATGCACGGTTGATTCAAGGTTGAGCGCGTCCAGTTCCTTCTTCCGGCCGATGACAGCGCCACCCATCGCATCGCCATGGCCACCAATGTATTTGGTGAGTGAGTGCACCACGAAATCCACCCCTAAATTTAAGGGCCTGGTTGCAATCGGAGTGGCAAAGGTCGAATCAACAACTACATCGCCCACGCCTTTTTCATGGGCAAGCGTGGACAAGGCCTTGAGATCGCAGAGTTGCATTGTCGGGTTGGCGGGAGTTTCAAGCCACAGCATGCGCGTATTGGGTCTGATGGCTTCGGTCACCGCCTGCAGATTGGACGTATCAACAAAGGATGTTTCGATACCGAAGCGGGGCAGGGTGTCGCGGGTGAGTTCCGCGATACCCACATAATTCGAATCCGGCATCAGCAAATGGTCGCCGCGGCTCAGGCGGCCAGCAATAACTGCATGGCTGGCCGCAACACCGGAGCCAAAGGCAAGGGCTGCCTCAGCACCTTCAAGGGCGGCAAGCTTGTTCTCAAGCTGGCGAACGGTGGGGCTGGAAACCCGGCCATAAACAAAACCCTCGTATTCCTTTTCATCGCGGGCCGAAAAGCCGGTCACATCCGTTGGCGCAAAGGTTGCCGACATCACAAGATTTGGCGATGAAGCACGGGTGAAAGGGTCAACATATTCACCCGCATGCACGGCGAGCGTGGCTTCCCTCGGTGTGCCGCTGTTTTTGTCCTTCGAAGCCATCATTATCTCTTTCTGCAATTCGCTTGATTTGGCCTATGATGGTCACTTACGAGCGAATCTGCAACGGGCTGGAGGCGACAGGGGCATGCAGAATTGGGAGGAACAGCGCGAGTTGTTTCCAACGCGGCGGAAGGCGGTAAAGGAATCGCCCGCCCGCCCGCGTATTCGCCCCAATGTTTTTGCGCGCATTGCCCGCTTTGCTTCCGCCAACCATATATATGTTCTGATAGCTGCGGCATTCCTCGTTGCGGCCACGATAAGTTTTGTGGCGCTGAACACCCGCCTCGATTTCAGCAAGGATTTTGAGATTTCAATTGACGCTGCAACCAAGGCGGCCAGCGACAATCTTGATGCTGAATTTCCGGCGACCAGCACACTGATGGTCATACGGGTTTCCTCCGTCAATGTCGCGCTGGCAAAAAATGTAGCGCAGGTCATCCAGGATAATTTGCAGTCTGACGAGGCAAATTTCAGCCAGGCCTTCATCCCCGGCATCGGCCCCTTCTATGACCAGTTTGGCTTGCTCTATCGAAGCCCGGAAGAAATCACCCAGCGTGTGCAACGTATCGCGCAGTCAAAGGCGCTTTACGAGGCCATCGCCGCGTCGCCAAATCTTGCCGGGCTTTCAGCCCTGGTTGGCGAGGTTGCGTCTGCCGTTCAGAAAGGCCGTTCGCCCGGCGGTCTTGAGGAGCTTTTCACGCAAACGGCAAACACGATAAAACTAAAGCTGGCAAACCGGCCGTTGCCCATGGACTGGCGCAAAGTTGCAGGCTTGATCGCCGAAAACGGTAGTGCCGATTGGGCGGTTGTGGCGGTGCCCCGGGGCAACAAACTGAAAGAGGCGCGCCGCATTGTTGAAGGGCTTGCGGCGTCCGCTTCGGGCAATCAGCCCGATTTGAAAATCGCCATGGATTTTCCGCCTGGATCGGAAGCCGAGGCAGCCTCCGGCAGCGCGCGGCAGGTTCTCGTGGCACTCTTCCTGTCGGTGTTGTTCTCTATACTGCTTGTAACTTTCTCGTTGCGGGAATTGCGGACCATTGTGTTGGTTGTGGTGCCCGCCCTTTTAGCTTGCCTGTTCAGTGTCGCCATCGCCGATATTTTGTCAATTGAGCTTAACAGCGTTACGGCCCTCGCTTTCTTGTCTACGCTGCTGCCGGCGCTGGTGCTCGCTTGCACCTTCGTGACTGGCCTTGCTCCGCTACGCATGCAGGCGGGAACATCAATTTCGCAGATTATGCTGGCCGCCCAGAACATGGGGCCGCTCATGCTGGCGGCAGCCGCTATCACGCTGTGCATGTGGCTGGCATTTACAGGTGTTGGCATCCCCAATGTTTCAACGCTTGCAGTGGCCGTGGCGGTTGCAACCCTTGCAGCTTTGTTGGCAACGTTGCTGCTTGTGCCAGCGCTGGGAAAGGCCTGGCCCATGCCTGCGATCGTTCTGGTCGACATTGACGTGGCCGCCCCCCACCGCGCATGGGCGCTGTGGTACAAGGTGCGGCCGATGCTGGCCTTTATCATTCTGGCGGTTTGCTTTTTTTGCACCGTGTTCATTTTATCCCTGCGTTTTGAAACAGCAAACTCCAATGCCGCCGACAGTGAGGAATTCTCCTCCAGGCGCGGCTTGCAGTTCATGGTGGACGATGAAGCCGAAGCGGCAAAACTGTCGAATGATTTGGCAAGATTGCCCGAAGTAGGGGCGGTGCGCTGGATGGGCGCTTTCATGCCGCAGGACGTTGCGCCAAAGCAACAGGCCTTGCGAGCCCTCTCAGGCCTCATGCCGCCCACCAACAACAGTGGATCCCTTGGCCCCTACAATGCGGTTGACGACATTCAAAACATCATCGCAAGCCTGCGCAGCGTGGCCGATGATTTAAAGGCCGATGACGCGCTGCGCCAAAGCGCCCAGGAATTTCGCCGCACATTGGAAATCCTGGCCAATACGTCGGGTGATCTCGACTCAACGATAATTGAACTAGAGCAGTTACTGTTTTCCGGCTTCGGCGAGTTGTCGCACGCTGCCGAGCAGATTGCCGTGCTGCCTGCGCCTAAAATCACTAATCTGGATCAAAGGCTAAGGAGCCTGTTCGTCTCAGAGGCAGGTAAATGGCGTATCGAAGCCTTGCCCAAACGCGTGCTTCCTGCGGCGGATTTTATTGCCTCCGTGCACAGCGTGGGCGCGACACCGCTCGGGCCGCTGGTGGTTGAGCAAGCAAAGCTTTCCGCCCTGAAATCCGGCACGGGGCCAAGCCTGCTTGCGGGATTGTTTGGAGCGTTGGTCATCTCTCTCATTTACCTGAGAAACCTCGTCGACTGGTTGATTGTTGCCTTGGGAAGCCTTTTGCCCCTCACGTTTTTCGCAGCGATTGCGGTGTATGAAGGAATTGCCATAAGTCCCATAACCCTGCCGGCATTGATAATGGCCACGACAGCCGGAACAATCAGCGCGCTTTACATTGTCGTGCGAAGGAAAAACCCCGCAGTGACGCTGGTGAATGCATTTCTGCCCGCCGCAATCATCATAGCCGTTGCAGTTCCATTTAGATTGTTGGAGGTCGTGGAATTCGAGCGCTTCGCCTCGGTCACGGCATTGCTGATCGCAAGCGCCTGTGTTTTCAATTTTACGGTGCTGCAGCAGATTTGCGATTGGCTTGAAAACAGTGGGGGATCAGGCCCGGGACTGTAGCACCCCTCCGTCGTTGCCCAGTCCCAGGAATACCGCGGCGATAACATGCACTGAGGTCATTGCCGCATCATCAAAACGCACAATTTCATTTGCAAATTATATAGTTAAGCGCTCCCAATCGACCGATAATGATCTCGTGTGGAGAACCATCCGGAAGGGATAATAAGTCATGGCGACAAACGCAAAATCTGGTGCTAGCTTTATCGCTAATGGCCACGATGACTGGCACGAACCGATATTGTTTGAAACGTAGTATAGGGAGTACGTAAACATGAATTTCAATTTCAAGGCTTGGGCCATCGGCACCACCATGCTGGCCATGACTGCCTCCGGCGCTTTCGCCGAAGTGGTATTTAACCGCGGCAACTCCGCCGATCCGGAATCCCTCGACCCGCACAAAACCTCAACCGTTTACGAAGCGCATATCCTGCGCGACCTGTTCATGGGTTTGGCGATTCATAATGCCAAAGCCGAAGTTGAACCCGGGGCGGCTGAGAGTTGGACGATTTCGCCTGATGGCAAGGTTTACACATTCAAGTTGCGCGCTGGCGCCCTGTGGTCAGACGGCTCGCCAGTCACCGCCAATGATTTCGTCTTCGCGTGGCAACGCGTTGTTGATCCCGCAACGGCTGCGGAATATGCCTACATGCTGGCACCCGTTGTGAATGCCGAAGACATTACCGCCGCCAAAAAGAAGCCCGCTGAATTGGGCGTGAAGGCCGTTGACGACATGACATTTGAAGTCACCCTCAATGCGCCAACGCCATATTTGCTGGAAATGTTGACCCATCAGGCGACCTATCCCGTCAGCAAGGCAAATGTTGAAGCCAAAGGTGCCGATTTTGTGAAGCCCGGAAACCTTGTTTCAAACGGCGCTTATGTGTTGGCAGAGTTTGTGCCCAATGATCATGTCAAAGCCATAAAAAATGACAAGTTCTACGACGCAGCCAATGTAAAAATCGACGTGGTGAACTTCATCCCGACGGAAGACCGCTCAACCGCCATGAAGCGCTTTGAAGCGGGCGAACTGGATTCGAACGATGATATCCCAACCGAGCAATTGGCCGACCTCAAAGCCAAGTTTGGCGACCAGGTCCGCCTTGGGCCATATCTTGGCACCTACTATTATGTTTTTAAAACTGACAAAGCTCCGTGGGATAATGTTAAGCTTCGCCATGCTGTTTCTGAAGCCATTGATCGTGATTACCTTGCCGAGAAGGTGTGGACGAACACAATGATACCGGCCTATTCATTGGTGCCTCCCGGCATCGGTGGTTATGAAACGCGAACATTGGAATATGCGGAAATGTCACAAATTGATCGCGAAGATGCGGCCAAGAAGGTCTTGGCAGAGTTGGGTTACGGTCCTGACAAACCGCTAAAAATGGAAATCCGTTACAACACATCGGAAAACCATAAGAACACTGCAGTGGCCATTCAGGAGCAATTGAAGCCCTTGGGCATTGAGGTGTCCCTGCTCAATACCGACACCAAAACCCACTACGGTCATTTGGAACAGAAGGGTGACTTCGACATCGCCCGTGGCGGCTGGATCGCTGACTACAAAGATCCCGCCAACTTCCTCGATTTGTGCAAGACCGGGGCTGGCAACAATTATGGTCAATATTCCAACAAGGAATTCGATGATTTGCTGGCTGCCGGCGCGGCGGCAGCCGATCCAGTTGAACGCATGAAGAAGCTTTCTGACGCGGAAGCCATCGGTGTTGCCCGTGATCTGTGCTTCGTTCCATTGCTTTATTACGGGTTCCACACGGTGGTTTCGAACAAGATCAAGGGCTGGCAAGATAACGTCATGGACGTTCACCCCACCCGCTTTCTGAGCAAAGAATAATCCTCATCTGAAACGCAACCGCTCCGCCTTCAAAAAGTGGAGCGGCCGTTCCTTCGTGAAGTGAGGCATTTCAAATGCTCCGATATGTTTTAAGGCGGTTTTTAACTGCAATCCCAACACTATTTGTAATAGTCATGATCTCGTTTTTCCTGATGCGGGTGGCACCCGGTGGTCCCTTCAATCAGGAAAAAGGCCTGAACCCGGTTATCAAGGCAAATCTTGAACGGGTGTTCCATCTCGATGAACCGTTATGGAAGCAGTTCTTTTTCTATTTGAAGAACCTGCTGCAAGGCGATTTTGGCCCCAGTTATAATCTGCCTGATTTCACCGTGGCGGATTTGTTCAAGGCGGGACTTCCCGTTTCACTTCAGCTCGGCGCAATGGCGCTAACCCTGGCACTCATCATCGGCAGCGCCCTTGGCGTTTGGGCCGCACTCAATCAGAACAAGCTCACCGACTATGCAGTTGTCGCCACGGCCACGGCTGGCAGCACGGTTCCAACATTCGTGATCGCACCGCTTTTCCAACTATTCTTTGCCCTCACCCTCCATTGGTTTCCCGTGGGTGGCTGGGGCGATGGCGCGATGGTCAACAAGGTGGGGCCGGTTCTCACTCTCATGCTGCCGCAGCTCGCCATCGTCGCGCGCCTGATGCGTGGCAGCATGATTGAATCGCTGCACGCCCACCATATTCGAACCGCGCGCGCGTTGGGTCTTTCCGATTTTTCGGTTGTCGTGAAGCACGCCATGCGGGGAGCCATGCTGCCCATCGTCTCCTATGCGGGCCCCGCCGCCGCCTCCCTGCTGACGGGATCGGTGATCGTTGAAACGATTTTCTCCATACCGGGCGTGGGCCGCTATTTTGTCGAAGCGGCGCTTAACCGCGACTACACACTTGTGATGGGAACGGTGGTTCTCATCGCAATATTCACCGTCGTGTTCAATCTCATCGTCGACATTCTTTATGCCTTTGTGGACCCGCGGGTGCGCTATGACTGACCTTCAAGTTGAAGTCGGTCGATCATTGGGCGCTGATGCATGGGCGCGGTTGAAAGCCAACAAGGCCGCAATGTTCAGCAGCTATTATATTATCATGATGGCGTTGCTGTGCATCTTCGGCCCGTGGTTTACACTCCATGAATTTACCACCATCTATCAGGACTACACCCGCGTACCGCCCAGCCTTTCAGCCTACCCCAAACCGGAGATGATCGATCTCGCAGTATCAGACGCAGTGCGCCGCTCGCGCGTAGAGCTTGCGGGATGGGAGGAGAAAGAGGGCAAAATCATCATCACCGTCACCTCTGCCAAACCCATTGACGAACGCATGATCCGCTACATCGACCGCTCAAGCGTTTTTGAGAACACGGCCGTCGCAGAAAAATCAGCCGATGGCTTGAAACTCGTGATGAGCGCCGATGTGGAAAAGCTGTATTTCTTTTTCGGCACCGATAACTCTGGAAGGGATATGCTAACGCGAACCCTGATGGCAGGCCGTGTTTCGCTTGCAATCGGGCTTCTTGCCGGCCTGGTGGCGGTTTTCATCGGTGTGCTGTACGGCGCGACGGCGGGTTTCATCGGCGGCAAGACTGATGAGGTCATGATGCGCGTTGTCGATATTCTCTATGCGCTGCCATTCATCTTCTTTGTCATTATGCTGGTCGTTTTCTTCGGGCGCAATTTTGTACTGATGTTCCTGGCGGTGGGCGCTGTGCTGTGGCTCGACATGGCCCGCATCGTGCGGGGTCAGGCGCTGTCCATCAAACGGCAGGAATATGTGCAGGCCGCCGAAGCGTTGGGCGTAAATCGAGGGGGTATTTTGATCCGCCACATCGTTCCCAACTTGCTGGGGCCAGTCGTGATTTACATGACGCTGCTGGTGCCGCAGGTCATCATTCTCGAAAGCTTCCTGTCCTACCTCGGCCTTGGTGTGCAGGAGCCCATGTCAAGCTGGGGCGTAATGATTTCGCAGGGTGCCAAGAACATGCCATCTGCCAATTGGCTGATTGCCATTCCTTCCTTTTTCCTCACCACCACGCTATTCGCGCTGAACTTCATCGGCGACGGCCTGCGTGATGCGCTTGACCCAAAGGACCGCTGATATGGCAGACAGCATCCTCACGCTCAAGAACATCAAAGTAAAATTCAGAACCCTTGATGGCATAGTCGAGGCCGTGAAAGGCGTCAGCCTCGATGTAAAAGCCGGAGAGACCGTCGCGATCGTCGGTGAATCCGGTTCCGGCAAAAGCCAGTTGATGATGGGCACCATGGGACTTCTTGCCTCAAATGGATCAATGGAGGGTGTTGCCGATTACCGCAGCACGAATCTCGTGGGGTTGCCGAAAGCTGAACTCAACACCATTCGTGGCAAGAAAATCACCATGATTTTCCAGGAGCCGATGACCTCGCTGGATCCGCTCTACACCATCGGCAACCAGCTCATTGAGCCCATCATGCATCACCAGAACATCGGGGCAACCGAGGCAAGAGACCGCGCGATTGCCATGCTCAAGCTGGTGAAAATCCCGGAACCCGAGCGCCGCATGGGATCGTACCCGCACGAAATGTCGGGCGGCCAGCGCCAGCGCGTAATGATTGCCATGGCGCTTGCCAACAATCCTGACCTGCTGATAGCCGACGAACCAACAACGGCGCTTGACGTGACAATCCAGGCGGAAATCCTCGAGCTTATGGCAGGCCTGCAGAAGCGGCTGGGCATGGGGATGATTTTCATTACCCATGATCTCAACATTGTCCGCCGCATCGCTGACCGTGTGGTCGTCATGCGTTACGGCGAAGTGGTGGAAGAGGGCAATGCCAAGGCCATCTTCGCCAAGCCCAAGCACCCCTATACCAAAGCCTTGCTTGATGCCGAGCCTACGGGCCGCAAGGCGCCGCCCGCTGCAAAGGCACCCAAAATTCTCGATGGCACCAACGTATCTGTTACCTTTGCAATCGGCGGTGGTTTTTTGGCCGGGGCCCCCTTGTTGCTCAAGGCAGTGGACCACGTTTCCGTGTCACTGAAGCAGGGGCAGACCATTGGCATCGTGGGTGAATCGGGTTCGGGAAAATCCACCCTGGCGCGTGCACTGCTAAGATTGTTGCCCAGTGAAGGCGCCATTTACTTTGAAGGCAAGGATATCGCCAAGCTCGACAAACAGCAGATGCGGCCCTTGCGGAAAGAAATTCAGGTCGTCTTGCAGGATCCCTTTGGCTCGCTGAGCCCTCGCATGACGGCGGGGCAGATTGTGACGGAGGGCTTGCTGGTGCATGAACCCGCCATAACGTCGCGCGAGCGCGATGCCCGCGCTATACAGGCCCTCGAGGAAGTGCAGCTCGATCCCAAACTCCGCAACCGTTACCCCCATGAATTTTCTGGCGGCCAGCGCCAGCGCATTGCCATTGCCCGTGCTATTATCCTGAAACCAAAACTCATTGTGCTGGATGAGCCAACATCAGCGCTGGACCGGCAGGTGCAGGGCCAAATCATTGACCTCCTGCGCAACCTCCAGATCGCCAACAACCTGTCTTATCTCTTTATCAGCCATGATCTCGCTGTGGTGCGGGCGATGGCTGATCATATCATGGTGATGAAAGACGGCCGCGTGGTGGAGCAGGGCACCCCCGATGAAGTTCTTGAAAATCCCCGCGAGGATTATACCAAGCGCCTGATGGCCGCAGCCTTCGCTTAAATATCAAACGCTTCAATGTTCGCAAACGCGCCCCGCAGCGCTTTTGACCATTCCGATGACAGCATTTTGAAATAGGGGTCATCAAGGCCTATACGCTTCGTATGTTCCAGTTTAAGCGTGCCCGTTTCATAGGTAAGCATATCGATGGGCAGCCCAACGCTCAGGTTTGAGCGCACGGTGGAATCAAAGGACAGCAACACGAGTTTTGCCGCATCGCCGAGCTTCATCGTCGTCTGCGCCACGCGGTCAAGGATGGGCTTGCCATATTTGTGCTCGCCAATCTGGAAAAATGGCGTGTCCGTTGTAGCCTCGATAAAATTGCCAGCCGCATAGAGCTGGAAGAGCCGCGGGCGTTCCTTGCCGATCTGGCCTGCAAAAATATAACTGGAAGCAAATAAATCGCTGGTGGGTGATAGCCCCTCGCCGTCAATCTTTTTCACTTCTCGAATGGCGCGGCCCACAATACGCACGGCCTGAAACATGGTCTTCGCTGAGAAGAGATTATCCGCCGCAGCTTTGCCCTTCAGTTTTGTACCTTCATTGAGCAGGCTGACCACAGCCTGCGTCACCGCCAGGTTGCCCGCCGTCAGAAGCACGAAAAGGCATTTGCCAGACTTCTGCCAGGTGTGGAGCTTCTTGAACTTGCCCACATTGTCTACGCCTGCGTTGGTGCGGGTGTCGGCTGCCATTACCAAGCCGTCGTCAAGCAACATTCCAACACAATAAGTCATCGACTAATCCCGGTCCCGAATCCCAAAACGTTATTGTTGCGCAATTTCGACGTTAACTTCCACCCTCATTTTTTCGGCGCTGCCGCCCTTGCGGCTGCCGCGGATGGGGGTAATGCCGTGGGCATCAATGCCGCCCGCCACACGCACATAGTGGTCAGTGGGGCATTTGCCATTTGCGGGATCAAAGCCAACCCAGCCCAAATCCGGCATGAGGGCCTCAGCCCAGGCATGGCTTGCCGTGGCTGATTCACCGCCTTCAAGCGCCAGATAGCCGGTCACATAACGCGCCGGAATGCCCCAACTCCGCGCCACACCGATGAACACATGGGTGTGGTCCTGGCAAACGCCGCGACCGGCCGCGAAGGCTTCCGCTGCCGTTGTATCCGCGTCCGTTACGCCAATGACATAGGCCACCGTTTTCTGAATCTCAGCCATCAGCAGGTGCATGAGATTGAGTTTGGTACCGCCCGTTGCATAAATCCTTTGCGCCATGGCGGCCATCGCTTCACTGGGCCGCGTGGATGCAGTTTGCCGGAGGAAAATGGCGTCAGGCGCAGGGCAGGGCAGGTTTTTGACCACGCCTGAAGCGTCGGTCACATCCACAATGCCTTCGGCAATCAGGCTGATCGGGCCTTCAACATTCTGGTAGGTGTTGAGATGAACCCGGTTTCCAAACCCATCGAGATAGGACAATGCGCCCTCAATGCCTGGCGCTGAAATTTTCCATTCCGCAATTTTTTGTGCGTCGAAACTCAGTGGTGTCAGATAGAGGCGCTGCACCGAGTAATGCAGCGGTGTTTCATAGTCATAAAAAGTCTCGTGGCGGATATGGAGGCGCATCAGGTCACGGGAAATTGTAAGTGGTTGCAGTGCTCTGCGACAGGGCATTGTTGGCGTTCATGAAATCCTGCAGGAACTCGTGCAGGCCGTTTTGGAAAATTTTCTCCATGTTGCTGTTCCTCAACTGCGCATAGGTTTCCGCAGCCAACCTGTGGCATTCATAGGGGCTGCCGTAAAGCTCCGCCAAACCATCGAGCGCCATGTTGATCCATTGATAGGTGAAGATCAATGAGCGCGGCATCTGCTCCTTCAGAATGAGAAACTCAGAAACCAGCCATGGTTTGTAGCGGCTATCCTTGTAGAACCAGCGATAGGCCCGGTGCGCCGAAACCGAGCGGAGGATTTGCGCCCATTGCTGCATGTCAAGATCGCTGCCCACATCGCTCGGCCGCGGCAGCAGGATGAAATATTTCACATCAAGAATGCGCGCCGTGTTGTCCGCCCGTTCGATGAAGTTGCCGAGCTGGCTGAAATAGTAATTGTCATTGCGCAGCATGGTGCCAAGAAGCGCCCCACGAAACGCCATGGCCCGTTGCTTCACCCACTCCAAAAAACCCGGTAGTCGGTCAGACGTAATCTGCGAGGGTTCAATTTGCGCCAGCTCATTCCAGGTCGAGTTCAGGCTTTCCCAAACATCACGGGTCAGGGCTGTCCGCACCGCGCGGCCATTGTTGCGTGCTGTTTTCAGGCAGGATTTGACGCTGGAGGGGTTTTCCTCATCAAACAGCAGAAAGTGGATGACGTTGGCGCCATCAATTTCATTGTGCTTCTTGGCGTAGGTTTCTTCGCTGGCGGCGCTTGTGAGGGTTGACCGCCACTCGTCCCGGTGGCCTTCAATGGCGCCGGGCATCAGCGAAATGCGGTAGCCCACCTCCAGAAGGCGGGCCATGTTCTCCGCCCGCTCAACATAGCGCGACATCCAGAACAGTGATGAAGCCGTGCGTCCCAGCATCGCCTAGTCCCCCAAAACCCAGGTGTCTTTGGTGCCGCCACCCTGGCTGGAATTCACCACGAGGGAGCCCTCCTTGAGGGCCACACGCGTAAGGCCCCCCGGCGTTACCTTGACGTCATCACCAGACAGCACGAAAGGTCGTAAATCCACGTGACGGGGTGCCACGCCAAACTCCGTAAATGTAGGAACCGCAGACAGGGCAAGCGTTGGCTGCGCAATATAATTTGTGGGCCGCAGCTTTATCTTTTCGCGGAACAGTTCAACGTCCGCCTTGGTGGACGTGGGTCCCACCAGCATGCCGTAGCCGCCGGAGCCATGCACCTCCTTCACAACAAGCTCTGCCAAATGCTCAAGCACATATTTGAGATCGCTCGCATGGGAACAGCGCCACGTCGGCACATTCTTGAGCAATGGCTTTTCACCCGTGTAGAATTCGATGATATCCGGCATGAAGGTGTAAATAGACTTGTCGTCGGCAACACCTGTTCCCGGCGCATTCACCAGCGTTACGCGGCCCGCGCGGTAAACATCAAAAATGCCGGGAACGCCGATGCCGGAATCCGGACGGAAAGTGAGTGGATCAAGATAGGCATCGTCAATGCGGCGGTAAACCACGTCCACCTTGCGTGGGCTTTGCGTTGTGCGCATGTAAAGCCAGCCATCAGACACAAAAAGATCATCACCTTCGCAAAGTTCAACACCCATTTCGTCAGCCAGAAAGGCATGCTCAAAAAATGCCGAGTTGTGGATGCCAGGTGTGAGCACCACGATTGTTGGTTCATTGCTGGTCGTCGGTGGCGCAACGCTTTCGAGCGTTTTCCGCAGCATGGCGGGATAGTTTTCAACGGGCGCCACGCGTTGCTGGGCAAAAAGTTCAGGAAAAAGATACATCATAGCTTCGCGGTCTTCGAGCATGTAGGAAACGCCCGAAGGTGTGCGGCAGTTGTCTTCCAGCACATAGAATTCATTCTCGTTGACCCGCACAATGTCAATGCCAACGACATGCGCATAAATGCCCTTGGCTGGATTGACGCCAACCATCTCCGGTACGAAAGCCTCATTCTGTATGATTACCTCATGTGGAATGCGTCCCGCCCGCAATATTTCCTGTCGGTGATAGAGGTCATGCAGGAACGCATTGATGGCGCGAACCCGCTGTTCAATTCCCGCCGAAAGCCTGCGCCATTCCTGGGCGGCAAAAATGCGGGGCACAATGTCAAAGGGAATGAGCCGTTCAGAAGCCTTGTCATCGCCATATACCGCGAAGGTTATGCCTTGCCGGCGGAAGCGCGCTTCCGACTCTCGCAGCGCCCGTTCGATGTCATCGCGCCCCAAACCTTTGAGCCATTTTTCCACGCGAGCATAGGGCGCACGCACGCTTCCATTTGGCGCAAACATCTCGTTGAAGCTCATTGCTCGGCCGTTCCCCTTGGTGTTGCAATGCAATATGAACTGAATATTCGCGTCACTGCAAGCTATTCATCATGCAAATGGCCGCGTGTTGCTTAAAACCGCCGCTAAATGTATATTTAGTCCATGTGCTGCCATATGACATCATCGGGTACCGTCCTGCCAATCTGGACGCGGAGCGTTTATGACGGCGTCATGGTCAATTGCGCGCGTATCGGGTTCAAGCCTTAGCGCCTTCTCCAATTCGAAAAATCGATCTGTTATTGGATTTAGAACTTGGAGTTTACGTCATGACCGTACATCAAAAGAATATTAACATTGCCGAAGTCGTTCAAAACGACATTGACCATCATTTCCACCCCTTCACCGATCACAAGGCCTTTCATGCGGCGGGCGGCCCCCGGGTTATCACGCAGGCCGACGGCATTTATATCTGGGATGGCAAGGGCAACAAAATTCTGGATGCCATGTCCGGCCTGTGGTGCGTGAATGTGGGCTATGGCCGCAAGGATCTGGCTGAAGTTGCCTACAAGCAAATGCAGGATCTCCCCTACTACAACACCTTCTTCAAAACCACGACTGTTCCGGCTACAGATTTGGCAACGAAGATTTCATCTGTGTTGCCCAAGCGCTTCCAGCATGTTTTCTTCACCAATTCCGGTTCCGAATGCAACGATACGGTGGTGCGTTTCGTGCGCCATTACTGGAAGCTGAAGGGCAAGCCTTACCGCCAGCACTTTATCGCCCGCACCCGCGGCTATCACGGCTCCACCATGGTCTGTGCCAACCTCGGTGGATTCAGCGCCATGCACGGGCAGGGCGGAACCCCGTTCCCCGGTTTCCACCATGTGCAGCAGCCCTATTGGTATGATTTTGGCGGTGACAAATCACCGGAGGATTTTGGCCTGGATGCGGCAGCCGATCTCGAAAGGAAAATCCTCGAAGTAGGGCCTGAAAATGTGGCCGCTTTTGTGGGTGAACCCATCCAGGGAGCCGCAGGCGTTCTCATTCCACCGTCAACCTATTGGCCAGAAGTGCAGCGCATCTGCCGGAAATATGGCGTACTCATAGTGTCCGATGAAGTGATCTGTGGTTTTGGTCGCACCGGCAACTGGTGGGGGTTCCAGTCCCTGGGCTTTGAACCCGACATCGTTTGCATGGCCAAGGGCCTGTCATCGGGTTACCTCCCCATCGGCGCCGTGGCGTTCGCCGACAGCATCATCAAAGACTTCTTTGCGCTGGGTGGCGAATTTTACCATGGCATGACCTATGCCGGCCACCCCGTGGCCGCCGCCGTGGCGCTCAAGAACATCGAAATCATTCAGGACGAAAAACTGGTGGAGCGGGTGGCTGAACTGGCGCCTTATTTCGCCACGGCGCTCGCCAGCCTCAACGATCACCCCATTGTTGGAGAAACCCGTTCCATGGGGCTGATCGGTGCGATTGAGCTTTCCAGCAACAAGGCAAAGCGCGCGCGCTTTAAGGATTCAGGCCGCGTGGGAACCATTTGCCGCGATCATTGTTTTGCTAATAACCTCATCATGCGCGCCTGCTGGGATACCATGGTGCTTGCACCGCCTTTCGTCATCACGAAAAAGGAGATTGATGAAATTGCAAGGCTGGCCCGCCGGGCGCTTGATGCAACCTATGCGGACGTCAAAAACGAAATGTAGATGACCGCGAATTTAGTTGAAATTGCTGCATAATTTGCGAAATTGAACAAAAGAAACCTTCTAAAATCCGAACAGGAGAATTGATTTGTCTTTGTATCAACCCCGCTTTTCCCCCACCCGCCGTTCACTTCTGAAAGGCAGCGGCGCCATGATCGCTGGCATGAGCCTTCTGCCGCGCTTTGCACTTGCCGAGGAAGAGAAGAAGCTGAACCTCTACAACTACGACACCTACATCGGCGAAACGACGTTGACGGATTTCACCGGTGCCACTGGCATTGAAACCAAGATGGATCTGTTTGCCGATATGGATGAACTATTCTCGAAGATGAAGGCGGGCAACCCCGGCTATGACGCCATTGTGGTCTCCAACGATTATCTGGAGCGCATGGTGAAAGCCAACATGGTTACAGCGCTTGATCATAGCAAAATTCCCAACATGGCCAACATCGATCCGGATTTCGTCAATCCGAAATTTGATCCCGGCCGCAAATTCTCGCTTCCCTACATGTGGGGCACCATTGGGATCGGCTACCGCAAATCAGCTGTCGGCGATGATCCGATGGATAGCTGGAAGGTGCTGTTTGATTCAGATAAATTCGCTGGCAAGATTTCAGTGTTGGGCGATGCACAGAATGTGCTGGGTTGTGCCCTCAAGTATCTCGGCTTCTCCTTCAATTCGACCAATCCTGACGAATTGAAGAAGGTGGAAGAGCTGCTCATTGCGCAGAAGAAAAACATCAAGGTGTTTGCCGATGACAACGGGCAGGATTTATTGGCATCCGGCGAAGTCGTTGCTTGCCAGGAATGGAATGGCGACATTGCGCAGGTGATGCTCGAAGACACCGATCTGAACTACAATGTTCCGAAGGAAGGCACCAACATCTGGGAAGATACCTGGGCCGTTCCAACGGGCGCTCCTCATCCAGAAAACGCCCACGCCTTCCTGAACTATATTCTGGATGCTGAAAACGGCAAGAAGATTGCTACCACCGTGCAATATGCAACACCGAATGCCGCGGCAAAGAAACTGATGCCGCCGGAATATACGGGCAGCCCGGCAATTTATCCGCCCAAGGAAGTTCTCGCCAATTGCGAGGCGACGATTTATCTCGGCGAAGAAGTGACAAAGCAGCGCGACGAAATCTGGACCCGCATTCAGGCAGCCTGATCTCATAAAGAAGGGGCGGGAAGGGCTGCTTGCCGTTCCCGCTTCTATTGGCTAGCATTGGTCCAAAGTAAAAACGCCAGCCGGGAGCGAGCGCGCTTTGGACAATTGGAAAGACCAAAAAAACGTATTCTGGACATTGGCAACGCCTGGGACATTCTGGCTTCTGTTTTTCTTTGTCGTGCCGCTCGCGTTTCTTTTCGTCATGTCCTTCAGCGAAAAGGCTGTCATCAACGGCGAGATATCGATAACCGAATATGACTATTTTACCGGGTTTAGCAACTACCTTCGAACAGTGGAATTAGGCGACGCCAGCGCGCCATATTTGTATCTTCGGATCATGTGGAAGTCCATCTGGGTAAGCGCGCTGGCAACAGTGCTATGCCTTGTGACGGCGTATCCCATTGCTTTCGGCATCTGTTTTGCGCCCGACAAATGGAAGCCCATCCTGCTGCTGCTTGTCGTGTTGCCCTTCTGGATCAACCTTCTCATCCGCACTTACGCGCTGATCGCGGTGTTCCGGACGCAAGGCTATGTAAATCTGGCGCTAGGCACCGTGGGTCTAGGCCCCTTTGAAATGCTCTATAATAATTTCGCGGTGATCTTCGGATTGGTTTACGTTTACATGCCTTTCATGGTGCTGCCGCTTTATGCAACCATCGAACGCCTCGATAAGTCTTTCCTTGAAGCCAGCCTTGATCTTGGCGCTTCGCAGTTTAAGACCTTTCTAAAAGTCACCATACCACTCACCATGCCGGGCATCGTTACCGGCATCATTCTTGTGTTCATTCCCTGCCTCGGCTCATTCCTGACACCAGATCTCCTGGGAGGTGCCAACGCCGTAATGATCGGCAATGTCATCGAGCGCCAGTTCAAAGCCGCCAATGACTGGCCCTTTGGCGCCGCCATTTCATTCATGCTGATGTTTGCAACTTTTGGTGCGTTGATGATCCGCGCCTTCTTGGCAAAACGCAGTGCGGGAGTTGACGTGTGATGGCGGGCGAGATGAAAGCTGGCTCCGGCCCCCTCGATTACGGCAACAGGCTGTGGCTGAAAACCCTGTTCGTTGCCATTTATATCATGCTTTACGTGCCAATTGTCACGCTCATTGCCTTTTCCTTCAACACGGACAAGCGCGGTGTGGTCTGGCGCGGCTTCACCCTCGACAATTATGTGAAGGCCTGGAACAATAGTGCGCTGATTGAGGCCATGACGAACTCACTGATGATCGCCTTCATCGCAACGATCATTTCCACCATCATCGGCGCGATGATTGCCCTCATGCTCTGGCGTTTCCGCTTTCCCTTCAAGGGTACCTATGAAGCCTTCATGGGGCTTCCCATTGTCATTCCTGAAATCTGCATGGGTGTGGCGCTGCTGCTGTTCTTCAATGTAACCGGCATGATGACGGGGGTGATCGCCATGCCCTGGCCGTTCAACCTGGCCAACATCATTATTGCCCATGTCGCCTTCTGTTTTCCTTTCGTGGCAATCGTGGTGCGTTCGCGCCTTGTGGGCTTCAACCGCCAGCTTGAGGAAGCCTCCAAGGATTTGGGCGCCAGCGAATGGCAAACCTTCTGGAAGGTGATTGTGCCCTTTATGATGCCGGGGCTTGTGGCCGGTGCCCTGCTGGCTTTCACCCTTTCGCTTGATGACTTCGTGATCACCTTCTTCACCTCCGGCCCCGAAACCGTAACCTTCCCGGTGAAGGTTTATTCGCTGGTGCGGCGTGGCGTGTCACCTGAAATCAACGCGGCGTCCACTGTTCTTATTGTGATTACTGTCCTGGCAACCGTTATTGCCATGAAACTTCAGGCTCCGGAAAAATCCGGCAAAGGTTGATGATGACTGATCCTATTGTTTCCATTCGTAACGTCAGCAAGAAATTCCCCGGCGGGGTCATTGCCGTTGACAATGTCAACATTGATATCGCGCAGAATGAATTCTTCGCGCTGCTTGGCCCTTCGGGTTGCGGCAAAACTACTTTGCTCCGGATGATCTCCGGTTTGGAAACACCCACCGAAGGCCAAATCATCATTGGCGGCCAGGACATGGCGCTGACGCCGCCAAATAAACGCCCTACCAACATGGTGTTCCAATCCTACGCCGTGTTCCCGCACATGACAGTGGAAGACAACGTGGCTTACGGCCTGCGCGTAACCGGCGTTGCCGAGGATGAAACCAAGCGGCGCACGGCGGAAGCCTTGGAAATGGTAAAGCTGCCGCATTTGGCCAAGCGCAAACCGGACCAGATGTCCGGTGGCCAGCGCCAGCGCGTGGCGCTCGCCCGCGCACTTATAAAACGCCCCAAGGTCTTGTTGCTCGATGAACCCCTGTCAGCGCTTGATGCCAAGCTGCGCGATGACATGCGGATGGAATTGACCAGGCTTCAGGAAACCGTAGGCATCACCTTCATTATCGTAACTCATGATCAGGATGAAGCCCTGTCGATGGCGAGTCGCATTGCCGTTCTGGACAAGGGCGCCGTGCAGCAGATCGCAACGCCTTCTGAACTCTACGAACAGCCACGCACTCGCTTTGTGGCGGATTTCATCGGCAAGGTGAATCTCATTGATGCGAAGGTCGTAAGTAAAAAAGGCCCGGAAATTTCTTGCGAGGCCAAGGGGCTTGGCAAGATGAGCCTGACAACAGACAAAACATGCGGCGATACGGTTGCCATCGCCGTGCGGCCGGAAAAACTCAAGCTGTCCAAAACCAAACCCGCAGGCGCAAAGCTTGTAACGCTCAGCGGCAAAGTCCGTGACGTTGCCTACTACGGCGACACTAGCCATGTTATCGTTTCTGCTGCCGATGGGCTGGACTTGCAGGTGAACGTGCAAAACGACACCCGCACCGGCGGTGCCGGCGTTGAGCGTGGACAAAACATTTGGGTGTCGTGGACGCCAGACGATTCCATCATTCTCACGGAGTAAATTATGGCTATCAACATGGACAACATGGCCCGCAAGCCGGGTGATGAAGCGTTTCGCCGCGAAAGCATAAAGGGCACGCAGTGGGAGTCAACCTACGCAGGCGCGCTCTCCTTCATGCGCCGCAAATATACGCGTGACCTCACGGGCGTTGATATCGCCGTCACCGGCATTCCCTTTGACCAGGCCGTGTCGCACCGCTCCGGCACTCGCATGGGGCCCGAAGGTATCCGCAAGGCGTCAGCCGAAAATGCCTGGGGGCCGTTCTGGCCGTGGAATTTTGACCCCTTCGAAACACTGGGTGTCATTGACTACGGTGACTGCTTCTTCGATTGGGGCCGCAAGGAAAACTTCCCCGAAACGCTTGAGAAGCACGCGACGGAAATCATCAGTTCCGGTGCTGAAATGATTTCATTGGGCGGCGACCACTATATCAGTTACCCGCTGCTGAGAGCCCACGCCAAGAAACATGGGCCCTCTGGCGCTTGTGCATTTCGATGCACATCGGGACGTGGAAGTGGACGATGGCGGCCGCATTGACCACGGCACCATGTTCGGCTACGCCGTGCGCGAAGGCCTGATTGACCCGCGAAAATCCGTGCAGCTCGGCATCCGTACCACCTTTGTGGGCGAAACCACCATGGGCTTCCGCATCATCTATGCCGATGAGGTGCATGAAACCTCATCCGCTGATCTTGCCAAAATCATCACAAAGCAAGTAGGCAAGTCAAAAGCCTACCTCACATTCGACATTGATTGCCTCGATCCATCCGCAGCCCCCGGCACCGGCACACCCATCCCCGGCGGCCTCACCTATCATCAGGCCGCGAGCGTCATCCGCAAACTGACGGACATCAATTTCGTCGGCATGGACATGGTGGAAGTATCGCCCCCTTATGACCATGCCGAAATCACATCAGGTGCGGCCGCCGCGTTGGTTATGGAATATATCTGCTTGAGGGCTTGGCAGCGCGGAGCCCGTTCTTCCCCCATGCCAGAGTGAAGATTTTCGAGGAGCTGCCAACTCATCATCCAGAAGTTCTGGAATTGAACCGACTTGCGTTTGGGGGCAACACAGAGTGCGACCTGATTGAGAGCCTACGGCGAGACGGTGATGTTCTTGCCTCTCTGGTGGCAATTGATGGTGAACACGTGGTCGGGCACATCCTGTTTAGTCCGCTGGAAGTTTCCATCAACGGTAAAAATATTGTGGCTGCTGCGCTTGCTCCCATGGCGGTGCTTCCCAGTCGGCAAAAACAGGGCATTGGCTCCGCACTGGTTTGGCGCGGAATCCAGGAAATGAAATCAGCAGGGCAGGCCGCAATCATCGTTCTCGGACACACAGGTTTTTATCCGCGATTTGGGTTCTCCCATGAACTCGCCAAAAACCTGTCTTGTGATTTCAATCGGTATGAAGCCTTCATGGGCCTGGAATTGATGGCCGGCTGCCTGGGTGGAAAGTCCGGGCGATGTGTTTATCCAGCGGCGTTCGGTAGACCAATTGATTGAAACATCTCATCTTGATGAACAGGGACATGTAACAGTGGCAAAGCACGCTCTTGATCCACTTGGCGCGAAGGAAATTGCAGCGGCCGCTGAGGTTGTGCGTCAGAGCGGGAGCTTGAGCAGCAAAGCCTGGTTTGAGACAATTGCATTGCATGAACCTGACAAGGCCGAACTCGCACAGGGCAAGTCCTCGCGCCGGGCCTTTGTGTGTTGTTACGACCCGACAAGCGGCCAGACCTGGGATGGTATCGCCAATCTCGACACGGGTCATCTTGATGAATGGCGGCATGTTGTAGGCGCCCAAGCGCGCATTGTTGGCGATGAATTCGCCATGGGTGGTGACGTTGCCAAAGCCGATCCGCGTGTTGTTGCAGCATTGCTATTGCGCGGCATCACCAAGCTGAACGATGTATTGATCGAAGCTTGGTCGGCGGGCAATTTCGGTGTCGCCGCAGAGGCAGGTGAGCGCATTGCCTATTGTCATTGCTTCCTGCGCAACAAGGCGGGGGACAATCCTTACGCCCGCCCCATCGCCAACTTGCACCCGGTTGTCGATCTTCGTCGCCGCATGGTGTTGCGGGTTGATGATTTCGGAGTGGTTCCGCTGCCGCCGGAATGCACGCCAATCAGCCAAAGCATTCCCCGCGCTGATCTCAAACCTATCGTCATTACACAACCGGAGGGACCGAGCTTCACTGTCGAAGGCAATCTGGTGCGCTGGCAGAAATGGCAATTCCGCGTCGGTTTCCATGTCCGCGATGGCTTGATCCTGCACATGATCGGTTACGAGGATGAGAGTCGGTTGCGCCCCATTATGCATCGCGCTTCGATGGCTGAAATGGTGGTGCCCTATGGCGATCCGCGGGGTGGTGCTTTCCGGCGCAATGCCTTCGATACAGGCGAATACGGCGTCGGACAGTTCCTTGATTCACTGACGCTCGGCTGCGATTGCTTGGGCCATATTCATTACTTTGATGCATGGCACCACGACTGGCACGGCAATCCGAAGAAGATCAGCAATGCCATCTGCATGCACGAGGAAGACTTCGGCATCCTGTGGAAGTTTACCGATACGACAACCGGCAAAGTCACCGTCAAGCGCTCGCGCCGCCTCGTGGTGTCCAGCATCTCGACCATTGGAAATTATGTCTACGGCTTTTTCTGGTATTTCTATCAGGACGGCACCATCGGCGTCGAAGTCAAGGCAACGGGAATTCCTGCCGGCACTGGAGCGAAAGTGGACGAGCCTGCGCAATACGGAACGCGTGTGGCCCCAGGTATTGATGCCCATGTCCATCAGCATGTTTTTTCCTTCCGTTTCGACATGACCGTGGACGGCGAGCGCAACGCAGTTACGGAAGTAAATTTTTCCGCTGTGCCAATGGGCCTTGATAATCCCTATGGCAATGCTGTTCGCACCGATGAACGGCGGCTTTTTTGCGAACAGGAAGCCCAGCGCAATATGGATTTGGCATCAGCGCGCTACTGGCGCGTCATCAATCCGACTAAGCAGAACGCGCTGGGTGAGCCAGTCGGATATAGGTTGGTCCCTGGCACCAACGCACTGCCATTCAACGACCCCAGCTCACCCATCGGTCGTCGCGCCGCGTTCATGTACAAGCATTTCTGGGCAACCCAATATGCGGGCGGCGAACTCTATCCGGCTGGCCAGTATCCCAACTTGCATGAGGGCGGCGATGGCCTGCCGCGTTGGACCGAAAACAACCGCTCACTCGACAATGAAAACGTGGTGGTCTGGTATACCTTGAATTACCATCATCTCCCACGCCCCGAGGATTGGCCAGTGCAGCCATGCGTCTATGCGTCGTTTCACTGGATGCCGTCAGGCTTCTTCAACGAAAATCCGGCGCTTGACGTGCCATCGCCTCCGCCGTCGCATTCCTGCTGTTGAACAGGCTCAGCTCAGCGCGTCCTTGATGCGGTAATACATCATTGCGGCCACCAGCAAGGGCGTTCTCGCCGGACCACCGGGGAAGGGGATGTGCTTGATGCGCGCCAACAGGTCAAATCTTTCGGCAGTGCCGCGGATGGCTTCGGCCATGAGCTTCCCGTAGAGGCCCGTGAGGGCCACTCCTTGGCCGGAATAGCCGTGCGCGTAATAGACGGAGGGCGAAAGCCGCCCGCAATCGGGAATCCGGTTTGATGTGATCCCAATATAGCCGCCCCAGGCATAATCAATTTTTACATCGTTCAACTGCGGAAATACGCTGGTCATGCGCGGTCGCATATATTCACTGAGATTGGACGGCTCAAATGTCGAATAGCTGGCCCGCCCGCCAAACAGCATGCGGTTGTCACGTGAACGCCGATAGTAATCGACAATGAAATTGGTGTTGGCGACCGCCTCATTGTCAACGATCAGCGCCTTGGCACGGTTCTCGCCAAGCGGCTCCGTTGCAATGATGTAACTGGCAACTGGCATGATGCGGCCGTAAAGGCGTTTAACCGTTCGGCCCAAATAGGCGTTGCCGGCGATCACCATGAACTTGGCTTTGACCACGCCATCGGCTGTGCGCGCCGAAGGATTGGCACCCGTGTCGACATCAATCGCCTTGGAATTCTCATAGATTGTCGCACCTGCGGCAATCGCTGCTTTCGCCAGGCCCAGGCAATAGTTCAAGGGATGCAGATGGCCTGCATCCGCTTCGCGCAAAGCGCCGTGATAAATATTGGTGGCAATTTTTGTTTCCAGCTCACCCTTGCTGAGGACCGTTATTCCTGAAACACCAAGCGCTTCATATTCATCCCGCCATTCCGTGAGATCGCGCGTCTGGTGCGCCTTGGGAATGCAGTGCAGATAACCCCAGGTGAGATCGCAGTCGATCCCGTATTGTGCAATCCGTTGTTTGAGCAGGGTTTTGGATTCTTCGGCCAGCGCAAAACATTTAACCGCATCGTGCTTTCCAAGCTGATTTTCGATCTTTTGCTGGCCTGATGAAAATCCCGTGCAAATCTGCCCGCCATTGCGGCCCGAAGCGCCATATCCGATGCGCTCCGCCTCCAGGACAACAACCTTATAACCGGCCTGCGCAAGTTCCAAAGCGGCTGAAAGGCCCGTATAGCCGGCACCAATTACGCAAACATCGGCGTTAACCTCTCCCTTCAGGCTTTCACAGGAGATTAGGGTGTTGGCGGTGGCTGCATAATATGGCCGGGCATCAATGGATTTGGGCATGAATTAAGCTTTAGCGGACCCCCTTTTGCTTGGTCAAGAAGGCGCGCTACAATGCCCTTGATTCAACCAGCAATGGGGTCCCATGTCGCGATCATCTTTCGAAGATTTCATCTCAACCAACCGGATCAGCGAGGTTGAGTGTCTCGTCGCAGATATGTCCGGCACCGCGCGGGGCAAAATACTGCCGCCAAAAAAATTCCTTTCGGGGCACAGGTCGCGCGGACTCCGGATTCCCGAAGAAGTCTTTACATTGACAATCAATGGCCGTTTTGTATCCGATACCTCCGCGGTAAGCGATAGCGCCATCGACATCTATATGGAGCCCGATGCTGACACAACACGGCTGGTTCCCTGGTACGCCGAACCGACAGCGCAAGTCATCTGCGACGCGTTCCATTTGAACGATGAACCTGTTGAGATTTCGCCACGCCATGTCCTCAAGCGTGTGCTTGCGCTTTATAAGGCCAAGGGCTGGCGGCCCGTTGTGGCGCCTGAGCTTGAGTTTTATCTGTGCAAGAAAAACCTCGATCCGGATTATCCAATTGAAGCCGCCATCGGGCGTTCAGGCCGCAAGGAATCTGGTGGGCAAGCCTATGGCATTGACGCTGCCAATGATTTTGATCCTGTGGTTGAAGATATCTTCGATTACTGCGAAGCGCAGGAACTGGATGTTGACACGCTTTCCCACGAAGCAGGCCCGGCCCAGCTAGAGATCAACTTCAATCACGGCGATCCGCTTGAGCTTGCTGACCAGGTCTTCCTGTTCAAGCGCACCGTGCGCCAGGCGGCACTGAAGCATGACTTGTATGCCACCTTCATGGCCAAGCCCCATGAAAATGAACCGGGCTCGTCCATGCACATTCACCAGTCCGTTCTGGATCTCAAAACCGGCAAGAATATTTTTTCAGGGCGCGATGGCAAGCCGTCAAAGCTCTTCCTCAATCACATCGGTGGATTACAGCGCTATTTGGCAGCGGCGCTGCCCTTCTGCGCACCAAACGTGAATTCCTATCGCCGGCTGGTTCCTGAATCTGATGCGCCAACCAATGTGCATTGGGCTATCGATAATCGCACGGTAAGCCTGCGCGTGCCCGCATCCAACGCGGCGAACTTGCGCGTGGAAAATCGTGTGCCCGGCGCAGATTCAAATCCTTACCTGGCCTTTGCCGCGTCGCTGGCGTGCGGTTATCTTGGCATGACGGAGCGCATTAAGCCATCAGATCCCGTTACCGGCTCGGCCTACCGCTATGCGCACACATTGCCCATCAACCTTGATGAAGCTCTCGACAAATTGAATTACACCAAGTCGCTGAAACAGGTTATGGGTGAGAAGTTCGTTGAGGCCTATCAGGACGTGAAGTTTGAGGAAATGCAGCATTATCGCCGTGTGATCAGCTCATGGGAGCGGGAATTCTTGCTGCTGAATGTTTAAGCGATCTGGAGAATCCATGCGTTTGATGTTGCAAACCCTGTTTTCGGTTTTGATGCTGCTGTTGGCGCAACCCGCGATGGCGGCCAACGAAGCTGTGTCTGGCGCGCTTGCCGAAATCCTGAACTCGTCTGAACGCATGGCATTGCCGATTGAACGCGTCAGGCAGGCCTTGAAGGCTTATTACGTAAGCAATGGCGGCGCGGTCTACTGGGTAGGCACCGGGCGCATGACACAGTTTGTGCAGCACCTTGAAGACGCGCAGTTTGATGGATTGAACCCGGCCGACTATCCGACGGACTCGCTTATTGACGTGCGCGACTCTGTCGATCCCAGCGATCCCTATTCTGCTGCAAAAGCTGAACTCTATTACTCGGCGTTTTTTGTGGCTTATACGGCGGATTTGAAAATTGGCCGCGTGGCACCGCAGAAGGTTGACCCCAACCTGTTCCGCAACCGTAAAACCATTGATGTGCTCCGTGTATTGACAGAAATGGGAAAGCAAAGGGATCCCAACAAGGCGCTTGCCCTGTTTGAGCCGCGCAACCCGCATTATCAGGCACTCAAGAAAATGATGCGGGTTTATTCTGCTGTGGCGGATGAAGGAAACTGGCCGGTCATTGGTCAGGGCGCCATCCTGAAGCCCGGCATGAGCGATCCGCGCATTCCCAAAATCCGGTCGTTGCTGTCCTTCACCGGTGACTATGAGTGGGATGTAACGGGCTCGTTGGTTTATGATCAGCAGCTTGCCATTGCGGTGCAGAGATTTCAGCAACGCCACGGTCTTGAAGCCAAGGGGCTGATCGGAAAGCAGTCAATTATCGCTATGGACATCAAACCCGACGAACGCGTGAAGCAAATCATGCTGAATATGGAACGCTGGCGCTGGATGCCGGATGTGTTGGGCGATGATCATCTGCTCGTCAACATCGCGGCCTTTGAATTGCAGCATGTGCAATCCTCCATCATTGTTGATCGCATGAATGTTGTGACCGGGGCCATTGCCACGCAGACGCCGGAATTTTCCGATGAAATGGAATATGTTGAACTCAACCCGACATGGACAGTGCCTTACACAATCGCAACAGCAGAGATGCTCCCCAAGCTGAAGCAGAATCCGCTGCAATATGCCGCTGACTTTGAAGTCTTTCAAAATGGCGCACTCACCTCATGGTCGAGCATTGAATGGTATGCCTATGGACCTGGCAAGTTTCCCTTCACCTTCCGCCAGAGGCCCGGGCCGAAAAACGCGCTGGGAAAAATGAAATTCATGTTCCCCAACAAACACAATATCTATCTCCACGACACGCCGGCAAAGGACAAGTTCGCCTCAACCTCGCGGGCCTTCAGCCATGGCTGCATAAGATTGTCGCGGCCTTTTGATTTGGCCTATGCGCTGTTGGCCGATGTTCCCGGCTGGTCGCAGCGGCGCATCAACGCCGTGATCTCAACGGGCGAGCTTACGCGCGTAACCCTGCCGCGGAAATTGCCGGTTCACCTGATTTATTCAACCGCCTTCAAAGGTGAAAACGGCATTGAGTTCCGCCCCGACGTGTATGGCCGCGACCGTAAGCTTTACAGCGCCCTGTTTGGCAGGCCTTCTTCCTAAGCCATCGAACTCAGCGTTGTAAAGGCCGAGAGCGCTTCCTTGCTGGATTTGATGTGCAATACCGCCGCACTGTCAAAGGCCAGGAATTCACCCACCTTCGCTTCAATGTCATCGCCCAGCGAAATCGTCAGGGCAAAGGCCCCAAATGATTTCGCCCACAGGGTGAAATCCGGATTGACCAGATCCGTGCCCGAAACCCGGTGCGGATAGTGCTTTTCCTGATGCGTGCGGATGGTTCCGTAAATGCCGTTGTCTGAAATCACGATTTTTGGTTTGCCGCCATATTGCATCGCTGTTGCCAGTTCCTGGCCCGTCATCAGGATGCCGCCATCACCCACAAACGTAATGACCATGCGGGTAGGGTCAATCAGCGAAGCCGCAACGGCAGTTGGAACACCAAAGCCCATGGCGCCTGCAATTGCTCCCAGTAGAATGTTTTTGGGCGTCATCACCCAATGCCGGTGAACCCAGGTGGACATGTTGCCAGCATCTGTGGTGATGATGGCATCTGGCGGTGCCTGGTTTGCAAGCGCAACAACCACCTTGCCGAAATCCACGCCGTCTGTCGGCTCTGGCGATGTGAAGTGTTGAAACTCTCTGACAAAATCATTGATGGAGGCGCGCCAGGATTCGCGCGCCGATGAAACGACGCGGGGGTACAGCGCGAGGTCATTGAGCAAACCGATGGGATCAGCCACCAAGCCAAAATCAGTGCGGAACACTTTTCCGATCGGTGCGCCATCGGGGTAAACATGAATGAGCCTCTGTTTGGGCTCCCGCGCATTGGGAAATGTATAATTGAGGCTGGCAACATCGCCGAGCCGCGTTCCCACCGCGATGATCAGATCGGCTTTGGCAAGCACCGCCCGATGCTTGGGCGGGTTTCCAAATCCCAGATGTCCCGCATACAGTGGCGAGGCATTGTCGAAAATGTCCTGGTTTTTCCAGGTAACGGCCACTGGAATGCGCAAGGCCTCGGCAAACCTATTCAACGCCGCTGATCCCTTGGGACCCCGGAAACAGGCACCTGCCACAACAATAGGTTTGTCGGCAGCATCAATCATCACCTGGATTTTGGCGAGGTCATCTGCCGAATGATGGACAGCGGCTAGCTGGAACGGCAAGGGAATTTGTTCACCCGCGTCATCGCTTAAAACATCTTCTGGCAAAGAAATAATAACAGGTCCGGGCGTTCCCTCTGCTGCAAGCCGTAATGAGCGCGTAACGATTTCGCCAGCTTTGCTGCCATCATGGATTTCATAAACGCCCTTGGCCATCTCGCCAAAAAATTGCGTGTAATCCATTTCCTGGAATGCGCCGCGCGTGCGCTCAATGCGCGAAACCTGACCAACGAAAAGAATGACTGGTGTCGCATCCTGTTCAGCAACATGAACGGCGATCGAGCCATTAGTGGCACCGGGTCCCCGGCTTACGAGAAATACGGCGGGTTTGCCCGTAAGTTTGGCTTCAGCCACAGCCATAAAACCCGCGCCCGATTCATGCCGGCAAATGACAACTTCGACCGAACTGTCATGCAGCGCGTCAAGCAGGGCCAGATAACTTTCGCCCGGCACGCAATAGACGCGCTCAATGCCGTGGGCTTCCAGGCACTTAACAATAACATCGGCCGTGCGCATCCATCTTCTCCGGTTGGTTCAAGTAAAGCTTTTTTGCCTTGAACCCGCCGGGAAGTCGAGCCTGATTGCGCCCTGTTATGGCAGGGATGCAGCAGGCAGCATGGTCAGCGCCGCTTCCGCATCACTGATGCCAGCAAGCTTGGCCTTGTTGTACCATTCAGCCGCAAGTGCCGCGTCAGGTGAAATGCCCTGAACCTTCAATTGCTTGTAAATTGAAGGATCATAGGTCTTGGCAACGCCCATGGCACCTTCAGCAGCCCCCAACTGGAAGGCGCGAGCATAGAACTGCCGCGCGATAACCAGATCGCCAGCTTTCAGCAGCACATCGCCTTTTTGCAGGAGGCCGCTCACTTCAGCTGAAAGCGCAGGCTTCTCTGGTGCGATAGGTGTCGCTTGGGGAACCGCAGTTGCACCAAAGGTCTGGCGAACCGGGGCGATTTCTGTTGCTGTATCCGGAAGCGCGCTGGCAGGCGTTATCTGCAAGTCTGCATTATTGAGGGCAACCGTCATTTCCTTGATGGGCGCTGCAAGCTCACCCGTTTTCGTTTCAATGGCGGCTACCGTCACATCAAGCTGTGGCGCCTTGGATTCGGGTACGAAAAGGTTCAGCCCCGTTTCTTCGCCATCTTTCAGCAGCCATGTTGAATCGGAAAGTTTTGTTCCGGCACTCAGGTAAGCCGAGGCGGGCAGGCCCGAAACCTTGATGGCCAGAACCTGGTTTTCAAAAGCCGGATCAGCGCTGAGCATGAGGGGAATCATGCTGTTCAACGTTCCTTCCGCATCGGCCACTTTGAGGGAGGCGATGCCAATGGGTTTTTTGGCAATTGTTGTCTCGCGCGCAATAGCCTTGGCTTCAGCGGGCTTGGGCGAGGTGCTTTGCATCATGCCCGCCACATAGCTGTAGCCATTCCCCATTGTCTCAGAGAATTTGTCATACTGTGTCACGGCAAATCCGAGCCAGCCGCCAGCCACGATTGCGGCAGTTCCACCAGCCAGAATGAGTTTATTGGGGCCTGTTTTTTTGGCTCCGGGAAATGGCGGCACTTGGCGGTCGCTAACCAAACGCTGATTGCCAAAATGGCGGTCTTGCGCGCGTAACTCGTCCGTTGGCATCGTGGGGCGCTGGGGAGTGGCAGGCATATCCAAATGGCTGGAGAGGAATTCTTTCTGCTCCCGCTGCCTGTCCAGAATCCGCTGCCGGTATTGGTCGTAATTCTCCTCTTGCGAGGATGCGAGCTTTGCCAACGGTTCCTGGCGCCTGCGATACTGCTCCACGAGATATTCTGAATCATCAGCGCGATAGGGTTGGGCCAGCCAAGTAGGAGCCGTTTGCTCAAGTGAATCCGACTTCTTGGAATTCTTGGTTTCGGGTTCGGTTGGCGGCAGTGGATGATTCATGACTGGTACTCCTATTGAACAACGGACAATGATTGCGTTTCTTCTGAACTCGAACCGGTGATTTCCTTCGGCGTAAAGTAGGCCTTCCAGCCTGGAACATTTGCCAAGAAATTTGTGTTCTGCTGTTTGCCAAGCGATGGGAAATAGTTGGCAAACAGGGCATCGTTGAATTTTCTTAGTTTGAAAAAGCGCTCAGACTTGTTAGGCCAGTCAAAAACGGCAAGCACAAGCGCAGCGGCAACCGTTTCAATTGCGGTGCCGTCAGAAATGAGATTCGGGAACTCAGCACTTGTCAGAATGGAGGGTGCGTAGGCCTCGCTCAGGTTTTCAGCAAGTGCGACGGGTAAGATATGCAGGCCGCTGTTCTTTTTGACCGACGCCAGCATGGATTGTGAAGCGGCTCCTGAAAATATTGCCGCATCAACGCGTCCATCCTGTAGCGCAGCGAGCGCATTCTTGCCGGAAACCGAAATGCGTTCGTACTTAACGTCAAGATCACCAAAAACAAGATCGGCGGCCACAAATTCATCACTGTTCACAGTGCCTGTGGCAACGCGCTTTCCTTGTAGGCTCTCAAGCCGCGAAAACTCTTTGCTTGCCACCACAATGATGTTCACATTAGCCAATTTCGCCAGCAGCGAAACCTTGTCGGCTTCATCCTCGTAAAGGCCATTCTTCTTCACGTAAGCCAAACTGTCGGATGATAGCATGGCAACGTCAACTCCGCGCAGGAAAAGCAGGTCATTGATGGATTGCAATCCGCCGCGGCCAATAATCGGCAACACGCGCATGCCATCTGTATGATCAATTGAATTGGCAATTTTTAAAGCGTTATCAAGCAATTCAGGTTGGCTGGCCAGCAGCCCGACGGTGCCTTGGTTTAATTTGACTGAGCGGGAATCTTCAGCTTGGGCGACCTGGCCCAATACTAGAGCCATGAAGATTGTCAAAAGAATATTCAAGGCATTTCGCAATACCTGTTTCCCCTCTATTTTGTGCCATCCCAGCGTCGCACACAACATTATCTGTCGTGTGTGCTAGGGTTAATTTGAGGCAATAATTGCTGCCAGAATGTGGCAAAGTACGGACCACAATGTGATTTTTGGAAATGTTTAAGGGGAGCAAAGCATTGTCAGAAAAGGGCTTAATTGCTGAGGCGAGAGCAAAAATACGTGGAAAAAACCTGCGCCTTGTGATGCCAGAGGGCGAAGATGGGCGAATTGTGGCGGCGGCAGAGAAATTAAACCAATTTAACCTGGCTACGGTGACTGTTTTCGGCAAAACTTTGCCCGAGCCCGGCCTGAGGCATACACAAACCGTATTGCGGCATCGCGCCAAGATGACGGAATCCCTAGCCCTACGGCTTCTCAGAAAACCGCTTTACATGGCTGCGGCCATGGTCGCGGCGGGCGAGGCAGATGCCGTGGTCGCCGGTGTCATTAACCCTACAGCCCGCGTAATTGAAGCAGGCTTGATGACGATTGGGCTGGCACCCCAGGTTAAGACACCCTCCAGTTTTTTTCTCATGCAATGGCCAGATCGGCAATTGATTTTTGCGGACTGCGCCGTGAATGTTCAGCCCACCGCTGAACAACTCGCAGATATTGCATTGGCTTCAGCTTCCAGCGCGCAGAAAATTCTGGGCCATGAACCGCTTGTGGCCATGCTCTCATTTTCAACCAAGGGTAGTGGCAACCACCCCGATGCGGAAAAGGTGGCGCAAGCGGTAGCAATAGCGAGGCAACGCAATCCGATGCTGAAGATCGATGGTGAATTGCAAGGCGATGCAGCCTTGTCGACCGCTGTTGCCGCCAGGAAAATGTCTGAGGTGGGTGATGTGGCTGGCCGTGCCAACGTGCTGGTCTTCCCTGATCTTGATGCCGGAAACATCGCGTACAAACTCATGCAATATCTTTCAGGCTGCCAGGCGGTTGGCCCCATCCTGCAGGGCTTTGCCAAACCGATATCCGATTTGTCGCGTGGCGCCACGGTCGATGATATCGTGGATACCGCCTGCCTGCTGTTGGCAATGACGTTAGAGAACTAGCGTTCCAACATGTCTCGCGATGGCAAGCTCCTCATTGGCTTCAACGACGCGGATGTTTTCGCTACCGAGCTTCAGCCATTTCAAGTGGCTCATGATTTTATCACGGATGGGTTGGGAGTTCTCGCCAATACCGCCGGTAAAGGCAATTGCATCAATGCCGCCCATTGCGACTATCAAAGACCCCGCATGACGCGCCGCGTGGTAACAATAATAATCGATGGCTTCCACGGCGGGTTTTTCATTGCTCGCAAGCAGTTCGCGCATGTCGGAAGAAATACCTGAAACGCCGAGTAATCCGCTTTTGCGATAGATCAAATCCTCAAGGCCATCCACATCCAGTTGATCGTCGCGCAGCATGGCGATGACAACGCCGGGGTCAATGGCTCCCGTGCGGGTCCCCATGACCAACCCATCCGCGGTGGAAAATCCCATCGTTGTGGCAACGCTTTTGCCATCTATCACAGCGCACATGCTGGCGCCGTTGCCAAGGTGGGCAATGAGCAAACGCCGCGGCAGGTTTTTACCCAACGCGGAAACAACATGCTCATAGTTCAGGCCATGGAAACCATAGCGCTGATAGCCGCGCGCATGATATTCGCGGGGCAGGGGCAAACGCTTGGCAATGTCCAGTTGGCTTGCATGAAACGCCGTATCGAAACAGGCGACATGCGGCACGTGCGGTATGAGCGCGCGCAAATCCCTCAATACCTCAAGCCCGAATGGCATGTGAAGGGGGGCCAGTGACTTCAGTGATTGCAATTCCGCCAGCACGCAATCATTCACGCGTGTTGGCGCGGTAAACTTGGTTCCGCCATGCACAATGCGGTGGCCGACACCAACCAGATCATGTGTCTTTATCCCAACGTCACTAAGCCACTGCGCCACCTGCAGCTCTCGAACACGAGCACCTGAAGCCTGCTGCTTGTGAACGAGTTCTAAATCCTTGCCCGCATCAAACACCGCAAACTTGAGCGACGAAGATCCGGCATTGGCCGTCAGGATATAGGACATGCGGGTCAGCCTGGCGCTGTAACGTCCGTGTGCTTGTATTTCTCCAGAACGCGGGCTGGATATTTGAGTGCGTCCCGACGGAAGGGGTCGCCAAGTTCCTGGGTGACCATCACTTCGATCACGGTTGTCTTGCCGCGCTTTTGCGCATCACAGGCCTTATCCAGCGCTTCCCCAACACCGCCAAGATTATCAACGGTCACACCTTCTGCACCCAGCGAACAGGCAACTTCAGCCCAGCTTGGATTCTTGAGATTCACGCCAAGGAAGCGTGTGTCATAGAAATCCACCTGGTTCTTCTTCTCAGCGCCCCATTGCTTGTTGTGGAACACCACGGCAGTCACCGGAATATCCTCGCGCACGCATGTCAAAATTTCACCAAAACTCATGCCCCAGGCGCCGTCGCCCACATAAGCCACGGCAGGCCTGTCAGGCTGCGCCACTTTTGCGCCAATGATGGAAGGCAGTGCATAGCCGCAATTGCCAAAGCTCATGGCCGCCAGCATAGAATCCGGTTGATTGAAGCGCAGGTAGGAATTTGACACCGAGCAGATATTGCCAATGTCCGTCGAAACCATCGCATTCTTCGGCATCGCCTTTTCAAGCTCGCGCAGCATCTGGCGGGGATGCATGTAAGGCGAACCCTTGGCAATTTCCAATGACCACGCATCTTTCTCATGCGCCCATTCATTCAATTCTGTTTCCCACGCCGCCTTTTCCGCAGCGATGCGTTTTTTGCGTTCATCGGCATTGTCAGCGCAGGCCAGCTTGCGATTGGCCAAACGGTAAGACATGGCTTTGGCCGCTTCCTTCGCATCGCCCACAATGCCAACGGAGATTTGTTTGACGAGGCCAAGCATGCGGTGGTCGGTGTCGATCTGGATGATCTTGGCGTTCTTCGGCCAGTAGTCCATGCCATGCTGGGGCAGGGTGCCGAAGGGGCCAAGCCGCGTGCCGAGGGCAATCACAACATCCGCATCCCTGATCAGCTTCATCGCAGCCTTGGAGCCTTGATAGCCAAGCGGGCCACACCACAGGGGATGGTCAGCCGGAAAGGAGTCATTGTGCAGATAGGAATTCACCACCGGCGCGTTGAGCTGTTCAGCCAGCGCAATGGCTTCCTTCGTGCCGCCTGAGAACAACACACCGCCGCCAGCCACAATCACCGGGAACTTGGCCTTGGCCAAAAGATCAGCCGCTTCATCGAGGCTTTCATCAGCGCCGGGCCCACGCGAAATCTTGCGGGGGCGGGCGATTTCATAATCTGCTTCGCCATAGAAATTATCGCGGGGAATATTGAGCTGCGCCGGGCCGCGCTCGCTCATGGCCATGTCAAAGCAGCGGGCCGTGAGTTCCGCCATGCGGGGATGCTTTGAAACATGGGCTTGATATTTGGTGATCTTGGAGAAAATCGGAAGTTGCTCCGTTTCCTGAAAGCCGCCAAGCCCCATGGTGGCCGTGCCGGTTTCTGGGGTGATCATGACAACGGGCGAATGCGCCCAATAGGCGGCAGCGCATGAGGTCACAAAATTCGTAATGCCAGGCCCATTCTGCGCAATGCACACGCCGTGCCTGCCAGAAACACGGGAGTAGCCATCCGCCATATGGCCAGCGCCTTGCTCATGCACCGTCGGAATGAAGCGGATGCCAGCGGTCGGGAAAAGATCAAGCGCATCCATGTAAGCCGAGCCCACGATGCCGAAAATATCGGTAACACCGTAAGCAACGAGCGTTTCAACAAAGGCTTCTGACGCGGACATTTTGGCCATAAACTTAACTCCTGAATGAAGGGTGTGATATCCTGTTTCTATCAGAAATCTGGCCCCATGGCAGGTCCAGATGAGACAGGTCGCAGGTCCAGCCTAACTGAACCACCGCTGAAATATCTCTTCATAGCGGATTCAAAACCACTCAATAGGCCTTCACGGATTTGCGGCTCAGTGAAAATCCATGGGCACCACGCGTGCAGGTGAGGCCCGAAGCTGCGGAGATGCACTTGAAAGGCCCTTCCTGCCAAACCTGGCCATACTTGAAAATATTGTCCGCCCCGCAGCACGAGGCATCGCCAACATTGTTTAATCTGATCGCTTTGCCAGCTGAATCAAGGATGACGCGAACATAGGATGGCTCAACCCTGTCGCAGGCAAGCTCGGGTCCGCCATCCCTAGGTTCGTAAGTGGCGTGCCGCCTTCCGGTACATAAACACAGCCCACATTACCGGAGGGCATGTTGAACTCAATAAGCCCATCATCATTGGCTTCAAATTCAACAGCGAAAGCGGAGGATGAAATCACCAACGCAGTGAGTGCGGCAGCAGCAATACGGATCATCGGCAGTATCCTGATGTTAGACGGTGAACTTCGCACTTCAATTATTTCAGTTCAATCTCGATGAAAGCATATTCCGTGTCGTTCGCATTGATCACATCATGTTCAACACCTTCGCCGCGAAAATACGGAACACCTTTTTTCATCTCGGCAAAGCTGGTTCCGTCCTTCGTTTCAAGCATCACCTTGCCGTCCATCAACGGCACAACAACATAATCGTGCCCGTGCCGGTGCCACCCCGTATTGGCCCCCGGCGCAAAGCGGTATTCGGTAACGATCACCTTGTCATTGTCAATGAAAACGGTGGCCTTTGCGGTTCCGGTCATGGGCGCTCCTGATTTTCATTGACGTTGACAGGCATCTAGCAATTCATGCAAGTATGTTATATTATAACATAATGACCTTTCTCGATCCCCACCATGACCACACCCATTGCACCGCTGACCTGATCGCGCGGGCCGAACGCACCTGTGAAAGGCGCGGCAGTAAGTTGACCGGCCAACGCAGGGACATTCTGTCTTGCGTGGCGCAGGGGCATTCGGCGGTGGGTGCCTATGACATTATTGAACGCATGGCTGAACGCGGAAACCGGCCCGCACCCATCACGATTTATCGCGCCTTGGATTTTCTCCTGGCTCACGGGCTCGTTCACAAGATTGAAAGTCGCAACGCCTTTGTGGCCTGTTCCCATTCCCACGAAGGCCAGCCCGCAGCGCTGTTGATCTGTGAATCCTGCGGCACCGTGGCCGAGCTTGATGCGCCGGAAATTTTTTCCCGGGTTGATGAAAAGGCGAGGGCGCAGAATTTTACGCCCGCCCACACGCTGATCGAAATGTCGGGCACCTGTGGCGCCTGCGTGAAGGGAAACTGACATGCTGAAAGCCAATGGTGCGTTGCTCAGCGCCCGCGATGTGACGCTGAACGTAAATGGCCGTCGCATACTGGACCATGTAAATCTCGACGTGCGCCGCGGTGAAATTGTCACCGTGATCGGCCCCAATGGGGCGGGAAAATCAACCCTTGTGCGCGTGATGTTGGGCTTGCGCCCGCTAACCTCTGGCCGCATTGAGCGCCAGAAGAATTTGAATGTGGGCTATGTGCCGCAGAATTTTCCGCAATCTGCCAATGTGCCGATGAATGTGAAGCGCTTGCTGTCCCTCACTTTGAAACCAGCAGAGAAGGATATAGACCGCGCACTTGATGAAGTCGGAATTTTCCATTTGAAGGATGCCAGCGTCGCTTCGCTCTCCGGCGGCGAGATGCAGCGCGCGCTTCTGGCCCGCGCCCTGTTGCGCAAGCCCGATTTGCTGGTGCTGGACGAGCCCGTGCAGGCCGTGGATTTCTTCGGCGAAATGAAACTCTATGAATTGATTTCAAACATCCGCAAAACCCATGGCTGCGGCATTCTGATGGTTAGCCATGATCTGCATATGGTGATGGCGGAAAGCGATCATGTCGTCTGTCTCAACGGCCATGTCTGCTGTGAAGGCGGCCCTGAAAAAGTGCAGGCTGATCCGGAATTCGCCAAGCTCTTTGGCCCCTCGGCAGCGCGTATGATAGCAGCCTACGCCCACCATCACGACCATGATCACGAACCCCACGATCATCAACATGCCCACAAGCACTAACATGAACGTCCCAATAGCCCGTCATTCCGGCGAAAGCCGGAATCCCATAAACGTCTGGGGAATTCCGGTTTTTGTTGGAATGACGAGTAGAATGGTCGGGGCACGCCCATGAACTCTATCCTCACCGAACCCTTCTTCCAGCGCGCGCTGCTTGCAGGCTTGGCGGTGGCCCTGGTCTCCGGCCCCGTAGGCTGCTTCATCGTCTGGCGGCGCATGGCTTATTTTGGCGAGTCACTGGCCCATTCGGGTTTGCTGGGTGTTGGATTGGGGTTGCTCTTCAGCTTCAATATCACGATTGGCGCCGTGGCTACCGCTGTTGTGCTGGCGCTGCTGCTTCTGGCACTCCGCCGCCAACAGGGGTTGGCAACCGATACGCTACTCGGCATTCTGTCACATACGGCTTTAGCCCTTGGCCTCATCGTCGTTGGCCTCGCCACGGGTGCCGCGTCTGATCACATGGATATTTTGTTCGGCGATGTGCTCACCGTTTCAACTTACGATGTATTCGCCGTGTGGATCGGTGCCGCCGTTGTCCTCTCCAGCCTCGGCCTCATGTGGCGAGACCTTATCGCCACGTCGGTGCATGAAGAACTCGCCCGCGCCGAAGGCGTGAAGGTCGAGCGCGTCGAGTTGGGTTTCATCCTGTTGATCGCCGTTATGACGGCCATCGCCATGAAAATCGTGGGCCTGTTGCTCATCACTGCGCTCATGGTCATCCCCGCTGCCGCTGCCCGCCGTATGGCTTCAACGCCGGAACGCATGGCCGTTCTGGCTGCAACAATTGCAGGCCTCGCCGTGATCAGCGGCTTGCTGGCTTCAGCATTCTTGGGCGGTGCATCCGGCCCCTGCATCGTCCTGGCCGCAAGCTGCTTCTTCGCCTTGACGTTGCTGGTCCCACAGGCCAGTTAAGAGGCATGGAGCATCTATGAGCTACTCGGCAATCAAAATGCGGCGCAAATCCATCGGCGTGATGGTGGGCAAAGTGCAGGTGGGCGGCGGTGCGCCGATCGTTGTGCAGTCCATGACCAACACGGATACCGCCGATATCGAGGGCACCGCGCGCCAAACCACAGAGCTCTCCAAGGCCGGTTCCGAGCTCGTGCGCATCACGGTGGATCGTGAAGAAAGCGCCAGGGCCGTTCCCCATATCCGCGACCGGCTGGATCAAATGGGCGTTTCAGTGCCGCTGGTGGGCGACTTTCACTACAATGGCCACACGCTGCTGAATGATCATCCCGCCTGCGCCGAAGCGCTGGCGAAATATCGCATCAATCCCGGCAATGTGGGCTTCAAGGAAAAGAAAGACCGCAATTTTTCCAGCATGATTGAAACCGCACTGAAATTTAACCGCCCCGTGCGCATCGGCGTAAACTGGGGCTCGCTCGATCAGTCATTGCTCACCAAACTGATGGATCAAAATCACAAGTCCGCCGACCCTATTGATGCGCGCGCGGTGATGCACGAGGCAGTGGTGCAATCGGGTGTGTTGTCTGCCGCTCGCGCTGAAGAGCTTGGCATGAAGGCCAGCCAGATTATCATTTCCGCCAAATGCTCCGAAGTGCAGGACCTGATAGCAGTCTACCGCATGCTTGCAGAGCGCTGTGAGCACGCACTGCATCTCGGCCTCACTGAAGCTGGCATGGGGTCCAAGGGCATTGTTGCTTCCACCGCTGCCCTCGGCGTGCTTCTGCAGGAAGGCATCGGTGACACCATCCGCATTTCCTTAACACCCGAACCGGGCGGTGACCGCACACGCGAAGTGATCGTGGCGCAGGAAATATTGCAAACCATGGGGCTCCGCGCCTTTGCGCCAATGGTGATTGCCTGCCCCGGTTGTGGCCGCACCACCTCAACCGTGTTTCAGGAATTGGCGCAGGATATTCAGTTTTATGTGCGCGCCCGCATGGAGGATTGGCGCAAGGATTATCCCGGTTTTGAAAATCTTTCTCTCGCCGTCATGGGTTGCATCGTGAATGGCCCCGGCGAATCCAAGCACGCCGACATTGGCATTTCCTTGCCCGGCACCGGCGAATTGCCAACCGCTCCTGTTTACATCGACGGCAAAAAAACCGCGACGCTCAAGGGCGCAAATATTTCCCAGCAGTTCAAGGATATTGTGGAGGATTATGTAAAGGGGCGCTGGGGATGACACCGTCGGAATTGACCTTTCCGATGACAACCAAACTGTTCCTGGCCAACGCCGAAATTTTCCTGCAGCGCGGAGATATCATCCTGTCACGCAGTCCGACCTTTACGAGCTGGCTGATCCGCTTTGCAACCAACAGCCCCTTCAGTCACGCTGCCCTTGTCTACCTGCTGCCCAAACCGGAGGAGCGTTTGAACAACACGTTCTTGCTGGAATCCATTCGCACGGGCGTTGGCATCGCAAATTTTCGCGGCTATGTTGAAGGAATAACCCGCAGCCAAATTGCCATCCGGCGGCTTGAACGCCCTTGGGCTAATGATGATTTTCACAAGCACGTTGGCGGCATCATGCTGGATTATGTCAATGCGGGTTATGATTTCAATCGCGCCGTGAAAATGGGGCTGTCCCTCATTTTTGGCGCACGGTTGGGTTGGTCAAAATTTTGGGATAGTCCAAACATGAGCATGCGCAAGGCCGTGCAACGCACAAAGCGCCAGCATCGCAACTGGATTCCCCCGCAATTCATTTGTGGCGGCTTCATACAGTATGGTTTTCTGCAGGCCCAACTGCGCCGCGAAGGCGAACCGGCTGAGGTGATATTTCGAGATGGGCTATCGGCCCATGATTATGACGGGTTGCTGGCGGTATCGCCGGAGGACATTGCAACGACCGAAAAACTGACATGGCAGTATGTCATCCGCAATGGCTGGGTGCACCGCGCTGAATCATACGAAGCAGTGAAGCGGATCATTTCTTCCGCGAAATTATGAACTGCGCGGCCGTTCGAAGCACGTCGGCCTTATCGCCGTAGGGTTCGAGTGCTGCGATGGCAGACGCAATCAGGGCATCGGCTTTTTGTGCGGCAGCTTTACGCCCCATCAAGGAGGCAATTGTGGCCTTGCTACGTTGCCCATCCTTCTGTGTCGCTTTGCCAAGCGCTTCTGGCGTTGACTCAAGGTCAAGCAGATCATCGGCAATCTGGAATGCCAGGCCAATATTTTCCGCATATTGAAAAAGAGGGATGCGGTCAGCGCCCTCAAGGATAGCGCCAGCCTCACAGGCAAAGCGGAAGAGGGCGCCCGTCTTGTGATTTTGAATGCGCGTAATGCTTTCAAGAGTTTGGGCAGCGCCCGACTCGGCCTCAATATCCAGCATCTGCCCGCCCGCCATGCCATTCATGCCGGAAGCCCTTGCTAACTCCACAACGAGTTGGCTTCGTATGGTGGCATCGGGGTGGGTTTGCTCATCAGCCAATATTTCGAAGGCACATGTCAGCAAGGAATCGCCTGCCAGAATAGCCGTGGCCTCGTCAAATTTCCTATGTGTCGTTGGCTTGCCGCGCCGCAAATCATCATCATCCATCGCCGGCAAATCATCATGCACGAGAGAATAGCAATGGACGCATTCCAGCGCTGCACCCACGCGCAAGGCGCTGGCTTCGGGAACATCAAAAAGGCGCGCTGATTCCAGCACCAGAAATGGTCGCAGGCGTTTGCCCGCGCCCAGCGCGGCATAGCGCATGGCGGCCAGCAATCGGGGGGAAGCAGATTGGGACAGGAGCTGGTCAAGCAGCTTATCCACAGAAAGCGCCGCCGCCTGCAAAGCTGTTTCAAATTGAACGTGGGGTGTTGACGCCAAGGCCTGACCTGTGTGTTAAGACTAACCTGTGTAACGTCATGACAATTGAAACTCAATCAGAACCGGTTCCCATGCCCAAACGCTATCTCGACCGGTTAAGGCCGTGGCAGAGATGGGCGGTTTACGTGCTCGGATTTCTGGTTGCGTGGCCAATTGTGATGACCATCGTTTACACGGTGGTTCCCGTGCCATTTTCGAATCTCATGATTCTCCGCCTTTTCAGCGGCAACGGCTTGTCCAGGGATTGGGTGAGCATTGACCAGATGTCGCCCTATCTCGCCCGCGCCGTGATCACCTCGGAAGACGCCCGTTTTTGCGAGCATAATGGCGTCGATTGGGTGGAGTTTCAGGGCGTCATCGAGGATGTTTTTGACGATGATGAGGGCCCCATCCGCGGCGCCAGCACCATTTCCATGCAAACCGCCAAAAACCTGTTTCTCTGGGACGGCCGCAATTTCTTCCGCAAAGGCCTGGAAATTCCAATGGCTTACTGGATGGATTTCGTCTGGTCCAAGCGCCGCATGATGGAGGTTTACCTCAATATCGTTGAATGGGCGCCGGGCGTTTATGGCGCCGAGGCCGCTGCCCAGCATCATTTCAGGAAATCCGCCGCCAAGCTTTCAAGGCGCGAGGCAGCCCTGTTGGCGGCGGTTTTGCCAAATCCCATCAAGCGCAAGGCGGGAAAGCCGTCAAAACGGGTAAATTCCATCGCCAACCGCATTATGGGAAGAATGAACGGCATGGGCTCCTATCTCTCTTGTATTGACCCCTAAGCTTGGTTATAAGCCCCTCAACTGTGGTGGGGTGACCCGCCTATTATGGAGTTTTGAAATGGCCGTTCCACGCAGAAAAATGTCAAAAAGCCGCATCGGCATGCGCCGTTCAGGCCAGAAGATGCAAACCATCACCTGGATTGAAGACAAGAAATCCGGCGAGCTTCGCAGGCCCCACCACATTGACCTGAAGACCGGCATGTATCGCGGCCGCCAGGTTCTGGACGTCAAGGCCGACGCTTAAGCCTTTCTGAATACGCGTGTTCAAGGCCGGCTTTGCCGGTCTTTTTCGTTTCAAGTCAATATCTTGACAATTCTAGAGCGCTTCCCGACGAGATGGAATCATCTCGTCGAAAAGGAATCGCTCCAGATCAATATGTTGGAGCATGTCCCGACCGCCAAACCGCTTCACACTTTGGCGGGACATGCTCTAGTTAACCACTGAACGGGGCCTTATGGGCTTGGCGCTGGCTGTGGCCCACGATTTGCATCGGTGGGGCCATGTTGGCTGGCAATTGGCAAATGATGACGACGGCGCGAATCCGTGAAAAGGCGGATTTTGATGCCTTCATGCTGCCGTGGAAAAGGCTGGCGGGCCAAAGCCTGTCGCCTGCCGGGCTCAATTCCCCGGAGATGATTCTGCCGCTCCTCAAGAATATCAAGGGAGCGGAGCTTGCGGTTGTGGTGCAGGGCAAGGACTTGCTTTTTGCGCTTCCTGTCCAGAAACACCGTGGCCTCAGCTCGAACTGGATTACACCGCTCACCGTCATCGGAACCCCGCACCTCGACAAGGAGTTTCCCGCCGCCTCCCTCACCACCTTTATCAACGGCCTCCAGCAACCCCTCCTGCTGCATTCCGTGAGCGTGAAAGGGCGCTTTTGGGGCTATCTGGGAACGCGTGATGTGCAGTTCTCGGTCCTCAACACCTGGGCGCGGGCGGGCCTTAAACCCGTCGGCACTTTTGAATCGTGGATGGAAAGCAATTTTTCCCCCAAGCGCCGCAAGGAATATCGCCGTTTGGGCAATCGCCTGGCAGAGCAGGGAGACTACACAGCGCTCACCTTCTCGCAGGGCGATGATACCGATATGTGGGCGGATGAATTGCTCGCCCTTGAAGCGGCAGGCTGGAAAGGCAAGCGCGGAACCGCCCTGGCCGCTGACGGAAATTTGCAATCCGCCCTGAAAGAAGCCTGCCAGCTGCTGGGAGCTGCCGGAAAATTGCGCTTCTGGAAGCTCACATTCAATGGCAAAGCCATCGCCAGCATGTACGCCGTCGTCGAAGGCGATCAGGCCTGGCTCGGCAAGATCGCCTATGATGAATCCTTCGCGAAATTCTCGCCTGGCGTCCTGTTGATCCTCCACGCCACTGAACAGCTCTTCGCTGAAAGCCATATCAAGCTCATTGATAGTTGCGCCATTCCCGGCCACCCGATGATCGAAAACATCTGGCGTGACCGCATCGAGGTCGCAGACGTGATGATCGCCCCCCTAACAATCAGCAAGCTTCGCTTTGCCGCAACAAAAGGCGCTGAACAACTGCGCCGCACAGCGCGGAATTTCGCCAGAGACGCCTATTATCATTTGAAAGGGAAGAAAAGATCATGACCCTCGTGAGCATCGACGCTGCCGTTGCGCGTGAAAAATTTCTCAAGCGGCCCTTTGAGTTGAAGCACGGATTGAAAGACCATCCGCTGTTTTCCCTGCCGCGCCTCGTGGAACTGGCAAAGTCCATGCCGCGCGACCGCATCGAGTATAACTCCGGCAAGGTGGCCGTTGGCGTCAAGCCGGAAGACGTGCCGAAGATCGACATGCCGGCTGAAGACGTGATCAAGACCATCGAAACCGCCAATGCCTGGATGGTGATCAAATTCGTCAATGAGGATTTAGCCTACAACGGGTTGCTCAAGGCCTTCGTTGAGGAAGCCAACGCGGCGGCCGGCAAGAAACCCGGCGACTACTCGGACCTGCAGGGATTTATCTTTGTGTCGTCGGCAAACTCCACCACGCCCTTCCATATGGACGCCGAGGAAAACATCCTCATCCAGATCAAGGGCGACAAGTTCGTGCGCACCTTTGAAAATGATGACCGCAAGCTGATTTCCGAAGAGGCCATGGAGCTTTCGCCATCGAAGCACCGCAACCAGGAATACGAACCCTGGTACGAGCAGCGCGCCACGCTTCATTCATTGAAACCGGGCGACGCCGTGCATATGCCTTACATGGTGCCCCATTGGGTGAGCACGGGCGAGAGCTATTCCATTTCCATGGCCATGACCTGGAAAACGCCAGAGGTGCTGCGTTTGAACAAGATCCGCCTGATCAACGGCACCCTGCGCCGCTTTGGCTTCCCGCAGAAGCCGCCCGGCGTTTCACCCGTTCGCGATGCTGCCAAAGTCTTTGCCCACGACGCCATGCGCGCCGTGATCGACCCCTTGCGAAAATCCGAAAACATGCGCCGCGTGTTGCGCGGGTTGATCTATGGCAGGAAGGCGAACTACTATCTTGTTTGTTCATTGTTCGCTCTCGATTTCAATTTCCAATGTGGCAACACTACAATTACTGGATAGCGCCCGCGGAATTTTCACGTAGTAAAATGTTGACCATATACCCTCAGTCGTTCTCGTTCTTTCCAAGACAAGTTCGCCATCGCAATTCATAAAGCTGGCATCACAGTCGAATGAAATTTTCTTTTTGCCAAACCAATTTTCAAACGGAATTTGAGCTTCTTCTGCGTCAACCGAGAACACTTCAGCGCCATGGTGATTGAAATGAAACAGAACCCTAACTTTTCTCTTCGCCGCATGCATTTGCTGTACCTCATGATGTTGGGCAGCTAATTCGGTTTCTCCTGCGTGCATCACCTCTCCATCACGCCCGTCCCACCTTCCGGCTTTGCTTGCAGCATCTTCATGCGCTTGCCGGGCAGGATTTTCAGGCGCAGTTCTTCCACCATAGCCTCCTGCCCACCAAACGGGGCCACGAAATCAATGAGCCAGAGGCTTTCGCCCGTTTTCCAGTCCGAATTACGGTGACACTCCACTTTACTAACGCTCTCCCAACAATCAACCAACGTTAACCGCCATGGCCAGACCTGCCCGTGTCGCCATTCCCAATCTGCCCCACTATATCACCCAGCTATGACAATTCCGCCCATCTGTTGGGTCTAACCTAGATGATTCACCGCTGCATCGGAAACCAATTCGTCCCACTCCCAATGGCCGGGAGCTGCGCACCCACTCCACAGACTAAAACTGCGCAAACCCCTTGACAATCTATTCCTATCGATTCAAATGTTCCTGTTTTGTTCTTTATGCCGGATAGGAAAACACAACATGGACTGGGCCAGGGCCATCGAACGCAACAGCGAAGCGCTCAAGGGCATCGTTGAAGCGCTTTTCGCCATGCTGGGGCTTGCGGGTAGCGCCACGGTTTCGCGGATTCCGCAGCCCCTCCACAGCGCCGTGCTGCGGGTGCTGCGGCCCGCCGAATCCGCCCTGCGGCGCCTTGTCGTCATCGCGGCGCGCGGCCTTGTGGTGAAGCTTGCACCCTCGCGTCCCATGCCGGCGGGGCCAATATCGGGAAGGGTGGCGGAAGCAGGCGTCCCTCCTTTCAGCTCTTCGATCCGCGGAAAAATTTCGAGTCGCTGCGCCGCAGAACATTCACGCGGAATCCTCCGCGCATCCATATCTTCGGAAGCGATCCCCGGGTGGCGGCCCTGTGGTCAGCGCCCCAGCCTTCGCCCGATCCCGCTCCGCCGCCCGATGGCCTCGTCAATGCCGCGCGCCTCAGCCGCAGGCTCCAGGCCCTCAAGCTGGCGCTCGCGGATCTGCCGCGCCAGGCCCGGCGTCTCGCCCGCTGGCGGGTGAGGCGGGAGACCGCAAAATCTTCGAAGTTCAGGTCGCCGCTCAGGCCGGGCCATCCTCCCGGCTACCGCCGGAAGCCGGTCCACGAGGTCGATGAAGTGCTCATCGAATGCCATGGGCTCGCCTGTGATGCGATGAAGCCCGACACCTCCTGAAGCGCTGCCCACGCAAAAGCACCTTCGCTTCCTCTCGCTGCCCCCCGGAAACGGCATAACCGTTTTCACCCCCGGCGGAGCTTTGCCTCCCTGCTGGAAGCTGCGCAAACTGCTGATTGACAAGTGAATCCGTGACTAAAACACTGCTGGTGCAAGCGGTTAGACGTTTACATGCACCGGGCAATGCGGGAAATTGATTACCCCGCAATCACCTTGTCAGCGCTCACATAAGCATAGCCTAAATCATCAGCCACAGCCTTGTAGGTGACCTGCCCATGGGCCACATTCAGCCCATGCTTCAAATGCACGTCATCAGCCAGCGCCTTCTTCCAGCCCTTGTTGGCAATCGCCATGGCGAAGGGCAGCGTCACGTTGTTCAGCGCGAAGGTTGAGGTGCGGGCAACGCCGCCGGGCATGTTGGCCACACAATAATGAACGACATTATCGACAACATAAGTGGGCTCCGCGTGGGTTGTGGCCTTCGAGGTTTCAGCGCACCCGCCCTGGTCGATGGCAACATCCACGAAAACCGAACCGGGCCTCCAGTCCTTCAGCATCTTCCGGGTGACAAGCTTTGGGGCGGCGGCCCCCGGAATGAGAACGCCACCGATAACCAGATCGGCTTCAGCGCATTCATCCTCAATAGCGCCTTGCGTTGAGTAAAGCGTCTTGAGGCCGATGCCAAAGCGCGCCACCAGCTCTTCCATCCGGTCGGTGCTGCGTTCGATAACGGTAACGTCAGCGCCCATGCCGAGCGCGATCACTGCCGCATTGGTGCCGACAACCCCGCCGCCGAGAATAACCACCTTGGCAGGCGAAACACCGGGAACGCCGCCCAGCAACATGCCACGGCCGCCTTGCGCCTTCTCCAAGCAATGGGCGCCCGACTGAACCGACATGCGGCCCGCAACCTGGCTCATGGGCGCCAGCAACGGCAAGCCGCCCCGGGCTGACGTAACCGTTTCATAAGCGATGCAAACGGCGCCTGACTTCACCAGGTCCTTCGTCTGCTCCGGGTCGGGCGCGAGATGCAGATAGGTGTAAAGGATTTGTCCTTCGCGCAGCATGGCGCGTTCAACCGCCTGCGGCTCCTTCACCTTGACGATCATGTCGGCCTTGGCAAAAATTTCGTCCGCCGTCCTGATGATCTCGGCACCCGCTGCCGTATAATCTGCGTCCGATGCGCCGATGCCGCCGCCAGCGTTTGCCTGCACCCAGACCTTGTGGCCATTGCGCACCGCTTCGCGCGCCGAGATTGGCGTCAAGCCAACGCGGTATTCATGGTTCTTGATTTCTTTTGGTACGCCGATAAGCATTTCGTTCCTCCAATGATTGGGAATATAAATACCACAAATCCGCTGGCGGGAATTTTCAAAGGCAATTCAAAAGCGCTGCAGTATTGAAATATAATTCGAATTATACTATGAATATTCGAATGAAAAGCCGAAAACTGGACAAGACAGACAAAATCATTCTCATCGAGCTGCAGAAGAATGCCCAACAGCCGATTGCGGATCTGGCGGGCAAAGCCGGCCTTTCCGCCTCATCCTGCCATCGCCGCGTGAAGTTGTTGGAAGAGGCGGGTGTCATTACCGGCTACACCGCAAATCTTGATCGCGCCGCACTCGGCCTTGCCAATGAGTTCTTCGTCGAGGTTTCGCTTTCGGCCCAAACTGAAGAGGCCTTCGAGAAGTTTGAGAAAGCGGTGCAGCGCATACCGGAGATTCTTGAGTGCCATCTTATGAGCGGCCAGTTCGACTATCTCCTGCGGGTTGCCGCCACCGATGCCGCCGACTATGAACGCATTCACCGTTCCCGAATCTCAAGGCTCCCTGGTGTCCAACGCATCCAATCAGCATTGGCACTGAGAACCGTCAAGGCGTGGTCGGGTTATCCAATCTGAGGTGCTGCATGTTAAAGCAACTTCCTGTCAACATGCTCTGGGTCTCGGAAGAACTCTCGCGCTTGGCGCGCCTCAGCCTGGCAAGTTTTCTCGCCCACGGCTTTCGCGTGACGCTGTGGAGCTATGAGCCGGAAGCTCACGCCATGTGCGGCGCCGCCGTGCGGGATGCGGCAGAAATTGTTCCCGAGGGCAGGGACGCCGACGCCTCATACGCCTATCTCTCGAGCCTGTTCCGCTACCGGGTCTTGGCCGGCCTCGGCGGCATGTGGTCCGACATGGATATCGTGGCGCTGACTGATTCACCTGATATCCGCGCCACCCCCTTGGTCGCTTCAGAGAAACGCCGCCCGTTCCGCCACAGCGAACCAACGGCTACGGGCGAAAACCTGACCCAGGTTACCAATTGTCTGATGGCCAACCCTGAGCCAAGCGCGGGCGATCTTTGGCACCGCGCCGCTGCTGCGGTGACAGCCCTCAAACCCGAGGACCGCACGTGGGAGAATGTGGGTCCATACCTGCTGTCACGGCTGATGCTCGACGATCCCGCCCACGGCGTGACAATACTTGCCCCCGAAATGGTGGACCCCGTTGCTTGGTGGAATGTGCCCAGTTATTTCCTCGAAGAGCGTGACCCGCCACCGTCACCCTTCATGCACATGTATGCTTCAATTTGGGCAAAGCGCGGTATTGATGCGGAGGCAGCATTCCCGGCAAACTCACTCGCAGACAGGTTATGGCGCACCTATGGGCTATGAGTGGCGGCGCGAATAATCACCTCGAACCTTGCGAAGTGTGAAGCCAATTTGCAAGTTGAGATTAAAACTCATCATGGCAAGCCGTGAAGTTGTTGGAAGACGCCGGTATCATTGCTGGCCCTCGGAAAATTCGGGAAAGCCATCCAGCGTTTGCGCATTTCAAGGCTGCCCGGCATTCAGGGTATTAAGGCGTCTTTGCCTTGCACACAGTCAGGGCGTGGGGAGATCATCCAGTCTTAGATGCATTATATGAGGCACCAAGAGCCTTCTTCAGTGGACCCAGATATTTTTCATAACGTTTCCAGCGATCAACCGAGGAACTGTAGATAGGTTGACGTACCTGCCAACGGCTGGGGGTTCTCACTTGGCGTTCGGATTCAAAAAACTTTAAGCAGTTTTCGTCCCATTCAAGTCCTGCATGGGCCACAAGGGCGCGCGCTGATGGTTCGAGATTCGCCACCGTCTGCTCATAATCGGTTTCCAGCATGGTGATCGGCAGAACCCCGCGCCAGTGATCCATGAGCATTTCATATTCATGGTAGTAAGCGCCCAGCGTTGCCAGATCACCATTGTAGCTGTGGGCCTCGTTGAAATTCTGCAAATAGATTGCAACGCAGTTGTCCAATGGCGCACGACGGCAATGAATGACGTGGGCCCTGGGAAACATCAGCGCGATGAGCCCAAGCAGCTCATAGTTATGCGGGCTTTTATCAACCACCCGCAATGCCGTGGCAGGCACACGTGCGTAGGCCTTGCAGTAGGTCCGCGCCAGATCGGCCACGTCTCCGGCAGACAGGGCAGCGGCTTTTGCTGTGAAGGCTTTGGGATCGGGAGAACCAAAAGCTAGGCCGCCAACGATTTTTCGCAGGTTTGGCAGTTCGCCGAGCCCAGCTACTGCGTTGTGGCTGGAAAGTATTTGTTCGGTCAATGTTGTCCCCGAGCGCGGCATTCCCACAATGAATACAGGGCGCTCGTCCTGCAAGCCAAATTCCCTGCGGGCGGCAAAAAAATCAGGCGTAAAAAGGTTTTTGCTTGCGGCGTATGTTGCATGGTGAAGTTCCGAATGGAACTTGAGCTTCTTAAGCTCCTTGCCGCGCGAAAAATGCATGATGGCGTCATCATACCGTCCGATGTCATTGCAAATTTTTCCAAATGCGTGATGCAGTGGCGCGCGCTCGTCGTCTCGCAATTTGGTGTCTCGCAAAAGTCCTTCGAAACTCCCAATCAATGGGTCATCGGACGAGAATTTTCGCACCAGCGCTATGCCGCACAAGGCTTCCACATTGCGCGGATCCTGCAGAAGAATTCGCTGAAATTTGATTGTGGCTTCATCAAAACGGCCCATTTCTGAATCAATTTCGGCCATTCCGGCCTGCGCACGCAGGAATCCGGGGGAAGAAACCAGTGCTCTCTTAAAGTGCTTGGCTGCCTGTCCGATATCGCCGATCATTCTCCACGCCTTGCCGAGATTGCTCCATGCCTCCGCATAATTGGGATCGATGGAAACTGCCTTTCGAAGATGCGGCAGGGCCTCTTCGTATTGCGAGGAAATGATGAGCGCGTTGCCTAGGTTGTTCCGGTACATGGCAATCTTGGATTCAAGCTTGACCGCCTTGTTAAGATAATTGAGCGCAATGGCGTTCTGGTTCGCTTCAATGGCGAGAACACCCATGAGGTTTAGGGCATCCGGATGCTCCGGGTTTTCGCGCAATACAGTCTGATAAAGGCGCTCCGCATCCGCGAAGCGCCTTGCTTTTTGAAGGGCAACACCCTGCTCGATCAGGGCAGATTGCCGGACTGTAACTGGTATTTTCAATGCTGCAGGATAACTAGAACTTCCATGAAACGCCGACTTGCCCGGAGTGGTTAAAGTAGCTCGATGAGTTGTGATCATCCCCGTCAAAGCCCTGTGTATCCACAGCGGCCACGGCCTTGAACCGATACCCCACATCCACAGTCAAGTTGTCGGAAACATCAAAGCGAACGCCGGAACCCACCTGCGCCGCCAAGCCAAGCTCCGTACTGGCTATTTCATGGTTGCATCCATTACAGAAATCCACATGAACATCCATCAGGCCCATGCCAACACCGCCGCCCACATAGGGATTGAAGCCACCAACCTCAAAGTCGCGCCACAGGTTTGCCATCAGGAAGTAGCTGTTGACGTCGCCAACGCCATCATTATTACTACCGCCGTTATTTGCGTCATCCACATCATATGTCTGGAAAGCGACTTCAATTTCACCGCGGAGAGTATCGGTCAGATTTTGACCAACTGCCGCGCCGAGTGTGAACCCGGTCTTGAAGTCAACGACATAGTCATGGCCGTCAATGTTGGCATGGGTTTCAACGGGAAATACGGCGCCGCCAAACAGGCTGACATAGCGCGAATCCGGCACACCCGAATTATCCCCGCCACCGTTGGCACCGAGACCATAGTTCAGTCCCAATTGAACAACATGATTTGTCGTCGCAATCTCGGCATTATCCGTATCATCATTTCCGCCAATGATCAGGGCATCAACAATGCTCTTGAAACGGTAACCCAAGTCAACCGACAGATTGTCACTAACCGCCATGCGGGCGCCAAAGCCAAACTGGCCAGCAAACCCGAGCCCCGTATCATCACTTAAGATATCGCCATTAAGATCTGCGTTGTCGAAATGGGCAAGGCCAAAGCCGATACCGCCGCCGATATAGGGGGTCAGCATGCCGGCATCAAAGTCCTTCCAGAGATTCGCGAGCAGGAAACCCTGTTCCAGATGGCCGCCTGCAGGGTCGTCATTGCCGTCTGAGGTACTGTAGCTGTCGAGTGCCGAACGGGCATAGGACAGTTCGAGTTCCGCCCGCAGCCCCGGCGCCAGATGCGTTCCAATAGCGCCGCCAACGGTGAAGCCGTTCTTATGGTCGATAAAATACTGCGAGCTGTTCGAGTAATTCCAGTTCGTATCGGTCATTAAGCCGCCGCCAAAGAGGCTCACATACCAATCCGACGGATCGCCCCCTCCAGATGGCATAATTTGTGAACTCTCGCCAAATGCATATGAAAGTCCCACTTGTGCCGTATGGCTGTAGTAAGAGAGGACACTGTTTAAATCGCCATCATCCGAATTTAAAGTAGCGTCGATCGCGGCCCGGAGCCTGTACCCCACATCAAGGGCAATGCGATCCGATACCGCCACCCGCACACCGGCACCAAGCTGACCCGCAAGTCCAATGCCCGTATCATCCCAATGATTGTCGTCATCTTCCTCGGCCATGACAATGGCTGTACCCAGCCCAACGCCAACATAGGGCTGAATGGTTTCGCTCAGACGAATGTCTTTCCATAGGTTGCCAAGCATAAACACAGCAGCAGTTTCGCCGTTCATGTCTGGATCGAACGAGCCATTATCGGTGCGATAGGACCTATTAGAATTTTTAACATAAGAAAGCTCGGTTTCTGCACGGAATCCATTGCCAAGCTGGCGTCCGATAGCAGCACCGACGGAAAAGCCATCCTTGAGCTTAATATCATACTGAGACGCGTTATAGGCGCTATGCGCACGCGAAAAACTCACACCGCCAAAAACGCTGACATACCAGTCAGGTCCGTAGGCCTGTTCCATTGGATCAGCTGCCAAAGCCCCTTGTGATGCCATTGAAATACCCAAGGCAATAGCAGATGCTGAAACAGTAGCGCGAAATTTGGAATGCATAAATTGGCCCTCAAACTCAGTAAACCCTGCCACACGGAGTACACAATTTTGCCGTGATTTGCCAAGATATAAAGTATGCCTAGTCGGTTTGTTCGAAATTGTTACCTGCGAGCCACACATAAATTTTCATTTTGCCAGAGAACAGAAAATTTGCGTTAAGATTTCGGCGAATGCGCAACTTTAGGTCCATCGCCAGCATGAACAGCCCGGCACCTCCGACAATGGCCATCCCGCTCCATGTCCAGAGGTCGGGGAAGTCGTTGAAGAACAACAGGCCGAAGCCCACCGCCCACACCATGCCCGAATATTCGAACGGTGCCACAAAATTTGATTCAGCCAGCTTGTAAGCCGAGATAAAACTCATCATGGCAAAGGCAGCCAGCGCGCCCACGGCGCTGAGCAAGAGAAAATCCTGGAAGCTTGGCCACACGAAGGGCCGCGTGAGGAATGCCAGGCTCTTGTTCTCCTCGCCTGCAAACCCCGTTGCCTGCGCAACGATGCCGACCAGGATTGCAAAAATGAAGTAAACCGCATTCTGCCAGTTGGCGATGACGAGAGGGGCGACCCGCTGCGCCAGATGCCGCCCCATCATTTGGCCGATGGCATAGCCGAAGGCGGAATAGAGCGCCAGGAAAGATGCGGGCTCAAAATCCGCAATGCCGGGCCGCACCATGACAAGCACGCCGATAAATCCGGCGGTGATGGCGATCCAGCGATAAACCGGAACGCGCTCCCCCAGAAACGGCCCGGCGAGCCCCGCCACAAAAAACGGCATGGTAAAGTAAATGGCGACCATGTTGGCAATGGGCATCGCCGCAATGGACAGTATGAAGGCCATATAGGCCGAACACAGGATGACAGCCCGCAGCAGCATGCGCGGCCACAGCGGCGTGGCCAGCGATCTTAAGCCGCGGGAATAGGCCAGCCAGACCCCTAAAATCGGCATGCTCGTCAGCCCCCGAATGATCATTGTTTCATATACGGGATAGGTGCTGGACATGGCTTTGACGATGGCATCCTGTGTTGAAGCCAATCCGATGGCCAAGAGGATCAGAAGTGCCGCGCGCGCCTTGTTGTCGCCAAGGCTATGAGTTGATTTCATGAATTGTCTCAGCCAATAATTTAACGCCCGCCGCAATTTTCTTTTCATCAATGGAGGAAAACGCCAGCCGGAAATAGTTTTTTGGCGGATTTTTCCGGCCGAAATTTATGCGCCCGGGCTCGATCAGAATGCCTTTTGTCGCTGCAGCCTTGGCCAGTTCTTCGCTGTCCAGCCCCTCGGCGCCCTTCACCCAAAAGCTGGTGCCGCCAAAACTGGGAAGCTGCGACGATGCCGGAAAATGCTGCGCCAGCGCGTCGCCCATAATCTCCCACCGTGTGCGGTATGCGCTGTGCAGGCGGCGAATGAGCGTGTCGTGGTGGCCAAGTGACAGAAACAAGGCGGCTGTGCGTTGATTGTTGTTGGGTGCATGGCGCACCATCAGGCGCCGCAATGCACGCGCCTCGGCAATCAGTTTTTTCGGGCCTACCATAAAACCCAGCCGCAGGCCGGGAAACAATGATTTGGAAAGTGAGCCCACGTAAACAACATGTCCCTTGTCATCGAGCGACTTCAGGGCCGGGCAGGGCCCGTTCACATAATTGGTTTCAAACTCATAATCATCTTCAATAATGATGAAGTCGCGCGCCGCCGCCAATTTCAACAAAGCCATGCGCCGCTCAATGGGCATCGTGGCCGTTGTCGGAAACTGGTGGCTTGGTGTTGTAAACACGATCTGTGAGTTGCTCACATCGGCATTCAATGTAAGCCCGTGCTCATCAACCGGCACCAGTGCTACATTCTTGGTGCGCAGTTGAAAAATATTGCGTACATCAGGGTAGCCCGGCTCTTCCATTGCCACCCGCGTTGTTTCATCGACCAGCAGGCTGGTGAGCAGATACAGGGCATTCTGCGCGCCAAGCGTGATCAGTATTTCATCATCGCTCGCCATAATGCCGCGCCTCGGCAATATGCGGCGGCGAATGTGTTCAACGAGAAGGGGGTCATCATGGGCCCAGGTATCATTGGTCCATGTGCCGAGCCATTTCTTGCCCAAGGCCTGCCGCGTGCAGTCGCGCCAATCCGCCACCGGAAACAACGTATGATCAACCTGTCCATAGATGAAAGGATAGGTGTAGCTCTGCCAATTCAACGGTTTTGAAATATTTTCCTGCGCACTCGGATTCTGTTTGAAGCGTTGTGGCCATTCAACTGTTTCACCGCTGCCCGCTGGTTTCGCCGAAACGCTGCGCTTCGGCAGCGCCGTGTCAACGCCAGCCTTTTCCGCAACATAATAACCCGAACGTTCCCGTGCCACGAGGAACCCGTCATCCAGCAGGCCTTGATACGCCAGCACCACCGTGTTGCGTGAAACGCTCAAGTGATTTTGCCATTTTGCGCGTCGACGGAATGGGTTCTTCTCGCGCCAATTGCTGGTCAAGGATTGCGGAAACCAAGGCTTCCCGGATTTGCATCTGCAGGCTTGAGTTTTCTGAACGCTTGATATGTACAAGCCAATCGCGCAAATGATTTGGTCCCTGTGAATTAACCGACTGGACCTATGATAGTGCCAATTCTCTCCCTAAGGTATGCAAAATTCGACATAGCATAGAGCACAATGACCGAACCCTTCGTTGATACATCGCCAAAAAACTGGGACGAGGTGAAAACCACCACCTGTTACATGTGCGCCTGCCGCTGCGGCATCAAAGTGTATCTGAAGGACGGCACGGTAAAATACATTGAAGGCAACAGGGATCACCCGGTGAACAAGGGTGTCATCTGCGGCAAGGGCGCTGCGGGCATTAAGCAGCATTATTCGCCAGCGCGCTTGTCAAAACCCCTGATCCGCGTGGGCGAGCGGGGCAGCGGCGAATTCCGCGAGATTGAATGGGAAGAAGCGCTGCGCACCGCCACGATGTGGATGTCAGAAGTCCGCAATAAGGATCCCAGAAAACTGGCATTCTTCACAGGCCGCGATCAGTCGCAGGGCTTGACAGGCTGGTGGGCCTCGCAATTTGGTACGCCGAACTATGCGGCTCACGGCGGCTTCTGCTCGGTAAACATGGCTGCCGCTGGGCTATACACTTTCGGCGGTTCTTTCTGGGAATTCGGCGAGCCCGACTGGAAACACACGAAATATTTCCTGCTCTTCGGCGTGGCCGAAGACCATGCGTCGAACCCGATCAAAACCGGGCTTGGAAAACTCAAAGGCCGCGGCGCAAAATTTGTGTCCATCAATCCCGTGAAAACCGGTTATTCCGCCATTGCCGACGAATGGGTTGGCGTTAAACCCGGCACGGACGGCCTGTTTGTGGGAGCGCTCATCCATGAATTGCTGGCCGCACAAAAAATCGATGGCGAATATCTCCAGCGCTACACCAATGCGCCATGGCTTATCATTGAGAATGCGGGCGGTGCGGATGATGGCTTGTTTGCCCGGACAGAAGCCGGAGCTGCGCAGGTCTGGGATTCGCACACCAACTCGCCGATGCCTGCCACTTCCAGCGATGCGCTGCCAAAACTCATGGGCCGCTTTACGCTGCCCGATGGCAGGAAGGTGGTGACGAGCTTCACACTGATTGCCGAGCGCTTTCTGGCACCCGAATATGCACCAGATGCCGTGGCAACCAAATGCAGTGTCCCCGCCACCACCATCAGACGCATTGCCGCCGAAATAGCCGAAGTGGCTTTCGAGCAGCAAATCGAACTCGATATTCCGTGGACGGATCATACTGGTCGCAGGCATGAGAAAACCATCGGCCGCCCGGTTTCCATGCACGCCATGCGGGGTATTTCCGCCCATGCCAACGGCTTCCAGACCTGCCGCACCATTCACCTCCTACAAATCATTTTGGGCACCATCGATGTGCCCGGCGGCTTCCGCTACAAGCCGCCGTTTCCAAAACCCATTCCCCCCGGCGTAAAACCCGCAGGCAAATTGGGTCAGGTAAAACCCAACACACCCTTGCCCGGCCCGCCATTGGGTTTTGTCGCCAGCCCCGAGGATTTGCTGGTGGACGCCGAAGGTACGCCCCAGCGCATTGACAAGGCCTATTCATGGGACGCCCCCATCGCCGCCCATGGCATGATGCACATGGTCATCAACAATGCTGCCAAGGGCGACCCTTACAGCATCGACGTGCTCTTCATGTACATGGCCAACATGAGCTGGAACTCGGCCATGAACGTGCCGGACACCATGAAGGCCCTCACCGCCAAGCGCAGCGATGGCGAATATGTCATCCCCAAAATCATCTATAGCGATGCCTATAATTCCGAGATGGTGCAATACGCCGACTTGATCCTGCCCGACACAACGTATCTGGAGCGTTGGGATTGCATCTCCATGCTTGACCGCCCGATTTCGGAAGCCGATGGCCCTGCGGACTCCATCCGCCAGCCCGTCGTCGAACCAGAGCGCGATGTGCGTGCCTTTCAAACTGTTTTGCTGGACCTCGGCGCAAGGCTCGGCCTTCCCGGCATGACCCGGCCCGATGGCAACCCGCGTTACCCCGGCGGCTACCCTGATTACATTGTGAACCACGAACGCGCCCCCGGTCTCGGCCCCCTTGCGGGTTTTCGCGGGCCAAACGGCAGGCACCAGGGCAGGGGCACGCCAAACCCTGATCAGCTCAAGGCCTACATTGATAACGGTTGCCACTGGTTTTACGAACTGCCCAACCACATGAAATACTATCGCCATGTGAATTGGGATTATCTGGATTGGGCAACTTTCTTCGGTTTCATGGGAAAGCCCGAACCCATCATCCACCAGCTTTACAGTGAGCCCTTGCAGAAGTTCCGCTTGGCTGCCCAAGGCCACGGCAAAATCGCTGCCCCCCGTTGAGCATCGCCCGCGCATCAGGAAATATTTTGATCCCATTCCCTTCTGGTATCCGCCCTTTGAAGGCGACATGGTTTCGGAATCTGATTTCCCCATGCACGCCATCACCCAGCGCCCCATGGCCATGTATCATTCCTGGGGCTCGCAGAACTCCTGGCTGCGGCAAATCATGGGCCGCAACTGGCTTTACATGAACAAAGATAAGGCGGCATCGCTCGGCATTGCCGATGGTGATTGGGTGACAGTCACCTCCCACCATGGCCAGATCAAGGGCCAAGCAAAGCTGATGAGCGGCGTGAACCCGGATACCGTTTGGACATGGAATGCCATCGGCAAAAGGTCAGGCACATGGGGCCTCGCAGCCGATGCGCCTGAAGCCAAAAAAGGATTCCTCCTCAACCACTTGATCTCCGATCTTCTGCCGGAGCGTGAAGGCGGCTACCGCTTCTCCAACAGCGACCCCATCACCGGCCAAGCCGCATGGTATGATCTCAAGGTGCGCGTCGAGAAAGCAGCAGATCAATCCGCCGTCAGCGCCCCGCAATTCTCAACGTTTAAAAAACAGAGGGTGAAAGCATGACTTCGCTTCCCGCCCCGCAACCCAATCAGAAAAAGCTCGGCCTAGTTATTGATCTCGACACCTGCGTGGGCTGCCAGGCCTGCGCTACCTCCTGCAAGGAATGGAACACGCAAGGCGCGACCGGCCCGCTCACGGATACCAATCCCTATGGTGTGGATGTTTCCGGCGTGTGGCTGAACCGCATTCATGGCTATGAGGTGAAGGAAGAGGGGAGGGATGACGCCCGCGTGGTAAATTTCCCGCGCTCATGCCTCCATTGTGAAACCCCAGCCTGCGTCACCGTCTGCCCCACGGGTGCCTCCTACAAGCGCGCTGAAGATGGCATCGTGCTGGTGAACCCGGATACCTGCATTGGCTGCAAGCTATGCTCCTGGGCCTGCCCCTACGGTGCGCGCGAATATGATTACACAGTAGGCGTGATGAAAAAATGCACATTGTGTGTTGATCGCATCTACAACACAAATCTGGAGCCCGAAGACCGCGCGCCCGCCTGTGTGAAAGCCTGCCCGACCGGAGCACGTCATTTTGGTGACTTGGGTGATCCCAGTTCCGATGTTTCAAAACTGGTCAAAGCCCGCGAAGGCTATGATCTCTTGCCGGAAATGAACTACAAGCCCGTCAACAAATACCTGCCGCCGCGCAAGCGCCGCGATGCTGCCACCTCGGCGCAAGTAGCATTGCCTAAGGGCGACGGTTCCGCCATGGACCGCCTGTTCAGCTGGGCTGATAAACTCCTCAGCGGAAAATCATCCGGCCCATCGACACCGCAGGAAGACTATTCGGACAAGCTGGAAGGCTGACTGAATGAATCCCGCCTATTCCGTCATCCTTTTCACCACGGCATCCGGCGCGGGCTATGGCTTGCTTGCATTGTTGGGTCTTGTCGGCTTCAACCATGGCGTCGTTTCGAATCCGCTATTTGGAATCACGGCAGTCGTTATCGCGCTGGGCCTCGTCACCATTGGCCTGCTTTCATCTACCTTCCATCTGGGCCACCCCGAGCGCGCCTGGCGGGCGTTTTCGCAATGGCGCAGTTCATGGCTTTCGCGTGAAGGCGTGGCAGCCGTTGCGACTTACATTCCGGTTTTGGCATTCGCTGCGGCCTGGACGGACATAGTTCATGCCCCCGCACTCATTGGCCCGCTTGGTCTCATAACGGCTGTGATGTGTGCAATCACCGTGTTCTGCACCGCCAAAATCTATTCAACCCTCACGACAATACGCGCCTGGAATCATCCGCTCACCACCCCCGTCTATCTCGCTTTCGCGTTCGCAACAGGCGGCGCGTTGATGACCGCAATCGCAACGGTGTTTGGCAAATTCCAGATTTTTCAGGTGATTCTCGCCTGCGCGGCTATCGTCGCCGTCGCGGCACTCAAATATTTTTATTGGCGTTCAATCGACAGTGCCGAACGCATCCATACGATGGCTGCCGCAACGGGGCTCGGTGCAGGTGTGCGCCAGTGGGAAGTGCCGCACACTTCGGAAAATTACATCATGAAGGAAATGGGTTTTGCCGTTGCCCGAAAGCATGCCTTGAAGCTGCGCCGGGCTGTATTTTTCCTGTGTTCTGCAGCACTCATTTTGCTTGTCGCCTGCATCGCAAGCCCGTGGTTTTCACTTCCTGCAGCGCCGCTTCTCTTGGTCGCTGCGGTGCTCGAGCGCTGGCTGTTTTTTGCGGAAGCGCAACACGTCGTATCGCTGTTTTACGGCGCCGAAAAGGCCTGAAAATTCCCGCATCATAACAATCCGTTAACGAAATATTAACCATGCTTGGCCGTAATCGGCTTGCTGGGGTGTGTTGTGTCGAGGGTGTTCAAAGTGTCAGTTGATTTACAACAACGTGTTTCTTTTCGCTTGTTAGGCCGCTCGTTTCTGGCCTTCATGCTAACGCCTGAGCGGCCCATCCAGGATTGGTTGCTTGAGCTTGATCGCAGGGTGCTCAGCTCCCTCGGTTTTTTTGCCAACCGGCCACTCGTGCTTGATCTTTCCGCCGTGGTTCCCACCAAGGCTGAAACCATGGAGCTTGTGGCGAGGGTTGAGGATCGCAATTTGCGGCTTGTGGCCGTCGAGGGCGTGAACCCCGAATGGCTGCCCCACAGGTTTGCGCCCATGCCGGGAAATGTTCAGCCCGTGGGCATGTTCGCTCCTCAGGAAAATTCGGTGAAGCGCAAGAGTGAAATCCTCAAGCTGCCCATCGAACCTGAGGCTGACATGGCGAGCCCCACTTGCTCAGCCTTGCTGGTTGAAGAACCCGTACGGTCCGGCCAGTCAATTGTTTTCCCGGAAGGCGATGTAACAATTGTGGGCTCTGTTGCCTCGGGCGCTGAAATCATCGCCGGCGGTTCCATCCACGTCTACGGAACGCTGCGCGGCCGCGCTTTCGCGGGCACCAATGGCAACGCCAAGGCCCGCATATTTTGCAACAAGTTTGATGCCGAAATCCTGGTGATTGATGGCCTCTATAAAACGGCGGACGAATTCGATCAGGCCTTGCGAGGTGCCCCCGTGCAGGCGCGGCTTGATCGGGACGTCATGAACATCGAAGCAATGTATTAGAAATTTCAGGAGCATTTTATGGCTAAAGTTCTCGTCGTAACTTCAGGTAAAGGCGGCGTGGGGAAAACCACGTCAACAGCAGCGCTGGGTGCAGCGCTTGCACAAAATGGAAAGAACGTCGTCGTCGTCGATTTTGACGTGGGGCTGCGCAACCTTGATCTTGTCATGGGTGCCGAGCGCCGCGTGGTGTATGATTTTGTAAACGTGTCGCAAGGCAACGCCAAAGCTGCATCAGGCCCTCATCCGCGACAAGCGCATTGAAACCCTTTGGCTGCTGCCCGCCTCGCAGACACGTGACAAGGATGCGCTGAGTGAGAAAGGTGTTGCCCGCATCATCAAGGAATTGCGTGCGCAGTTTGACTGGATCATTTGCGACAGTCCTGCAGGCATTGAGCGCGGAGCCGTTCTCGCCATGCGCCATGCCGATGCGGCAGTCGTGATTACCAATCCGGAAGTTTCATCGGTGCGTGATTCAGATCGCATCATCGGCCTTCTTGATTCAAAAACGGAACGGGCAGAGAAGGGCGAGCGCGTTGAAAAGCATCTCCTCATCACGCGTTATGATCAGGCCCGTGCCGGCCGTGGCGAAATGCTGAAGGTTGATGATGTGCTCGATATCCTGTCGGTACCGTTGCTCGGCATCATCCCGGAAAGCGAGCAGGTTTTGCGCGCGTCAAATCTTGGCCAGCCGGTAACCCTTGCCAATCCGATGTCAGCGCCGGCCCGCGCATACAATGATGCGGCGCGCCGGTTGTTGGGTGATGAAGTTGCCATGAATGTCCCGCATGAGCGCTTGAACCTTCTCAACCGCATTTTTGGCGGGAGGGCGGCATGAATCTATTCGGCCTTTTTAAACGGCATGAAGCGCCACCTGCCACAGCGCCCGTGGCGCGTGAGCGGTTGCAGGTGTTGCTCGCCCACGAACGCGCAAGCCCCGGCCAGCCAAATCTTTTGGGTGCGCTGAAGGATGATATCCTCAACGCCATTGCCCGCCATGTCGCGGTAGGCCCCGAGGCCGTAAAGGTGAAAATCGAACGCAAGAATGCCGTTTCAATTTTGCGCATCGCCGTCGACATCCCTTCGCAAGGGAGAATGACGAAGGCGGCGTGAACATGCTAACACGGCCACATGAACGACAGGGACATTTTGGCGCGCGGAGTGCGCTGGTTTGATGAGTGGTACGCCATCGAAGAAATGGCACACGGCATTTTCGCAATCGGGGAGCCGCTCTATCATCAAATTAACTGGAACTATCTTATTGTCGGAAACCACAGCGCCTTGTTGTTCGATACCGGCCCCGGTATTCATAACATTGCGCCGGTTGTAAGTTCCCTCACCACGAAACCACTCACCGCACTTCCTTCCCATATGCATTTCGACCACACGGGTAACCTCTACCGCTTTGGCACTATTGCGATGGCCGATCTACCCATACTCCGCGCCTGCGAGGTTGCCGGTGTGATGCAGGCCAGTGATGATCTTTATCTCGGTCATTATGAGGATATGGTTTGGAAACCTGTTTGCGTAAATCACTGGTGGCCGTTGGGGCACCGCATCGACTTGGGCGGCATGCAGCTCGAAATCATTCACACGCCGGGCCACTCACCTGATTCAATTTCATTATGGGATGCGGAGGCCAACATCCTGTTCGCCGCCGACTTCATTTATCCCGGCCCTCTTTATGCCCGGGTGCCGGGCGCCGATTTGGCCGATTATCTTGAATCGGCCACGCGCCTCTTGCCTTTGCTCAACGATCAAACAAAAATTCTTTGCGCCCATGGCAAGCCGGATGAAGCGGGAAGGCATCGAGCGCCGGTCATGGCGAAATCTGACATCACTGATTTGCGCGTGGCCCTGAAAGCCCTAAAAGCATCGGGCCAGACACCGGCTGAATCGCCCATCAATGTTGAGATGACGCTTCTGGCTAATGAGGCGGCATTTAAGGCTTGGCAAGCCAGCTAAAATTCATATAAAGAGTTCTTTATATTGTTAATTGAGGTTCCCATGGTGCATTCGACATTTACTGAAGCCCTGAAAACGCGGCCCTGGCTTTTAGCCGATGGCGCGACAGGCACCAACTATTTCCAGATGGGACTTGAATCCGGCGATGCGCCGGAGCTGTGGAACTTTGACCATACGGACCGGGTGCGCCGCTTGCACCGCGAATTTATTGAAGCCGGCGCAGATATCATTCTCACTAACACTTTTGGCGGAAATCGCCATCGCTTGAAATTGCACAATGACCAAGACAAGGTGCGCGAAGTGAACATGGCCGCAGCCGCCTTGGCCCGCGCCGAAGCCAGTGCTTCAAGCCGCCAAATATTTGTCGCAGGCTCCATGGGTCCCACAGGTGAAATTTTCATGCCCGTTGGCACCATGCCCCACGAAGAAGGCGTATCGGCCTTTGAAGAACAGGCGATGGCCCTGAAAGAGGGCGGTGTGGACGTGCTCTGGATCGAAACCATGTCATCGGAAGAAGAATTGCGTGCTGCTGTTGAGGGTGCTGCCAAGGCTGGTCTTCCCATCGTTACCACTATGAGCTTTGACACCAACGGCCGCACCATGATGGGCATCACGCCAAAAGCTTTCGGCGCACTCGCCGCATCCCTTGCAACCCAACCCGTAGCCATCGGCGCAAATTGCGGAACCGGCGCATCTGAATTGGTGGCAACTGTTTTGGGCATCACCGATGCGCGGCCCGATGCAACCGTCGTGGCCAAGGGCAATTGCGGCGTTCCGCAATACCGGGATGGTCACATCCACTATTCAGGCACACCCGAACTCATGGCCGACTACGCCCGCATTGCGTTGGACTCCGGTGCCAAAATCATCGGCGGCTGCTGTGGAACATCACCCAACCATTTGGCTGCCATGCGCAAATCACTTGAAGCCTACACCAAAGGCACCCGTCCCTCGATTGAGCTGGTGGAAGCACGCTTAGGCCCCGTGTCAGTTCTCGCCAAAGGCGTAGACACCGCCGCCGAAGGTGCCGCCAAACGCGAAAGACGGCGCGGGAATTGATATCAACAGCTTGATCCTGAAAACCGCGGGGCGCTGGTATCGGAAATGGACGGCGGCGGGGTCGGGGCTGCCCGGCTGAAGGAGATATTCATAATGTCAAACAGCGGCAGTAAATTACAGGCAAAGCTCCGCCGGGGGTGAAAACGGTTATGCCGTTTCCGGGGTGGGCGAGAAGTAAGCGAAGGGTTGCGTGGACGCAAAGCTCGCAAATATGCCGGTCGTGTCGTCCGGCTGGTGACGCTAACTCAGCGTCCACGCTTTCGCGGCGGTTTTTGCCCCACGGCTGGCACTTGCAGAGCTCTGGATCGCACGGTGTCTGAGGTTTTCCGCCAGAGTTGTTTAGCCATTTAAGGCGCAGTGGACCATAATATCCACGGGACCAACCGTTGGCTCCCGAGTGCCTGGTGTCCGTTTCACCAAACCCGCAGGCGCCGCATCCACCCCATCTATGATCACCGTCATGACCGAGACCCCTTCCGGGATGGACAGGAATATTACTGGCATATTAGGAATATAGTGTCAAGGAATAAAATAATATATTTTGGTGCTTCGATCTGTTGAGCCGTCACTCCGGCTTTTGCGGGAAGTGTTCATTTCGATTATGACGTCTTTAAACAAACGCTTCCGCCAGCACCGGTCTTCCCAGCATGAAGCAATCGCACACGAGTTGCAACGGCGTCACGTCTGCAAACGTCTCGCCTTTCTTTAACAGTTCCGCGAAGCGCTCATAGATCAGCTCATATTCTTCCAATGGCGCTTCCATGACTTGTTTGCCGTTGACCTCAAGAATGCTGCCGCCGCGCCTCAAAAACATTGACATGCCATCCGCCGTCCCGATTTCGATTTCCCAGGTCTGCGCGCCGGTTTGACGCCAGTCGAAATCGGCCGACATGTCAGCCTTGCCGCCATCCGCATGTTTGAATTTAATTTGGGCGGCAATGGGCGTTGCCTTGTTGGAGGGCACTTCGATCACGGCTGCCTCGACAAAAATCGGTTCCGGCATGATCTTGGTGACAATGGAAAGCGCGTTGATGCCCGGGTCAAACACACCGAAACCGCCGGGCTCCCAAATCCATTCCTGGTTGGGGTGCCACCGCCTGACATCCTCGCGCCAGGTCACCTTCAATTTTGAAATCCGCTTGCCAGCAAGCAGTCGCTTGGCTTCATCCACTGCCTTGTTATAGCGCGAATGCCACGTGGCATAAAGCACACGGTTTTTCTGTTTCGCATAGTCAATCATGTTGACCATTTCTCCAACGGTGGGCGTTGGCGGCTTTTCGATCAGCGCATGATAGCCTGCATCAAGGGCCTGGCGTGCCATCGCAAGCCGTACCGAAGGCGGTGTGCAAAGAGCCACGGCGTCAATTGCCATTCCACTTGCAACAAGTTCCGCAAGCGATTCAAAACATGGGACGTAATCCAGTTTTGCGTGGCGGCTGACACCCGCGGCCAATTTGAAATCCGCATTCCCCGCGATGCAGGGCAAATGTTGATCCACCGCAATTTTGCCAAGGCCGACAACCGCAATTTTGAAAACCATGTGAAATCCTAATTCTTGATGATGCGGGTAAGGCAGGAAAGGAATTGGCCGACCTCAGTGGAGGTATTGTAATGGGCCAGCCCGACACGCAACACGCCACCCTTATCCATCAACCCCATGCGGCCCACCGGCTCAATAGCGTAGTTGTGGCCGGACCAGACAAACATGTTGTTGTCAGCAAATCCCTTGGCCAAAGCATCGGGGTGATGGCCGTCCAGCGTGAATGAAACGGTGGGCACCCGGCGGTGCATGGCGTTGGCGGAGGTAACCCCACGGATGATAAGGCCCCTCACACCGCGCAAGCCCATCAATGAGTTGCAGGGTAAGTTCATGTTCATACGAAACAAGCCGCTGCCAGGCCGAGGCAACTTTCGTTGCCCGCGTTTCGCCCTCGCCAAACTGTTCCAGATATTCGATGGCCCCGAGGCATCCCGCCATACCCTCATGGCTCAAGGTTCCGGTTTCAAATTTATGGGGCAAATCTTCGCCAGCAGGGCGAACCTTGTAAGCAAAGGTCTCCGCCAGCAAATCTTCCCGCGCCCACAGCACCCCCATATGCGGGCCAAACCACTTATAGGCCGAGGAAACCACAACATCCGCCCCCAAATCCTGCACATCAATGGCGTAGTGCGGCGCATACTGAACCGCATCCACATAAACCAGTGCGCCCGCAGCCTTGGCTTCGCGCGCAAAGGCCCTCACGTCATTCACCGTCCCCGTGCAATTTGATGCAAAACCCAGGGCAACGAGCTTGGTCTTCTCCGTCAAAACCTTGCGCAGCGCATCTTCCGGAAACTCATAGGTTTCAGTATCAAAATCCATCCAGCGCACCACAAGACCGAGGTCATCGGCTAGCAGCAGCCACGGCGCAATATTGGCATCATGGTCCATGCGGGAGAGGACAATTTCATCGCCTTTGCTGAACTTGCGGCCCAGGCAGCGCGACATATGGAAGGTCAGCGTGGTCATGTTCTGGCCGAACACGATTTCGGAAGCGCTCTTCGCATTGTAAAAATCAGCGCACGCATGGTGAGCCAGATCGGCCAATGCGCCGGCCTGCCGTGTGGTGCTGAAATAGCCGCCGAGATTGGCATTCTTGGTGGCCAGCGTTTCAACTGTGCGATCAATCACCTGTTGCGGCACCTGGGTTCCCGCCGGATTGTCAAAGTAAACCCGGGGCTTTCCGTCATCACTCAATTTGAGGGCAGGGAACTGGGCGCGAACGTGGTCAATCTTCAGGGGCGAGGTCACGTCAAATCTTTCTGCAAACGCGGTTTGAAACGGCTATCCTTAGCTGCCAATTCCGCTTGCTTCAATCGTCGCTTTCCGGCATGTGAATGTCGCGTGATGGCTGTGGTTTTGCCAATATAGGCTGTATCCTGTTGAAACAACGATACTCTCGGAGTCTCCCATGAGCGATGAAGGCGAACTTGATCTGAACACCCTCAATGATGAGGATTTGGTGCTGCAGGTCCACGACGATCTTTATGACGGCCTCAAGGAAGAAGTTGAAATAGCTGTCAACATACTGCTGGGCCGCGGCTGGGCGCCTTACAAGGTCCTGACCGAAGCTCTCGTTGAAGGCATGCGCATTGTCGGTGTTGACTTTCGTGATGGCATTTTGTTCGTGCCGGAAGTTTTGCTGGCTGCAAACTCGATGAAAGCCGGCATGTTCATTCTCCGCCCCTTGCTGATTGCAACTGGCGCACCGCGCCTGGGCAAAATGGTCATCGGCACCGTGAAGGGCGACATTCACGACATCGGCAAGAATCTGGTTGGCATGATGATGGAAGGAGCCGGCTTTGAAGTCATCGACCTCGGCATCAACAATTCGGTCGAGAAATATTTGGGTGCCATCGAAGAGCACCAGCCAGACATTCTTGGCATGTCCGCATTGCTCACAACCACCATGCCCTACATGAAAGTGGTGATCGACACGCTGAAGGAAAAAGGCATGCGCGATGATTATGTGGTGATGGTGGGCGGCGCGCCTTTGAATGAGGAATTTGCCAAGGCCATTGGCGCCGACGCCTATTGCCGTGATGCGGCCGTGGCCGTTGAAACCGCAAAAAACTTCATGGCCCGCAAGCACAACCAAATGGCCAAGGGCTAACCGACTATTGACCGCTGTTGATCTTAAACCATCTGACGAATTTCAGTTCTCAACTGGCAAGGGCGACGTTCTCCTGATCGCTTGCGGTGCCTTGGCGCGTGAGATTGTCGATCTCATCGAGTACAACCACTGGAGCGCATTTGACGTGCAGTGCCTGCCTGCCAAATGGCACAACACGCCGCAATTTATTGTTCCCGCCGTGCGCGGGAAAATCCGCGAGAACAGGAACAAGTACAAATCCATTTTCGTCCTCTACGGCGATTGCGGCACCGGTGGATTGCTTGACGCAATGCTGGAAGAAGAGGGCGTGGAGCGCATCGGCGGCCCCCATTGTTACGCCTTCTTTTCCGGCAATCCGCAATTTGCTGAACGTGCCGAATCAGAATTCTCCAGTTTTTACCTCACAGACTATCTCGCCCGTCATTTTGACAAGCTGATTTGGGTTGGACTCGGACTTGATCGCCACCCAGAGTTGCTGGATTCATATTTTGGTAACTACAAGAAGCTCATTTTTTTGGCCCAAACTCATGATGAAGAATTGATTAAGAACGCCGAGATGGCGGCACAAAAGCTCAATTTAGCCTATGAATACAGGTTTACGGGCTATGGCGAGCTTGAAACAGATTTGGCAACCCGTTCAAACTGATAAAATGCTGACAAAGTCAGTCACGCTTTTGCAACTTTCTTTAGTATATCTAAACCTAGAGGCGAAACTGGGATGTAGCCTTGGGACTTTTGAGGTAACAAATGCGAAATTCTTCTTCAATTTTAGCGCTTTTGCTTGGCATCGGCATCTACGGACTAGGGCCAATCGTTGTTACATCAGGTCCTTTTGCGGCAACTGCCGCGCACGCTGATAGTGACAACAGCGGCGGTTCAGGCGGCGACAATGACCATGATTCTGGTGGCAATGATGATGGCCCAGATCATGACTCTGGGGATGACAATTCATCAGGTGGCGCCGATGACGATTCAGACGATAACGATTCAGACGATAACAATTCAGACGATAACGATTCTTCTGATGATTCATCAGATGACAGTTCATCCGACGGCGCTGATGACAATTCAGACGACGACTGCGATTCAATTTGCGAAATGCATAAAGTGCAGGATGGTAACTAGTAGTCACGAAGATAAGTCGGCTGGTAAATAGGATTGATTAGCGGAGATGGCTACGAATTCGTGGCCATCTCTTTTTTGCAAGAAGCCATAGACGCTTTGCTGGATGAGGGCATGCGGGCGGCTGAATCGAAAAACTTTTTTCTTCGGCAACCCGGAGTTTGAGGTGAATGCCGAATCAGATTTCACAACTTTCCACTTGGCTGACTATTTCACCCGTCATCTTTGCAACTCTGTTAAGGTAAGCAGTGATATGATTGCCATCCGGAGTTGCAATGCCGATAATTTATCAGTTATGAGGCATATTTTTTTTGATCAAACCCCAATTATGGAGAGCTGGTTAAAAATGCCGAGATTGCACTACAAAAGCTCAATTTTACCTGCAAATGTGGGCTTATAGGCGACGGCGAACTCAAAACGGACTTGGCCACCCGCTCAAACTGACAAATCGCTGACAAGAACCCTCACTTATTCGTCAGGCAGCCTCACTTATGTTGAATTAAGGGGACACATTATGGACCTTTTTAGACAGTAGTTAGTTATCCAGTTAGTTTGTTTGTTTGAGGTGTTGAACGATCACTCGAATGGAAGCCCGATCGCCCTCGGTTTTTCATATGCATTTACGGCTCTTTCCTGTTACGCTGCCCTGCGAGGGAAATTTGGTTTAGTAGATGAGAGTGATTTAGAGGAGATGGCTACCAGTTCGTGGCCATCTCCTTTTTTTGGCATGAAGCCATTGATCTCGGCATTAGCCTTGCGGCCTAAAACATATCTGGCTGCCTTCCCAAACCGACAAAACACTCACAGCGCCTCTAGGTTTTCTGCAAGCCCATCTCGCGTATGTTTGATTCCAGTGCACCAACACGATCAACCCTGGAACTTTTGTGAGGTAATAAAATGCGAAACTCTTCTTCTATTCTAGCTCTCATTCTCGGTATCGGCATTTATGGTCTTGGGCCAGTCGTCATGACGTCCGGTCCTTTCGCGGCAACAGTGGCACTTGCCGACAACGGCTCTGACGACGGCGCTGGTCACAACTCTGGTGATGATCATGGTCATGGCGGCAACAGCGGCTCCGGTCATGGTGGAGACGGCCATGATGATGACGACAATGACGACAGTTCATCAAACAGCGGCGACGATGATGGTACAGCTGACCAAGGCGGCGGAAACGATGACGACTGCAATGATATGCTTTGTGAAGCTGAAAAGCACCGCAGCGGCAATCACTGACAATCACTCGAACGGAAGTCCGATCGCCCTCGGTCTTCCGCCTGCATTTGCGGCGCTTTCCTGTTCCTTCGTCCTTTAGGGAAGTTAGCTTGTAAATGTGAGTGATTACGTGGAGATGGCTACCGGTGGGTGGCCATCTCTAGTTTATTCAGAAACTGCTACTCTCCCCATTGCGCATGCTTGTAGCCGCCGCCAGCAATGGCGTAATAATCTCCGGCATTTTCGCAATAGATATGGCCTTCAAGTTTCAATCCGGTTGGTCCGTCGAGCGATCCTGCCGTGATCGCAGTATAATTCCTGCCATCGCCCTTCCAAAACAATACTGAGCCGCACTCACTGCAAAACCCGCGCTTTGCCGTTTCACTTGCGCGATACCATTTCAGCCCGCGCGTTTCGGCAAGTTTGAAATCTTCATCTTTCGCAGCGGTCGCAGACATGTAGGTGCCGGTTTGCCTGCGGCATTGCTGGCAATGGCAGGCAATGACATTGCGCAAGGGACCATGCACTTCATATTTCACCGCGCCACATAGGCAGGCCCCGGTTCTCATTGTTTGAATTTCTTTGCAAGCGCAGCAATGTGGTCTGGTCCAATGCCGCAGCAACCGCCAAATATGTTTGCCCCCTTGATCTGCCATTCCAGTGACTTGCCAACCAGATCTTCGGGCGCAATCACATCGACAAACTGCCAGTCCGGGCTTTTGAAATAACCACATTCTGGATAAACGCCGACGGGGCCATTCCAGTATTTCCTTAAAGTATCCAGTGCTTCATCCGTGTCGTTGGAAGATGTGTGCATGATGTTCATCACAACTGGGCCGGTTGCTGCCAAGCGTTCGGCGAAATTTTCTAGAAGCTGGTCCTCACGGCCAAAGCCGGAAAGCCTTCCGTCTTCCCTGCGTTCAACCGAAAGGCCCACCCAAACGGGAAGGCCAGTGGCGATGGCGGCCTCTGTTGCATAAACTGAATAATCCACGTCGCGCATCATCTCCATCATCAGGAGATCAACCCCGGCGGCAACCAGGTTTTCAACTTTGCGCTTGAACAACGCGCGCGCCTCAACTTCCGGCCATTCCCTTTCCTTCAAGGTTCGGTCGGTTCCCGGCGCCACGGGCCGCATGGTGGAAACTGAGCCGGCAACGGCTACGGGCTTGCCCGCAGCAGCTTGCCTTGCGATTGCCACGGCCGCCTGATCTATCTTCAATAAATCATCATCACGACCATAGTGATTGAACGACAGCGCGCTGGAGGCAAAGGTGTTCGCTGTAATGATGTCGGTGCCAACCCGGATATAATCCTCATGCACGGCCCGCACAATGTCAGGATGTGTAAGGTTCACCTCGGCGCACCAGGTGTCGCCGCTCATCGGCGCGCCGCGCCTTTGAATGTCAGTGCCCGTGCCGCCATCAAGGATGATGGTTTGGCGCTTGTCCAGCTTGTCTTGAATGACTTTATACATGGCCGAAACTTAACCCAATCAGGAGGCCTTGCCAGCAGAATTGCGACGTGCCTCGACAAAAGCGCGCATGAAAAATTGCGCCTGGTAGGGATGATAGGCAAAGCCCTGGCCAACGGGGCAGGCCCGCCGTGCAAGGCACCCATGGTCATGGCAATCCTGGCCCTCCGGTGAGCCCACGTGAGAGGCGCAGGCCTCGACATTGTAGGCGCTGCCGCTGAAGGCATTGACGGGGCAGGCCGAAAGGCAAGGCTTGTCTGCACAAGTCTCGCAAGGGTGCGCCCCTGCCGATTGCTTCGGCAAATCAAATTCGACAGGAAACAACAGGGCAGCGCGATAGGCGTGCCACAAGCCGTAAGTCGGGTGGATATTCAACCCCAAAGGCGATGTGTGCCCGGCCCCGCCGCGCCTTGCCCAAGTGAGGAAGGGTTGCGGTGGCTTGTCAAAGGGAAAAACGGCATGGGCCTGCAAGTCATTGGCCAGCTCCGAAATCGTATCCCGCGTCCAGTCGTCAATCTGGTCAACGGCCGGATTGCGCTCCCGTGCAAAGCGCCGGAACATATCGGGGCCCGCATTGCCAACAAGAATGATGAATTTCGCGTTATGCGGAATCGCATCCTCAGGCGTTGGCGCAAACCAGCCAAAGGGCATGAAACCCGTACGCCTTATGCTGGTGAGAATGGGGTGTTCCACGTCTACTTCGCCCAGCGCGGGTCGCCCAACTCCATCACTTCGCGCGGCAGCCTGATGTCATGTTTTGCGCGGATGCCGTCATCAATGCTGCGCGGCAGGTAATCCGGGTAATAGGTGGAAAGTATCTCACGCTTGCGCGCTGCTGCACGCTCAACCAGATCAGGTTTTCCAGCCTCGTTCCATTCCTTGGGGCTCATGCGGTTGGCAATTGCCGGGTAAATATATTCCTTCTGCATCAGATTCAAAGTTTGCTCATGGCCCAAATAGTGGCCGGGGCCATTCAGGCAAACATCGCGGATTACTTCAACTGAAAGCGTATCATCATTCACTTCAATGCCGCGCACATTGCGGTTGATGGAACCCAGCATGTCATTGTCAATGAGCAGGCTTTCAAGGCAGAAGCCCAGAAGCGACGCATGCATGCCAGCGCTTTCATACAGCAGGTTCACCCCGGTCATGGCCGAGATGCCGGCGGTCACGCCCTTTTCATAGCCCGCCTGCATATCCGGCATTTTGGAATCGCACATGCCGGCGGCTGAACCTACGGTGAGATTATAGAAATGCCCCATCTGCGCGCAGCCCGAGGTGATCAAGGCCTGCTCGCCGGAACCGCCAGACATGGCGCCCGTGCGCAAGTCCGATACAAAAGGCCACGGCCCCCAAATGGCAACAGCGCCGGGAACAATGCAGTTTATGTAAACCAGGCCAAAAAGGCATTCGGCTACCGCTTGCACCAGTGTTCCAGCAAGGGCCGCTGGCGAAGTTGCTCCGGCCTGCGCAGCCGAGAGCAGCAAGACCGGCATGCCGCCCCGCGCCGCCGCTTCGAGGCAGCGGCAGGCATCCTCGGCAAATTTCATCGGCGGCACAACAAAGCAATTTGACTGCGAAACGAATGGCCGTTCGCGCCACTTCTCTTCACTGCCTGCCACGTAATGCAGCATCTGCAAACATTCATCAACATGGGCGGGATCAACCATCGATGTTCCCACATGTTTCTGTGTGGAAGCCAAACAAGCATAAAGCGTGTTGATATCGAGGTCATGCCCGGTGATCATGTCGCGCGCGGTGAGGCAGCGCTGGAAGAAATGAATGTGTTCACACGTATCAACAATGCGGCCCGCATCATAGAGATCGACCAGCAGCGACTCGCGATAGCTGCGGGTTTCGGGTTCAACAATATGTACGGCAGCCCCCGCCGTGCCGAAATAAACTTTGTTCCCCGTGGGCAGCATGTCGTGCTGCGGGTCGCGCCCGTGCAGCAGGAAACCCTTGGCGCAACTTGCCAGAATATCTTCAGTCAGCGCACGGGGAATGAGAAGGCGGCCCCGGTCATTCATGGTGCAGCCGCGCCCCGTCATCGCCTCAACGCAGCTCGGAATGGCTTGGGCAAAACCCACAGTTTCCAAAAGCGTCAGCGCAGCTTCGTGAATGCGCTCCATATCGCGCGGCGTCAGCGGCTTGTATTGCCCGCCTTCCATGCCGGGGCGGACAGCCGCCTCGCTCATGGGGATGGCACGTGAACGAAGCGCATGCCTGGCTTCGCGTCCGCCACGGCGCTTGGAAAGGTCTTCGACAGCACTCATTTTTGGCTCCTGAATCTGTCATCATATGTGCCAACTTTGGCGGCGATTGCAAAGGCTTCAAATTTTGCCGGTATGGTGAGTAAAAATCACCAATGACGTGTCGCATAAGACGTATTGTGCAATGTTTAATGGTGTTATGGAATGCTTCTAAGTTCCATTGGTGAAGTATTTTGGCACGACGCGACCTTCCGCCTTTGCGCGCATTAACGGCTTTCGAAGCAGCAGCCCGGCTCGGCAGCTTCCGCCTTGCGGCGGGGGAGTTGGGCATAACCCGCTCCGCCGTAAGCCATCAAGTGAAAGCCCTTGAGCAGCGGCTGGGCATCCAGTTTTTCCGCAGGGATGCAAGGCGCGCCGAGCTTACGCAGGCCGGCCAGATCTATTACCCCGCGATCCGCGAGGCCTTCGACCAGATCGAAATCCAAACCCGCGCACTGAAACCTGCAACCCAGGATAATGAACTCATCATTCAGGTCTATGTCACCGTTGCCCTCAAATGGCTTATCCCGCGCCTCCTTGATTTTGAGAAGCGCTTTCCCGACATGAAAATCCGCCTTTCAACCTCTTATTTCGATTGGGACTTTAACGAGAAGAATGTAGACGCGGGTTTTATTCTCGCAAGGAACAAGGCTCCGCAGCATTATTATCGCCCCCTGTTCAAATCCTTGCTCTCGCCTGTCTGCGCCCCTGAACTGTTGAAAGGGCCGGGTGCGATCAAAACACCGCAGGATTTGAAAAAGCACAAGCTGCTTTATGTCTATACCGCAGAAGAAGATTGGCACATATGGTTCGAGGCCCACGGCATAACGGGTGTGAAACTGTCTGACCGTTTGGCTTTTGACAGCCACATTCTGGCCCAGGAAGCAGCTATTGAGGGCAGGGGCGTTGCCATGACGGTTGGCCCCTTCGCCACCGAGGAACTGAAATCCGGTCGTTTGGTTCAGCCTTTTCCTGAACTCATTCCCCACCGCCACCACTGGCAGTTCGCCTGTAATGGTGAAGACCGGATGAAATCCAAAATAAAGAAATTTGAGGAGTGGCTGGTGAAACAGGTAGCTGCCGATCCCTCGCTTGAGGCCTATCGCGATAAAGGAAAAACCAAATGAGCGAAGAAACGCTGAGCCCTGAAAATGCCCGCCGCAGCCGCAGGGACGCGGCCAACCGCAGGGGTGCGGGCGGTGGCGTCAAGGGCGCCATCCCCCAATTGCCACGCCGGAAATCCGCCCGCGCGTTTCCACCCATGGCGATTGTCTCTGCCGATGAAGTCGAATCGATTCACCACGCCTCGCTGAAAGTGCTGTCAGAAATCGGCATGGATTTCACACTGCCGGAAGCCCGTGAGCTTTTGAAGAAGGCAGGCGCTGATATTGCTGGCGAGCGCGTGCGCTTTGACCCTGTAATGATTGAAGGATTGATGAAATCCGCGCCCGCGCAATTCACGTTTCATGCCCGCAATCCTGAAAACAATCTGTCAATTGGCGGGCCGAACATCGTATTTGGAACCGTTGGCAGCCCGCCCAATTGCACCGACATTGAAGGCGGCCGCCGCATTGGCAATCACGCGGACTACCGCAAATTCCTGAAGCTCGCACAATATTTCAACTGCATAAATTTCATTTCAGGCTATCCCGTTGAGCCCGTGGATATTCATGCCTCCGTGCGCCACCTTGAAGCGCTGCGTGATATGGTGACGCTTACCGATAAGCCTTTTCACGCCTATTCACTCGGCAGCGAGCGCATTCTGGATGGCATTGAAATTGCCCGCATCGCGCGCGGCATTTCGGCAGAGCAGATGGAGCGTGAGCCCTCGCTTTTCACCATTGTGAATACCAATTCGCCGTTGAAATTGGATACACCCATGCTGCGCGGCATCATCGAAATGTCATCGCGCAATCAAATCGTTTGCATAACGCCCTTCACGTTGGCAGGTGCCATGGCGCCTGTCACGGTGGCCGGTGCCATCGTCGAGCAAAACGCCGAAGCCCTGGCCGGCATGGCCTTCACGCAAATCGTCCGGAAAGGAGCCCCCGTAATCTATGGCGGCTTCACGTCGAATGTGGATATGAAATCCGGCGCGCCCGCCTTTGGCACGCCGGAATACATGAAGGCCTGCATTGTGGGCGGCCAAATGGCGCGGCGCTACAACGTGCCTTACAGAACCTCCAACACCTGCGCGGCCAACGCGGTCGACGCGCAGGCCGCGTATGAAAGCGTGTTCTCGCTCTGGGGCGTTACCATGGGCGGCGGCAATTTCATCATGCACGGTGCGGGCTGGCTCGAAGGCGGGCTGGTTGCCAGCTTCGAGAAATTCGTTCTCGACTGCGACCTCATCCAGATGGTGATGGAATTCATGCAACCCCTTGATACTTCTGAAGATGCGCTGGGTGTCGAAGCCATCCGGGAAGTGGGGCCGGGCGGGCATTTCTTCGGCGCGCAGCACACGCTCGCCCGCTATTCCAATGCCTTCTACGCCCCCATCATTTCCGACTGGCGCAACAGCCAGCAATGGGACGCAGCCGGAAAACCCGAAGCCTGGCAACGCGCCAATGCGGTTTATAAGCAGGCGCTTGAAGAATACACTGAACCGCCACTTGATATCGCGATACGCGAAGAGCTAGATGCATTCGTGGACCGCCGCATCCGGGAAGGTGGCGCGCCAACCGATTTTTGAGGTCTCACCGTGTTTGATATCATCGTCATTGGCGGTACGAATGTTGATATCAAGGCAAAAACGGCAGGCCCCCATATCGCTGGGACGTCAAATCCTGGTGTGGTGAACGTCACTCCGGGGGGTGTTGGCCGCAACATTTCCCATAACCTTGGCCTGCTCGGCATGAAGGTGGCCCTTGTTTCCGCCATCGGTGAAGACCCGCTGGGGGATCTCGCAATGAAGGCAACGCTTTCCTCAGGTGTAGATGTCATCAATGTGTTTGCGGACTAATGCAGCGACAGGCTCATATATCGCCGTGCTGGATTCGAGCGGTGAACTGGTTTCCGCCGTGAACGACATGCGGATTCTTGAGAGCCTGACGTGCGAGTTCGTCAAACAGCACAAGGCCGCGTTGGATGCCGCAAAATTCGTGGTGGTTGATTGCAACGTGCGGCAGGACGTGCTCGAATATCTTGCGTTGCATTTCGGCGAAAAACTTGTCGTTGAACCTGTCTCCATCGCCAAATCAGAAAAACTCAAAGCGCTACTTGAAAAACATGAAGTGTTCCTCGCGACACCCAACCGCGACCAGCTCGTGGCGTTGACCGGCAGCGATGATGTATCCGCAGCGTGCCGGGACTTGCACGAGCGCGGCTTGCAAAACCTTGTCGCGCACTTGGGCGCTGCTGGCTCTTCGGCTTCAAATGGCAACAGGGTGCAAGATATTGAAGCGGTGTCGCAGTCGTATATCAGTGATGTCACGGGCGCTGGCGATGCCGCCGTTGCGGGGCTCGTTTATGGCTTGTGCAAAGGCTATGATGTTTTTCAAGCTGCGGAATTTGGCCAAGCGGCAGCAAGCCTCAAGGTAAACTCAAGCCTCTCAACCGCAATTGGCCTCACGGAAGAAGCGTTGCAAACCATCATCAAGGCCAGGAATGAATAAGCATCTCGAGCTCACCGCCGAAATCTCAAGCGCCCTGGCAAATGGGAAGCCGCTTGTGGCCTTAGAGTCGACCATCATTGCCCATGGCATGCCTTATCCGCAAAATTTCGAAATGGCCCAGGAAGTGGAAACCATCATTCGTCATGCGGGGTGCCATTCCGGCGACTATCGCAATCATTGATGGCAAATTGAAAGTCGGCCTTTCCAGCGATGAGTTGGAGAAATTTGCGGTTGACGGCCCTTCAATCGCAAAAGTTTCCGTGCGCGACATGCCGTACGTTGTTGCGCGAAAAATCGTAGGCGCCACCACGGTTGCCTCCACTAGCCGCATCGCCGCCATGGCGGGCATTCATGTGTTTGCGACAGGCGGCATCGGCGGCGTGCATCGCGGGGCCGAACGCAGCTTTGATATCTCGGCTGACATGACGGAATTTGCCGAAAGCAATGTGGCCGTGGTGACGGCTGGGGCGAAAGCCATCCTGGATTTGGCGCTGACATTGGAAACCCTGGAAACGCTGGGCGTGCCCGTGGTGGGTTTCGGTACCGATGATTTTCCGGCCTTCTATTCGCGAAGCTCTGGCCACGCCGTTCCCATGCGCTGTGATACGGCAGTGGAAGTCGCTGCCCTGATGAAAGCCAAATGGGGCATGGGGCTTAAAGGCGGTGTCGTCATCGCCAACCCCATACCAAGGGAACACGAAATCCCCGCCGCTGAAATCGCCCCCGTGATCGAAAAGGCAGTGGCGGAAGCGGCGCGGCAGAAAATTTCCGGCAAGAATGTAACGCCATTTCTTCTCGCCAAATTGGCAGAAGTAACCGGCGGCCGTTCCCTCAAAGCCAACATCGCCCTGGTGAAACACAACGCAATTGTTGCTGCTGAAATTGCAAAGGCCTTCGCCAAATGAACACCCAGCGGCGAGGGCGCAAGGCTGAAACGGGTCCGCGCCCCATAAACCAGTTGCCGTGGAAACAGCCGCAGCTCACGCTTGAACCCTCGCGCATCGTTTCTGATGACCACCTCGAGGCGATCCATAATGAATCGCTCCGGGTGCTCGAAGAAATCGGCATGGATATCATCTACGACGAGGCCCGCGAATTGCTGGCTGACGCCGGTGCCATTGTTCTCGGCCACCGGGTTCGCATCGGCCGTGAGATTGTAGAGCGGGCGCTGAAAACCCCGCCCTCCGAATTCACTTTCCATGCACGAAATCCTGCCCACAACATCAGGATCGGCGGCAGGAACATTGCCTTCGCGCCCGTGGGCGGCCCGCCCAATTGCTCTGACCTTGACCGGGGCCGCAGGCCCGGCACGCTGGAAGACACGTCGAATTTCATCAAGCTGTCGCAGTTCTTCAACTGCATTCACACGGCTGGCGGCGCTTCGGTGGATGCACTGGATGTTCACGCCTCCATCCGCCATCTGCATATCACGCGCAACAAGATGATTTACGCCGACAAGGTGCCGTTTGCATCTTCAACCGGCAGGCACCGTCTGCTGGACTCCATTGAAATCGTGCGGCTGGCCCATGGCATTGCCCACGAACAGCTTTTGGAAATGCCTTGCACCTACACCGTGATCAACACCAACTCGCCGCTGAAGCTTGATGGCCCCATGGCCATGGGCATTATCGAAATGGCGCTGCTCAACCAGATTTGCGTGCTCACGCCTTTCACGCTGGCTGGCGCCATGGCCCCCATCACGCTGGCGGGTGCGCTTGTTCAGCAGAATGCCGAAGCGCTGGCGGGCCTCTGCATTTCACAGCTTGCAAACCCCGGCGCGCCGTTTGTCTATGGCGGCTTCACCTCGAATGTGGATATGAAATCCGGCGCACCCGCCTTCGGCACGCCGGAATACATGAAGGCCTGCATCGTGGGCGGCCAGTTGGCGCGGCGCTACAAACTGCCGTATCGCACCAGCAGCACCAACGCCGCCAACAGTGTTGACGCGCAATCCGCTTACGAGACCGTGTTCTCGCTGTGGGGTGCCATCATGGGCGGCGGCAATATCATCCAGCATGCGGCGGGCTGGCTGGAAGGCGGGCTTGTGGCTTCCTACGAAAAATTCGCGCTGGACGTTGACCTCCTGCAGATGGTGACGGAATATTTGAAGCCGCTGGAAGTAACACCCGCCACCATGGGCTTCAGCGCGATAGAGGAAGTGGGGCCGGGCGGGCATTTCTTCGGCGCGGCTCACACGCTGGAAAGATATTCCGATGCGTTTTATGCGCCGCTGATTTCCGATTGGCGGAATTTTCCGTCATGGGAAGCAGCAGGTTCGCCCCAGGCCCACCAGAAGGCGAACGCGCTGTGGAAACAGGCGTTGGCGGAATACCAGCCACCCTATCTTGAACCTTCCCGCCTTGAGGAAATTGATGCATTTGTGGCAAGGCGCACGGAAGAAGGCGGCGAGCCCACGGATTTCTAAGGAGAGAGATGACATGGAATTTCGGCAACTCGGACGCTCAGGCTTCACGGTTCCGGCCTTGAGCCTTGGCACCGGGACTTTCGGCGGCGGCACGGATTTTTTCAAGGCCTGGGGCTCAACCGATGCGCAGGGAGCAACCCGCCTCATCGACGTCTGCCTGGATGCCGGCCTCTCGATGTTCGACAGCGCCGATGTCTATTCCAAGGGCCTGGCGGAAACGGTTCTGGGCGCTGCCATCAAGGGCCGCCGCAACAAGGTGATCATATCAACCAAGGCGACCTTCCGCTTCAGCGACGCGCAAAACGATGTGGGCTCCTCGCGCCATCACTTGACCGAGGCGGTGAACGGTTCGCTCAAACGTCTGGGTACGGATTATATCGACCTGTTCCAGCTGCATGGCTTTGACGCGATGACGCCGCAGGAGGAGGTTCTGGGCGCGCTGGATGATTTGGTGCGGGCGGGAAAGATCCGCTACATCGGCTGCTCGAATTTCTCCGGCTGGCATTTGATGAAATCATTGGCGACCTCCGAAAAATATGGCCTCGCGCGGCATGTGGCCCACCAGGCCTATTACTCGCTGGTGGGCCGCGACTATGAATGGGAGCTCATGCCGCTCGCTCTTGACCAGGGTGTTGGTACTGTCGTGTGGAGTCCGCTGGGCTGGGGAAGGCTCACCGGAAAAATCCGCAGCGGCACCGGCCTGCCAAAGGAAAGCCGCCTGCATGTGACCGCCGACAACGGCCCGCCGGTTCCTGAGGAACTTCTCTTCCGCGTGATGGATGCGATTGATGAAGTGGCGAAGGAGACTGGCAAGTCCGTTCCGCAAATTGCCATCAACTGGCTGTTGCAGCGCCCGACTGTTGCGAATGTCATCGTCGGTGCGCGCAATGAAGAACAGTTGAAACAAAATCTCGGCGGCATCGGCTGGAATCTGACGCAAGCACAAATTGCAAAACTGGATTCAGCAAGTGCCACAACAAAAACCTATCCCTATTGGCACCAGGTTGAGTTCACCGAACGAAATCCACTTCCCGTGTAGGAACCGAAAAGTCACAGCTGCCGAAATTATAGGCTGCGCGGTGAATCGGCGCTTGACGCATCAGGTTGATGGTCGATAGCCTGCGCATGATCCCACCATTTGCGGCGAACATGGGGGGAGCGATTACGCTCAATCCACCGAAAGGCCGCAGATGACTGATGAAACCAACTATACTGAAACCCATTTCGGCGCGCGCAAGCCTGTGCTGCCAAGCGTGCTGTCGCTCGGCGCGTCATCGGCAACCGAGGTGGAACAGTCGCGTTCGCGCCCGAGCGCCAATCGGAAAATGAAAACCGTGAAGGAATTGCCGCCGCCGAAAAATCCGGTGGCCTCCTATGCGCAAATCCTGCGCTGGACATTTGGCGCAACACTCGTGCTCATCGCCATTGTGATTGCCCTGATCTATGCCACGCGCGTCGATGGCGAAACGCCGTTTTATCCCCTGGCCGTTTTGGCTGGCGCGCTGGGCGCATTCCTCAGCTCGCTCATCAGGCTTTACAGCGACGAGCAATATCCGAAGCTGCTGGCGGGCGGCGCGCTGCGGAGCCTGAAGCGCTGGGACCTCACGGTTTATTCGCTGGTGCCGCCGGTTGTCGGCATGTTGGCGGCCGCCGTGCTGTTTGTGATTTTCGCTGCCGGCATGCTGGAGGGCGGCGCGCTGTTTCCGGTTTTCAAATGCCAAATCAGCGGCGCCGAATGCGCCACCTTCCACGACTTCATGTTCAACTTCGGCCCCAGTGAAGCCACCGGCTATGCGCGCACCATTGTCTGGTGCTTCCTCGCCGGATTTGCTGAACGGCTGGTGCCGGATAAATTGCGCGGGCTGGTGGCGGGAATGGAAGAAAAGCGGGAAACAGGAAATTAGTCCTTGACACCGTACGGTGGATCGGCTATATACGGGCATACTCCAAAATTGTAGGTTTACCCCCGCGGGCGCAAGGCAGCTTGAAACAGCTGCATCGCTGAAATCCGATGGGCCGTTCATGGCCACGGTACAACACGGGCTGGGCTGACAGTGGAGATAAATCATCTCAACGCCGCAGGGAAAAATGCCGTCGACCTGGCCCTGGTGCTTGCGGTTGATTGCTCCAGCAGCGTGGACGACGGCGATTACCGCTTGCAGATGGACGGCATTGCGGCGGCCTTGCGCAATCCGCCGCTGTTCACGGCGATTTCGGCGGGCCCCAACCAGCAGATCGCGTTGACGCTGGTGCAGTGGTCGAGCCGGAAGAGCCAGGAGGTTGTGGTTGAATGGCGTGTGCTGGCCAGCCCCCTGGACCTCGAGGCATTTGCGGCGGATGTCGAAAAAGCCGAGCGGCGGTGGCTGCCCGGCGGCACCGGGCTGGCGGCCGCCGTCATCTTCAGCGTCGCGCTGCTGCAAACCTTGCCCATCAGCGCGACACGCGGCGTGATCGATGTGTCCGGCGACGGGGAGGACAATGATGGCGGTGATGCCAGCCTTGCCCGCAACGAAGCGCTGGCGCGGGGCATCGCCATCAACGGGTTGCCGATCATCAACGGGTCGCGCAGGCTGGAGGCCTATTACCGAACCCAGGTAATTGGCGGACGCGGCGCCTTCGTCATGCCCGCCGAGAACATGTTTTCCTTCCGGGATGCGATGACGAGAAAACTGCTTGCGCGAGGTGGGGGAGCTGAGTGTGTGAGGCCTTGTGCTTTACAGTTCTTCCAGTTCTGTCATCCGGCGAAAGTCGGGAACCAGTTGTGCAGGCACGATACTAAAAACTATGCGCTTGAGCGGCGGTCCTGGGTCCCGGCTTTCGCCGGGATGACAGATGAAGGTTATGTGGTTTGGTCTACCTTTCCCTCGTGCTGAGGTGCGACTCCAGCGAAAGCCGGGGGAGCCTCGAAGCATCCTGAGACGTCAAGCAACCCTTCGAGGCCTTGGCTTCGCCAAGACATCTCAGGGTTAGGGATGTTGCCGAATAGGAATATGGATGTGAAGTTTGCTTAGCAAGTAAATGGGTCTTTGACTTACTTGAATTGTTCGGACAAATTAAATTGCAAAAAAGTTGGAGTGGTTTGTGAAAACAGCAATTGATGGAATTTGGAGTGCACAGTTTTCAAGCTCACTTGGTGTGGTAGGATCCGGTGTAGTTATTTTTGATAATGGCAGAATACTTGGCGGGGATGATGCTTATTATTTTAACGGCAAATTTATTACGACTGGTAGTCGAGTTATTGGAACAGTAGATGTCGTCCAACACCAATCTGGGCAGCAAAGCATTTGGGGTGGTGTGAGTTCCTTGGTGCTAATCGTAGAGGGATCATATGACGAACCATGGATTTTTGCGCGCATGCAAGGCGATCAGAACCCTTTGATTACAGGTAATGTGAAGCTGAAGCGACTTGTTAAATTTTAGTTCAGAGTTTTGTAAATGAAGATATTCATTAGCTGGTCCAAAGATACGAGCAGGCAAATTGCAGAAGAACTCAAAGACTTGGTCCAATGCGTCTTACAGGGTGCTGAAGTTTTCTTGTCATTAAGTGACATCGAATCTGGGGCGCGATGGTTGTCCGAAATTGGCAACAATCTTTCCGGATGTGAGTATGGTTTACTATGCCTAACCAAAGAAAACATAAATTCACCTTGGTTGCTCTTCGAAGCTGGTGCACTTTCCAAAGCATTAGATAGCAAGGTCGTTCCACTATTATTTGGCCTGAACTCTTCGGACTTGGAGTTTCCACTTAAGCAATTTCAGGCGCGTCAATTTGAAAAAGATGCATGCTTTAAACTATTGCAAGACATGAATGCGCTAGCAGACAGCAATTTAAGAAGAAGTGATACGCAGCTTGCAAAAATGTTTGAAACATTCTGGTCTGATTTTGAAAAAAAGGTAAACCTTATCCTTCAGCAGATACCAATTCAGGCTGTAATGAACCGCACCGGGATTGCCGGAGGCTCCTAATCTTGAGAAAGAGGAGCCACGATGAGCAATACAAAGAACAGGTTTTCACCTGAAGTCCGGGAGCGGGCGGTTCGCCTGGTTCTGGAGCATGAGCATGAACACACATCGAGATGGGCTGCGATCACATCGGTTGCCGCCAAGATCGGTTGTACGGCGCAATCGTTGGATGGCTGGCTGAAGCGAGTCGAAGTCGACAGCGGCAAACGCGCCGGTGTGACGACTGACATGGCAGAGCGCATGAAGGCGCTTGAACGCGAGAACCGTGAGCTGCGGCAAGCCAATGAGATCCTGCGCAAGGCGTCAGCATATTTTGCCCAGGCGGAGCTCGACCGCCCGTTCAAAAAATGATCAGCTTCATTGATGATCATCGTGGGTCTCATGGGGTCGAGCCGATCTGCAGGGTTCTGCCGATTGCCCCTTCCACCTATCATGACCACGTGGCCAAGCGCACGGAGCCTGAGAAGCTTTCAGCTCGGGCGAAGCGGGATGAGATTTTGAAGTCCGAGATCGCCCGCGTCTTCGCTGAGAACTTCGAGGTCTATGGCGCGCGCAAGGTCTGGCGCCAGCTCAAGCGCGAGAGTCGTGACGTTGCCCGCTGCACGGTGGAACGGTTGATGCGCGGCATGGGTTTGCGCGGCGTTATCCGCGGCAAACACGTCAAAACGACATTCAGTGACAAAACGTCTGCCTGTCCGCTTGACCACGTCAACCGCCAGTTCCATGCGCCAGCACCGAACCGGCTGTGGCTGTCGGACTTCACCTATGTCGCTTCGTGGTCAGGGATCGTTTATGTCGCCTTCATCATCGATGCCTTTGCCCGGCGCATCGTCGGCTGGAAGGCAAGCCGTACTGCCCATGCCAGCTTTGTGCTCGATGCACTGGAGCAGGCACTTCATCACCGAAGACCGGAGAAAAACACTATGAGCAAAGGAGGACATCGAAAAAGCCTGATCCACCACTCTGATCGCGGCAGCCAATATGTCTCGATCAAATACACCGACCGGCTGCTTGAAGCCGGCATTGAACCCTCAGTGGGCAGCGTGGGTGACAGTTACGATAATGCGTTGGCCGAGACGATCAATGGTCTCTACAAGGCCGAAGTCATTCACCGCCGCTCGTCATGGCAGTCATTCGAACAGGTCGAACTGGCAACTCTCACATGGGTTGACTGGTTCAACAACCGCCGCCTGCTTGAACCCATCGGCTACATTCCGCCCGCCGAAGCCGAGCAGCGTTACTACGACATGTTGGACTTTCCAGCCATGGCAGCATAACTTAAACAAAAATGCCTCCGGCAATCCCGGTGCGGTTCATAGTTTAGATGCGTTAAACCTCGCAGAAAAAAGAGCGATTGAGGAAGTAATTAGAAAAATAAACGAAGATAACTTGTCACGTGAAGATAGCATTTTGGAGCAAGTTAAAGAATCTAAGGATGGTAAAAAACTAGATGAATAAGCTTATATAAATGATGAATAGACTTAAGTGAGTATGGAAAAATAATCACCCCCGCCGTCTCGTCCGCCGCGCGCCGCCGTCATCGCCGAGAGTTACGATTTCCTTGATCGGCGGCAGGGTCACCACCTTCATCAAATTCGCATACACCGCTGTCTTGTGCGGGATCGCCATCGCTCCGACGAAATGCTGCGTGAACTCTGGCTCCACTGTGTTTTGAACGCCTTGCTAACTGGCTCATTTTGAGATGTTTTACGCGCGGACGATAACCTGCTAGATTGGGGCAGCAAGGAAAAGAAGCATGACCAACCAACTCTCACGCATCACTGTGAACCCGGCTGTTTGCGGGGGAAGGCCCTGTATTCGGGATACGCGAATGCGGGTTTCTGATGTGATTGATTTATTGGCCGCTGGCGAAACGCGCGAGGGTATTTTGGCGGATTATCCCTACTTGCAAGACGCGGATATTACGGCTGCGCTGGAATATGCATCTGCCTCGGCGTCGCACCGTGTGATTGCGGCCGAATAATATGCGATTTCTGGTTGACGCCCAGTTGCCGCCAGCGCTCGCACGCTGGCTCGCGGCAAATGGACACGACGCGCAGCATGTTGCGGATTTCAATCTTGGTGGAGCGAGCGACCAGCTGATCTGGAACAAGGCCCAGACATTGAAGGCCGCCATCATCACCAAAGATGAAGATTTCCTGCACCTGAGCCGCACCTCACCCGGGCCAGCAGTTATATGGATTACGATGGGGAACACGCGGAGAACTGAATTGCTTGCGCGGATGGAAAAGGCAATGCCACAGATATTGGTCGCACTCGATGCGGGAGAGCGGGTCGTTGAAGTGCGTTAACCCCGCCGCCGCGTCCGCCGCTCCCCGCCGCCATCATCCAGCGTCGAGATTTCCTTGATCGGCGGCAACGTCACCACCTTCATCAAATTCGCATACACCGCCGTCTTGTGCGGGATCGCCATGGCTTCCACGAAATGCTGCTGGAACTTTGGCTCCACCGCTGTTTCGATTTTCTCGATGCGACGCACGACCGCTTCGATTTCGTCGCGCGCCGCCTTGTTCAGCAGGGCTATCCGCGCACCCGTGCCTGCGGCGTTGCCCGCTGAGGAGACGTGTTCCAACGGCGCGTCGGGGATCAGCCCCAGGATCATCGCGTATTTCACGTCGATGTGGGTGCCGAAGGCGCCGGCCAGTCTGATTTTATCTACGTGGTCCAAACCGAGCTTGTCCATCAGCAGGCGCACGCCAGCATACAACGCGGCCTTCGCCAACTGGATGGCGCGGACGTCGTTTTGGGTGATGGAGATCAGCGGTTCGCCGTCGCGCACCACATAGGTGAAGGTGCGGCCGTTGGCGCGGACGCGGGGGGAAATGGCGGACATGCCGCCGTCCACCTGGCCATCCTGATTGATGATGCCGGCCAGATACATTTCGGCGATGATTTCGATGATGCCGGAACCGCAAATGCCGGTGACGCCGGTGCCCGCGATTGCCGCGTCAAATCCCGGATCATCCGACCACAGATCACTTCCGATGACGCGGAAGCGCGGCTCCAGCGTTACGGGGTCGATGCGGATGCGCTCGATGGCGCCGGGTGCGGCGCGCTGGCCGCAGGAAATCTGCGCGCCTTCAAAAGCGGGGCCGGTGGGCGATGAACAGGCGAGCAGGCGGGCCTTGGAACCCAGAATGATTTCGGCATTGGTGCCGACATCCACCGCGAGAACAATCTCGTCGGAATCCTGCGGCGCTTCGGAAAGCACCACGCCTGCCGCATCGGCCCCCACATGGCCCGCGATGCAGGGCAGCACGTAGCACACAGCACCCGCGTTCAATTTCAAATCCAGCTCGCGGGCAGGGCAGGTGATGGCAAGCCCCGTGGCCAGCGCGAAGGGCGCACCGCCGAGTTCCGTGGGGTCGATGCCCAAGAACAAGTGGTGCATGACGGGATTGCCGACCAGCACGATTTCCAGAATGTCGCTGAGGTCAATCTGCGCTTGCGTCACCACTTGCTGCGCCAGCGTGTTCAAGGCCTCGCGGATAACGGCGGTCATTTCCTTCTCGCCGCCGGGATTCATCATCACGTAAGACACCCGGCTCATCAAATCTTCGCCGAAGCGGATTTGCGGGTTCATCAGGCCGGCAGAGGCCACCACTTCGCCGCTCGCGAGATTGGTGAGGTGGGCGGCAACCGTGGTGGAGCCCACATCCACCGCGAGGCCGAAAATCCTGTCATGGAAGCCGGGCCAGATGGCGACGAGTTCCGTCGCACCCGATGTGGAGCGCGAGTTAATGGCGCAGGTGATTTTCCACTGGCCCTTTTTGAGCGTGGCTTGCAGCAGCGCGATGATGGCGAGATTGCAGGTGATGTTTTTCACATCCCACTGCTCGGCCAGCGCCTTGAACACCCGCTCCAAATCCGACGAGGGCTTGTGCATGTCGGGCTCTTCCACTTCGATGTAGAACAGCCGCGTGGCGGGATCCATTTCAATGTCGCGCACTTCGGCGGCCTTGCGCACCACTTGCTTATGCACCTGGGATTCAGGTGGCACGTCGATCACCACATCGGCGAGCAGTTGTGTCTGGCAGGAAAGCCTGCGGCCCGAGGCAAGGCCGCGCAATTTGTCGTAACGCTCTTCGACTTTTGAGAACGCACTCAGGTGATCGACAGCAGACGTAATGCCGTGCTTGGCAAAGTCGCCTTCGCCCACATTGATCTGGCAGCGCCCGCAAATGGCGCGGCCCCCGCAGACGGAGTCGATATCAACGCCAAGCGTGCGCGCCGCTTGGAGAACCGGCGTGCCAAGCGGAAACCGCCCCCGCTTGCCGGAGGGGGTGAAGACGATGAGGGCGTCGGTGGTGTTGGTCATGGTCTTCCTTAGCATTGCCTTTGCCACGAATGAACTGTGGAAAGTTTTCGCCTTCTCCCGTCCGAGGGATGGGAGAAGGTGGCCAACGGCCGGATGAGGGAGGGCCACAAGCGCAACTCTTTGCGGGCAAAGGGCCCTCATCCGCCCTTCGGGCACCTTCTCCCATGCGAAGGCGCACGGGAGAAGGCGATATTTTTTATCTCCGCCGTCTTGCTTCCCTCGCAGCCCTGCGTGCTTCAATATCTTCATTCGACGAAATCTCGCCAGCGGCCTGTGCTGCCTTCGACGGCGCTGCCGTCATTTCGCGGAACTTGTTGGTCCAGAATTTGCAATGCTTGTCGGTGCCGTTCAGCACGTTGGCGCCGTAGATGGCGTGCATGTCTTCATCATGCAGCGGGTTCATGATCGCCGACGTCATGCCATGGCTGGCGGCCATGGCGAGGAAGTAGCCCGTCAGCGCCCGGCGGTTCGGCATGCCGAAGGACACGTTGGACGCGCCGCAGGTGGTGTTCACTTTCAGCTCTTCCCGCAAGCGGCGCACCAGGCGGAACACCTGCTGGCCCGCCGTGCCCATGGCGCCGATGGGCATCACCAGCGGATCCACCACAATGTCATGGGGCTTGATGCCGAAATCAGCGGCGCGCTCGACGATTTTCTTCGCCACCAAGAAGCGCACGTCGGGATCTTCCGAAATGCCCGTCTCGTCATTGGAGATGGCAACCACGGGGACATTGTATTTCGCAATCAGCGGCAGGATGGCTTCGAGTTTTTCTTCTTCTCCCGTTACGGAATTGACAAGAGGCCGGCCCTTGGCAGTCTCCAAGCCCACTTTCAAAGCGGAGGTAACCGACGAGTCGATGCACAATGGCACGTCGACCAGGCCCTGCACGATTTCCAGCGTCTGGCGCATCAGCGGCGGCTCGGTTTCGTTGGGGTTCACGGCGGTGACGCCGGCGTTGATGTCGAGGATATGGGCACCGGCGGCGAGCTGCGCCAGCGCGTCCTTGATTACCGTTTCAAAATTTCCGGCCTGCATTTCAGCCGCCAGCTTCTTGCGGCCGGTTGGGTTGATGCGCTCACCGATCACCGTGAAGGGGCGGTCAAAGCCGATGATGTGGGTGCGGGTGGCCGATGAAACGATGGTGTGGGTCATGACGAGAGTTTGCCTCCGTTGGCAATGAGCGTTTTGATGCGGTCTTGATCATAAGTCGATTCGAGGTCGGCCTTGGCTTTTTCAACTTCGGCTGCGAGATCATCGCCCACAGGGATTGGATCGGCGCGGCGCCAATCCGCCAGGTAGGAATCCGTGTCGGTGGCGCCGCTTCGCATGGCCGCCATGTCAATGGCCTCCATGAAGCGGTTGTCGAGCATGCGTTTTTCCTCGCGGCGGCCGAGCTTTACGGAAACCGCCGACGGAATATCGCGCCAATAGGTGATGATGAGATTAGCCATAGACACGCCTTATGCACGGGTTCGAAAGCGGCATGTAGCCCAAAAACGACACCTAGCCAATGGCTCCCGAAACTTTGAGCGCGGCAATCTCGGAATCTGCCAGGCCGAGCACTTTGGTTAAGACAGCCGTGGTCCCATCACCCAATCGTGGCGGGGCTTTTTCATATTCCACCGGCGTTTCCGAAAACTGGATTGGATTTGCTACGCCTGGCATTTGAACGCCGTCTTCACGCGTCAACCCGATTTGCAGGCCGCGCGCCAGAACTTGCGGGTCTTCGAACATTTGGGCGATGGTGTTGATGGGGCCGCACGGGACAGCGTCGGCTTCGAAGGCCGCGACCCATTCAGCCGTGGTGCGGGTTTTCATGGGCGCGGCGAGCAGCGGGATGAGTTCCTTGCGATTTTCAACCCGGCCACGATTTGTCTTGAAGCGCTCATCATCGGATAATTTTGCAATGCCGATGATGGCGCAATATTCCTTGAACTGGCGATCATTGCCTACTGCAACAATGATGTGGCCATCGGCGGTCTCAAAAGTCTGGTAGGGCACGATATTGGGATGCGCGTTGCCAAGGCGGCCCGGAACCTTGCCGCCGACGAGATAGTTCGATGCCTGGTTGGCAAGCACGGCAACTTGCGAGTCGAGCAGGGCCAGGTCGAGATATTGTCCAATGCCCGTGCGCTCCCGGTGGAAGAGGGCGGCGGTAATGCCAATCACGGCGTGCAGGCCGGTAAATATGTCGGCATAGGCCACGCCACTTTTCATCGGCGGCCCATCGGGCTCGCCCGTGATCGACATGCTGCCCGCCATCCCCTGGATCATGAAGTCATATCCGGCGCGATTGGCATAGGGGCCGTCCTGGCCGAACCCGGTGATGGAACAATAAATGAGCTTGGGGTTCAGGGGCTTAAGGCTGTCGTAATCCAGCCCGTATTTTTTCAAGCCGCCGACCTTGAAGTTTTCGATCACCACATCGGATTTCTCAGCCAGCGCGCGAATGAGTTTCTGGCCTTCCGCATTTGCCATATCGATGCAGACGGATTGCTTGCCGCGATTGGCGGAAAGAAAATAGGCGGCGTCTCCCCGCGTGCCATCCGGATTGGTGATGAAGGGGGGCCCCCAGCCCCGCGTGTCATCGCCGTCGCCGGGCTTTTCGATCTTGATGACCTCGGCGCCAAAATCCGCCAGCATCTGGGTGGCCCAGGGCCCCGCAAGCACGCGCGTGAGATCAAGAACACGGATATTTGAAAGAGGTCCGGCCATCTATTTGGTCTCCAGCGCCTGCCATAAATCATCGGGAATGGTTACGCCATCGCGCATTGCGGCCTCAAGCTTTTCCACATAGGGATTTTTTGTGCGCTCGCCGCCATAGGCAAAGGCCAAATCAATCGGGCAGCCAATGCCGATGTTGGCTGCCACCGAGAGCGGCAGCAAATACAAGCCATGCCGCACATTGCGCAGAAACACCCGGCCATTCCGTTGCACATATTGGTCGATCGCGTGGCCAAGAAAGACGCAGGAAACACCCTGCAAATCCAGGCCCATGGCATCCGGATCCAGAACCAGGCTCTTGCGCTCATCGCCCACCGCTTCGTGCAAAAGCTTGATGCCGGGATAGCCGCAGGCCTCCAGCCAGGCACAGCTTTGGGCAATGGCTGCCGCATTTTCAACCCCGATGAGCATTTGAAGGGCATGGGTTTTCAGTTGGTCGAGGCTGGTTTGCATGGCGGTTAATCTACAGCAGCCAAACGGGAAAAGCGACGATAACATAAACGCTTAAGCCATGGGTCCAGCAGCTTTGCAGGTGCAGGGCCAGCGAATATGCCCCATTGCCAGATTGTCACGTCATTGTCATAGTAAGCTGAAATTACAGGAGAGGCCGGGAAAACCGGACAGATAGTTTTTGGAAAAAATCAGGGGCATTCCGCCCCGGCAGTCAGAGGACAGTCAGTATGAAGAAACTCACATCTACACAGGAAACACTCAACGCGGCGATGATCTCGCGCCGCTCGTTGCTCAAGGCCAGCGCCGCATTGGGCGCGGTTGGCTTCACCAGCCCGCTTTTCGTGAAGAACGCATTCTCGTCATCAGGCGAACTCAATTACATGGGCTGGGCTGGCTATGACTACAAGCCTTTCATCGAACCATTCACCGCCAAGACCGGCATCAAGGTGAACTTCACCGAACAGCCAGACAACGACACGATTTTCGCACAAGCCAAGCTTTCGATGCAAACTGGTGCGTTTGACGTGATTGAACCAACGGTTGACCGCACAAAGTCATACGTTGAAAATGGTCTTGTGCAGGCTTGGGATGCTGGCAAGATTAAGCTCGACAACTATCTGCCAGGTATGGCTGATGGTTTGGCTGGTGAAATGGCTCAAGTTGATGGCAAGCGTTATTTTCTGCCAGGCGTTTGGGGCACAGAAGCCCTTGTTTATCACAAGGAACTGTTCCCGCTTGAGTATGGCAAGGCCAGCTTGGCCGATCTCTGGGGGCCAAACCTTGAAGGCAAGGTCACTGTTCGCGCTCACTCAGCACTCGCTACCCTTGGCCGCGTGATGGATGCCGAAGGCAAATTGCCGAAGCCATTCATGGAAGGCTACAAGAACGACGATGCCATGAAGGAAATCTGGGATGTGATCCTGGTTGAAGCTATCAAGCACAAGGGCAACATTGCCCAGTTCTGGAAGGGCGAAAACGAAGCCCAGGCGGCATTCCGCACCAACGGTTGTGTGCTTGGTCATTGCTGGGATTCAACCGGCTTCAACATGGGTAAAGACGGCCCTTATGGCTATATCGCTCCGAAAGAAGGCGCCATTGCCTGGAACCAGGGCTATATGGTTATGGTCAATGCCAAGAACGTTGAGCAGGGCCATGAATGGGCAAATTTCGTGCTGACCCCAGAAGGCTCCGCTGCAATGGCAAAGGTCTATACAGCAAATCCAGTTGCCAAAGGCGGCGTCGAGTTGCTCGATCCAGCTGTGGCAACCTTCTACAACAATGCCTTCCCCGGCGATGCAGGAAGCAAGCTATGGTGGTGGCCAGTTCAGACCAGCTCCTTCTTGAAGCTGCGTGCTGAATATGCCGATAAGTTCATCGCTGCATAAGCATTGAAGTTACCAGAGCGACGGGCGGAATGCCCGTCGCTTTTTTTCACTATAAACGCATGACAGATTGGCAAAAGCCAACGGTTACCATGGTTGGGCGGGGAAACAGGCGCGATGAGCGAAGACGTAGAACTATCCCATGTGAATATGGATTTCGGCAAATTCCGTGCAGTCAACGATGTTGATGTGACGATCAAGGCTGGCGAATTCTTTTCATTTCTGGGGCCTTCGGGCTGCGGCAAAACTACCATCCTGCGGCTGATTTCGGGTTTCATGGACCCTACAGGGGGGGCCGTAAAAATTGGTGGCACCGACATGATGGGCATTCGCCCGAATGCACGCCCGACCGCGTTGATTTTCCAGAACCTGGCGCTTTTTCCGCTGATGCCCGTGTGGGAAAACATTTCATTTGGCCTTGAGGTTCGGGGCGTTGACAAGGAAACCCGTCGCGCCAAGGCAGAAGAGCTCTTGAAGCTCGTTGACCTGCATGATTCTGCTGACAAGAAAATCAGCCAGCTTTCCGGTGGGCAGAAGCAGCGCGTGGCCATTGCGCGCGCACTGGCTGTTGAGCCCAAGGTGATGCTGCTGGATGAGCCGCTCTCGGCGCTCGATTTAAAGCTCCGCCAACACATGCGCGCCGAACTTCGTGCTATTCAAAAACGCACGGGCGTTACCTTCATCTATATCACTCATGACCAGGGCGAAGCCCTGGCGATGTCAGACCGGGTGGGCGTCATGTCGCAAGGCGTGTTGCAGCAGGTCGGCACGCCGATGGAGATTTACAACAATCCGGCCAATGGCTTTGTTGCTTCCTTCGTGGGCGAGAACAATATTTTTGCCGGCACCGTAAAGTCGGTGAAAGCCGGCGTTGCGAGCTTCGAAACGCAGCACGGCAAATTCTCAACCAGGCTCGGCCAAGGCGTTACAACGGGTACGACGGCAAAGCTTTACGTGCGCCCCGAACACACGACGCTGCAAAAGGCGGCTTCTGAAAAAACCAACAGCGTTCCCGTTGATGTGGGTGAGATTGCCTTTGAGGGTAACTTCGTGAACATCTTCGTGAGTGACAAGCTCGGCGGCACCCACATGATCCAGGCGCAGAACGACCCGAACATTGTGCTGCCCCAGCGTGGCGCCAAAATGCACATGGCGTTCGCGCCCGAAAACGCCGTGGTTCTTGCCAACATTGCGACCAGTCACGGCTAGGCGGGAGCAAGCGCAATGAGCGAACTCATCCGCAGATATGGCAAGACACTAACCCTCATCATGTGTCTGCTCACAGCCTTTTGGCTGCTGGCGCTGGTGATCATTCCCAACCTTGTTTTGTTTGAATTCTCCTTCAAGCCGTATCTGCCGGTTGATCAGTTGGGCGGCCCCAACGATGTTTACTCGTTGAAGAACTACATCACGTTTTTCGAAAGCCCCATTCACATCAAAATCTTTTTCCTCACTGTGGCCTATAGCGCCCTGGTGACATTCCTGTGCTTGCTTATCTGCTATCCTATTGCGTATTTTCTCGCCAAAGTGGTGAAGAGTGAAAATGCGCCAACCATTTTCATGCTGTTGCTCATTCCCCTGTGGGTGAGCGAAATCCTGCGGTCCTTTGCGTGGTTTATCATCCTGTCGTTTCAGGGGCCATTGAACGCCTTGCTGCTCGGCATCGGCATCATTGAGAAACCAGTGCGCTGGATTTCCGGCTTCAATGGCGTGATCATCGGTTTGATTTACTCCTACCTGTTGTTCATGCTGTTTCCGATTTACAATGCAATCCAGTCTCTCGACACCAACCAGATTGAAGCTTCGGAAGACCTTGGCGCCCCCCTCTGGCGCACCCATTGGCGCGTCATCATTCCCCATTCCAAACCCGGCATCGCTTCGGGTTGCGTGATGGTCTTCATGCTGGCGGCGGGTTCGGTGATCGTGCCGAGCACGTTGGCAGCACCTAACTCGCGTTGGTTTACCGAAATTATCCAGCAATGGATGTTTGAAGGGCTGGACTGGAATGTAGGCTCGGCATACGCCTTTTTGCTGTTGGTGCTCTGCATCGTGTTCGTCAGCATCGTCATGCGCGTGCTGAATGTTCGCCTCGTTGATATTGCGAAGTGAGGGGAGCGAAATGACATCCAAGGCATTCGGCGCATTCATCATCAGGGCTTACCTGTTCATATTTCTGGCCTTCATGTTGCTGCCACTGGTGATCATGGGGGGTGCTGCACTCAACGATACGCGCTTTCCGTCGGTATACCCGTGGGTTGGCCTGACCGACCGCTGGTTCATCGACCTGTGGACCGATGAGCGCATGTGGGGTGCTGCGCGCAACACGGTATTGGTGGCTTTGGCCGTGGTTGCGATCTCAGTGCCGATTGGTACAGCCGCCGCCATTTTGATCAATAGCGTTCAAGCCAAGACTCGCTCTTTCCTTTATGGCTTCATGGTAGCGCCGATCCTGACGCCGGGTGCCGTTATCGGCATTTCAACGCTGCTGTTCTGGAACCAGTTCAGCGTGCCTGCGGGGCTGCATCTCTCTATATTGGGCCAAGTATCATTCATCGCGGCTTATGTCATGCTTCTCGTGCTTGCGCGGTTGCAAAGCTTTGACTTTGGCTTGGAGGAGGCAGCGCTGGATCTTGGCGCATCCCATGCGCAGGTCATGCGGCGCATTCTCATCCCGCATCTCTATCCAGCCATTGGTGCCGGTGCCTTGATCGCATTCTTCCAATCGGCGGAAAACTTTAACGTAACGCTGTTCACCCGCGGCAACTCGGATACACTGACGGTTTACGTGGGTTCGAAAATCCGTTCTGGCATTACACCGACGATCAACGCGTTGGCCCTGATACTCATCCTTGTTACAATTGTCGCAGCGCTGGTTTATGAAATTCTGCGTCGGCGTGAAAGCGCCAGGCAAGCAGCAATTGAAGCGGAGATCGCCACTACCGAATAAGAGTTTCCATGAAGATCAAAAGCCTTGAGACTTTCTGCACGCAGTATGTGGGATTTGTGCGTGTCACTGCGGATGACGAAAGCCAAGGTTGGGGGCAGGTATCAACCTATAACGCTGACATCACATGCGACATTTTTCACCGCCAAGTGGCCAAATGGAGCCTCGGCGCCGACGCACTCGATGTTGATGCGCTGGTAACCCTAATCCCAGAGCGCGAACACAAATTTCCCGGTTCCTATCTCATGCGCGCCATCACCGGCCTTGATACCGCCCTGTGGGATTTGCGTGGTAAGCTTGAAGGCAAAAGCGTTTGCGAATTGCTCGGCGGCAAGCCCCGTCCATTTCCGGCTTACGCCTCCAGCATGAAACGCGGTGAAATTACGCCGGAAGCCGAAGCCGAACGGCTCAAACGCCTTCAAAATGACGATGGCTACAAGGCCTTCAAATTCCGGGTAGGCAAGGAATGCGGTCACGACGAGGATGAATGGCCCGGTCGCACAGACACAATCGTTCCCATAATGCGCAAGGCGCTGGGCGACAAGGCCATCCTGCTTGTCGATGCCAACAGCGGCTACACGCCGAAAAAAGCCATTGAAGTTGGCCGCATGCTTGAGCAACACGGCGTCACCCATTTCGAGGAGCCGTGCCCCTATTGGGAATATGACTGGACCAAGCAGGTGACTGATACGCTGTCACTTGACGTGACAGGCGGCGAACAGGATTGCGATTTGGCCCTCTGGAAATTTGCCATGGAGATGCGCGCCGTCGATGTGGCCCAGCCCGACATCTGCTATCTCGGCGGCATCAGCCGTACGTTGAAAGTCGTTGAAATGGCGAGGAAAGCTGGCCTTCCCATTACGCCGCACGCCGCCAATCTTTCCATGGTGACGATTTTCACGCTGCATCTCTTGGGTGCCATTCCCAACGCCGGGCCCTATCTGGAATTTTCCATTGAAGGCGAGGATTATTACCCTTGGCAAACCGGATTGTTCAGGCAGGATATCGTTGCCAAGGATGGCTGCGTACAAATTCCTGAAGGCCCAGGCTGGGGAATTGATATCAACCCCGCCTGGCTGGACAAGGCGAAGTACCAGAAGTCAGAACTTTAGCTCCAGTTGCCGCGCTCTTCGTCGTCGCCCATGTGGACTTTCGTGCGGTGCATGAAGGCGTCGGTGTGAACGGTGATCTGTTCGCCGTTCAAATATACAACCGAATACATGGCGGGCTCGTCACTGTAGATCGTTGATACCGAACCACCGACCAGCGGCAATTGGTGGTTGATGCCGGGAAGCGAGGAATAGGAAATCCCGCGCCATTGCCCGCTGATCATGCGGTGCGCATGGCCAAAAAACAGGTGGCGCACGTTATGGCCCTCGAGTATGTCGCCAAACCCTTCGCCATCCTCCAGCGCAATCAAATCCATCAGCGGGTGATGGATGCTGAAGGGCGGATGATGCATGAAAACATAAGCCGGAGCGCCTTGCGTTGACGTGAGCGCTGCCTTGAGCCATGCCCGTCGCGGGGTGTCCAGCAGGCCAGCGGAGGAGAGGCCGCCTTTCAGCGTGTCGAGAAACAGAAAATGCCGCCCGTCTTTCACCAGCTTGTGTTGCACAAAGCCTTGCTCCGCTGGCCCGCCAAAAATGTCGAGAAAATTGGCGCGAAGGTCATGGTTGCCCATCATCAGATAGGTGGGGATCGGAAACCTGTCGAGCCGTTCCTTTAAGGCCTTATAAGCATCAACGTCGCCCCGTTCCGTCAAGTCGCCCGATATGGCGCAGAACTCAGCGTCGGGATGATATTTTGCAATATCTGCCAGGCAAAGATCAAGCCGCTGCAATGTATTGAAACCCCAAAGTTTTTGCGGCGGGGGAACAAGGTGGATGTCAGTGAGGTGGATAAATTTCATGGCGCTTTCTTCGCCTCGTTCCTGAGGCGGGAACCCCGCAACAATCCTGCAGCGTCAACAATAGGGTAACCCGCCGAAACGATGTGTGAATTGATGCGGTGCAGGTCGCGGATCATGTCGACATAAAGTGCGCTGCGCCGCAAGCCGCCACGCTTTGATTGATTGCCGCTTTTAAAATGTTGATCGAGGACTGTGTTTTCCAGTTTCCTGAAAGCGTCTTTTTGCGCAATGAGCCGCCTGGCGCCATCCAGGTCGCCGGAACTCAGAACGCCAGTGGCAAGCCGGATATTGTCATGAATGATCAGGCACAGGTCATCAAAGGCTGCCTGTTCCTCAATGCTGAACGCAATGCCTTCCTTGGCTTTCGCCTTGATGCGGTCAGAAAGGTTGAGATGGATGACATCACCCGCATGTTCGAGGTTGCTCACGTAAAGCGTGATCTCCAATGCCCGCCGCGCTTCAACCGAAGTAAGCTGGGTTTGGGTGAGATCAACGAGATAGGATTGTATGGCGCCCTGAAAGGCATTTAGCCTTTCGTCGAGCGCCTTGAGAAGTTTCAGTGTCTCCGTGCTGTTCTGGCGGAGTGCCGACAGGGCCGTTTCAAACATGCGGTTCAGCACTTCGCTCATGCGTACCGTTTCAAGCAGCGCATTGGAGAGCGCGATAGACGGCGACTCCAGTGATTTCATGTCAAGATAGCGGGGTGCCGCGAGTTGATCCGCATCCAGCTTTTCATCGGGAACCAGCTTGATGGCAAGCTTCTCGATGATCTTTGTAAGGGGAAGAAAGAACAGTCCCACCGCCAGATTGAATGCGGCATGGAATGCAAGCGCAAGGGTTACCGCATTAAGGGGAATGAGCTGGACAGCAGGTGCAATGCGCTGGAGAAACGCCAGGCCCATCATGGCTGCAATGCCGCGGCATAACAGGTTTGCCACGGGAAGCCTTCGCCCCGCAGGCGGCAGTGTCAGGGTTGAGGTAATTGCCGGAAGGCAGCCGCCAAAATTCAGGCCAAGAATGAAGCCAAGGGCGCCCGTCAGTTCAAGGCTGCCATTGGCCACAAAAGAAGCAATCAACAGGATAACGGCGAGGGTTGAGTGGAACCCCCAGGCCATGATGGCACCCACGAGGAAGGCAAGAAACGCCTCGCGGCCAATGGCGGATAACAGGTCATGAAACAGGCTGGCTTCACGCAAGGGCGCTGTTGCCGAAGAGATGAGCTTGAGCGACATCAGCATGAGGCCAAGGCCGATCATGATGCGCCCGATATTGTGCGGCCTGAATTCGCGCGACACGCTGAAGGTGACATAGCCCACAAAAATCAGGACAGGAGAGGCTTGGAGCGCCAACGAACTGCCCGATGCGAAAAGCGAAGAGACAATGGCAGAGCCCACATCCGCACCCAGCAGCACCGCAAGCCCCAGCGCCGTGCCGATGGCGCCGCTGGCCGCAATGCCCGCCACAATCAGCGTGGTAGCCGTGCCGCTGCCCAGAATTGCCGTGGCGGAAGCGCCAGCCAGAAAAGCCGACGCCTTCGAGTTCAGGCGGATTTCAATGAAATGCTTGAGCCTGTCGCCCCATGCCCGCAACACCCCGGTGCGCACCATGCGAACGCCCCAAAGCAGCAGCGCAATGCCGCCGAGCAGATTGATGATAACCAGCGTGCCGTCGTTCAATTTACCTCAAGTGGGCCAAGGCAGCGACCATGTCTTCACATTGGTGAAAAACTTCATGGCTTCCATAACCCCTTCCTTCACACCATTACCTGAGTCTTTGATGCCGCCAAAGGGCGACATTTCAATGCGGTAGCCCGGCACTTCCCAGATATTCACCGTGCCCACATTGAGGCCTTCGATGAAGCGGGTGATGCGGCTGAGGTTGTTGGTGCAGACGCCTGACGACAGGCCAAAGGGCGTGGAGTTTGAAATGCGGATAACTTCCGCATCATCATCGGGAACCCGCACGATGGGAATGATGGGGCCGAAGGTTTCCTCAAACACCAGCTCCGACTGGTGCGGCACAAAATCCACCGTGATGGGCGGCAGGACAGCGCCCTTGCGGCCAGGATTGTAGAGTATCTTCGCGCCCTGTTCGGCAGCCTTGTGAACGCGGGCCTCGAAAACCTTGGCGGCCTCTTCATGCACCACACAGCCCAGATCGGTTTCAGGGTTCTGCGGATCGCCGAATTTCAGCTTCTTGGCTTTTTCCAGAACGAGATCCGCGAATTTGTCCGCCACCCTTTTCTGAACGAGGATGCGTTTTACCGCCGTGCAGCGCTGGCCGGAATTTTTCGTGGCGCCGGCAACCGCAAGCTCCGCCGCCTTGTCCAAATCATCATCGCTCAAATCATTGAGGATGATGAGCGGGTCATTGCCGCCCAGCTCAAGGGCGGCGCGTTTGTAGCCAGCTTTTGCAGCGATGAGCTTTCCAACCCGAACCCCACCCGTGAAGGTGATGATGGCGATATTGTCGTTTGTCACCATCTCGTCGCCGATGTCATCCGGCAAGCCCGTCACAACCTGGAACATTTCAGGGGGCAGGCCTGCATCATAAAGAATGTCAGCCAGCGCCAGCGCCGTGAGCGGCGTGAGTTCGGTCGGCTTGCACACCACGCAATTATTTGTGGCAATGGCGGGCGCAATCTTGTGAGACACCATGTTGAGTGGGTGGTTGAAGGGCGTAATGGCGGAGATCACGCCAACCGGTTCGCGCTTGGTGAAAATCTTGCGGGCCTTGCCCTGGGGTGTGAGATCGCAGGAAAAAATCTGCCCGTCATCCAGAATGCAGAGCTGGCCCGCCAGCGTGAACACATCATAGGCCCGCCCGCATTCATAGGCCGAGTCCTTCATCGAAAGACCAAGTTCCAGCGTGATCAGCCTTGCAAGTGCGTCTTTCCGTTCACGGATGAGCTCTGCCGCCCTGAGCAAAATCTGCTGGCGTTCGTAACGTGTGAGTTTTGGCTTGAAGCCCGCCGCAATGGCAAAGGCGCGCGCCGCATGTTCCGCGCGGCCGGCGGGAACCGTTCCGATGATTTCATTGGTGTAGGGGTAATGCACCGGCACAACACCTTCGGCATCCACCCTCTTGCCGCCAATGCGCATGCTTTCCTTAATCATGTTCTCAAGCCTCGGTAGTGCAATTGCAGCCAATGAAAAACGCATCAAAATTGCGCAAGTTTTCTGGCAGGTCATGGGTTTTGCGGTTGACGATGACGGGAATGGTTTGTTCGGTAAGCCCGCCATGGGAGCGCAGGGGTTCATTCAATCCGGAGAGATCATGCCTGGCGCGGCTGGTACCGATGACTTTTGAACCTTTGGGGCCACCAGATATGACAACCAGATCGCCCATGCGGTCTGGCGGCAATTCAAAACGCGCGCATCCATCGGCACGGTTCAGGACAACATCAATGCCAGGCAGCTTGGCAATTGCCTTTGCGACATCATCCACCTCACGGCCTTTCACATAGACTGTTGCGAAGGACCCGAGTGCGCCGTGATGAACCACGTAAGGGTCGGTGATGGGCAAAATAACCTTGGCCACATCCGCGCCGAATTCCTCATCAAGCGCGTCCTGCAAATAGACAACATCCGGGTCGCCGTTGGCCAAATGCTTGTCGTTCATGCCGTGATCGGCAACAACCACAATAATGGCGCCCAGCGCATCAAGCTGGCCCAGATATCCATCCATCATTTTATAGAAGCTGTTGGCGCCCGGCGAACCCGGCGCATACTTGTGCTGCACGTAGTCGGTGGTGGAGAGATACATGAGATCAGGCTTCATCGAAGCCAGCAGCTTCACGCCTGCTGCAAAGACAAACTCCGAAAGCGCTGCTGAATAAACCTCCGGAACGGCCATGCCAACGGTCTCGCAAATGCCTTCGATGCCGTTATCAGCCGTTGTGGCCTTGTCGGCACGCTCGGAGGAAAACGCTATGGCCGTTCCATCAAACTTCAGTCCTTTGCCCAGAAGCAGGCGCAACTTGTCTTTCGCCGTCACCACTGCGACTTTGGCACCCGCCTGCTGGAACTTTTCAAAAACCGTCGGCGCGCGTAGCCACTTGGGATCATTCATCATCGTCTCTTTGCCCGTATCGGGGTCAATGAGATAATTGCCGCAAATGCCGTGAACCGCGGGCGGTGCACCCGTCACGATGGAAAGATTGTTGGGATTGGTAAAGCTTGGAATGACCGACAAGCCGAGTTTGCTTTCACCTTTCGCGATCATGCGTTTGAGATGCGGCATCAGCCCTTCGCGCATGGCAATTTCCATGTAGGCAGGTTCGCTGCCATCACAGCAGATGACCACCAGCGGAGCCTTGGGCCAGTGATATGTGCGGCCGTTCACATCAACTGATTTCGAGCCCATCTTCTCAATTCTCTAGCGGGGAAAAATCGTTGACATTCATTTCATCCAGGACATCCCGGATGGCTTTGAGCGCACGGCTGATGACAACTTCATCAATCTGGCCAATGGTGCCAATGCGGAAGCTCGGCCGCTTCGTGAGCTTGCCGGGGTAAATAGCAAAACCCCGCACACGCAGCGCCCCATAGAATCTCTCGAAATGGAAATTCGGATCGCGGGGTGTCAGGAAGGTTTGAATGATGGGGCCGCGCTCCTCATCGCTGAGCAGCGTGGAAAAACCGATCTCGCGCATGCCCCTGATCAGCGCTTCCGCATTGCGGGCATAGCGTGCGCCGCGTCCGGCAACGCCACCCTGGTGATCATGTTCCTTCAGCGCCTGATGGAAAGCCACCAGCGCATGGGTTGGCGGCGTGAACCTGAATTGGCCGCTAGCCTCGAGCCCACGCCATTGCAGCAGCAGGTCAAGCACCACCGAATGGCAAACGCCTTCGGACCGCTCAAGCAGCGCGCGCTTCACCAGCACATAGGAAAAACCCGGAACACCTTCGATGCATTTGTTGGAAGATGAAACCATCACGTCCATATCCTGTCCGCCCATGTCAATCGGGATGGCGCCAAAAGATGACATGGCATCAACCATGAAAATCCGGCCGCGTTCTTTCACGGCCCTGCCGATGTCAGTGATGGGATTGACAATGCCTGATGTGGTTTCGCAGTGAATCATCCACACATGGCTTATGTCCCTGTCAGCCTCCAGCATGGTGACCACATCATCAACGGTGGGCGCAGCACTGTCGCCCTTGTCAATTTTTACATAGGGCCTGCCAAGGCGTTCAAGGATTTGGGCTGCCCTGTCGCCATAGGCGCCATTGGCCACCACCAGCGTCTTTTGCTCTACGGCAGGGCACAGGCTGCCCAATGCGGCTTCAATGGCAAAGGTTCCGGAGCCCTGCATGATCACGCATTCATAGCGCTTGTCGCAATTTGCCAGTTTCAGAAGCTGCTTGCGGATGTGGGCAACGACCTGCCGGAACTCAACATCACGCGAACCCCAATCCGCCAGCATGGCAAGCTTGACGGTGCGCGACGTTGTGAGCGGGCCGGGGGTGAGAAGATAGGGCATATCCTCCTGGCCTTCAGGCCCCTGGAAGGATGGATGATGGGGAAGCGGTTTCACGATTTGATTGTCTCCGTCTGCTGCCCTCACAATAGCCATTGACGGCTATCAGTCAAATCGTATGTACTGATGCCAGACATAGGTAATTCTGATATGACCCACGCCCAGCTCAAAGCCTTTCACGCCGTGGCCCAATGCGGCAGTTTTTCCAAGGCGGCTACACTTTTGTCACTCACCCAGCCCGCCATTTCCGATCATGTGCGAAAACTGGAAGAGGCTCATGGCATTCAGCTTTTTCTGCGGGCAAGCCATGGCATTTCGTTAACCGGCATTGGCCGCAAGCTTTATGCCATAACCGAACGGCAGTTTGAAACGGAAGCGCAGGTTGCCGAATTGCTCAATCGGGCACAAACGCTGGAGGAGGGGCAATTGACGATTGGTGCCGACGCAGCTGTTCACATCCTGCCGCAGCTATCGCGCTTCACGAGAAAACACCCACGCATTGCGGTGCGGCTGACATCAGGGAACTCCACCGACCTCATTGCGCGGCTTCTCAATTTTTCCATTGATATCGCGGTAACGGCGGAGCGGCCGCAAAATGACGCCGTGGGATTCTTGAAATTACGGGAAGACCGCCTCGTTCTTGTTGTCGCAAAAGGCAGTGCTGTGGCAAGCCACAAGTCCATAACCTTTTCGTCACTCGGCAACGCCACCCTCATCATGCGAGAGGAAGGATCAGCGACGCGCAAACTGCTGCTCGATGAAATGCGGCGGCGCGATCTAAAAATCCAGAACCCCATGGAAATTGAGGGCAGGGAAGCGGTCTGTGAAGCCGTGGCCCAAGGCTTGGGCGTGGCCATCATGTCGGTGGGGGAGGTGGTGAATGACAGCCGCCTGCGTGTGGTGCAATTCAGCGACTGGACTGTGCAGATGGAGGAATGGCTGCTTTATCTCCACGCGAGATCAGAGCTCCACCTGATCAAATCGTTTCTCAAACAGGTCGCTAACTGAGCCTTGCAGCCAGCACTGTTTCAATGTTCTGCCGGTGAATGGCTTCATAGGGTCCAAACATGTTGACCCACCCAGCTTCCAGAGGCCCGCGGATGATCTCGGCCAGTGGCTTCTCACGCAGTTCAGGCTCATTCACACAGCGCTTCAGCATGCGGATATATTGCTGGGTGGCACGGATGAAAGTCTTTTCATAACCGCCAAGGGCTATGATTTCCGGGTCGCCATGATTTGGCAGTATGCGATCCGGGTTCAGCGCCCACAACCGATCCAAATCCCTCAGATGCGTATCGAAATGGTCGGGCTCGCCCACATAGGTAACCGTGTCTTCCATTGTATCGCCCGCAAACAAGGTGCCCTTCGCGGCCAGCCAGACAACCGTGGCGTCATCGCTATGAATATTTGCTTCGATCAACTTCAGATCAAGCCTTCCGATGCGAAGTTGCATGGCTGCGGAAAATGTCTGATTTGGCATGATCAGCGGATTGATTGGCGGCATGCCACTTTGCGTGCCGCTTTCAATGGCAGCTTTATGTTTGAGAAGATGATCAGCGGTGCGTTGGTTGGAAATAATTGTGCAGTCGGCAAAGGCGGCAGTTCCTGCCACATGATCAAGATGCCAATGGCTGAGTAGCACGGTGAATTTCGTAACGCCTTTTTCCGCAAGGTGACTGCGGATGAATTGCGCATGCCCAACACTGACGTGCGTATCGTAGATCAGCGCTTCACTGCCATCCACGATTGCATAGCTCGCGATGCCGAGTGAAAGCGCGTCATCGTCAACCCAGTTTGCTTCCGGAGCAAGGCGGCTGCCTTCGACACGGCCATCATAATAGGCATAAATATTTTCATTAAGCTGAAGAGCGCGGAGGTGGACCGTCATTGAATATCTCAAATTATAAATGTCGGAGGATGGGCTGAAAACCCGTCTGGCAAATCAGCCTGAAAGCTGCGATAACCATGCCTCGGTTACTCGGGAGAAGCAACAATGACTATCGGTTATGGCCTGTTAGGCCTCATCGTCGCCGTCGCAGGTTATCTGGTTTACGTCTATAACTCATTGGTCAACAACAAGAACCTGGTTGCCGAAGGCTGGAGCGGCATCGATGTCCAGCTTCGCCGCCGCGCCGATCTCATTCCGAACCTGATTGAAACCGTCAAGGGTTATGCGTCCCACGAAGACAAGCTGTTTCGCGATATTGCCGAGCTGCGCGCCAAGAGCATTGCCGGTGGCACTGTCGGTGAACAATCCGCGATTGGCCAGGCTATGAGCGGCGCCTTGGGGAAACTTTTTGCCATAGCAGAAGCCTATCCCGAATTAAAAGCTGATGCGAATTTCCGCGACCTGCAGGACAAGCTTTCGGGCATTGAGGATGAAATCCAGTTGTCGCGCCGCTATTACAATGGCGCGGTGCGCAACCTCAACACGCTTATTCAATCCTTTCCCAGCAACTTCGTCGCAGACTTCTTCAAGTTCACACTGGCCGAGTTTTTTGAAATCGGCGATGCGGCGGCGCGCGAAGTGCCCAAGGTTGATTTCAAGACGCGCTAAGGCAATGCGTTTCCTCGGCCATCTATTCGCCGTCTTCCTCTCCATCCAGACAGCGGCTTGGGCTGACGAGCGCATCACAAATTTCGTCAGTGAAGCGCAGGTCAACGCCGATGCTTCAATCGACGTTACCGAAAACATTTCCATCATTGCCGAGGGCCGAGAGATCAATCACGGAATCCTGCGTGATTTTCCAACGACCTATACCGACAGGAACGGCATCCGCGTTATTGTCGGCTTTGACGTTCTTTCCGTCGAGCGTGACGGGCGCGGTGAGAACTATGCCATCGAGAACCTGTCAAACGGCAGGCGCATCCGCATTGGCAGTGGCGATATTTGGGTGAGCCGCGGGCTTCACACCTACGCGATAAGATATCGAACCACGCGGCAACTCGGCTTCTTCCAGGACTATGATGAACTCTACTGGAATGTAACGGGCAATGGCTGGACATTTCCAATCGACCAGGCAACGGCCATTGTGCGGTTGCCGAGTGCAGCAAAAATCATCCAGCATCATGCCTACACTGGTTACCAGGGCGAAGATGGCAGCGATGCGCGCGTCATCAACGGAACGGGCAATGAATACACCGCGGTTACCACACGGAGTTTTGCACCCGGAGAGGGGCTGACCGTTGCGGTGGCCTGGCAAAAAGGCGTCGTTGCGCCGCCAACCGACGTTCAGAAGCAGGTTTGGTTCCTGCGGGATAATGCTGGCCTGATTGGCCTTGTCGCAACGCTGCTGGCTGTTGCTGCCTACTTCTTTTACGCTTGGACAAAAGTGGGGCGCGATCCACCGGCGGGCACCATCATACCGCTGTTTGCGCCGCCTGCATCTGTTGGCCCCGCAGCAGCCCGCTATATCTGGAAGCACAAGTTTGACGGGAAGGCCTTTGCGGCCTCGCTCGTGGGGCTGGCGGTCAAAGGCCGGCTGAAGATAAGCGAGACATCGGGCGACTTCGCAATTACCAAGAAAGCCGCACAAGGTGCCCCGCTCACCAAAGCCGAGAACACGCTTTACGGCGCTATTCCAACGGGTACCACGGCATTGGAAAATACCAACCATGTCTCGATAAACCGCATGAAGTCAGCGCTGCGGGGCGAACTGGCGAGAGAGATTGAAGGCTCAGTTTTCCTGCGAAATACGGGCTGGTTCATGGCCGGTACTTTGCTTTCAATTGCAGGCCTTCTGATTTCAGTTTTCCTTATGCCGATTGGAGGATGGCCTCACCGGATTGTTCGCCGCCGGCTGGTCAGGCATCTGGTGGGGCGTTATCATCACACTGGGCTGGAGCGCGCTCAACGGGATGATCAAACATAGTGGCTTCATGAACAAGCTGGGCTCGCTCATGTCGGTGGTGTTCCTGGTCCCCTTTGCCATTGCAGGCGTTGCTGTTCCCGGATTCCTGCTCTTCAGCGGCGGTGTGACCCCCGGCATTGCCATGCTGGCCGGTGCCGCAGTCGGGCTTATCATCATCAATGTTGTCTTTCGCTATTTGCTGTTTGCGCCAACGGTGCCCGGCCGCCAACTGATGGATCAGATCGAAGGCTTCCGCATGTACATGAAAACCGCGGAAGAGGAACGCCTGAAAATTCTTAACCCGCCGGAGAAAACGCCGGAACTGTTCGAGCGTTATCTGCCTTACGCCCTGGCGCTGGATTGCGAAAACGAATGGAATGAAAAGTTTGCCGCCGTGTTGGCGGCAGCGGCAGTTGCTGGTGCAACAGCACCCATCTGGTATTCCGGCAGCCACTGGAATTCCGGCAACATGGGCGGCTTCACCGAAAGCCTGGGCTCAAGCCTTGCAACGAGCGCTGCGTCCGCTTCACAGGCACCGGGATCAAGCTCCAGCTCCGGCGGCGGCTTTTCTGGGGGTGGCGGATCATCAGGCGGCGGCGGCGGCGGCGGCGGCGGTTCGGGCTGGTAGCTTCAAGCCTCCAGCTCCTCGCGCATCAGTTCCAGCTCAAGCCATTGTTCTTCTGCCGCGGTCTTTTCGATTAACGCTGCTTCGTGCCGCTTCATGGTCTTTTCAAAAACCTTTGGCTCTCGTGCAAAAAGATCAGCATCAGCGAGCTTTGCTTCAAGCTTCAAAAGCTCCTCACTCAACTCTGCGATTCTTGTGGGCAGTGAGTCCAGCGCAAACTTGTCCTTGAAGGTCAGCTTGCGTTTGCCCTGGGCCTTCGGTGCGCTTGCAACAGCGGCACCGCGCTCGCGCTCCGCCACTTTCATGTCGCGCGCATCAACACCCGCACCGCGCTGGGCCACCATATCGGTGTAGCCACCCGCATACTCTGTCCATTGGCCATCGCCTTCATACATCAGGATGGAGGTGGCAACACGGTCAAGAAAATCACGGTCATGGCTCACCAGCAAAATGGTGCCTTTGTAGTCAGCGAGCATTTCCTGCAACAAATCAAGCGTTTCCAAATCAAGATCATTGGTGGGTTCGTCGAGTATCAGGAAGTTTGAAGGCTTGGCCAGTTCGCGCGCCAAAATCAGCCGCGCCCTTTCCCCGCCGGACAAAACCGACACAGGCGTTCGCGCCTGCTCCGGCTTGAACAGGAAATCCTTCAGGTAACCCACCACATGCTTGGTTTCGCCGTTAAGCGTAACAGAACTTCCGCGGCCTCCGGTGATAACATCGGCCAGCAGCGCATCGGGGTTCAGGCTCTGGCGGCTTTGATCGAGCGCCACCATCTGCAAATTTGTGCCCAGCCGTATTGATCCCGAGTCCGGTTGCAAGGCGCCGGTCAGCAATTTGATCAGCGTGGTTTTTCCCGCGCCATTCGGCCCCACAATGCCAAGGCGGTCCCCCCGCAGTATCAGAAGATCAAGACTGGAAACAATCTCACGGGTCTCAAAAGACTTCGAAATCTTCTTGGCTTCCGCCACCAGTCGACCGGAGGCATCGCCCGTTGAGGCCGTAAGCCGCACGCTGCCAAGGCTTCCCACATGTTCGCGCCTTTCGGTGCGCAGTGTCGACAGCAAGTCAACCCGCCTGACATTGCGCTTGCGCCGCGCGGTAACGCCATAACGCATCCAATGCTCCTCGGCGGCAATGCGCTGCGAAAGCTTGTGCTGTTCGATTTCCTCTTCTTCCAAAACCTTGTCGCGCCATGCCTCAAAATGCGCGAAACCCTGTTCCATGCGTTTGGCGGCGCCACGGTCAAGCCACACCGTGCGGTTGGTAAGCGCTTCCAGAAAACGCCGGTCATGGCTGATCAGGATGAAGGCCGAGCGTGACGATTTGAGTTCGCTTTCCAGCCATTCAATTGCTGGCAAATCAAGATGGTTCGTGGGCTCATCCAGCAGCATGATGTCAGGGTCCGGCGACAGGGTGCGCGCCAGCGCCGCGCGCCGCATTTCACCGCCGGAAAGATTGGCAGGATTTTCATCACCCGTAAGCCCCAGCTCGTTCAGGTAATGCCGGCAGCGATAGGGATTATCCATCGGGCCAAGACCCGCCTCAACATATTCCAGCACCGTGTTGAAACCGGAAAAGTCTGGTTCCTGCGGCAGGTAGCGCACGGTGGTGCCGGGCTGCATCCAGCGTTCGCCGTCGTCGGGCTGGATCAGCCCCGCCGCGATTTTCAGCAGCGTGGATTTGCCCGACCCATTGCGCCCCACAAGGCACATGCGCTCATTGTCCGCCAGCATAAGCTCGGTGCCATCAAGCACCGGCTTGCCACCGAAAGTGAGATGAATATTCTGCAGGTTAAGAAGAAGCTTTGCCATTTAAGGCGTGGGGATAGCCTATTAGTGGCAGGGACTCTAGCCTTTTAAGCCGATCATGGCCATAAATTAGGGCGACGTGCGATAACCCACAAAAACCGGACGGTTTCACCATTTTCCACTTCGCCAATTACCTCAGAACGGACAATGTCAAAACCAGCACTCTCGATCAGGGCGGCATTCGTCGTTGCATCAAAATGGCTAAAAAACATTTCAGTATCCAGCCATTTCTCGGTCCTGTCGGGCAGGTCGTCGTATCCCATACTTGCGAGCATCAGGCCACCAGGCTTTAGCCAACCCAACATGCGGTCTAGCAATTCTTGATGTTCGTCGCGGGGAACATGCGTGATCGAATAGAATGCGGTCACGGCATCAAACGACGATGGGTTGAAATCGATCGAGGTCATGTCCTCATGGACAAACTTCGAACGCGGTGCATTCTGCCGTGCGAGAGCTATTTGGCGTAGGGACCCGTCAACGCCAGCAACGTCAAAACCCAGGCTTTCGAAATGCGTTGCGACAGGCACTCCAGCACCGCAGCCGAGATCGAGTATCCGGGCATCTGGGGGAAGCATGGAGCTTATTTCATTCAACCAGTATTGCCGCAGAGAAGAACCGGCAGTCCAGTGCAAATAAGTTTCCGCAATCTCATCGTACCCTGAAGAGACAATTTTTTTAAGGTCTCGATTCATCGCTGCCTCAGTAATCTCCGCCAACGAACGCAACTTTTGATGCGGCATATCTGGCGTCCGCTGGTTGTTGGATGTTCATGAGAATCGTCAAGACGAGTTCGTGTCCCGCTGCCTCACCACCGTCACCGTGCAGGGCGCTTCCGAGGCCACCCTGCCAGAAACGCTGCCGAGGATTTTGCGCAGGGTGGTGTTGGCCCGCGCGCCCATGATGATGTGGTCCACATTGTTGTTGCGGGTGAACTCGAGAATGGCTTCCGCCGGGTCCGTTGCTTCGAGCACATGGAATGTGGCTTTGCCGGGATCAAGGCCGAGCCCATGCGCCCAATCTTTCAGCCTGATCAAATATTGCAGGTGCTTGTTCTGGCCCTGATCGTCAAGGTTTGAATCGAGCGTGATGCGCCCAAGCTTCAAAACATTAATGCAGGCAAGACGGGCACGGGGCGCCTGCATCAGAATATGGGACACGGTTTGCAGGAGGGGCTGCAGAAGGTTTTTCTGTTCTTCGCCCAAATCGATTGCGACTGCGATGATGGGCGCGTTGGCAATGCCACAGGTTTTCTCCGTTGGGCGTTCGATCAGGGAATCCTCAGGTTCGGATTTTCGCTTCAGAACTGTAAAGAACGAATCCTGTTTGATTTTTTCAGCGCGGGGCGACAGTGAAATCTGGGAAGGATTGAGCAAATCGAACGCGAGCTGGGATGCCGTTTGAGGCCGGCGCGCCGCGTTCACCTCAAGGCAGCGCAGCACGATTTCCTGAAACCATGGCGGCGTGTCGGGCCTTAGCTTTCGCAATGGCACGGGATCGCGCCACAGGCGTTGTTTCAAGCCCTTCAATTTTTGCGGATCGCCAAACGGGCGCACATCTGTTGTGAAGAAATACATCAGCACACCCAAGGCAAACAGGTCGCTGCGCGGATCATTTCGCACGCCAAGCACCTGTTCCGGTGCCATATAGGGCGCGGTGCCATAGGGCAGGCGAAACTCTTCTGCCATCAAGTCAGGAAGTTCGAGGTGGCGCGACAGGCCAAAATCAATCAGCGCAACGTCGCCCGAGGGTTGCATCATTATATTCGATGGTTTCAGGTCGAGATGGACAACTTTCTGCGCGTGCAGGCTGTTAAGCGCTTTTGCGATTTGCGCGCCAAGCCGCGCCACTTCGGTAATGGGCAGCGGAAGTTCCTCCAAGCGCGGCAAGAGCGTTGCACCGGGCAAACGCTGCATGACAATATAAGGCTGGGTGTTGAAATTGCCGTTCGCCACAAAGTGCGGAACATGGGGGCCACTCAAGCGTGGCATGATCATCTGTTCCATTTCAAAACTGACGATTGCGGCGGGATCTTCGCCTTCGTGGAACAGGGGTATTTTCATCAGCATCGGAAAGGATTGGTCGGCCCGGGTCACCTCCCACAGGTGCGCCATTCCGCCTTTATGAAGAAGTTTTCCGATTGTGAAACCATCGATGATGGTTCCGGGTCCAATGCGGTTGGCTGGCTTCACGCTATCTCCCCCTCAAAAGCCTCTGCGCCAGGACGTCCGGCAATCCGGCATCGCGTACGCGGGCAGCGGCACTTTCCGCATCATAGGAAACCCGGCGAAAGGTCAGAATTCTTTCAGCCGTGTCATAGGTGGCAAAAGCTGCTGCTGGATTACCATCGCGCGGCTGGCCCGCGGAGCCGATCACCGCGAGCCATTGCCTGTGGATGCCTGTCGGCACCGCCACGTCTGTCGTCGGCGTATGCACAGTGAGCTTGCCAGTAGCCGATACACAGTAAAGCGCAGGCACATGCACATGGCCACAAAAGGTGATGGCAGCACGTGTTGCCGCTAGTGAGGCTCTCGCTTCAACGGGGCTGGTAACATATTTCCAGCTTGCAGGTGCTGAAGCTTCGGAATGAACGTATAGGCACCCGTTCTCTTCTGCGGTCATGGGCAAGGATGCAAGATAGTTTTTGGCCGCATCGCTCAGATTTGCCCGGGTCCATTGAATGGCAAGCCGGGCCGTTTCGTTCATGTCATCCCTGGCGCTGAACGCTGCCTGATCATGATTTCCCCTGATAACTGTTGCACCTCTCTCATGGAGAGAGCGAATGGTTTTCACGGTCTCTTCCGGTTCGGCCCCATAGCCTACAAGATCGCCAAGGAACACTATTTTCTCTGCCCTTAGAGCGGCAACCCTGTCGAGGCAAGCCCGCAATGCGAGCATGTTTGCGTGAATGTCTGCGATGAGAGCGATCAGCATGATTGGCGAAACTTATCAATATCCGCGCTGGAAAGCCATTAGACCAACGCGGAAAATTCAGCGCAAATAGTCGGCGATTGCCGGAGGTGCAGTCGTGGCGAAAAATTCCGCAGTTGAAATTATGTGGGTTATTCGCCCCGCCTCAACGAACGCAACTTTTGATGCGGCGTGCTTGGCGTCCTCCGGCTGATGGGTAACCATAAGAACGGTCAGGCCTTTTTCCGCTTGGATGCCTTTGATCAAATCCAGCATTTCGCGCCGCAGCGCCGGGCCGAGTGCGGTGAAGGGCTCATCGAGCAGCAGGATCGGCTTGTTGCGCACCAATGCCCGCGCAATGGCGATGCGTTGACGCTCGCCGCCGGAGAGTTCCGTTGATTTGCGCGCCTTGTAGGGAGTGAGGCCAACACGTTCCAATGCGGTATCCACCGTGGCTTTCTGTTGGGTGTTGAGTTGCAGCCGCGGTGAAATGCCGAGCGCTACATTGGTCCATACATCCAAATGCGCGAAACTGTTATGGTCCTGAAAAATCATGCTCACGGGCCGCTGGTCGGGCGACACACCCCGCATATCAATGCCAGCGATGGAAACTTTGCCTGAAACCGGCGTTTCAAACCCGGCGATCAACGACAGAAGTGTGGATTTGCCGGCACCGCTGGGGCCGATGACGGCCATGAATTCAGACCGTGCGACGGACAGGCTGAAACTCATCAGCATGTCCTCATACCTGAATTTCACCGCGTCAAGCTTTATCATCGGATTGGCTCCATTTCTGGGCGAGAGTGATAAGGGCAAAGCAGAAGGCAGCCAGCACCAGCGCCGTTCCTGCCGCATCATTCATGCGGTAATGCCCCATTTGCTTGAAAATCAGGGAGGGAAGAGTTGTAAGTTTGTCGCTGCCGAACAGGGCAATCGCTGACAGATCGCCGAGAGACACGATAATAGCCATGACAAATGCCAGCGCCATTGGTTTGCGTAAAATCGGGAACTCAATCAGCTTCAGCCGCGCAAAGCCGCTTAAACCGAGGCTTGAGCAAAGCCTGTCATGCCTTTGCAGTGATTCAACAATTGCCGGATAGAGTGGCGACCAGACAAAGGGCAGCGCCATCAGCGCGTTCAGGGCGATAATCAGCAAAATCGCGAAGTGATTGACGTCAACTACCGGGCTCAAGCTTACAAACCAGCCCGTGGCAATGACGGCAGGCGGCATGATGAGCGAGCCGAGGCAGGCCAATAGAATGGCCGAGCGCAGCATGCCTTTTTTGCGTCGCGCGGCCGCATCTGCCAGCACCCAGCCGAGCATCAGGCTTATGCAAGCCGACACAATGCCAATGAACACGCTGGTAAGTGTGGCGTTAAGCAGCGCAGTGTCAAAATTGATTTGGCCGATGCCCGACAGCACGACCTGCAGCAAGGGCGGCACAACAATCAGGACACCCAGAGCAATAAGCAGGAAGTCCGCCAGCTTTGAAATCCATTCCTTGCCGTCATAACGCGCCTTCCGCGACAGGGTGGCGGGAAACACTTGCGCCTCCGTTGCAAATTGCCCTGCAATCAGCACCAGAATTCCACACGTCAACAATTGCGCGAGGGCAAGCAAGGAGGCGCGCGCCGGATCGAAATCCAGGCGCAGGGATTGATAAATGGCAACTTCCAAGGTGGTGGCTTGCGGGCCGCCACCGAGGATCAGCACCACAGCGAAACTTGCCGTGCACAGCAGAAAAATCAGCCCCGCGATGCCCGTTATGGCGGAGGAAAGCTGTGGCCATTCGATGAAGCGGAACACCTGTCCGCTGGAAAAACCAAGCTGGCCGCCGAGGCGAAAGTTTTCCGCCGGAATGGCCTCAAGCCGCGTGAGCATAAGGCGCACCGCAAGCGGCATGTTGAAAAACACATGGGCAAACACAATGCCGCCCAGCCCATAAATTGGAAGTACCCCGCCGAAGACCCCGCTGTTTCCAAAGATGCCGACAATCCCCAGAATGGCAACAATTGCAGGGAGGGCGAGGGGAACTGAAAACAGCTTCAGCAAAAAAAGTCGGCCAGCAAAATCGCGCCGGGCAAAGGCGCGGGCGATGGGGATCGCCAGCAGGACTGAAACAAGAGTTGAAAGAAATGCCTGCTCCAAAGTGAACAGGGCAACGCGCAGAAGATAGGCGTCAAGCCGTGAAAAGCCTCGCGCAAAGCCAAGCCACAGCAGCGGCAGGAAACCCAAGGCAACCGTACCCAGGATGAACCCGAGTGCGGCTGTAATCGTGATGGTTCTAAATGTCATTTGCTCAAGGCAGCGAGCCATTCATCAATCCAGGCGCGGCGGCTCTTGTTCACCTCGTCAGGCGTGAAGAGCAAGGTTTTGGCGGGCACCACCAGTTTCCCGAAGGCCTCCGGCAGGGCTTCCTTGGTTTCGCCAGCAGGCAGCATCCAGTTGTTGGTGGGGATGATGTCCTGGAAGGCGGGCGTCATCATGAAGGCCAAAAACTTCTGGGCCAAGGCTCTTTCGGTCGAGGCTTCGATAAGGCCCGCCACCTCAACCTGAAGATAATGGCCTTCGCTGAAGGCCGCAGCCCGATAGCGCTGCGTATTTTCCGCCACCATGTGATAGGCTTGCGATGTTGTATAGGACAACACCATCGGCGCCTCGCCCTTGGTGAACAGCCCATAGGCCTCGCTCCAGCCGGGTGTGAAGGTGAGAATGCGCGGCTGCAGTTTTTTCCATTGCTCGGCAGACTTGTCGCCATAAACCGATTTCATCCACAGGAGGAAACCGAGGCCGGGCGTTGAGGAACGCGGATCCTGCAGAACGATTTTCTGTGCGGGATCGCCATTGATAAGTTCATCCAGACTCTTTGGCGGCACCTTCATTTTTTCGGTATCATAGATCACCGCAAAAGGCGCGTAGTCATAGGGCATGAAATAATCATCGGTCCAGGCTTCAGGTGTTTTGGCCAGCGCCTTGTCGATTCCGTGCTTGCCAAACAATCCGGTTTCGATGGCTTCCGCAGTGAGGCTGGTATCCAATCCCAACACAATGTCAGCCTTGGTATTGGCGCCTTCGAGCTTGAGGCGGTTAAGGGTTGCAACGCCATCTCCCAGCCCCACCCATTCGATGGTGCAGTCACAGGTTTTCTCAAACGCTTCCTTGATCTTGGTGCCCGGCCCCCATTCGGAAACGAAGCTTTCATAGGTGTAAATCGTGAGGGTTTCCTTGGCCGCAGCTAGGGGTGCGAAAATCAGAAGGGCAATCAGGGATGCAAATAGTCTCGTCATTCTTCCTCCAAACAGTTCACTACGGATGGAAGAAGGGAACAAACATATTGTTCCGCCCGCAATCCCTCCGCCGGCATAATCCGGATCAGGTTCAGCGGGTTGGAGCAGATGCCCCTCTCAGCCGCGTGGGCGGCACCCCGTTGAGAGCTGTGAATAGAAGTAAACTTATGAGGGTGCGCTTTCAAGTTCTTTTTGCTAGAGCACTGGCATGTCGCGTTTTGCCATTCCTCTCGGCGGTGATCTCACTGTAACGTCCCGCCTGCGAAAGCAGATTGCGGGGGCGCGTTTCATTGCAGCCGATAGCGGCATGAAACATGCGAGCACATTAAATGTCGTGCCAGAATTATGGGTGGGAGATTTTGACAGCGCGGGCTCCGAACTGCTGCTCGACTACCGGGATATACTGCGCCAATCCTACTCTTCGGATAAGGATGCAACGGACGGTGAGTTGGCGGTGAACGAAGCGCTGAAACTCGGTGCGACAGAAATCATTTTGCTGGGTGGCCTCGGCGGGCAGGCCGATCATGTCACGGCGCATTTGGGATTGGCGTTGAAGCTCGCACAATCTGGTTGCATTTGCCTGATTTCAAATGGCGAGGAGGAGGCCTATCCGCTGATCGCAGGCTCCCATGAGATAGATCTCGGTGTTGGTTGCCGCTTTAGCGTGGTGCCGTGGAGCGATATTGCAGAATTTACGCTTGCGGGCGTGAAATGGCCGCTCAACAAGGTGAGACTCTCGCTTGGTTCCAGCTTCACCATGTCCAATGTCGCAACCGGTCCGGTGCGGCTTTCATTCACCTCCGGCATCGGCATTGCCTTCGCTTACCCCCAAGAAACAGATTTATGAGCATGCAAGCCACCATTGAACATTTGAATTGGCGCGGCGAAGGCGTGAGCGGCGGCGAGGTGTTCCGCCACGTTCTGGCAGGCGAGCGCGTCGATACGGAAACAGGTGAGGTGCTTCGCCCATCTACCGAACGTATCAAAGCCTTCTGCCCGTATTATGAGCGGTGCGGCGGTTGCCAGTTGCAGCACTGGCAGCTTGAACCCTACCAGGCGTGGAAAAAGAACCTCATTACCGCCGCTCTTGCCAAGCGGGGCATTGAAGCCAGCCCAACTGAAATCATTGACGCCCACGGCGCGGGTCGCAGGCGCGTAAGCCTGCATGTGCGAAAGAAAGACGGTGTCGTCGCCGCTGGCTTCATGGCACCGCGCAGCCATGAGCTGATTGATATTGACGTGTGCCCCATTCTGACACCTGCCTTGGCTAACGCCACCGACATTGCGCGCAAACTCGGGAGCAAGCTGGGTGATTGTGATGTCGCGCTCACGGCGGCTGACAATGGCCTTGATGTGGCGGTGAAGGTTGAGCGTAAAATTGCGGAAGGGCAATTACCGAAACTGGCGGGTCTCGTTGCTGAGCTGAACCTGTTGCGATTGACGGTGAACGGCAGTTTGGTTGCGACACATGGAATGCCAACAATCGCGATGGGTAAAGGCCTGGTTCACCTGCCGCCCGGATCATTCTTGCAGGCCACCAAACTTGGCGAAGAAACCTTGGCGGGTTTAATTCTGGCGGCAATTGGCAGAGCCAAATCAGTGGCTGATCTGTTCTGCGGCATTGGGCCCTTTGCATTGCGCATTGCAAACACCGCCAAGGTCATGGCGCTGGATACTGACAAGGCAGCTATCGCTGGCCTCGCCCAAGCCGTGCGGCTTACCCCCGGCATCAAGCCGCTCAAAACCGAAGTCCGCGACTTGATGCGCGAACCTGTGGTGGCGAGTGAGCTTAAGGAATTTGATGCGGTGGTTTTTGACCCGCCGCGCGCCGGGGCTGAAGCGCAGGCCCGGCAATTGGCAAAATCAACGGTGAAAACTGTGGTGGCTGTTTCCTGTGATCCCGCCAGCTTTGCACGGGATGCGGAAATTTTGATTGGCGGCGGCTACAGGCTGAAGACACTAACCGCCGTGGATCAATTCAAATACACGTCCCACGTTGAAACCGTGGGCGTGTTCAGCCGTTAGTCCTTGGCGCGTTCCACGTAGGCGCCGTCAGCGGTTTCAACCACGATGCGGGTGCCGGCGGCAATGTGCGGCGGCACCAAAGTGCGCACGCCATTGGACAGCAGCGCTGGCTTGAAGGACGAAGACGCCGTCTGGTTCTTGATCGCCGGTTCGGTTTCCATGATTTCAAGCGTTACGCGCTGCGGCAATTCGATGGAAATTGGCCCGTCGTTGAACAGCGCGATCTGGCATTCCATGCCTTCCTGCAGATAGGGTGCTGCGTCGCCCACCAAATCCGAATTCAAGCTGACCTGTTCAAAGCTTTCAGGATTCATGAACACATACATGTCGCCATCCTTGTAGAGATAGCTATGGGCAATGGTTTCAACGAAGGCGCGCTCCATCGAATCCGTGGTTTTGTAGCGCACATTGGTTTTAACACCGTCTGAAATGCGGCGCATGTCGATGGTCGTCGTCGGCGTGCCCTTGCCGGGATGCATGCTTTCGGCCTTGAGCACGATATAGAGCTTGCCATCTTCATGTTCGATGACGTTGCCCTTGCGAACGCCGCTTGCAATAACTTTAACCACTGATTGTAAACTTTCATGAATTGCCGGATTGGGTTGGCGGGGGTAATAGCAGCGTCCGGCACATAAGCCAACCCCTGCGAGGTTTCATGGATGCACCCTGGTTTTCGCCTGAAAGGCATAAGGACAGAAGGCCGTTTTTGCTGGCGCGCAACCGCATCGTGGCAGGCATCAGGCAATGGTTTGAGACGCGCGGATTTCTCGAAGTGGATTGCGCCGCTTTGCAGGTTTCCCCCGGCAATGAAACCCATCTCCACGCATTTGCCACGGATTTGATCCAGCCCGATGCCAGCGTTGAACGCCGCTATCTCCACACTTCGCCGGAATTTGCCTGCAAGAAATTGCTGGCCGCTGGTGAAACCCGCATATTCAACATGGGGCATGTCTTCCGTAACCGTGAGCGCACGCTGACGCATTCGCCGGAATTCACCATGCTGGAATGGTATCGTGCCAATGAATCTTATGAGGCAATCATTGACGATTGCATTGCGCTGGTAAAACTTGCCGCTGAAGTTGCGGGGGCCAAGCAGTTCAGTTGGCGGGGCAGGGTGGCCGATCCCTTTGCCAAGGTGGAATGGCTGACAGTTGCGGACGCTTTCAGGAAGTTTGCAGCTGTTGACCTGTTGAACGCATTGAACCGTGAAACACTTAGCCAAACAATGCCCCGTGCATTTCACCGACAAAGATACATGGTCGGATATATTCAGCCGCATCCTGGTGGAGAAAGTCGAACCCAGCTTGGGCAATGGTGCGATCACGGTTCTCTATGAATACCCTGCCCTTGAAGCAGCACTCGCCAGAGTTTGCGATCACGATCCCCGTGTATCCGAACGCTTCGAACTCTATGCCTGCGGTGTCGAGCTCGCCAACGGCTTCGGCGAACTCACCGACGCCGTGGAACAGCGCCGCCGCTTTGAAGGGGAAATGGATTTGAAAGAAAAACTTTATGGCGAACGCTACCCCATCGACGAGGATTTGCTCACCGCACTCACCCTCATGCCGCCCGCGTCCGGCGTCGCCCTGGGATTGGACCGTCTGATCATGCTGGCAACCGGTGCCACGCGCATTGATCAGGTGCTGTGGACGCCGGTCAGCTAATCAAAGAAAAATACTGATAAGCGGGGGATGCCACCAGTCAATCGCCTCAGCCAACATTAAATCGGCGGCCATAAAAATTGCAAGTATCGCAAAACGCTCACCCGCCGAATAGCCACTTCTCTCATGATCCGGCGATCCGCCAAAAATGCGGGACATGAATTCAACAATGGCGTCAATGATAACCGTCATGTGCCAAGACTAGGGTAAGATCATTAAAGGAGTATTTCCTACGCCAAACCCTTCGCCGCCAATACCTGCCTGATCGACAGTGCCATCTTATCCACCATCTCGGCCAGTTCCGCATCGGTTGAGTTATAGGGCGGAGCCAGGATCACCACGTCGCCATTCACGCCATCAACATTGCCGCCGACAGGATAGCAGATCAGGCCATTTTCCAGCGCGCGTTGACGGATATGCATGAAAAGTTTGTGGGAGGCATCAAAGGGCTTTTGGTTTTGCGGTCGGCCACCAGTTCCGCTGCGATGAAATGGCCGCGGCCGCGGATGTCGCCGATCGCCTCAACACCGGAGAGGGCATCCGCGATCATCTTCTTGAGTTTTTCCTCATTGGCACGAACCCGCGCCAGCAACCCTTCGCGCATGACGATTTTCTGGACGGCAACAGCCGCCGCGCAACAGGCCGTGTGGCCGGTAAACGTATGCCCCGTCATCGGCGCGCCGTATACGCGCATGATGGGCTCTGCCACGCGGTCAGTATAGATCGCAGCACCCAGCGGCAGGTAACCAGCAGCCAAACCCTTGGCGACCGACATGATGTCGGGCTCCACCCCATCAGTTTCCAGCGCCCGCCAGGTGCCGCAACGGCCCGCCCCGCACATCACTTCATCGGCAATCATCAGCACGCCATGCTTGTCGCAAATCTCACGGATGCGTTTGGCATAACCCGCAGGGGCTGGAACGCAGCCGCCCGCCGCGCCGACCACGGGTTCAAAAATGAAGGCGGCAACCCTGTCGGCACCCAGCCGCAGAATTTCGTCCTCCAGTTCCTGCGCGCAGGCCTCGCCATTGGGTTCGCCGATGGGGCGGTAATCATTGGCAGGCGACAGGCGGGATACGTCAAGCAGCGAACCCTCAAACGCTGCGGTGCGCTCCAAAAAGCCCGATACAGATAACGCGCCCAGCGTGTTGCCATGCCACGAGCGGCTGCGCGCGATGAAGCGGCGGCGGCTCATCTGTCCCAACGCGGCGTGATATTGCAGCGCCAGTTTCAGGCAGCTTTCAACCGCCTCGGAGCCGCCCGTCACAAAAACCATGTGCTTCAGCGTGCCGCCGCACTGCCCGCGGACAATATCGGTAAGTTCTTCCAGCGCGTCGGTTGTAAAATTGTAGCGGTAGCCATGGGCGATGCGGTCCAGCTGCGCCTTGATGGCATCATTCACTTCCGCGTTGGCGTGGCCGATGCAATAAACGGCGGGGCCGCCGGAGCCATCGATGTATTGCTTGCCGTTCACATCCGTGAGGTAGCTGCCCTTGGCCCACATGACTTTGGGAAGGGCGCCGGTTGCGTGGATGTTGGGGGGCAGGGCTGACATGTGCGATTTCCATCTTGCAAAGAGGCGGGGCTTCATGCGCTACTAGCAGAAACAGGGAAGATACCGCAAACCCATGATTACCGTTTTCGACGAAACGCAACGCCTCCATGCGCCCCACACATTCATCGTGTCGGGAAAGCCGCAACCCATTCCGGAAAAGCCGGAGCGTATCGATATGCTGTTGCAGGGCGTTCACGCCATGGGTTCATCCATCGTGGCGCCGCCCGCAATTGGCATGGAAACCTTGGGCCTGGTGCATGAGCAGCGCTACCTTGCCTTCCTTGAAACCCTGCTGGAGCGCTGGGGCCATATTCCCGATGCCAGTGATATTCCGCTGCCAAACATTTATGCCATGGGGCGCCCAACGTTGGTGCCGGTGGGCTACCCGGAATCCGTGGTGGGGCAGGTGGGATACCACTTGGGCGATGGCGCCTGCCCGGTAACGCCCACAACAATTCAGGCTGCCCTTGCGAGCGCTGCCAGCGCCGTTTACGGGGCAAATCTTGTACTGGGTGGCAACCGTCTGGTTTACGCCCTCTGCCGCCCGCCCGGCCACCACGCGGCAGCCGACGTTGCCGCTGGCTTCTGCTATTTCAACAACTCCGCAATCGCCGCCGAATTCCTCACCCGTGCCGGAAAACGCGTAGCCATTCTGGATATCGACGTGCACCACGGCAATGGTACCGAGGCGATCTTTTATGACCGTGCCGACGTGCTCACTGTTTCCATTCACGCCCACCCTAAACGGTTTTATCCCTTCTTCTGGGGTTACGAAAACGAAGCCGGGCGGGGCGCAGGCGAGGGTTTTAACTTGAACCTGCCGATGGAACGCGGCACCGCAATCGCGGCCTATTCTGCCAGCCTTGAAACCGCGCTGCTGCGAGTCACTGATTTCGGCGCGGATACACTGGTGCTGGCGGCAGGGCTGGATATCGCGGTCGATGATCCTTTCAAGGGCTTTGCCATCGCCACGCCGGAATTTGCAATGATCGGCAGGATGATTGCGGGATTAAAGCTGCCAACTCTCGTGGTGCAGGAAGGTGGATATCCCAGCCCAAGCCTCGGTCTCAATCTCGCTTCACTGCTCAAAGGCCTTGGCGCATGATCATCCGTGACATGCACGAGGGCGAAGCGGAGGCCGTAGCCGACATGGTACATGGACTGGCACGCGATTTGTCGCTTGATGTCATTCCCCATATCACAAGCCCCAAACTTCTGGCGGCGCGCGATCTTGTCACCATAACGGTAGCGGAGGAAAACGGCGATGTTGCTCGGCGCGTGCCTGTCACTGATGACCTTCTCGACTTTCCGCGCCGCCAAAGGCATGTATGTGGTCGACCTGTTCGTGAATGCCACGGCCCGCAACCGCAACATTGGCCACAAGCTTTTGCAGGCAGCGGCGCGTAGCGCAGTGGCAAAGGGCGCCACGTTTATCAAACTGGAAGTTGACGTAACGAATGAGGGCGGTGCAAGGTTTTACGAACGCATTGGCTTCAAGAAAAAACCCGAGGACCGCCTGTTCATTCTCGATCAGGATGGCCTCACTAATTTCACAGGGGAAACATTATGACAATCAAGCGCGTAGGTCTCATCGGCGTTGGCCTCATGGGCCACGGCATCGGCAAGAACGTTGTGAGCAAGGGATTTGCGCTCAATGTGATGGCGCATAAAAACCGCGTGCCGGTGGAAAGCCTCGTCGGCATGGGTGCCAAGGAATTCAAATCACCGGCGGAAATCGCTGCCGCCTCGGATTTGGTCATCCTGTGTGTCACCGGAACGCCAGAAGTTGAGCAAGCCATCTACGGCGCGAACGGGCTCGCCGCCGCATTCCGCAAGGGGTTGATCATTGCCGATTGCTCAACCGCTGAACCTGACTCCACCATCAGGATCGCCGCTGACTTGAAAGCCAAAGGCGTGCATTTTGTGGATACGCCGATGACGCGGACGCCGAAGGAAGCGGAAGCCGGAAAGCTTGGCCTGATGATCGCCGGCGACAAAGCCGTGCTGGCTGAAATCATGCCCGTGCTGGAGTGTTTCGCCGACACCATTGTGAACGCCGGCGAGGCCGGCGCTGCCCACCAGCTCAAACTGCTCAACAACTTCCTCTCCATCGGCCATGCGGCCATCGCTGCCGAAGCGATTACGGTGGCGGCCAAGGCGGGCGTGGACATGGTGGCCTTTCGCGACATCGTCATGGCGGGCGGCGCTGCGTCTGCCATGTTCGGCAGGTTGATCAATGTTCCCTTGAGCGATGACGACAGCCATGCAAAGTTTGCCATCAAGAATGCCCGCAAGGATATGCGCTATTACACCAACATGACCGAACGGCTGCCCGTGGCTTCCTTCCTTGGCGAAACAGTTCACCAGCTCTATGTGATGGCGGAGAATATGGGCATGGGCGACCGCTTCATTCCGCGCATGATTGACGTGTTTCAGAAGATCAACGGCATGAGGAAGTAGCATCGCCATTCTCACCGTCTCGTGCGACTTCGTTACTTGCCAAATGCGGCAATCGGCGTGCAGATTGTTTTCCTGAAACAGGGAAGGTCATTATGAGCCGCATCGAAATCCGCAAGGGCATGCCTGACGTGCAGATTGACAAGGCGGAGTTTTCGCGCCGCTTTCGGGACCGGTTTTTCGATCCTGCCTTCGCGCAAAACGAGGCGGCGCTGCAAGCCATTATTGATACCGCATGGGACGGTTATGATGTTTACCGAAAGAACCCGTTAAAGCATGTGGCGGGTGCGGGCTATGCCAGGCCCGAGGCTGAACTTCCGGTGGAATGGCTGGCGACGCGCGCCAAAATTGATGCGGCGGAGAGGCGCCAGAAGGATGCGAAATCGCCCAGCCGCATTTTGCTGGTGAATGGCTCCATGCGGTCGGACCAGAGCTGCCCCGGTGAAATGTCGAAGTCGTGGCGGTTGCTGAAGCTCGCGGAAGAAACCATCCACGCCACGACAGGCTTTGAAACCGAAATTCTCGATCTCTCGCTGCTGACATCGCAATATGGCCGTGTCATCCACCCCTGCAAGGCCTGCGTTTCCACGGCGCAACCGCTGTGCCATTGGCCATGCTCCTGCTACCCGAATTTTGCCATGGGGCAGACCAGCGACTGGATGAACGAAATATATCCCATGTGGGCTGCGGCCCACGGGGTGATGATCGTCACCCCTGTGAACTGGTATCAGGCACCGGCGGGCTTGAAAGCCATGATCGACCGCCTGGTATGCGCCGATGGCGGCAATCCTGATCCCACGACAACCGGCGGCAAGAATCCGAAACTCGCAAAGGAGCTTGAATTGAAGGGTTGGGATTATCCGCGCCATCTTGCAGGCCGGGCTTTCTCGGTTGTGGTGCATGGCGACGCGGCCGGTGTTGAAAACCTGCGCCGCATTCTCACTGATTGGCTCGAAGACATCGGCCTCATCGCGTCGGGCCACAAATCCCATATCGGCGCCTACATTGGCTACCTCGGCACCTATGCCGAAAGCCACGCCGACCTTGATGAAGATACGGGCATGCAGGCGGACGTGAAAACGGCAGCCCAGGCACTGGTAAATGCCGTAAAGCTGTTGCGCGCCGGCAAGCTAACGCCGCCTGATGCGGATTTGCGTGAGGCACGGCCGAAGTAAGGTGGCCGAAGGCCGGATGAGGGCTTTTTCCTTGCCCCGCCAAATTTATTTTCCTATTCCGCTTGACATGTTCCTATAATAGGATTATATTATTAGATGATGGTTTCCGGAAAGGAGGGGACAGTGTCGACAGCGTCTCGAAATTGCCGGAACCATGGGCAGCGCCTGCAAGGCTGGGGAACTAACGCGCCCCGATCTTCCGGGAGCCGACGGCTAACCCCGTGGACACTACGGTCCACGCGCCTTAAATGGCTAAACAACTCTGGCGGAAAACCTCAGACACCGTGCGATCCAGAGCTCTGCAAGAGCAAACCGAAGGCAAAAACCGCTGCGTTCCAAGGTTGGGCTTTAAGCCAACACACCAGAACTCCATCTTTCCACCGCATATGCAGGCTTGAAGCCAGGACGGGAACTTCCCCTCCACCTTCTTCCTCCAGCCAACCGCGGGCGCCGCCATAAGCAACATCCCTCGCCTCAATAAATTCTGTGTACGGAATAAAACCGCAAAGCCTCCGGGCCTTGCGGCCCAATCTCCTGTGCGCCTCGCAGCCCTGGCGCTTGACTCCGCGCTCTCCCCATGTTTCGTGGCCCCAAATTGAAATCATAAGGGAATCTCCATGACTGTTGCGTTTGTTTTTCCGGGGCAGGGGAGCCAGGTTGTGGGGATGGGGAAGGCGTTGGCGGATGCGTTTCCTGCCGCGCGTGCCGTGTTTGATGAGGTGGATGCGGCCTTGTCGCAGAAGCTCTCCACGCTCATGTGGGAGGGGCCAGGAGGCGGAATTGACGCTGACGGCCAATGCGCAGCCCGCCTTGATGGCGGTGAGCATGGCGGTGCTGGCCGTGCTCCAATCGGAACATGGAATTACGGTTGCCAATACCGCGAAATTTGTCGGCGGGCATTCGTTGGGGGAATATTCAGCATTGGCGGCGGCGGGCACGTTTTCACTTTCCGATACGGCGCGGCTGCTCCGCATCCGTGGTAACGCCATGCAATCCGCAACGCCCGTTGGCATCGGTGCAATGGCCGCCATTCTGGCGCTGGACTACGCTGATGTGGCGGCGATTGCGGCTGAAGCGGCGCAGGGCGATGTGTGCCAGGCGGCCAATGACAACAGTTCCGGGCAGGTGGTGATTTCAGGCCATAAGGCAGCGGTTGATCGTGCCTGTGAGTTGGCGAAGGCACGCGGCGCAAAACGTGCGATCCTGTTGCCCGTGAGCGCGCCTTTCCATTGTGCGCTGATGCAGCCCGCCGCTGACGCGATGGCGGAAGCCCTGCGGAATGTGGTGATGCATGCGCCGGCCGTTCCGGTGATTGCGAACGTGGTAGCGGGACCGATTAGTGATCCAGCAGAAATCCGCAAACGCCTCGTCGAGCAAGTCACCGGCACCGTGCGCTGGCGCGAATGCGTGGGGTTCATGGCGGCACAGGGCGTTAATCTGTTTTGTGAAGTGGGAACGGGTAAGGTATTGACGGGGCTGCTGAAAAAAAATGCCCCCGAAGCGCAAGGGCTGGCGCTTGGCACACCCGATGACATCGCAGCCGCTGCTGCAATTTTGAAGCAAGGATAAATTGAATGTTTGATCTCTCGGGCAAGACCGCACTCATTACCGGTGCCACCGGCGGCATCGGCGCAGCAATCGCCAAGGCGCTGCATGGCGCTGGGGCCACCATTGCGATTTCCGGCACCCGCGCTGCCGTGCTGGAGGAGCTGAAAGCGGCCTTGGGCGACCGCGTGCATGTATTGCCGTGCAATCTCTACAGATGCCGCAGATGTTGAAAAACTGGTGCCCGCTGCGGAAGCGGCCATGGGCGGCCTGGATATACTCGTCAACAACGCAGGCATCACCAAGGACGGCCTCGCCATGCGCATGAAGGATGATGATTGGGCCTCCGTTCTTGATGTGAATTTGACGGCAAGTTTCCGCCTGTGCCGTGCCGCCATGCGCGGCATGATGAAAAAGCGCTGGGGGCGGATTGTGAACATCACCAGCATTGTCGGTGTCACCGGCAATGCCGGGCAGGCGAACTATGTAGCCTCGAAAGCCGGAATTATCGGTCTCAGCAAATCTTTGGCGCAGGAATTGGCATCACGCAACGTGACGGTGAATTGCGTGGCCCCCGGCTTTATCGCAACGCCGATGACCGATGTGCTGAACGACAAGCAGAAGGAAGGCATTCTGGCAAAGGTGCCTGCAGGCCGTTTGGGCTCGCCCGATGATATCGCGGCAGCGACCCTATATCTGGCCTCGGAAGAAGCTGCCTACGTGACGGGGCAGACCCTGCACGTCAACGGCGGCATGGCGATGATATAAACTACCCGTTTAACGACTTCATCGAAGCGGCCTGATAGCGGTCACCCGCAGCGGCTCCCCGTGGTATCGCGTTCGAGAGTTTCTCGATCTCGTCATTGCTCAGCTTCACATCAAGAGCAGCGACATTCTCTTCCAGATAAGCGCGGCGCTTGGTGCCGGGAATGGGAACCACGTCATTGCCCTGCGCCAGAACCCAGGCAAGCGCCACTTGGCCGGGCTTCACGCCTTTCTCAGCCGCTATCAACTCAACGACGCTGAGCAAGCCGAGATTGCTTTCCAGATTTTCGCCCTGGAAACGCGGCGTAATGCGGCGATAATCCTTTTCATCAAGATCGTCAGCCGACTTGAAGCGGCCCGTGAAGAAGCCCCGGCCTAAGGGGCTATAGGGCACCAGCCCAATGCCAAGCTTGCGAATGGTGGGAAGGATTTCCTCTTCCACGTCGCGGCTCCACAGGGAGTATTCAGTTTGCAGCGCGGTGATGGGATGCACCTTGTGGGCGCGCTCAATGGTTGTGGGCGCCGCTTCCGAAAGGCCGAGATGGCGCACCTTGCCTTGGCTGACGAGTTCAGCCATCGCACCAACCGTATCTTCAATCGGCGTTTTGGGATCAACCCGGTGCTGGTAGTAGAGATCGATGACATCGACGCCCAGGCGCTTTAGGCTCTCGTCACAACATTTCCTTACGTAATCCGGTGCGCCGTTGACGCCGAGAAATTCGCCATTGGGGCCGCGCATATTTCCGAATTTGGTGGCAAGCACCACTTTGTCGCGTTTGCCCTTGATGGCTTTGCCCACGAGTTCTTCATTCGCACCAACACCATACATATCCGCGGTGTCGAGAAAATTGATACCGAGTTCAAGGGCGCGATGGATGGTAGCGATGGATTCCGCGTCATCGCGACCCGCATAAAACTCCGACATGCCCATGCAGCCCAAGCCTTCGGCTGAAACGCTAAGTGACGCCAGTTTACGCTGCTGCATGGCATTTGGTCTCCTGATTGGGGGATTAACGGAAATATGTGGGCGCTCATTCACCACCCTGCAAGGCCAAAAATAATCCCCTTTTGCCAGACGCGGATTCTGTGGTAGTTAGCGATGGACACAAGGGGGAAAACACGGCATTCCATGTGTCCGGAAGAGTTATTTTAAGCAGATAAGGACGATAAAACATGAGTGACGTTGCTGAGCGGGTAAAGAAAATTGTTGTCGAGCACCTTGGTGTGGACGGCGACAAGGTCAAGACCGAGGCAAGTTTCATTGACGACCTCGGCGCCGACAGCCTCGACACGGTTGAACTCGTCATGGCTTTTGAAGAAGAATTCGCCATTGAAATCCCAGATGATGCCGCCGAAACCATCCAGACTGTTGGCGATGCAGTAAAGTTTATTGAGAAAGCCGCTGCCTAAGCGGCAACCCTTCGCCAGAGGGGTTTTTGATTGTTGAGCCACGCGGGGCAGGGAAGAAAGTTCCCTGAACCCCGCGTTTTCATGTGAGAGGGAATGTTTTCGCATGCGTCGTGTCGTCGTTACAGGATTGGGGATTGTGTCGCCCCTTGCCACAGGCATCGAAGAAACCTGGTCGCGTATGCTGGCGGGAGATTCTGGTGCAGGCCCCATTTCAAAATTTGATGCCTCAGATTTGCCGTGCCGGATCGCATTTGAAGTCAGGCGCGGCGACGGCACCAATGGCACCCTGAATCTCGACCAGTGGATTGACCATAAAGACCAGAGGCGCAATGATTTTTTCATTCAGTATGGCCTCGTTGCGGCACAGCAGGCGCTGAAGGATTCAGGGTTGGAAATCAAGACCCACGAGCAGCAATGCCGCGCTGGTGTTATGGTGGGTGCAGGCATCGGCGGACTTCCCGGCATTGAAGAAACCACTTTGCTGCTGCATGAAAAAGGTCCGCGCAAGATCAGCCCCTTCTTCATTCCGGGCTCGCTTATCAATCTGGTTTCGGGGCAGATTTCCATTGCCCACGGACTTAAAGGTCCGAACCATGCTGTCGTAACGGCGTGCTCTTCCGGTACGCACGCAATTGGCGATGCGGCACGCCTCATTGCCCTTGATGATGCTGATGTGATGGTGGCGGGCGGGGCGGAATCCTGCATTAACCGCTTGGGCATTGCGGGTTTTGCAGCCTGCAAGGCGCTTTCAACCAGCTTCAATGACACGCCAACCAAGGCGTCACGGCCCTATGACAAGGACAGGGATGGCTTTGTGATGGGCGAAGGCTCCGGCATTCTTGTGCTCGAAGAGTTGGAACATGCCAAAGCGCGTGGCGCAAAGATCTATGCGGAAATCGTCGGCTACGGCATGTCCGGCGATGCGTACCATATCACCTCTCCGCCGCCCGATGGCGACGGCGCATTCCGTTGCATGACAGCGGCCCTCAAGCGCGCTGGTCTGCCCGCCACCGAGATTGATTACATCAATGCCCACGGCACATCGACGCCGGTTGGCGATGAAATCGAGCTGCGCTCTGTCGAGCGGGTGATGGGCGGCAAGCTTGCCAAGCTCTCGATGTCATCGACAAAATCGTCCATTGGCCACCTTTTGGGGGCGGCAGGGGCAGTGGAAGCCATATTCTGTGTGCTGGCTATTCGCGATAACATCTGCCCGCCAACGCTCAACCTGGACAATCCTTCCGTTGAAACGGAAATTGACCTGGTGCCGAAAGTTGCAAGAAAAAAGCCGATCAACACAGTTCTGTCCAATTCTTTTGGTTTTGGTGGTACGAACGCATCAATCGTCATGCGCCGCTATGCGGACTGACAATGAGGAGATCGAACCTTGGGGCAAAAATCTGAGCCAATTCGAGTGCCTGACCCCAAACGGTCAAAGTCGCGGCGGTCGGCTTTTTCACGGGTGGTGGTTTCACTTTTCGCCATTGCGCTCGTCGTCGGCCTCGTCGGCAGCGCCCTCACATTTTATGCTTATATCGAATTCACGTCGCAAGGCCCCTTGAAAGCCAGCAAGATCCACGTGATCCAGCAAGGGGTGAAGCGCGCCGAAATTGGCGCTGAACTGGAAGATGCAGGCATCGTCAGCAGCGCCGGCGTGTTCACCGCTGCGGCCTACATGAACGGTTTCCTTGGCGGACACCTGAAAGCCGGCGAATATGAATTCCCCGAAAGCGCCAGCATTGATGAGGTGCTCAGCATCATCACCAGCGGCAGGGCGGTTACCTACAAGGTAACAGTGCCGGAAGGCTGGACCAGTGAAATGGCTGCCGCGCGGGTGGCTGAAAATGATGTACTGACTGGCGAAGTGACGAAAGTTCCCGCCGAAGGCGCCATCATGCCGGACACCTACGTTTTCCACCGTGGCCTTACCCGTCAGAAAATGCTGGAGGACATGCAATCCGCCCAAAACAAGCTTCTCGATGAGCTGTGGAATGCGCGGGCACCCTCAAGCATTTTGAAAAGCAAGGAAGAAGCGGTGACGTTGGCTTCTATCGTTGAAAAGGAAACCGGTGTGCCTGAAGAACGCCCGCTGGTCGCGTCCGTTTTTGTCAATCGGTTGAATCAGGGCATTCGCCTGCAATCGGATCCCACCATTATCTATGGGCTGGTTGGCGGCAAGGGCAAGCTTGATCGCGGCATTACGCGGGATGATCTTGCTTCCAATACGCCGTACAACACCTATCAGATTGATGGCTTGCCGCCGGGGCCCATCGCCAATCCGGGCCGTGCCTCTTTGGAAGCCGTGCTCAATCCACCTGACACGGGTTACGTCTATTTCGTGGCTAACGGTACAGGCGGCCACGCCTTTGCGAAGACCTTGGAAGAGCACAACGCCAACGTGAAGAAATGGCGCGCCATGGAAAATGGCCAGGTCGCCTTGCAAACAACCGAAGCGCCAACCGAAGTTGTGGTTGATGGCATGCCGGTTCCTGCAACACCGCCTGCCGCGCCAGAAGCTGCTGCACCAGCAGCCGAGCCTGTGACGCCTGTTGAGCCAGCACAGCCCGTCGAAGTGGCAAAACCTGTAGAACCCGCCAAGCCGCCGGCGGAAGCAGAAAAGCCTGCCGAAGTTGCAGCAGTGGCCGAGGCTCCTGTGGTTGAGGAAAAACCCCTGAAGCCCGGAACATGGATCATGGTGGAAAACCAGATGGTTCCCATTCCAAAGCAGAAACCGAAACAATAGGCGTTGCTACTTAACGTATTTGCGCCAGTTATGTTCTTCCTTGAAGCCCAGCACGTCGCGGATTTTGCGGTTTGACAGCGGCGCTTCCTGTCCCACCAGCGGCCGCTTGAGCGGCGTATTGGGGCACCAGCGTTTCAGAAATTCCGCCGTGTCTTCATGCGCCGTGATTGTATCATTCACCGCGTTGAAAACCTGAAAGCCCAGGCCGTTTTTCTGCAGGCAGAGATGAACGATCTGCCCCAGATCGCGCGCATCAATATAGCTCCACGCGTTGCGCTTGCGTGACAGGGGCTTTGCCATGAACCAGGGGAAGCGGTCATACTCATGGGGCTCGATCACATTGCCGATACGCAGCGCATAAATATCAGCGCCATAACGCATGGCGAAAGCCCGCGCGGTCTTTTCATTTACAACTTTCGACAATCCGTAACTATCCATGGGATCAATGTCGTAATCTTCCTCCACGGGGAAGTGATGATAGTCCTTGTCGCCTTCCGCAAAACACACGCCATAGGTCGTCTCGCTTGAGGCAATGACGATCTTGCGGACTCCCAGTTTCACCGCCGCCTCAATGACATTGTAAGTGCTGGCAACATTGGCCTGGAAGGTAGTGTTGTCCGGTTGGATAAGCACCCGTGGCACGGCGGCAAAATGCACAACCGCATCAATTTTGGCGGGGCCTTTTCCCGTTTCAAACCCATCAAAATCGAAATGCATCGACAGCGCATTGAAAACCTGGCCGCTGTCCGTCACATCGGTGATCAACGTGTTCACCCCCGGACAGTCCAACGGCTTCAAGTCCAAATTGAGAATTTCATAGCCCTTCGCCTTCATCCAAGGCACCACATGCTGCCCCGCCTTGCCCGATCCGCCGGTAAAAACTATGCGCTGCGCCATGGAAAAGTCCTCTGAGTATTAGTTAAAGGTCGAGTATAGGTCAGTGGCGGGTACCGGTCAGCAGTAATGTGGAGAAGCCCCCTCCCACCTGATACAGTCACACCAACTTGATTCTATCGCGGGGATTTAATGACTCTTTCCAGCATGACGGGTTTTGCACAAAGCTCGGGCGAAATTGACGGCTTGCATTGGCAATGGGAAATCAAGAGTGTCAATGGCAAGGCCCTGGATATCCGTTGCCGCTTGCCCATTGGTTTCGAAAGCCTCGAAGCCACCGTGCGCACCAGCCTTGCGCAATACATCAAACGCGGCAATCTGCAAGTATCGCTCTCGACCAGTGGCACCGCGACCAATGAAGAAGTAGTGGTGAATGAGGCCGTGCTCGATCAGGTGCTCTCCATCGCCGAAAAACTGCGCGACCGCATCGGTGGCATGCCGTTGAGCGCCGTTGATCTCATGGGGCTTCGCGGCGTTTTGAATGTGGTGGAGCCAATCCAGACGGAAGCCGAGTTGCAAAAACGCATGGATGCTGTGAGCGCGTCGCTTTCGGTGGCGGCAAAGTCCTTGACAAAGGCGAGGCAGGAAGAGGGGGCCCGGCTTTCCACCGTGATTAAGTCCCAGCTTGATCGTGTTGAAGCGCTCACCAGTGCAGCGCGCGATTGCCCGGCAAGATCCGTGGACGCAATCAGGCTAAGGCTGAAGGATCAAGTGGCCCGCCTTTTGGAAACCGGCAGCGCCTTTGATGCCGACCGCCTGCATCAGGAAGCCATCATGGTTGCCACGCGGGCCGACATCCAGGAAGAGCTGGACCGGCTGTTTGCCCATATTGAAGCCGCCCGCGCACTTATCGCATCGCCTGAGCCCGCAGGCCGCAAGTTGGATTTTCTGGCGCAGGAATTCAACCGTGAAGCCAATACCCTGTGCTCGAAGGCGCTGGACAAGACCCTGACCAACATAGGCCTTGAGTTAAAAACCATTATCGATCAAATGCGTGAGCAGGTGCAAAACATTGAGTAAGCTGGTGCAGAAAACCGAAATCGCAAGACGCGGCCTCCTGCTGGTCATGTCTTCTCCCTCCGGGGCGGGCAAGACAACCTTGTCGCGAAAGCTTCTGGCCGCCGACAGGAATATCACCATGTCAGTTTCTGTTACCACCCGCGCGCCACGCCCCGGCGAGGTGGAGGGAAAGGACTATTATTTCATCAGCAAGGAACGCTTCGCCCAGATGCGCGACCGCAATGAGCTGTTGGAATGGGCCGAGGTTTTTGGAAACTGCTATGGCACGCCGAGAAAGCCCGTTGATGAGGCATTGGCGCATGGCCGTGATGTGCTGTTTGACATTGATTGGCAAGGCACCCAGCAGATCGCCCAGGTGATGAAGGAAGACCTTGTCCGGATATTCATATTGCCACCTTCCGCCGACGAATTGCAGAACCGCCTGATCAACCGTGCGCAGGACAGTTCCAGCGTGGTGGCCAAACGCATGGCGGAAGCTTCCAACGAAATCAGCCATTGGGCCGAGTATGACTATGTTATCGTGAATGACGAGATTGAATCATCGCACGTGAAAGTAACAGCCATACTGATGGCGGAAAGACTGAAACGCCGCCGGCGGACGGGACTGACAGAATTCGTCCGCACGCTGACGAAGGGCTTGTGACCGAGTTGGACGGGCTCTCATCCCGGCGCGTTGTGCCACTTTCTTCCACGCAGGTGCGAAGGGCCAAGGCAAGCACTGCAAAGTCTGAAGTAAACGCTTACTTCCGCAACAGGAACGCAGGCATGTTGCCTTGATGAAAACCGCCATCATCGGGCGCGTCCTCAAGCTGGCGCGCCGGCCTGCCGCGCCGTTGTTCTGGCTGGCGCTGGGGGCGGGGCGTGTGCGTTTTAGTTTCAGACTCCGTTGCCACAACAGCAACAACAGGTTTTGGCGCGCGGTGAGCGGTGGGCTTTACGCCACGCCGCGGCCGCTGTTCCCGAACCGGCGCCTCAGCGTCTTCATCGACGCCCGAAAGCTCAAAATACTCAATATCCTTCTTGATCAGTGCCTCAATCGCCTTGAGGTATTTCGCTTCCTCGCGCGTTACCATCGTGAAGGCATGCCCCTCACGGCCAGCGCGGCCCGTGCGGCCAACGCGGTGAACGTAGTCTTCAGCATGAATCGGCACATCGAAGTTGAACACATGGCTCACTTCCGGAATATCAAGACCGCGTGCGGCAACATCTGACGCAATGAGATACGTGACTTCATTGTTGCGGAAAGCCGCCAGCATTTTGAGCCGCGCCGACTGGTCCATATCGCCGTGCAACGCGCCGGCGCTGAAACCATGCCGGGTCAATGATTTTTCCAATAGGGCCACCGTCGTTTTGCGGTTGGCGAACACGATACCGTTCTTCACATTCGCCTGTGTGCGAAGCAATGCGCGAAGTGCATCGCGCTTCTGCGCGGCGTCATGGGGCACCTTCACCAGCCGTTGTTCAATTGTGGCAGCGGTCGAGCTTGGCGCGCTGGCTTCAATGCGGACCGGATTGTGCAAGAATTGCGTGGTCAGCCGCTGTATTTCCGGCGGCATGGTAGCGGAGAAGAAAAGCGTCTGCCGCGTAAAAGGCAGCAGCTTGCAGATTTTTTCAATGTCCGGAATGAAGCCCATGTCCAGCATGCGGTCGGCTTCATCAATCACCAGCATCTCAATGCCGGTAAGCAGCAATCCGCCGCGCTCCATGTGATCAAGCAAACGTCCGGGTGTTGCAATCACAACGTCCGCGCCACGGTTGATCTTTGCGGCCTGCGGTTCAAACGCCACGCCGCCAATGAGCAGGGCAACCGTCAGCTTGTGCTGCGCGCCCAGCGTTTCAAAAGCTTCGTGCACCTGCGCCGCAAGTTCGCGGGTTGGCTCCAGAATGAGCGTGCGCGGCATGCGGGCCTTGGCGCGGCCTTTTTCGAGGAGTGTCAGCATGGGAAGCACGAAGGCGGCAGTCTTGCCAGAGCCTGTCTGCGCCAATCCCAACACATCCTTGCGCTGCAATGCATGGGGAATGGCCTGGGCCTGAATGGCTGTCGGCGTGGTGTAACCAGCCGTTGTAATAGCTTCGAGTACTTTGGGGCTAAGCCCGAGTTCGGAAAAATTCATGTTAGAGTTGAAAGACCGTTCTGGCGATGAATAATAAAAAAAGCGTCCGGGGGTAATTCGCCAATGCCGGAGGACGCGCTAACTAAGGCGCAGATAGGGGTTTTCGCCGTAAAAGTCAATTATTGCCCGTATTAACATTAAGCAATTGGCACCTTTAGCCATATTGGCAAGGCAAATCCAATCTTCGGAATTCGGACAAAACCTTGACAGGGCATTTGGGCAACTTTGGCTGACGACGCGTAACAGCTACGAAAAAGGGGCTGGCTTTTTAAAGGCCAGCCCCAGTTTTTACGCTTGGGAGGTTACAAACAATCCCGATTCGTATGTAAGCTTACTCCGCCGCAACCCTGGACGCCAGCTTTGTTACAAGTGCGGCGCGCACACCCTTTTCATAGTCAGGATGCACCTTGCCCAAATGGCCAAGGGCCCGCTCCAGAATTTCCTTGGGCAAGTCTGGTCCCATCGCGTCCGCATAGTTGCTGTAAAGCCGCTGCTTCTGGGCCGCATCAAACAGGTTGAACAGTGCTGTCACCTGCACATAGTCATTGTTGCCATCACGGTGGTTATACCGGGTAGCATCGCCCGAAATGCGCAAAGGCGGTTCGAGCGCCGACTTGTCTTCAACGGGGCCGCCAAACGAGTTTGGCTCATAAAAGGCATCAGGGTTGCCCGTTTTAATGCCGCCATAGGTGTTCATCTGGCCATCACGGTGATAATGCTGCACCGGAACTTTCGGCTGGTTCACGGGGATTGTGTCGTAATGCGTGCCCAAGCGGTGGCGGTGGGCATCCGCATAGGAGAAGATGCGTGCCTGCAACATTTTGTCAGGCGAGAAGCCAATGCCGGGAATGATGTTTGAGGGCGAAAACGCCGCCTGCTCAATCTGTGCAAAATAATTGTCGGCATTGCGGTTCAGTTCCATCACGCCCACGTCAATTGGCGGATATTCGCCGTGCGGCCAAACCTTGGTAAGGTCGAACGGATTGTAGGAGGTTTTCTCCGCATCCATTTCCGGCATGATTTGAACTTGCACCTTCCATTTGGGGAACTGGCCGCGTTCAATGCCGCCAAACAATTCTTCCTGATAGGATTCGCGCGTATTGCCAATCACAGCGGAAGACTCTGCATTGGTGAAGTGCCGATGGCCCTGCATGGTCTTGAAATGGAATTTAACCCAATGCCGTTCACCTGCGTCATTCCAGAAGGAATAGGTGTGCGAGCCATAGCCATTCATGTACATGGGTGCCACGGGGCAACCCCTGTCCGACATCAGGATCGTCACTTGATGCAGTGATTCAGGCGACAGCGACCAGAAATCCCACATGGCAGTTGCTGAACGCAGGTTGGTACGCGGATGGCGCTTCTGGGTGTGAATGAAGTCAGGGAACTTCACCGGATCGCGCACGAAGAACACCGGCGTATTGTTGCCAACCAGGTCCCAGTTTCCTTCAGAGGTATAGAATTTCAACGCAAAGCCGCGCACATCACGCTCGGCGTCCGCAGCGCCCGCTTCACCCGCAACGGTGGAAAAACGAGCGAGCATCTCAGTCTTGGTGCCCGCCTTGAAAACAGCGGCCTTGGTGTATTTCGAAATCTCCGGATTGGTAATGCTCAACGTGCCGAAGGCACCCCAGCCCTTGGCATGTACCACACGTTCAGGCACGCGCTCGCGGTTCTGGTGTGCCAGCTTTTCCAGAAGCTGGTAGTCCTGCATCAGCACAGGCCCGCGCGCACCGGCAGTAATTGAATTCTGGTTATCGGGGATAGGGGCACCCGAAGATGTGGTCATCGTTGGTTTATCGGCCATCTCTACGTCTCCTGTCAGGCTATTACTTTGGAGTCATTCTAAACTAAAAGGGCCGCATGTTTCAATTCCAAAACTTGCGCTGCGACACATGGAGCCATATCAAATTCGCAAGCCAAGGCAATTCGTTTAGCGACAGTATTTTACAACGCCACACCGTTCAGGTTAATATGTGAACATGTCGACTCTGACCACCTTGCCCGCAGTTGAAACACCAAACCTCATGGTGCGTGAAATTGCGCTGTATCACGCCAAGGCATTTGCGGGCTTCATGATGCAGCCGCGCTACCAGCGTTACACCGCCATGCGGCTTCGCAGCGAAGCGGAGGTTTCAGCTTTTGTTACCCGTTCGGTTTCAAGGCAGGGCGATGAGCGCCGCAATATTTTCCATCTCGCGGCCGAAGAGCGTTCATCCGGTGAAGCCATCGGCGATGGGTTTATTATTGCGCAGAAGGGCCACGTCTTCGAATTGGGCTGGGGCGTTCATCCCGCCATGTGGTCCTTGGGCTTTGGAACTGAAATTGGCCACGTCCTGCTTGGCCTGTGTTTTGAACGGCTGAAAGCCAAGCGTGCCTGGTGCAAGGTGATGAGCCCCAACACGGCGTCCGCCAAACTCGCAAGGCGCATCGGCATGCAGCGCGAAAACCAGCTGCCCAATTTTCCAATCGGCGATGGCCGCTATGAAAACGTCGATATTTTCGCCATGACAGCCGAACAGTATTTTGACCGCGCTTACTAAGGACAATCCATGACCAAGTCTCTCACGCCCCTCCGCGCCCGGGTTGAAGGCGGCGGCACACCGCTGATGAAAAACTGGTATCTGAAATCAGAAACCGGCCCACTGAAAGACGTGCTCCTTGGCCCCGCCGAAAGTTTCCGCTGGATGGGCTTGGAAAACGCCCAATGGTCGTCCCTCGTGCGTGACACTTTGCGCAAGGGTTACAAGTTCGACAAGCAGGTGGCCATGCGCCAGCACCGCGAGATGGTGGATGCCTACACGGAAGCCGGTGTTAAAACCCATTTCCTGCCGCTGGACATGACAAACCCCTATCAGGTTTATGCGCGTGACAGTTCATTCATGACTCCCTATGGCGCTGTCATCTGCCAGTTGGCAAACCCGCGCCGCCGGGGTGAATACGCCGCTGTCCTGCGTTTTTATCTCGAGCATGACATTCCGATTTACGACATGATCTCCGCTGGCAATTTTGAAGGCGGTGATTTCAACATCATCAAGCCCGGCATGGCGCTGGTGGGCTATACCGATCACCGCTCCGAGGAAGTGGCGGCAAGGCAGGCCGCCGAATGGTTTGTCAAAGAGGGGTGGGAAATCAAATTCGCTCCCATTGACCAGTTCTATGTGCATATTGATTTGATGGTCTGCATGCTGAATGAAAACTGCGCTGCCGTATGCCTCGAAACCACCGAAGATGACGTGGTGCAATGGCTCAAATCCAAGAGGATTGAAATCATTCCGGCTTCCTTCAAGGAAACAATGGCGCTGGGCTGCAATGTTGTGGCATTGGGCAATGATGCCGTGCTATCCACCCAGTCTGCAACCGACTTGAACGTAAAAATGCGTGCAGCGGGCTTTAAGGTTTATGATCCCGATATGAGCATGTTTATTCAGGCTGGTGGTGGCGTTCACTGCATGTGTCAGCCGCTGCGCCGTGAAGCAGCCTAAAGTCTCCGTCATCGGTGCGGGTCCTGCAGGCCTGATGGCGGCAGAAGTGTTGGCAAAGGGTGGCGTTGACGTTGTGATCTATGATCACATGCCAGCGCCCGCGCGCAAATTTTTGCTGGCGGGCAGGGGCGGGCTTGAACCTCACCCATTCAGAAACCCTGGAAACCCTGCTTACGCGCTATGGCGAAGCAAAGGATTTTCTTGCGCCCGCGATCCGCGCCTTTCCGCCTGAAGCGCTTATCGCCTGGTGCAACGGCCTTGGCATCGAAACTTTTGTGGGGTCTTCGGGCCGCGTGTTCCCCAAACAAATGAAAGCCTCGTCACTGCTTCGCGCCTGGCTTCGTCGCCTGGAGTCGTTTGGTGTCACGCTGAAAACCCGCGAACGCTGGCAGGGTTTTGACGGCACACCCACCATTCTTGCAATGGGTGGGGCAAGCTGGCCGCATTTGGGTTCCGATGCCCAGTGGGTTCCCGTGTTGCGCGCGGCCGGTGTTCGCGTCAATGGCTTCAGGCCCGCCAACAGCCGCTTCCTGGTGAACTGGACGCCGCATTTCCGTGACCGTTTCGCCGGAACGCCCATCAAAAATGTCAGTCTGACCTATGCCAACAACAAAGTGCGCGGCGAACTGATGATTTCCCAGGAAGGCATCGAAGGTGGTGCCATTTACGCGTTATCGCGCTTCATGCGGGAAGCGCCGGGCGAACCCTTGCAGATCGATCTCCGACCCGATGTTACACTGGCTGCCCTCACTGAAAAGCTGGCAAAGCCCCGTGGCAAGGAAAGCCTCTCGACTTATTTGCGCAAAACCGTGGGCCTGCCGCCGGTTGCAATTTCGCTGCTGCATGAGACCAAAACGGTCATTTCCGCCGAAGGCATAAAAGACGTGAATGTGAATATCCTGCGCCCCGCTGGCATCGCGCGCGCCATTTCCTCTGCTGGCGGCATTGCGCGAACCGAGCTTGATGAAAACTTCCAGTTCCTCAAGATCAAGGGGTGTTACGCTGTTGGCGAAATGCTGGACTGGGAGGCCCCGACCGGCGGCTATTTGCTGCAGGCCTGCTTCTCCACGGCGGTCGCAGCGGCAAGTCATGCCCTGGCCAACTGCCACGAAAACCAACCAAAACACGCCCCGGACCTGCCATAATTGAGGGCAATAGTCCCCCAAATTCGTTAGGGATTATGAGTATGCGTACAATTTTTATGGCAGCCGCTGCGGTGGCTATGCTCGTGTTGCCGGCCCAGGCCGACAGCCAGGCCTTCTGTGAAATCTTCGCCAAGGACTTTGCCGACGGGCGAACCTCCGATGTGGATCAATGGCAGAAACTTTATCGCGGCAGCTTTGCCGATTGTCAAAATCAATACGCCGTCAAGGAGGCCGCACCCCCTGTAGAAAAACCAGCTGCCAAGAAAGTGGTTGAAAACAAGCCAGAAGAGAAAAAGCAGGTAGAGGAAAAAGTTAAGGAAAAAGTGAAAGAAAAAGTATTGGCGCAGATCAGCGAAAAGCCCAAACTTGAACCTGGTTCGGACGCTTGGAACGAATACTGCGCGGCAAAATACACGTCATTCAACAAGCAAAACGGAACCTATTTGTCAAGAACCGGCAAAAAACGCCGCTGCCTCGTCACCGCGAACTAATTTTGATCGCCCAGAATAATTTCAGCCCCCCGCCACCCCACCATCATGCTGGGTGCATTGGTGTTACCCGCAACCAGGCTCGGAAAAACCGAAGCGTCGCACACACGAAGATTCTGAGTGCCGTGTACGCGCAAGTGCGGATCAACCACTGAAGTTTTCACATCTGGCCCCATGCGGCAGGTGCTGGAGGGATGATAAACCGTGCCGCTCCGCTGCCGAAAATCCGCAATGAGCTCGTCATCGGTAACACAATCAGGCCCAGGGCGCAGCTCTTCCGCAATTACTTCGGCGAGCGGTGTTTGCGCCGCGATCTTTCGTATGAACTTAACCGCTTCCAGCATTTCGGCCACATCATCATCTGTCGAATAAGCGTTGGCCACAATGCGGGGATGCTTCAGCGGATCAGCCGATTGGATTTCAATAAATCCCCGGCTGCTCGGCCTGCAATTTGAAAGCCCCAGTGAAAATCCCGAAAACGGATCAGGCGAGAGCAGGGGCCGTTCACCCGCCCGTGGAATGAGGGTTGAAAACGCCTGCATGTACAGCTGCATGTTGGGCAGCGTGTGCTTAGGCGATGAGCGAAAAAAACCGCCCCCCTGGTTGACACTCAGGCTCAGCGGCCCGCTGCGCGACATCAAATAGCGCATGCCAACACGAAGCTTGCCCCACGGTGTTCCTAACTCATCATTCAGTGTCGGAACCTTCATGCGGTAGGTGTAGTTCAGCCCCACATGGTCCTGCAAATGCGCGCCCACGTTCTGATTATCCACGCGCACATCAACGCCGTGCGGCTGCAATACTTTTGCAGGGCCAATTCCCGAGATCTGCAGGAGCTGCACGGAGTTGATAGCCCCGCCCGCAAGAATAACTTCGCGCCCAGCCATCGCCGTTTTGGTGAACCCACAATGCAAATACTCGACGCCCGTCGTGCGCGTTCCTTCAAACAAAACCTTCGTCACCTGTGCGTGGGTGATGACACTGACATTTTTTCGCTGCATCGCCGGCCGCAAAAACGCCCGCGCTGCCGACATGCGGCGTCCATTCTTGGTGGTGTATTGATAGGCCCCAACACCCTCCTGCGTGGCGCCATTGAAATCTTCATTCAGCGAGAGCCCGGCACTGCAGCTTGCCAATACGAACTTGATGTAAAGCGGATGAAAATCTGCTGGGCCACACCGCACATGCAGCGGCCCGCCAGCTCCGCGAAATTCATTTGCGCCATCCCCGTTGTCTTCCATGGCGCGGTAGCAGCGCAGCACATCTTCCCAACCCCAGCCTGCATTTCCCGCCGCTTCCCAACTCTCGTAATCCTCGCGGGGGCCGCGGATGTAAACCATGGCATTGATCGAGCTCGACCCTCCCAACACCTTGCCGCGTGGCCAGTAATCCCGTTGGCCGTTCAGGCCCGGATCAGGCTCTGCCGCATACATCCAGTTCACGCGCGCGTCATAAAATGTTTTGCCATAGCCCAGCGGCATGGTGATGAAAAAGCGCCGCTCACTGCCGCCTGCCTCCAGCACCAGAACACTGTAGCGCCCATTGGCCGATAGCCGCTCGGCCAGAACGCATCCCGCCGAGCCTGCGCCCACAATGATAAAGTCAAACGCCATGGCGAGCCAGCACACCTATCGTTAGAAAATTTCATCCCTGCTTGTTGAATCAAGCTGCTATCACTTATGCTTATTCTATTGGGGTGAGGGAAGCGGTTTCTATGAAAATAAAGGATCTCAAGGTTTTCATCGTCGGCACACCACCGCCCGGCTGGGGCGGGCGCTATTTCACTTTCGTGAAACTCACCACCGATGATGGCATTGTGGGATACGGCGAATGCTATGGCGCAACCTTCGGCCACAAGGCGATGACCGCCATGATTGAGGATACCTTCAGCCGCTATGTTGAAGGCATGGACCCCTTCCACATCGAAAGCCTGTGGCGCAAGGTCTATGGCTCCGGTTATTCCCTGCGCCCCGATGTGTCGCTCATGGGCGTGCTCTCCGGCCTTGAGATTGCCCTGTGGGACATTATCGGAAAATCCGTGGGCAAGCCTGTCTATGAATTGCTCGGCGGCCGCGTGCACGAAAAGCTGCGATCCTACACCTACATTTATCCCGATGAATCCAAGGGCCAGGATTCATCCATTTTCTGGAACGCCGGGCAATCGGCTGAACGTGCCGCCCATTATGTGAAACTCGGTTTCACCGGCGTCAAGTTTGATCCCGCCGCACCTTACTCCAGTTTCGATCCGCGCCAGCCGTCGCTGGAGTCGATGGAGCTCTGCGCCAAATTCTGCAAGCTCATCCGCGAAGCGGTGGGCAACAAGGCCGATCTGCTGTTTGGCACTCACGGCCAGTTCACGGCCGCAGGCGCTATCCGCTTTGCCAAGAAAATTGAGCAATATGATCCGCTATGGTTTGAAGAGCCTGTGCCACCGGAAAGGCCGGAGGAAATGGCGCTGGTTGCAAGGGGCACGTCAATCCCTGTGGCCACCGGCGAACGCCTTACAACGAAGTATGAATTCGCCCGCGTGCTGGAGTGCCGCGCCGCATCGATTTTGCAAATGGCATTGGGCAGGGTCGGCGGCATTTGGGAAGCCAAGAAAATCGCCGGCATGGCCGAAACCTGTTACGCGCAAATCGCCCCCCATCTCTATGCCGGCCCCATTGAAGCCGCCGCCAATATTCACTTCGCAACATCGCTGCCAAACTTTCTCATTCTGGAAAGCATCGAAACCTTTGGCGGCTTTTATGCCAAGCTGCTGAAGAAGCCGATCAGATGGGAGCAGGGCTACGTCATCCCGCCAACCGAACCGGGCCTCGGCGTTGAACTGAATGAGGAAGTGGCCCTGGCGCACCCCTACACCGGAGGCCAGTTGCATCTCGAAATGACCAATCATCCGGTCAACGTATGAAATACGGTTACATCGGCTTAGGCAATCTTGGCGGCCATCTCGCGGTAAGCCTGCTGCGAAACGGTTTTGATCTGACCGTCAATGACATCGACAAGAACCTGGGCGCCCGCCATCTCGCGGCGGGTGGCAAGTGGGCTGACACGCCAAGGCAATTGGCTGAACAGGTCGATTGTGTCATCACCTGCCTGCCATCGCCAGCCATCTCAGAGAACGTACTCAACCAATTCATGGAAACCCTCAAGCCCGGTTCCACTTGGATTGAAATGTCCACCCTTGGCCGCGATGAAATCCAGCGCCTCGCAAAAGTCGCCGCAACAAAAACTATCCGCACCATGGAAGCGCCTGTCACCGGCGGTGTGCATCTTGCCGCGCAAAGCAAAATCACGGTGCTGGCAGGCGGCGACATCGACCTGTTCGAACTGCACAGGCCAGCCCTGCAAGCCATGGGCGGGCAGCTCTTCCACATGGGCCCGTTGGGTTCTGCCGCCATCATCAAGGTCATCACCAATATGCTGGCCTTCATTCACTTGGTCGCCGATGCCGAAGCCCTGATGCTGGCAAAACGCGGCGGCCTTGACCTCGCCCAAAGCTGGGCCGCCATCAAAGCCAGTTCCGGCACCAGCTTTGTGCATGAAACCGAAGGCCAGCTCATTCTCAATGGCAGCTACGACATCGCTTTCACCATGGATTTGGCCCTGAAGGATTTGGGCTTCGCCATGAATTTCGGCAAGGAATTCGGTGTGCCGCTAGATCTCGCAAGCCTCACCCATGAAACCTTCAAGAAAGGCAAAGCCGCCTACGGTGGCCAGGCGCAATCCACCCAGATTGCCAAGCTGCTTGAAGACCTGTTGCAGACGGATCTTCGCGCCGCTGGTTTCCCCGCAAGGCTGGAGTAGTCGTGCCCGCCACTGAACTCATTATTGTCAACGCCAACATCGTGACGATGGACGCACTCTGCCCCCGCGTCTCGGCCTTGGCTGTCACCAACGGCCGCATTTCCGCGCTGGGAAAAGATGCCGAAATCCGTGCGCTGGCAAATCCGTCAACCCGCGTCATTGATGCGGGTGGCCGCCTCGTGCTTCCCGGCTTTCAGGACACGCATATTCATTTGCAGGACAGCGGCTATGGTTACGGCCTGAACGCAAATCTTGACCAAGCCACGTCAGTAGCCGAGCTGCAGCAGAGCCTCGCCGCCTTCGCCGCAACCCACACACGAAGCTGGGTCATCGGCGTCGGCTGGTACTCCGGCATATTCACCGAAGATAATCTGAACCGCGCTGTACTTGATGCCGTGGTGCCGGACCGCCCTTGCTTCATTCGCGCCTCCGATGGCCACAATGCCGCGATCAATTCAAAAGCCTGCGAGGCCCTCGGTATTGACCGCAACATTCACGATCCGCCAAACGGCCACTTCGTTCGTGATGCGAAAGGCGAACCCACCGGCATGCTGCATGAGGATGCCATCGCCTGGGTTGATGATCGCATGCCCGAACCCACTGACGGGGAATATGCAGAGGGCGTACGCTTCGCCCAGAAGCTGTGCAATGCCTATGGGATAACCGGCGTGCTCGATGCCTCGGTCAACGCGCGCCATGCCCGCGTCTATGCCGGCATGGAAAGCCGCGGTGAACTCACCGTCCGCGTCTGCGCCACGGCCCGCATCGATTCATCGGAAACCACAGCTGCTGCCGTTGAGCGCGTTTCGGCCCTTCGTGCCGCGCACCATTCGGGCATGTTCAACATCCACTCCGTCAAATTTTTCCTTGATGGCGTTTATGAAAATCGCACCGCCGTGATGCTTGAGGATTATTCCGATGCGAAGGGCGGCAACGCCAAGCTCATGTTCGGATACGAACAGCTGAAGGAAATGTTCACGGCTTTTGACGCCGCAAGATTCCAGATACATGTTCATGTCATCGGCGATGGCGCCACCCGTGCCGCCCTCGATGCGTTGGCGGCGGCCCGCAATGCCAATGGCGCCTGGCCCAGCCTCCACCAGCTGGCCCATGTGCAAAGCATTGACCCCGCCGATGTGTCGCGCTTCCGCAAGCTGGGGGTGGTCGCCAACATCCAGCCCCTGTGGGCAAGGTTCGAGCCGTCAATCAGTGAATCCACCCTGCCGCTCACCGGTGAGAAACGCGGTAAATGGATTTATGCCTTTCGCTCGCTCATTGACGCGGGCGCTCCTTACGCGCTCTCCAGCGATTGGGGTGTTTCCACGCTAAACCCGTTTCCCATTATGCAAACCGCTATAACGCGCCAACCGCCGGGCAAGGGCAGGCAATATCCGGTCTTCCTGCCCGAACAGCGCATGACCCTTAATGAATGTATAAAAGGCTACACAATTTTTGCCGCCGATGCCGCCTGGCGCGCCCGCGATACGGGTTCGCTGAGCATCGGAAAATTCGCCGATATCGTCATCCTAGACCGCGATATTTTCGCTATTGATGTCTATGATCTCGCAGAAACCCGGGTTTTATTGACCCTTTTGGGCGGCAACCCGGTTCATCAAACCGCCACTTTCGCCACCCAATAAGAACCTTTATAGTCGACCCAACGCGGGAGGGGGCTCCTGAGTCCAAAATGAGGAATTCAAAAATGATGTTGAAAAGCAAAGCAATTGCCGGAGCCCTGGTTGCCATGATGGCCATGGGAACACTCGCGACCCCATCAATGGCACGCAGCCGCGGCTATTGCGACGCCTACGCCCGCGATTACGCCAGCCGCAAGGCAGGCGGCAAGCAGGTGCTTACCGGCGCTGTTCTCGGTGCTGGCGTTGGTGCATTGGCTGGCGCCATTGTTGGCGGCAATCATGCCGTCACCAAGGGTGCCGTCATCGGTGGTGTCGGCGGAACGGTTGTTGGCGGCGCAAACGCCAACAAGAAATGGAAAAAATACTACAACCGCGCCTATCGCGATTGCCGTACTTGGTAATTCTGAATTCTTAAATGGTCAAAGGCCGGAGATAGTTCTCCGGCCTTTTTGTTCTGTAACGACAATTTCTATTTCTTTGACACCAGCACATAGCCGCGCGTTTTGTTTTCATTGTCAGAATCTTGCGTGTTCATGGCAGCGAAGAGGTCGGAGGTTTTCACCCACACAGGCGGATATTTGTAGCGTGCAACGTCTAGGATGAGGAAGCGGTCAGACTCGGCATCGAAGGCGGCAAGCGGTGAAATATGCCCGCCGCGCTCCTGGCCTATTGCCTTGCGCAAATAATTGACGATGACAAATTGACCGGGTGCAGCCAATGCATCGCGCGCCTGGCTGCGGAAAACTTCAACAGTGCTGTCTGCCGCATGGTGAACGGAAACAGTCACGGGTTGCACGGCGAGGAGGCTTCCGAGCTGATCCAACGTTATGCCCATTTTCTTGATCACCTCGACGGGCAGCACCGCCTCGGTTTGGGGACTGAGTACATTGTCCTGGGTAAACGTACGGTAAGGGTCGAAAGCGGGCACCGCAGGTGCCGGCAGTTCAAGCGCATTCAGCACCATCACCATGCTGGCAACGCCGCAGAAGGCCTGGTTCTGCTGGGTCAGGAAATTGCTGGCGAGCGGAAAATAGGCCTCTCGCGCATCAGCATCGAGAAACAGCGCTTCGCCCTGATCCGTTGCCGCACCGATAAGGGTTTGCGGCAAGGGCAGCGTTTCAGCCTGGGTCAACGCCATTGGTAAAACGAGGCAAATGAGTGCGGCGAACCGCAATAAGCGAAACGACATGAGCCAGCACTCCTTCTCGCGAGCAAACAAAACTCTGGCACGAAGTCCGTTCGCGCGCAATGCCGTCAGCGCAACAAAAAAGGCCGGAACCGCTTCCAGCCTCTTTCATGTTCTCTCTGCCAAACCTCAGCAGTTGCCGAACTGATATAACCCTAATGGCTTGCGTAAACGCGAAATGATCGATCGGCCATGAACAGCATCACATCATATTCTTGTGGGGCCCCGTCAGTTTCCATGCCGGGTGATCCCATCGGCATGCCGGCGACGGCAAGCCCACGCGCATTGGATTTTTCATCTAGGAACCGGAGTATGTCTTCCGCCGGCACGTGGCCTTCGATAACATATTCATCCATGTATGCTGTATGGCAACCAGCGATATCGGCAGGAACTCCTGCAGCCGCCCTGCGCGCATCCAGGTCAGGATCGTCATGCATGGCAACCTGAAAGCCAGCCGCCTGCAGATGGGCCCCCCATTTTTCACAGCAGCCACAGCCTGGATTGCGATAGGCGGTGATGGATGGAAGCGGCGCTGCCTGTGCGAAGGGAACCGAATACGCCGTCGCAAGTGTTACAAAACCCAAGCCTGCGTGCCTGATTAGATTGCGGCGATTGAGAAGGTTGGTGATCATGATTGTTTCTCTTTTAATTTGATGGTCGGGTTGCGTTGATAGGTATTTTCTGCAGCGAACCAATTAAATCTCATGGCGACCATCAATAACCTTGGGTCTTTTGCGAGTCAAATGAACTGACTTCCAAACAAAAAGGGCCGGAGTTTCCCCCGGCCTTCGTCATTTCGTCGCTGCCAGTCTTAACAGCTGTAATACATGTTAAACTCAACCTGATGCGGCATCATCCGTTGACAATTCTGCGCTTGGTAAGTGGTGGGTGCCGGCAAGCCGATGTCGGTATCCAACTCATGCTGGACGGGCACAGTTTTTCACTTTTGCTTCTTGTTGGTCAATGCGGCAGTCTGTTTGTCTGGGTGTTTTCCAGATACCCGTCCCTGAGATGGAAAATCCGGTTGAAGCGGTTGAATATCTTCTCATCATGGCTCACCACGATAATGGCTGCTTCCTGTTCAAGCGCCACGCGGCTCATGAGATCCATCACCACGCCAGCGCGTTGCGAGTCGAGAGCCGCCGTGGGTTCATCAGCGAGTATGATACGCGGGCGGTTCGCCATAGCACGGGCAATGGCAACGCGCTGCGCCTCACCACCAGAAATCGTGGCGGGCATCGCATGTTTACGATTACCCACACCAAGATACTCCAGTAATTCCAAGGCGCGCCGCTTTGCCTCAATGGGCGTAGCGCCAACAAGTTCAAGTACGATGGAAACATTTTCAGTGTTGTTGAGGAACGGCAAAAGGTTATGGAACTGGAAGATGAAACCGATCTTGTCCAATCGCAATTTGCGAAGATCGCTCTGGAACCAGCGGTTGTCATAGACCAGATCACCATCCAACCGCATTAACCCGCTGGATGGCTCCAGAATGCATGCAATGATATTGAGCAGTGTCGACTTGCCAGAACCGCTTGGGCCCACAAGGCCAACGATTTCACCGGGGGCAACAGTCATTGAAACCTCGCGCAGGGCATCGACGCGGGTGTCGCCCTCTCCAAAATGCTTGCTGACGTCCTTCAAAACAACCAATGGATCGGTATTAACTGGCGCTGCCATGTCAGCCGCCAAGTGCCTTTGCGGGATCAACCGAAAGTGCCAGCCGGACGCCAAGGCCACTTGCGACCAGACAGACGACGAGCACGATCGCCGCGAGTGCCAATCCGTCTTCCAGTTGAAGAACAACCCGCCGCGGGAAATAGTCTTTGACGCTGGCAATCAGCGCGGCGCCGAGCAGGAATCCAGTTAGCCCTAGCGCAATGGCCTGCTGCACAATCATGCCAATAATAGTGCGGTCAGGCGCACCTATCAGTTTCAGGGTTGCGATCTCACGTATTTTGTCCATGGTCATGGTGTAAATGATGAGTGCGATAATCACGGCCGAAACGGTCATGAGAATGGAAGTGAACAGTCCGATCTGCTGTCGCGCACGCTGAACAACGGAGCGGGTAAGAATGGTCTCCTGTTCGGCCTGTGTCAGTGCAGTCAGGTGTTTCCATTGTCGCACCGTGTTGGCAATGTCATCGGCACTTACATTGTCATTGAGGCGGGCAACCACGGCATTGACCGTGTCCTTGCCGCCGCCAGCCGTGCCGCGTGCAATCTCGATGCGGGCTGCAGGCGGCGCCAGATCAAATTGCAGTTTCTGGCTGTCGAGCAAGCTGACGTAGGCCACAGGGTCACCGCCGGAAGTAACCTGACCAGCGGTGAGCCCAGTAACGGTAAAGCGATTGCGCCCGAGCATCAGCGTGTCACCGGGTAACAGACCGGTAGACTTGTCGGCCACGATCTCAAAGTGGCTGCGCGCCAATGATCTTCCTGTCACGAGGGTTTCCGGGCCGCCCGGCCTTCCTGGTTCATAGCCGATGATCTGGAAGCGCAGCCTGCCGCCTGCCTTCCCAACATCAACCGATTGATAGTTGACTGATCCCGCCGCTTTGACGCCGTGAATGCGTTCTATGGCCTCGCGCGTATCGCCAGGAATGCGTGAAGACTCGGCAAAAGGACCGCGTCTCTCCGCCTCAACAATCCACAGATCGGCGTGGGGCGCGCGCACCAAAGTCAAGGCATCAGCAACCAGGCCGCGGTAGATGCCAATCATTGCCAATACCACGCCCAACAGCATGCCGAGGCCAACACACGTCAAAACGAAGCGTCCGGCACTGTGGCGAATGTCGCGATACGCGAGATTCATGGCGCTGTTCCAACAACAGGGCGCACCGCGCGACCTTCGGTAAGGCCGGCAAGGGGGCCAACAATAATGCTCGCACCTTGCGGCACGCTATCTGACACTTCAATGCGCCCATCAAGCGTGTGGCTGCCGAAAGTGACGGCAGTCCGGCGGGCTATCCCATTTTCGGCAATCCACACCATGCCGCTGTGGCCATCAAACCCGGCGACCATCAGTTGGGGAACGAGCAAGGCTTCAGGCAAGATCGTGGTGGTGATTCTGACCTCGGCCTGTTCGCCTAAGTGAAAGTCTGCAGGACACTTGTCGCACGTCACCCACACGCGGCGCTCTTCACTGACGCGGTCACTCTCGATCCCAATTCTGGAAACATGCCCCTGAAAAACAGTACCCTGCAATGATCGCAACCGGATATCAGCGACTTGGCCTAGTGCAATACTGCCCGCCCGGGCCTCTTCGACATGGGCGAGAACCCGCAAACTGTCGGGGTCAACGATGGTATAAACCGTATCCCCAGCCTTGACGACATCACCAAGATCCCGCGTACGTTCCATCACGATGCCATCGAAAGGCGCTTTAAGGATATGGTGATCAAGCAGGATGTTTTCGTGGCTAAAATCAGCGCGAGCGGCTTCTAATGCGGCTCGCGCGACCGCTTCATCAGCCACCGCCAGCGCATGATCAGCTTCGGCAACCCTAAGATCCTTGGTGGTTTCTTCAGCTCTTTCAACGGAGATAACCCGGTTTTTCACAAGCTCCTGCTGTCGCCGGTTAACTTCCTGCTTTTGCGCCAGAACGGCGGCCTGTCGGTCAACCATAGATGAAGTTCGCGCCAAAATAGCCTCGGCCGAATGAACCCCGGCGTTGGCCCGCGCCAGGCGCGCCTGCTGTTCAGTTGCATGCAATCGGGCAAGCTCGTCTCCGGCTTTCACGCGGCTGCCATCGTCTGCCGTCAGTTCGACAAGTGTTGCGCCAACTTCAAATCCGATACTGGAGACAACTTGTGCCTCAACAGTGCCGAGTCCAAAAACCTGAACTGGTACGTCTTTCTCTGGTACAGCGATTTGAACCTGCAATGGACGATTGTTTAAGAAATAGACAACCGCTGCAACCAAGGCGACCATGGCAACAATGGAGAGAGCTAAATTGATAATGCGTCGGGCCATGTTGGAAGTTATTTCATGGCGTTCGAGCCACTAGCGCATTGACATGGATCAATCGCAAGAAAATCAATGCAATAAAAAAGGCCGGAGTTCCCCCCGGCCTTCGTCATTTCGTCGCTGCCAGTCTTAGCAGCTGTAATACATGTCGAACTCAACCGGATGCGGCATCATTTCGTAGCGCATGTTTTCTTCCATCTTGAGGTCGATGTAGCTGTCGATCTGGTCGTCGCTGAACACGCCGCCCTTCTTGAGGAACTCGCGGTCCTTGTCGAGGCAGGCGAGCGCTTCACGTAAGCTGCCGCAAACCGTTGGAACCTGCTTGAGTTCCGCTGGTGGCAGGTCATAGAGGTTCTTGTCCATGGCCTCGCCGGGGTGGGTCTTGTTCTGGATGCCGTCAAGGCCCGCCATCAGCAGGGCCGAGAAGGCGAGGTAGGGGTTCGCCGTCGGGTCGGGGAAGCGAACCTCCACGCGCTTGGCCTTCGGGTTGCTGGTGTGCGGGATGCGGCACGAAGCCGAGCGGTTGCGCGACGAGTAGGCCAGCAGCACCGGCGCTTCATAGCCCGGCACCAAACGCTTGTAGGAGTTGGTGGAGGGGTTGGTGAAGGCGTTGCAGGCCTTGGCATGCTTGATCACGCCGCCGATGAAGAACAGGCACATTTCGGACAAATCAGCATACTGGTTGCCGGCAAACTGCGGCTTGCCTTCTTTCCAGATGGAGAAGTGGCAATGCATACCTGAACCATTGTCGCCGAACACGGGCTTCGGCATGAAGGTTGCCGTCTTGCCATAGGCATGCGCCACATTGTGGATCACATACTTGTAGATCTGCATCTGGTCGGCCGTGGTCACCAGCGTGTTGAACTTGGTGCCAAGTTCATGCTGGGCGGACGCCACTTCATGGTGATGCTTTTCAACGGTCAAGCCCATTTCGCCCATGACGGAGAGCATTTCCGAGCGCATGTCGACAGCTGAATCCATCGGGTTCATCGGGAAGTAGCCGCCCTTGGTGCGCATGCGGTGGCCCATGTTGCCGGTTTCATAGGTTGTGTCGGAGTTGCTTGGGAACTCGATCGAGTCCAGCTTGAAGCCCGTGTTGTAGGGCGTCGTTGCAAAGCGCACGTCGTCGAAAATGAAGAATTCGGCTTCAGGTCCAACGAAGATGGTGTCGCCATGTTTCGTCTGCTTGAGATAGGCTTCGGCGCGCTTGGCAATCATGCGCGGGTCGCGCGAATAGCCTTCGCCGGTTGATGGCTCAAGAATGTCGCAGAACACCGCCATGGTGGTTTGCGCATAAAATGGATCCATGTGCGCCGATGCGGGATCGGGCATCAGCACCATGTCGGACTCGTTGATGGCTTTCCAGCCCGCAATGGACGAACCGTCAAACATCAATCCCTCGGCCCAGGCATCTTCATGCATTTGCGACACATCCATGGTGAGATGCTGCATCTTGCCGCGCGGATCGGTGAAGCGCAGGTCAACGTATTTAACGTCCTTATCCTTGATCATCTGCAAGGCTGCAGCAACGTCTTTCTTGTCATTGGCCATTATGTTTTCCTCTTTAATATATGGCGTGGATTACAGTGCTTCCGTGCCGGCTTCACCGGTACGGATGCGGATCGCTTGTTCGATTGTCGAAATAAAAATCTTGCCGTCGCCAATGCGGCCCGTGCGGGCAGCGTTCTGGATGGCCTCAACGGCGCGGTCAACCAGCTCGTCGGCCAGCACGATTTCAATTTTCACCTTGGGCAGAAAATCCACTACATATTCAGCCCCGCGATAGAGCTCCGTATGGCCCTTCTGGCGGCCAAAACCCTTGGCCTCGGTCACCGTAATGCCCAGCAGGCCAACTTCCTGCAGGGCCTCCTTCACCTCATCAAGCTTAAACGGCTTGATGATCGCTTCGATTTTTTTCATGGGATGTGAGCCTTGTGTTAATGCCTGTTAATGTTTGCAGGACTTATGCCAGTTGCTGTTTTGAGGGATATCAAAAGGTTAGGGCAGTTTTCTGATTGACGCCAAATCTATTCTGCTTAAAAAATAAACATATTGCCTAAAATATGACCATATGCAAAATTGCCATTTCTCTTGCAATAACCATAAAAAGTATAGTATGGTGAAGTTACAAAATATGGCAGAAAATGAAATTATGGAAAATAATTCAAATAACGATGGTTTTTCAGAGAGGCCCAATGCGCCTTATGACTTCAAAGCTGTAAAGCCAACAGGGCAGCAGCGTTGGACATTAAAAGTTGGTCAAGACGGCCGGTTCGTTATTCCAGCGGCCGCCCGGGCTTTGATGGATATAGGGAGCGATGGGAAGGTGGTAGCTGTTGTTGAAAACGGCGAATTGAAACTGTTTTCGCCAGCCACCGCGTGGCGTAAAATTGACGAAATCATGAAACCGTACCGCGACCCGTCACGATCAATGGTGGATGAGCTAATAGCCGAACGCCGCGCTGAGGCTGCACGCGAGGATAACGAAGGTTGATTTTCGTTCTCGATAGTTCAGCAATTCTTGCCGCCTATAACAATGAACAGGGCGCTGACAAAGTTCGCGATGCTACAGGACAACGCTTAGTGGGTGCCGTCAACTTTTCAGAGGTAGAGGCTAAACTACTCGAACGTGGCATGTCACAAGAGGCCATTCTGCTTTTGGAAAGTTACTTGCCGTGCGACATCATTGATTTTGATCGCGCGCAAGCAAGCCTCTGCGCCAAACTCCGCCAGTTAACAAAACGCCGCGGCCTCTCCCTGGGTGACCGCGCCTGCCTAGCACTCGCCATCCGGGAAAACGCAACTGTGTTGACGGCTGATCGCGCATGGGCGGGACTTGATATCGGTGTGACGGTAGAGCTCATCCGCTAGTTCATTTCCTTGCCACATGCTTCAACAACTCCGCCAAATCCTTGGCGCGGATTTCATCCAGTTTTTCATGCAGCGCCATAATTTCGATTTCGGCCTTGAGGTTCACTTCATAATCATGCGCCGCTGAAAGCCTGTCCTTGGCGGACTGGCGGTTTTGCGACATCATGATGATGGGTGCTTGGATGGAAGCCAGCATCGACATGAACAAGTTCAGCAGGATGTAGGGGTAGGGATCGAAGGCGCCCGCCAGCATGGCGGCGTTGATGCCGATCCAGGCGGATATAAACACGCCAAATAAAATCAGGAATGTCCAGGAGCCGCCGAAGCTGGCAACCTGGTCAGCCAAGCGGTCCCCAAAGCTCAATCCTTGGTCATGTTCCATATTGATGTTGCGTGATACCGCCACCCGCTTGGCCACGCGTTCGATAACGCGCTTTTCATTTGCCGTCATGTCACTAAAGCCCATCTCAAGCAGGCGTTGGGCGAGCAGCTGCACGGCTTCACTGGTCTGCGCTTTCATGGGGGACTCCTGAGTTTGCCTAGGGAACAGTATAGCGCAATCGCTGGCTGGCATTGCCGCATTTTGTCTTGTAGGAAAGGCGAAAGATTTATCACCCTGGAGTTGTCCCATGCCAAAACAAAAAATCGCCATGCTCACCGCCGGTGGCTTGGCGCCTTGCCTCTCCGCCGCTGTTGGCGGCCTGATCATGGAATACACCAAGGTGGCTCCCAAGGCCGAGATCATCGGTTATCGCTCGGGCTATGCGGGTCTCCTGAAAGGCGTGTCCATCAAGGTCACTCCGCAGGCCCGCAAGAAGGCCCATATGCTGCTCACCCATGGCGGCTCGCCCATCGGCAACAGCCGGGTGAAACTCACCAACGTAAAGGACTGCGTGAAGCGCGGGCTGGTTAAGGAAGGCGAAGACCCGCTGAAAGTGGCCGCTGACCAGTTGGTGAAAGATGGCATCACCATTCTCCACACCATCGGTGGCGATGACACCAATACGACAGCGGCCGACCTCGCCGCTTACCTCGCCAAGCATGATTACAAGCTCACCGTCGTGGGCCTGCCCAAAACCATCGACAATGACGTGGTGCCCATCAAGCAAACCCTGGGCGCCATCACGGCGGCAGAGCAGGGCGCCATCTTCTTTGAGAATGTCATCAACGAGCAGAGCACCTCTCCCCGCATGTTGCTCATCCATGAAGTGATGGGCCGCAATTGCGGCTGGCTCACCGCCGCCACGGCTGACGCCTATCGCAAGCGCCTTAAGCAGAACAAATTCATTCCAGAGTTCAATTTGGGAATCGATCACAAGGAGCTTGACGCGGTTTACGTGCCCGAACTCGCCATTGATCTCGAAGCTGAAGCCGCACGCATCAGGACATCCATGGACAAGTATGATTGCGTTACCATTTTCCTCTCCGAAGGGGCAGGCGTAAATGACATCGTGGCCGAAATGCGCAGCGCGGGCGAAGAGCCGGAACGTGACGCCTTTGGCCACGTCAAGATTGACAAGATCAACCCCGGTGAATGGTTCGCCAAACGCTTTGCCAAAATGCTTGGCGCAGAAAAAGTGCTGGTGCAGAAGTCAGGCTATTTCGCAAGGTCCGCCGCCGCCAACAAGGAAGACCTGGCGCTCATCAAGTCCATGGTGAAGCAGGCGGTGAAAAGCGGTCTGAAAGGCGAAAGCGGTGTCGTCGGTCATGACGAAGGCCACAAAAACAAGCTCCGCACCATCGAATTTCCCCGCATCAAGGGTGGCAAAGCTTTTGATCCAAACGTGAAATGGTTCGCCAAACTGCTGAAAGATTTGGACCAGCCCATGGGCAAACCCGTTGACTATGGCAGCCATTAACACAATCGTTTGTCTAAATTCGTCGGGATGACGGATAGTGGGAGTACTTGAATTGACCAATTCAGCCATCCTGACGCCCGCTCAAATGTACCAGGCCGATGCCCTCGCCATCGCTTCCGGCATCACGGAAACCCAGCTTATCGAAAATGCGGGCCGCGCCGTGGCGGAAGAAATCATCCGCCGCTACGGCGCCAGAAAAACCGTCGTCCTCTGTGGCCCTGGCAACAATGGCAGGGATGGCGAAGTCGCCGCGCGCTATCTCAAGCAATGGGGCTGGCCCGTCGAAATCTCAAACGATGTGACCGGTGCCGAGCTCATCATCGACGCGCTCTATGGCGCAGGCCTCAACCGTAATTTTCCAAGTGAGCTTGCAAACAAAATCAAGAGCGCGGGCGTTCCCGTCGTTTCCATTGATGTGCCTTCAGGTCTTGATGGATTGACGGGCCAGCCACGAGGACTTTGCGTTGAGGCCGACCTCACCGTTACTTTCTTTCGCAAGAAACCCGCCCATCTCCTGTTGCCCGGCCGCATGCTGTGTGGCGACGTCATTGTCGCTGACATTGACATCCCGGAAACAGTTCTCCCCGAATTGAAAATTCAACTCTGGGAAAACTCCAAACCCAATCTCATGCGGTTCACCATGGCATCGCATAAATACAGCCGGGGCCACGCCGTTGTTGTCTCGGGTCCTAGGTTCAACACTGGTGCATCTCGCCTCACTGCGCAAGCCGCGCTGAAAATCGGCGCTGGCCTCGTCACCATCGCAGGCCATGAAGATGAACTCCTCATCCACGCCGCCCATACCACCACGATTATGCTGGCAAAAATCGAAAACCCGTTGGCGCTCGGCATGCTCCTCGATGACAAACGCAAGAACGCGGTCTGCATCGGCCCCGCCGCTGGCATTGGCGGCGACACGCGCGCGAACGTAAGGGCCACACTCGCCAGCGGTGCCGCCACAGTGCTGGACGCCGACGCCTTAACCTCCTTCATGCAAGACCCGCGGGAACTCTTTGATCTGATTCAGGAAAATCCCTCGCGCCCCGTCATCATGACGCCCCATGAAGGTGAATTCTCGCGTCTTTTCAAGGGCATGGATGCTGCAACGGAATCAAAACCTGAACGCACCCTGAAAGCTGCCAAGCGTTCCGGTGCCATCATTATTCTCAAAGGCGCCGACACGGTCATCGCCAGCCCCGATGGCCGAGCCGTCATCAACGCCAACGCCCCACCCAGCCTCGCCACCGCAGGCTCAGGAGATGTTCTTGCGGGCCTTGTTATCGGACTGCTGGCTCAAGGTCTTCTTCCGGCCTTTCAAGTCGCATGCGCCGCCGTTTGGCTGCATGGCGATGCTTCTAATATGCACGGTCAAAACGGTCTCACGGCAGAATCCCTTCTCAATTTCCTTGCCCCAAATTAAAATGCTACAAGCTTCGCGGACATGAAAATCTGGCTTTCGGGAATAGCGAAATGAAAATCTTCTTCGTCGCAATTGTTGCCTCAATATTCGCCGCAATATTTTTCGCTTTGCCCGTCCCCGCGAAATCAATTCCCGCCTTCGTGAAAATAGACGTCCCGTATCCGCCCATCCGCATCAGGCTATTGCAAAAGGGTTGGAAGCCCGCAGGAATAGCCATGCGTGCTGAAGGCGGTTGCCTGGAAAGCGATTCCCGTTGCAAGGATTTTCCCGAGGCGCGCGAGTGCTCAGGCACCGGCCTTGGCTTCTGCAATATGATCTGGAAGCATGGTGACGGAACGATAATTGTCATCAACACCGCCGGTGAAGAAGATCTCTCGATTGTAGCAATTTCAAAAGAATGACACGTGATACTGCATGAACCGCCCGCTGCTCCTTCTCTTTGGCACGGGCACGGCCCTCGGCCTCAACTTCCCGCTCGGCAAACTCGCCATGTCAATTGGTGTAAACGCCGCATTGTGGGCGGCCGTCATTTCGCTGGGGGCGGGGCTCGCTCTTCTCCTCATCACGCAGGCGACCGAACGCGAAGCATCGACAGGCGCCTCCACCACAAAATTCGCCATCATCTCCGGCTTCATCTCTTATGTTGTGCCAAATTTCCTGACCTTTCTCGTCATACCGAAAATCGGCAGCGGCCTGGCAGCCATCATGTTCGCGCTCTCGCCCGTCGTCACAGCGCTACTCTCGCTCATGTTCCGTGTGCGCCCGCCAAATCTCCTGGGATTGTCAGGCATTGCCGTGGGGCTAATCGGCGCCCTCATCATCATTTTCTCGAAGGGCGTAAATGCACGCGGCCTGCAAGACCTTTGGATTTTCGTCGCCTTGCTCATTCCAGTTTTTCTGGGACTAGGAAATATTTACCGAACCATGGCCTGGCCCCAAGACGCCAGCCCCCGCAGCCTTGCGGCAAAAACCAACCTCGCCGCCGTGCCCTTTTTGCTCGCGGCAACCCTGGCGCAAACCGGCACCATTGACGTCGCACCCCTGGCCACCATCCCGACCCTTGTCGCGGCACAACTCGCCGTCTCCACCATCATGTTCCTCATGTTCTTCAAGCTTCAGCTAGAAGGCGGCCCCACCTACCTCAGCCAAATCGGCTACGTCGCAGCAGCCGTCGCCGTGGTCATCGGTGTCGCCTATTTCGGCGAAACCTATCCCATGACTGTGTGGGTCGGGACAGGGGTTGTGGCCGCGGGGATTACATTATCAACCATAGGACAGTTTAAATAATAAAGAACGTTCAAGTGATCGACGGTGACGCGAACACCACCCATAGCATGTTCGCTCTGTAGTTTGACATCCTTTGCAGATAACCCCGGCGGTGATTGCAATTGTTACCATACCACTTGACTGCAATGTGTTACACTTGAATGCACCACTTATCCCACCGAGTTAAGGCCATGCCAACACCCGCCTCGACCATATCAATCCGCCTTCCCAAGGCTGCACGATTGACGCTCGATAAGGCAGCGAAGCTCACCCGGCGTTCGCGGTCTTTTTTGATGCAGGAAGCGCTTGAGAGGCATTTGGCGGAGATTGTCAAAGAGCAAACCGGAGGCAGTGCAAAGCGTCATGTGAAAACATTGTTGTCATTTGGTGGTGCTGGGGCGCGGTCGCCTGAGCCGCGCTCTGGCAAGGACGTTGACCGTCATATCCGCTGGCTTCGTGATAATGGATAAAGTCACTGGTTCTTCGGTAGTTTACATTGACACGAATATTTTTGTCTATTTTGTCGAAGCATCTCCAAATTTCTTTGAAGAAGTGAAGAAAATATTTGAGCATATCGATGCCGTCGGAGCGCGCATCGTGACCAGCGATAGCGCCTTCAAATCTGGCTCGGAGATGTCTGTCATGCGGGTTGTTGCGTAATCTACGCGAAAACCCTGTCATTTTCCTTGGTAGCAGGTCACAGGCAACGCCCTGTCAACCTTGGCGCAGGTCAGTCAAACGGAAAACCATCCACTCATAAAGTTCGAGCGCCCGGTTATCATGCGGGCGCTCTCACAAAATTCTGCTAGCGAACTTTCCCCGGTCGCAAGACAAGTTTAGTTATGGACGTACAATCATCGATTGCTGGCTGCTAAATCTGGCAGGGGAGGTCACAGGTCTTGCGGCTCCTACTTTTTGGCCGTGCGGTCCGGAAGTTTGTCGATCGCCTCGTCCGAGCCTTCGTCGCGGTGAAACACGCCTTCTCGCAATACTTTTGTCGCTGCATCCTGTTTGAGCTTGGGGTCGGTCGGGATGGCGGCGTTTTCCTTGTTTGCTTCAACCCCTTGGCGAACCGGCTTGCCGGTGTTGTTGCGCGCGACCTCAGCAAACTTTGCAAGGGCCTCTGGTTCGGTATCTGCGATATCGGTGCGTTTATTAATTTTCATGGTAAAGTCCTCTGGTATGAAAGTGTCCTATGTGAAAAGCCCATAATGACCAAAAGGTTCCGTAGGTCAGTATGGCCGTCAGCCGCTTGCCTTTTTCATACTTTTGCCCGCCTCAAACCCTTGAATTCCGCCATTTTCCCTCACTGGGAATTGTTTCGCGCAAAACATCGCGTCACCAATTTTCCAGCTAAAAACCGCAAAAAACCCCGCCATTTCTCCAGCAATTTTCTTCGCTGGCATCGCCCAAACCCCTCTGCTATAGACCGCGCGGATTGCTGGTTCGTAACGGGCCGGGTTGTGCATTGCGCGGACGTGGTGAAATTGGCAGACACGCAGGATTTAGGTTCCTGTGGGGAAACCCGTGGGGGTTCAAGTCCCTCCGCCCGCACCAATGCAATGCGATTGAATAGATTGGGTTTAATTCGGAAAGTAAGAGCGAGACAATGCAAGTAACAGAAACACTGAGCTCCGGGCTCAAGCGCGAATTCAAGGTAGTTGTGAACGCGGCCGAGCTCGGCAAGCAACTCGACTCGAAACTCGTGGAAATGGCGGGCCGCGCCAATATCAAGGGCTTCCGCCCCGGCAAGGTGCCAGTGCCGCACCTCAAGCGCATGTATGGCAAATCGCTGATGGCCGAAGTGGTGCAGAAGGCGATTGATGACCAGTCCAAGCAGGTTTTGACTGACCGTCAACTGAAGCCAGCCTACCAGCCCGAAGTGAAACTGCCGGAAGAAGAGGCCGAAGTGAATGCCATCATGGACGGCACCGGCGATTTGGCTTTCTCGCTCGCTTTCGAAGTGATCCCCACCTTCGAATTGCAGGATGTTTCAGGCGTCGAACTCACCCGCCATGTGGTTGAAGTGTCAGACGCGCAGGTCGATGAAGCCCTGGGCCGTTTGACGTCGCAATACAAGTCATGGGAAGCCAAGGATGGCAAGGCCGCTTCTGGCGACAAGGTAACCATTGGTTTTGTCGGCAAAGTCGACGGCAAGGTTTTTGATGGCGGCACCGCTGATGATGTGCCGCTGGAAATCGGCTCTGGCCAGTTCATTCCAGGCTTCGAAGACCAGTTGATTGGCCACAAGGCAGGCGATGAGCTGGTTGTGAAAGTTACCTTCCCGGAGGCCTACGGAGTCAAAGACCTCGCAGGCAAGCCCGCAGAGTTTGCCGTGAGGGTTGCAGGCGTAGAAGCGCCGAAGGAAGGCACGGTCGATGATGAATTCGCCAAGAAATTGGGCTTCGAAGATCTGGCCAAATTGAAGGACATGATCCGTTCGCGCATCTACAGCGAAATGGAAACCATGACCGGCATGAAGTTGAAGCGCGACGTGCTGGATGCCCTGGATGCCCTCTATAGCTTTGAATTGCCGGAGCGTTTGGTGGAAGCCGAATTCGGCGGTATCTGGAATGCGTTGAACGGCGAAATGCAGAAGGCGGGCAAAAGCTTTGCTGATGAAGGCACCACCGAAGAAGACGCCAAGAAGGAATACCGGACCATTGCTGAGCGCCGCGTGCGCCTCGGCCTCGTGCTTGGAACCTTGGGCGAAAAGGAAGGCATCAGCGTCAACGAGCAGGAGCTCCAGCAGTCGCTCATGCACCGCGCCCGCCAGTTCCCCGGCCAGGAAAAGCAGGTGTTTGACCATTACCGCAAGAACCCCAACGCACTCATCGAGTTGCGAGGCCCCGTATTCGAGCAGAAGGTCGTGGATTTCCTCGTTTCCAGGGCCAAGGTAACCGATAAGTCCGTGAGCCGCGAAGAATTGCAGGCCATGGTGCAGGATGATGATGAGGAAGGTGAGGCCGAAGCCAAGCCAGCCAAGAAAAAGCCTGCAAAGAAAGCCAAAAAAGAAGATTGATTTCTTCCATCCGCAGAAACAACCGGGGGCGGTTAATATCCACCCCCTTTTGTGTTTTTTGATGTTGGGGGCTTCCCGAAGCAGCTGCTGTCACCTATCTATAGGCCAATATCTGATTCACTTAAGGGTTCTTCATGCGCGATCCAGTAGACTATCTCACCACCAGCTCTTTCTGGCCATCGGTCATTCAGCAGGAAGCCCGCGGTGAACGCACCTATGATTTGCCGTCTCGGCTGCTGCGTGAACGCATTATTTTCATCAATGGGCCCATCGATGACAATGTGTCGGTGTCGATTTGCATGCAGTTGCTTTTCCTGGAGGCTGATAACCCCAAAAAGGAAATCGCCATCTACATCAATTCGCCTGGTGGCGTTGTCTCTTCAGGACTTGCCATTTACGATACCATGCAGTTCATTCGGCCCAAGATTTCAACCATCGTCATGGGGCAGGCGGCGTCCATGGGGTCGCTCCTGTTGACGGCGGGTGACAAGGACATGCGCTTTGCCCTGCCGAATGCGCGCGTTATGGTTCACCAGCCATCGGGCGGGTATCAAGGCCAGGTAACCGACATATTGATCCATGCCAAAGAAGTTGAGAGCCTAAAAAAGCGCCTCAACGAGATCTATGTGAAACACACAGGGCGCGACATTAAAGCAATCGAGGAAGCCCTCGAACGTGATAATTTCCTCACCGCGGAGGCTGCAAAGGAATTTGGCCTGATTGACACGGTCTTAGACAAGCGGGCGGAAGTTAGCGATTCCAAGTAGTTAGGCCGTATTTTGGCTGTTGCGGGGTAAGCCCAGCGCAGGTATTCTAAAGAAAATCAATTTTTGATTAACTTTAGTGGGAGCATGCTGGATTGAGTCGGGTGATTTGGACTAAGTTCGCCTTGTTTGTGACAGTTGAGTGATGTCTCATTAAAGTCTTGGCCTTATTGAAGGCTGAGCAGATTGTTCAAGGAGAGACCATGAGTAAGGCAAGCGCGGGCGACAACAAGAACACGCTATATTGCTCTTTCTGCGGAAAGAGCCAGCACGAAGTCCGCAAACTCATTGCCGGCCCAACCGTGTTCATCTGCGATGAATGCGTTGAGCTCTGCATGGATATCATTCGTGAAGAGAACAAGTCGTCACTGGTGAAGTCCAAGGATGGCGTTCCTTCGCCACAGGAAATCCGCAAGGTCCTGGACGATTATGTCATCGACCAGGTCTATGCCAAAAAGGTTTTGGCAGTTGCCGTACACAACCATTACAAGCGCCTGAACCACGCCGCCAAAAACAATGACGTGGAATTGGCAAAGTCCAACATTCTGCTCGTGGGCCCAACCGGTTCTGGCAAAACGCTGCTGGCGCAAACGCTGGCCCGCATTCTTGATGTGCCGTTCACCATGGCCGATGCCACAACCTTGACCGAAGCGGGTTATGTTGGTGAAGATGTCGAAAACATCATTCTCAAACTCTTGCAGTCGGCTGATTACAACGTCGAGCGCGCCCAGCGCGGCATTGTCTATATTGACGAAGTGGACAAGATTTCCAGGAAGTCTGACAACCCCTCAATCACCCGCGATGTGTCGGGCGAGGGCGTGCAGCAGGCGCTGTTGAAAATCATGGAAGGCACCGTAGCATCGGTTCCTCCCCAGGGCGGCCGCAAGCATCCGCAGCAGGAATTCCTGCAGGTGGATACAACCAATATCCTCTTCATCTGCGGCGGCGCTTTTGCCGGTCTCGAGAAGATCATCAATCAGCGCGGCAAGGGTTCCGGCATCGGCTTTGGCGCCGAAGTCAAATCCGTAGACGACCGCCGCACCGGCGCCATGCTCCGCGATCTGGAACCAGAGGATTTGCTGCGCTTCGGCCTCATCCCGGAATTTGTCGGCCGCTTGCCGGTTATCGCCACGCTGGAGGATTTGGACGAGGCTGCCCTCATACTGATTCTCACCGCACCCAAGAACGCGTTGATCAAGCAATATCAGCGCCTGTTCGAAATGGAAGGCGTCAAGCTCACGTTCCCCGAAGAAGCCCTTCGCTCCATCGCCAAGCGCGCCATTGAGCGCAAGACGGGGGCCCGCGGATTGCGCTCCATTATGGAGCTCATTCTGCTGGAAACCATGTTTGACTTGCCAACTATGAATGGCGTGGAAGAAGTGGTGATATCCAAGGAAGTCGTTGATGGCGATGCAAAGCCGCTTTTGATTTATGCCGACCGCGACAAGCAGGGCAACGCCAAGCTGGCGCCAGCTTCTGCTTAAAGCGGCGTTTTAAAATGGCCGGGCCAGCCATTGAAAAGTTAATGCCGGACCTCCATTTCTAGCTAACAGGTTCGGGGTTGTTCTGCGTTAAATGCGTGTTGGCCCTGAGGGCGCAAGTAGATCGGAGCTCATCTTTGAGGTTGATCGAAACAAGCGGCCTAACCAGCGAAAGGAATAGAAATGACGAATAAGATTTCAAAGGCCGCGACTACCGAAGGCGCGACGGAAACTTTGCCCGTTTTGCCGCTGCGCGACATTGTGGTTTTCCCCCACATGATCGTGCCTCTGTTTGTAGGCCGTGAAAAGTCCATCAAGGCGCTTGAGGAAGTGATGCGCGAAGATAAGCGCATTCTGCTGGTTGCCCAGAAAAATCCGGGTGACGATGATCCGGCAATTGATGCGATTTACGAAGTGGGCACGCTGGCCCAGGTGCTTCAGCTCCTGAAGCTGCCTGATGGCACCGTGAAGGTGCTGGTTGAAGGCACCGAGCGCGCCAAGGTTCAGCGTTTTATCCACCATGCCGATTACTTCCAGGCTGAAGTGAAACTGCTGCCAAACATCATTGCCAATGAACAGGAAACCGAGGCGCTGGCCCGCACGGCGATTTCGCAGTTCGAAAGCTATGTGAAGCTGAACAAGAAGGTGCCACAGGAAATTCTGGCAACCCTTAGCCAGATAACCGACTATGCAAAGCTGTCAGACACCATTGCGGCCCATCTCGCCATCAAGATCGGTGAGAAGCAGGAAATCCTTGAGATGCAGTCCGTGCAGGCACGACTTGAAAAAGCCTTTGCTCTCATGGAAGGCGAAATTTCCGTGCTGCAGGTCGAAAAGCGCATCCGCAGCCGCGTCAAGCGCCAGATGGAAAAGACCCAGCGCGAGTATTATTTGAATGAGCAGATGAAGGCCATTCAGAAGGAGTTGGGCGACGGCGAGGAGCGCGACGAAATTGGTGAACTTGAGCAGAAGATCAAGGATACCAAGTTCTCGAAGGAAGCCCGTGAACGCGCTGATGCGGAAATCAAGAAACTCCGCCAGATGAGCCCCATGTCGGCGGAAGCGACGGTGGTGCGCAACTATCTCGATTGGCTGCTGAATATTCCATGGGGTGTGAAGAGCAAGGTCAAGCGTGATTTGACTTACGCACAAAGCATCCTTGATGCTGATCACTTTGGCTTGGACAAGGTGAAAGAGCGTATTGTGGAATATCTTGCCGTGCAAAGCCGCACCAACAAGATGAAAGGCCCGATCCTTTGTCTCGTGGGCCCTCCCGGCGTTGGCAAAACCTCGCTCGGAAAGTCCATAGCGAAGGCAACGGGCCGCGAGTTCATCCGCATGTCGCTTGGCGGTGTGCGCGATGAAGCTGAAATCCGTGGCCACCGCCGCACCTACATTGGATCGATGCCCGGCAAGATCATCCAGTCGATGAAGAAGGCCAAGAAATCCAATCCGCTTTTCCTGCTCGATGAAATCGACAAGATGGGCCAGGATTTCCGTGGCGACCCGTCATCGGCCTTGCTTGAGGTTTTGGATCCGGAACAGAACTCAACCTTCATGGATCACTACCTTGAAGTTGAATATGACCTGTCCAATGTGATGTTCGTGACCACCTCAAACACGCTGAACATTCCGCCAGCCCTTCTCGACCGTATGGAGATCATCAGGATCGCCGGATATACGGAAGAAGAGAAGATGGAAATTGGCAAGCGCCATCTTGTTCCAAAGGTCATGGAAAACCACGCCTTGGACAATAAGGAATTCGAGATTTCGGATGAGGCCATTTACGAAGCCATTCGCCGTTACACGCGCGAAGCCGGTGTTCGTAATCTTGAGCGTGAGATCAATACCATCGCCCGCAAGGCCGTGAAGGATTTGATGCTGTCCAAGAAAAAGAAGATCAAGGTAACGCCCGAAGTGGTGAACGAGTATCTCGGCGTGCAGAAATACAAGCATGGCGAAGCCGAACGCGAAGATCAGGTGGGTGTCGTAACCGGCCTTGCCTGGACGGAGGTGGGCGGAGAATTGCTCACGATTGAAGCGTTGATGATGCCCGGCAAGGGCAAGATGACGGTGACGGGCAACTTGAAAGACGTGATGAAGGAATCGATTTCTGCGGCTTCTTCCTATGTCCGTTCACGTGCCCCGTTGATTGGCGTAAAGCCGCCGGTGTTCGACAAGAAGGACATTCACGTGCATGTGCCGGAAGGTGCAACCCCCAAGGATGGACCATCGGCGGGTGTTGGCATGGCAACAGCCATCGTCTCCGTTATGACGGGCATTCCGGTTCGCAAGGATGTGGCCATGACAGGCGAAATCACGCTGCGCGGCCGTGTATTGCCGATTGGCGGCCTCAAGGAAAAGCTGCTCGCAGCGCTCCGTGGCGGCATCAAGAAGGTGATGATCCCCGAGGAAAACCTGAAGGACCTGGCGGATATTCCGAAGTCCGTCACCGCCGGGATGGAAATCATTCCGGTGGCCATGATGGATGATGTGCTGAAACATGCGCTGGTGCGTCTGCCGGTAGCGATTGAGTGGGACGAGGTGGCCGAGGAAGCCGCCGCCGCCGCCCGCATCGCCGCCGAAAAAGCCAGCGAGGGTGCCAGGGCGCATTAGGCCAATCCGAATCACTTTTTCAAATAGTCAGCAGGCGGAGCATCGTTTCTCCGCCTGCTTTTTTTGAGCCCTTTTATAACTCTTTGATCTGACTCTCAAAAAAATATTCTCATTCTGAACTCTTGCGAATCTCACCGCTTTTGTCGTTTCTTGAACCCATGGCTTATGCAGTGTGTGGCGTTTCTTCCCCCTTGTTGCTTTTGGGAGCGCGAAGATGAACAAGAATGAATTGATCGCAAAGGTTGCCAAAGATACGCGATTAACGCGCGGTGAGGCTGGCGAAGCCGTGGAAGCCACAATTGAGAATATCATGAAGGCCTTGCGCCAGGGCGACGATGTGCGCCTGATCGGCTTTGGAACCTTTACGGTAACGCGCCGCAAGGCTGGCGAGGCGCGAAACCCGCAGACCGGCAAAACCATCAAATTACCCGCCTCTAAACGGGCGAAATTCAAAGCGGGCAAATTACTGAAGGAGGCTGTTAACGGCTAATCTCTGACGGCGTTAAATCGAACATATCGGCCCTGTGCGCCCTCAGAATCGCACAGGGTTTTTTATGCCTTGCAATGCGCAAATCATCTGGCTATTAAGCGCCCAACGGGAGATTAGCTCAGTTGGTAGAGCGCTTCGTTTACACCGAAGATGTCGGGAGTTCGAGTCTCTCATCTCCCACCATACCCGATTAACTTGTCTTCCGCCTAACTGGCCTGAACCCCGCGGATCATCAGCAAGCGATCGGCAATATCATTGAAGCCATGCGCGAATGCTTCAACGTGACGACGATGCTCATTGTCTGACTGGGCTTCGGCCCGTGTGAGGCGCGCTTCAAAATTGTCAACCATCCGGTCAATGTTGGCGTTGGTCGAAGCCGACAATTCCCGCATGCGGTTGGCAAAATCGCTGACAAGGGTTTGGTTGTCAATGCTGGTTTTTGCCGTCAGCTGGTCAATCCGTTCGTTCACCAAAGAAGCCATCTTTTCCAGCTTGGCGTCAATCACGAGAAACATTTCAGACATTCGGTCCTGCTGGGTTGTCGACGACTTTGCCAGCTCGGCGCTGAAGAAGTCGGATTGCTGGCGCGCTTTCTGGTCCGTCAGTTCCGATGCCGCAGACAGCTTTTCACATTTCCGGGCGAGATCGAGACAGCGCGCTTCAAGTGCCGTCAACGACTTTTGGGTGCCGCGGTCGGATTCCTCCATGATGGAAATGATTTCTTCCATCCGGGCTTCATGCAGGCGGCGCGTTGGGCCGACAAGCAGTTTCCGGATATCGGCGAGTGATTTCGCGGGGTCCGGATCCTCTGACAGGGCATCAAGAACCTTTTTGCTCAATGCCGTCTCGCGAGATCCGCCAGCAGGCGGGGAATTGTCAGGCGCCGGTTGTTTCAAGGGCTGGGATACAGCAGGCTTTTGCTGCGTCACGGAGACTGCCGGGGTAACCAGGAAAGGACGTTTTGCAGCCGCCCCTTCTTCAGGCGCTGTTGCGATATCCCGAACACGAGGTTGTTGGGGAGTACTATTCTGCGCGGGAACCATCGTTGCCTCCATTGCACAAACAATGCCGTAGGGTGAAATCACTTGAGTGTCCTATTTCCGCTAACGGCAATGAAGCGGAAATTCCCCGGTTGGTTGGCAAGCTGTCCTTGTGGACAAAAAACCAAAAGCACGTAAAACAAAAAGCACTTCAAGCGGCGGCACAAATGCCAATGCGAAAGTCCGCCTGACATCACATTTAATATCAATCAGTATAAAGATTAAATCCACTTGTAGTTATGGCGATAGTAAATTGTTAACCTTACCTGTCAGACCGGAAAATGCCTTTAATTCATGGCCTTGCGCATTTTCCGGGTGTATTTTGGGAGTCCGCCGTTGAGCCCGTTGCCGCCCGAATTAACCGCCGCCATTCGCAAGCTGATTGACGGGCAGGGGAGCTTGGCTGCCCGCAGCCGCGATAATTCGGCACATTACCGCAAAGGCGGAACTTCAAGCGCGGCAATCGATTTCCATGCTTATCTTGTGACAAGGCTTCCCGCCACATTCGCGGCAGTCACAGCCTGCCTGAAACAGCTGCCCGAAAACTTTAGCCCGGCCTCAATTCTTGATGCCGGCTCCGGCCCCGGCACCGCGAGCTGGGCCGCAAGCGAATTGTTTCCTGGGATCACCAGTTTTACATTTCTCGACAACAATCGGCAATTTCTGCAACTGGCTCTGGGTTTGTCGAGCCACAGCAGTCATCCAGCCCTGAAAAGTACCAACGCGCGCGTCGGCGACATCCTCAGCCTTGAGAAAGATTCAGCCGATCTGGTGATCGCAGCCTATGCCTTGGCAGAAATGCCTCTCAAGATGGCCAAGGAAGTCGCTCAATCCCTGTGGACGGCCACGCGCCACTCTGTGGTCATTGTTGAACCCGGCACTCCCCAGGGCTTCGCCAGAGTGCTGGAAGCCCGCAAGGTTTTGATAGCGGCGGGAGCCCAAATCCTGGCGCCATGCACACACATGAACGTCTGCCCGTTGAGCGCTCCCGATTGGTGTCATTTCAAGGTCCGCATAGCCCGCAGCCGCGAACACCTTCACGCCAAGAACGCACGCGTACCCTTTGAGGACGAAAAATTCAGCTATCTCATTGCATCGCGGCATCCCTCACGCAAACCGGCGTTTCGAATTTTAGCGCCACCTGACGAAGCCAAGGGTGCCACCACCTTCAAGCTATGTGGCGAGAAAGGCCTCATGCAGCAAAGCGTTGCGAGGCGCGACAAGGCAGAATACAAGAGGGTTCGCAAATTGGAGTGGGGCGATCCATTCTAGTGTTTTGGAAAGTGTGTCGTGGATTTTGTAAAGTTTAAAGAACAAGCTCTTGACGTCGTCGCCACGTTATTGGGCTGGCTGCAATCACCGCAGTTCTACGCGCAAGTGGCAGCCATCATCGTTGCGGTTATTGTTGCCAAAATTGCCTCTCGGCAGTTGCTCGCCAAAATCCTGCTGCTGCGCCATGAGCCGGCGGATGGCAGTTTCCTGAAACTGAGACGCTTTATCTATTCCTGCCGCGATTTGCTGTTCTCGCTGCTCACCGTGCTGGCCTTGGCCATTGCTGTTGCCGTTTGCGATGCCGCCCTGCATTCCTCGTGGCTTGTGCGCCTCGCCCAGAGCGTGGGTGTGGTGCTGGTTCTCCACGCTGCAATCAACCGGTTTATAACCCATCCCATCATCAAGATGGCCTGCCTGTGGATCGGCCTGCCGGTTGCCGCACTTCAGGTTTTTGGCTACCTCGACGATGTAACAGCGTGGCTGGAAACAATTGCCTTCGCCGCGGGCAACATTCGCATTTCTGCCTTTGCACTGATCAAGGCAGCGCTGTTTGGCGGCATCCTGTTTTGGCTGGGCCGCACCTCCAGCACCGCCGGTCAAAAAGTTATCCGCGGACAGCAGGCCATCGACATCCAAACCCGTGAGCTCGTGGCAAAATTTCTCGAGATCGCGATTTTCTTTATCGTTGCCCTTCTGCTGCTCAATATTCTGGGGCTGGACCTCACGGCGCTTGCCGTCTTCGGCGGTGCCTTGGGTGTCGGCCTCGGTTTTGGCCTCCAGCAAATCGCTTCCAATTTCATATCTGGCATCATCATTCTGCTCGAGCGTTCGTTGAAAGTGGGCGATTATATTGAGCTCGAGGGCGGCAAGGCGGGCATCCTCAAGGAAATCAACATGCGCTCCTCGGCGCTTGCCACGTTCGATGGCAAAGACATTATGGTGCCGAATGAAAAATTCATCACCACGCAGTTTGTGAACTGGACAAAATCCGACCCCCACCAGCGCTATGAGGTTCCCTTTTCGGTGGCCTATGAAACGGATATTCACCGGGTACCTCAAATCATTGAGGCGGCGGTGGCCACTCACCCTGCGGTTTTAAAAATGCCGGTTGCACCAGAATGCGAGCTGCGGGGCTTCGGTGAGAAGGGCATAAATTTTGCCGTGGAGTTTTGGGTGGCGGGCATTGATGATGGCAAAAACAAGTTTTCCTCGGATGTCCACTTCTTGATCTGGGATGCGTTGAAAACCGCCAACATCTCAATGGCATTCACCAAGTAAGGAAAACCGCATGACCAGAAAGCTCATTTCATCAGGTTCAAAATTCGAGGCCGAGATGGCCTATTCCCGCGCCGTTGTTGAAGGCGACTGGATATTTGTCTCCGGCACCACAGGCTTCAATTATGCCACCATGGAAATTTCTGAAAATGTGGCAGAACAGGCCGAACAAACCTTCCTCAACATCAAGTCAGCCATGAAAAAGGCCGGTTTCGGCTTGGAGCATATCGTGCGCGTACATTACATCCTGCCGAATGCAGCGGATTTTGAGGCATGTTGGCCCGCATTCAAGAAGTATTTGGGCCATATCCGCCCGGCTGCCACCATGTTTGTCGCCGGACTTGCCGATCCGCGCATGAAGATCGAAATTGAGGTTACGGGCAAAAAAACCACCACTTAGCTTGACATGGGCGGAGGGCTACTTTATCCACCGCCCCATTGAATTGCGGGAGTAGCTCAGTTGGTTAGAGCGCCGCCCTGTCACGGCGGAGGTCGCGGGTTCGAGCCCCGTCTCTCGCGCCATTCAATGTTCCAATAAAGGGCCGCCGAAATGCGGCCTTTTGCTTGTGCAATATTACCATGAATTTAGCCCGACATGCGACCTTCGAAATGCTTGCGATGCAGCCCGCGCTGCGCTACCACACAACAGAATCCAGTTCGTAAAAGCGGGCGAAAAACGGGGTAACATGCCAGAGCTCTTGAAAGATTATCTGCCAATCGTGATTTTCATGGCCGTTGCCGCCGGCATCGGACTGGCCTTGATGATCGCCCCCATCCTCATCGCGGTGCGCAACCCCGATCCCGAAAAACTTTCCGCTTACGAGTGCGGCTTCAACGCCTTCGACGATGCCCGCATGAAGTTTGATGTGCGCTTCTATCTCGTGTCCATTCTCTTCATCATTTTCGATCTCGAAGTGGCATTTCTTTTCCCCTGGGCCGTGAGCCTCAAGGAAATTGGCGTGCTGGGTTTCTGGTCCATGATGGTGTTCCTCGGCGTTCTCACGATTGGCTTCATCTATGAATGGCGCAAAGGAGCACTCGAATGGGATTGATCGAGACCGCAACGCCTGAACAGCGCGAATACTTCACCGATATTAACGCCGAGCTTGCCGACAAGGGCTTTCTTGTGACGTCAACCGATGACCTCATCAATTGGGCCCGCACCGGTTCCTTGATGTGGATGACATTCGGCCTGGCCTGTTGCGCCGTTGAAATGATGCACACCTCCATGCCGCGTTACGATGTTGAGCGTTTTGGCTTTGCGCCCCGTGCTTCGCCCCGCCAGTCCGATGTGATGATTGTGGCGGGCACCCTCACCAACAAGATGGCCCCGGCGCTCCGCAAGGTCTATGACCAGATGCCGGAGCCACGCTACGTGATCTCCATGGGTTCCTGCGCCAATGGCGGCGGCTACTATCACTATTCCTATTCCGTCGTGCGCGGCTGCGACCGTATCGTTCCCGTTGATATCTACATCCCGGGTTGCCCGCCAACGGCCGAAGCGCTTCTCTACGGCATTCTGCAACTGCAGAAAAAAATCCGCCGCACTGGCACGATCGAGCGCTGATCATGGCTGAGAATTTGAGCGCACTTGGCGAACACATCGCAACAGGCTTGGGTTTTGTGATTACAGGGCAGGTGGTTTCGTTTGGCGAGCTCACCATTCATGCCAACGCCGCTGACATCAACACCGTGCTCACCTTCCTGCGCGACGATGCGGAATGCCGTTTTGTCTGCTTCATCGATATCTGCGGCGCGGATTATCCAGCCCGCGAAAAGCGTTTCGACGTGGTGTACCACCTGCTATCACCCTACAAGAACCAGCGCATCCGCGTAAAAGTTCAGGCTGATGAAGACACGCAAGTGCCATCCGCCATCCCGACATTTCCTGCCGCAAACTGGTATGAGCGTGAAACTTTCGATCTCTACGGCGTTCTGTTCTCCGGCCACCCGGACCTCCGCCGCATTCTCACCGACTACGGATTTTCCGGCCACCCCTTGCGCAAAGACTTCCCGCTCACCGGCCACGTCGAAGTCCGCTACGACGACGAAGCCAAGCGCGTGGTCTATGAGCCTGTGAAACTCGTACAAGAGTTCCGCTCGTTTGATTACCTGTCACCCTGGGAAGGCACCACTTATGTTCTGCCCGGTGACGAAAAGGCTAAGTCATGACCGAAGCCACCGTTCGCAATTTCAGCATCAACTTCGGCCCGCAGCATCCGGCGGCGCATGGCGTTTTGCGTCTTATACTTGAACTCGATGGCGAAGTCGTCACCCGTGTCGATCCGCATATCGGCCTGCTCCATCGCGGCACCGAAAAGCTGATCGAATACAAAACCTATCTGCAGGCCGTGCCCTATTTTGACCGCCTCGACTATGTGGCGCCGATGAACCAGGAGCATGCCTATGCGCTGGCTGTTGAAAAGCTGCTCGGCATCACGGTTCCCAGGCGCGCCCAACTCATTCGCGTGCTGTATTCCGAAATCGGCCGCTTGCTGTCGCACCTCCTGAACGTCACCACGCAGGCGATGGACGTAGGAGCCCTGACACCACCGCTCTGGGGCTTTGAAGAGCGTGAAAAATTGATGGTATTCTACGAGCGCGCATCCGGCAGCCGCATGCATGCAGCCTATGTGCGCCCCGGTGGCGTGCATCAAGACCTGCCGCAAAAACTCATCGATGATATCAGCCACTTCTGCGACACCCACCCCAAGGTGCTGGATGATATTGAAACGCTGCTCACCGGCAACCGCATCTTCAAGCAGCGCAATGTGGATATCGGCATCGTGTCGCTCGAAGAGTGCTTCAAATGGGGCTTCTCCGGCGTAATGGTGCGAGGCTCCGGTGCGGCGTGGGATTTGCGTAAAGCCCAGCCTTATGAATGCTATTCCGACATGGATTTCGATATTCCAATCGGCAAGAACGGCGATAATTATGATCGTTACCTCATTCGCGTGCAGGAAATGCGCGAGAGCGTGAAAATTATGAAGCAATGTATCGCCGCGCTGAACACGCCAGCAGGGCAGGGGCCAATCTCATCCAGCGATGGCAAGATTGTTCCGCCTAAACGCGATGAAATGAAGCGTTCCATGGAAGCGCTTATTCACCACTTCAAGCTTTACACTGAAGGCTACAAAGTGCCGGAAGGCGAAGTCTATGCCGCCGTGGAAGCGCCCAAGGGCGAGTTCGGCGTTTATCTCGTGAGCGATGGCAGCAACAGGCCCTACCGCTGCAAACTGCGCGCCCCCGGCTTTGCCCATTTGCAAGCCATGGATTTCATGTGCCGCGGCCACATGCTGGCCGACGTCTCCGCCGTCTTGGGCTCCCTCGATATCGTGTTTGGTGAGGTTGATAGATGAGCGTTCGCCGTCTCGATCCCGTACAGCCCAGTTCATTCACCTTCACGGCGGAGAACATGACGTGGGCGAAGAAGACGATTGCCCAATATCCCGTTGGCAAGCAGGCCTCCGCGATAATCGCCTTGTTGTGGCGGGCGCAGGAGCAGAATGCGGGGTGGTTGTCGAAGCCTGCGATGGAATATGTGGGATCCATGCTCGATATGGCGTTCATCCGCGTTTACGAAGTGGCCACGTTTCTACACGATGTTCCAGCTGTCCCCAGTGGGCAAAAAAGCCCATGTGCAGGTGTGCGGCACAACGCCGTGCATGCTGCGTGGGTCGGAAGATTTGATGAAGGTGTGCAAAAGCAAAATCCACCATGAGCCTCATCACCTTTCGGCGGACGGCAATTTCTCTTGGGAAGAAGTCGAATGCCTGGGGGCTTGCGTGAATGCGCCGATGATTCAAATCTGGAAAGATACCTACGAGGATTTGACGCCGGCATCGCTTGAAACTCTGCTGGATGATTTGGCTGCTGGCCGGCCCGTAAAACCCGGCCCGCAAAACGGTCGGCATCTCTCGGCCCCCATGGGCGCCTTGACTTCGCTGACCGATAAGTCGCTTTATGCTAACGAGCGCACCTTCACCCGCGTTGAAGCGCCACCACCACCGCCCGCGCCGCCGCCGACTGTGGCACCCATTGCGACCGCACCAGCACCCACCCTGGTAGCTGCAACCCTTGCGCCTGCAACCGCACCAGTGCCCGCCGCGACAACGACATCTGCTCCGGCGCCTGTTGCTGTCACGGCAGCCCAGGTTGCGCCCACTCCGGTCAAGCCTGTTGCAACGCTTATTCCAAGACCTGTGGCCAAGATTGCTGAAAAGCCGGAGCCAGCACCCATTAAGGTCAGAAATGCGGATGGCTCGCCGGAGCTGTTGAAGAAGCCGCGCACTGGCAAGGGCGATGACCTGAAACTCATTTGGGGCGTTGGTCCCGCACTTGAAAAGATGCTGAACAAAATGGGCATCTGGCATTTCGACCAAATCGCCGCGTGGTCTGCCGCCGAACTGAAGTGGGTAGACTCTCGCCTCGAAGGTTTCAAGGGCCGCGCCAAGCGCGATGAATGGATCAAGCAATCAAAGAAGCTGGCCAAGGGCTGGCGTTCGGATAGTGCTGAGGGCGATAGGCCAAAGAAATGATGATGAACCTCACGTTATACTCAACCCCCACCCTGAGGCGCACTGCCATCGGCAGTGCCTCGATGGGAGGGCTGCGCGCTCGGTGTCTGGCAGATGCTTCGAGGCGCACGATGTACGCACCTCTGCATGAGGATGTTACAGGAGTTTTCCATGCTCGCTGACAAAGATCGCATTTTCACCAATCTCTATGGGCTTCATGACTGGGGCCTTGAAGGCGCCAAGAAGCGCGGCTGCTGGCTCGATACGAAATCCTTCATCGACAAGGGCCGTGACTGGCTGGTGAATGAAATCAAGGCCAGCAATTTGCGCGGCCGTGGCGGCGCAGGTTTTCCAACCGGCCTCAAATGGTCGTTCATGCCTAAGGTCGTTGGCGAGCGTCCGCATTACCTCATTGTGAATGCCGACGAGTCCGAACCCGGCACCTGCAAAGACCGCGAAATCATGCGCCACGATCCGCACCTGCTTGTTGAGGGTTGCCTGATCGCCGGTGCCGCCATGGCCTGCAATGTGGGCTACATTTATATACGCGGCGAATTCATCCGCGAACGCGAACACCTGCAAGCCGCCATCGACCAGGCCTATGAGGCCCGCCTCATCGGCAAGAACAACATTCACGGCTGGGATTTCGATCTCTATGTGGCCCATGGCGCCGGCGCTTACATCTGCGGCGAAGAAACCGCATTGCTCGAAAGCCTGGAGGGCAAAAAAGGCCAGCCCCGCATGAAGCCGCCATTTCCGGCCAATGTCGGCCTTTATGGCGCGCCATCAACCATCAACAATGTTGAATCCATTGCCGTGTGCGGAACCATTCTCCGCCGGGGCGCCACATGGTTCAACTCACTGGGCCGCCCCAACAATGTTGGTACCAAGCTGTTCTGCATTTCGGGCCATGTGAATAACCCCTGCAACGTCGAAGAGGAAATGGGCATCACCTTCCGTGAACTCATCGACAAGCATTGCGGCGGCATTCGCGGCGGCTGGGATAATCTCTTGGCCGTCATCCCCGGCGGCTCATCGGTTCCTTGCGTTCCCGCCGCATCAGATTATCGACAGCCCGATGGACTTCGATTCCCTGCGCGCTTTGAAATCCGGCCTCGGCACCGCAGCCGTCATCGTCATGGATAAATCCACCGACATGATCCGCGCCATCGCAAGGCTTGCAGCTTTCTACAAGCATAAATCCTGCGGCCAATGCACGCCCTGCCGTGAAGGCACGGGCTGGATGTGGCGCGTGCTGAGCCGCATGGCCGAAGGCCGCGCCGAAAAGCGCGAAATCGACATGCTGCTGGAAGTCTCATACCAAATCGAAGGTCACACGATCTGTGCGTTGGGCGATGCTGCGGCTTGGCCCGTGCAGGGCCTCATCCGCCATTTCCGCCATGTGATCGAAGACCGCATCGACCAATATTCCCGCAACGCTGACCACGATGGCGCCGTGCGCCACGCGGCGGAGTAGAGGCCATGGTTGCAATTTGGAAAGTAAAGAAATTCTTTGGGTTAAATTACGATTTGGTTGAAGCATTTGGAGAGGTGCTTGAAAAGCACAATACTGACTGCGAACCAATTGAAGTATTGCCTGCCAGCAAAGAGAAGTTGAAAGAAGCAATACTGGTAGAAGCTCTATCAGTGCGCGCGCTAAAAGACCCCAACTACATGCAGGCTCTTATGGTATCCTTCCTTTCTTTGGCGCATTTTCAAAAGGGATTGCCGAAAGGCGGTCTTCAATTCACCGAACGGTTAGCCGCGGCTTCCAAGAAGACTGGTGACGATCTGGTCGAAGCAGTAATCGAGATGGGGCCTACGCTTGGAGCGAGGAATGCCCTTTCGGATTTTGTGAATAACGAAAGACAGCAGCTTGGTGAGGTGTGGCAAAAGGAATTTGAACGGTTTGCGAAAGCATATGAGTCGCATTTAGCTGGAGAGTCTCATGCATCTCGCTGAACTGAACATTGGCAAGTTCAAGTATCCCACGACTGATCCGCGCATGGCGGGCTTCATGGATAATCTTGATTGCGTGAACGCCCTTGCCGAACGGTCGCCAGGTTTCATATGGCGCCTCAAGGGTGATAATAATAACGCAACCGATTTCCGGGTGGGCGACGACTACGCGGTCAACATGTCCGTTTGGGAAACGCCGGAAGCCCTGGAGAATTATGTGTTCAAGACCGTGCATGTGCAGTTTTACAAAAACCGGGCAGACTGGTTTGATTTGATGGAAAAGCCCCACATGGTGTTCTGGTGGGTACCGGAAGGTTGTCAGCCAAGCTTGGAAGAGGCCATGGACCGTCTTGAACAGTATGAAAAGAACGGCGCGACCGGCTATGCCTTTGGCTGGGAGGAAGTAATTGACATGGAGCGCTGGAAAACCCAGCGCTGCGCATGAGGATGATGTGATGGAGATGCTCCAACAAACTATCGTCATCCCGGCGAAGGCCGGGACCCAGAAACGCGTGAGGAGTGCGTGTCATGGGGCGGTCATAACAACGGTGAGGCACTGCCCGCATCTTCAAGGTCTCGGCTTTCGCCGGGATGACGGAATTATTAGGAACTGAAGATGCCCAAGATAAAAATAGACGGCGTAGAACACGATATCGAAAACGGCCTGACATTGCTGCAGGCCTGTGAAATTGCAGGCGCTGAAGTGCCGCGCTTCTGTTTCCATGAACGGCTTTCGGTTGCTGGCAACTGCCGCATGTGTTTGGTGGAAGTGAAGGGCACGCCGAAGCCGCAAGCCTCCTGTGCCATGTCGGTGAATGATTTGCGCCCGGGCCCTAATGGCGAGCTGCCCGAAGTTTTCACCCGCACTCCGCAGGTAAAAAAAGCCCGTGAAGGTGTTATGGAATTCCTGCTCATCAACCACCCGCTGGATTGCCCGATTTGCGATCAGGGCGGCGAGTGCGATTTGCAGGATCAGGCCATGGCCTACGGCAAATCTGCCAACCGCTTCATTGAAAACAAGCGCGCGATAGAAGATAAATATTTAGGCCCGCTGGTGAAAACCGAAATGACCCGCTGCATCCAGTGCACGCGCTGCGTTCGCTTCACCACGGAAGTGGGCGGCGTTCAGGAATTGGGCCTCGCAGGCCGCGGCGAGAGCGTTGAGATCACCACCTATCTTGATCAGGCCATCACCTCGGAACTGCAAGGTAATATCATTGACCTCTGCCCCGTTGGCGCCTTGACGTCAGCGCCCTACGAATTCAAGGCAAGGCCTTGGGAACTCCGCAAAACCGAAACCATTGATGCCATGGATGCTGTGGGTTCCAACATCCGCGTTGATGCCAGAGGCTCGGAAGTCATGCGCATTCTGCCGCGCACCCATGAGGACGTGAACGAGGAATGGATTTCCGATAAAACCCGATTTGTGTGGGATGGCCTGAAAACCCAGCGCTTGGACAAGCCCTACATCCGCGAATTCGGCAAGCTCCGTCCCGCCACCTGGCCCGAAGCCTTCGCCCGCATCGAGCAACGCGTGAAAGCTTCACGGCCTGAACGCATGGGAGTTATTCTCGGCGATCTCGTCGGCGCCGAAGAGGCCTTCTCATGGAAGTCTCTCGCGCACTCCCTTGGCATCGAAAGCATTGACTGCCGCCAGGATGGAACGCCGCTGGGCGAGCAGGGCGGTCGCGCTGGCTACATCTTCAATTCAAGCATCGCTGGCATAGAAGAAGCTGATGCCATCATGCTCATTGGCACGAATCCACGCCTCGAAGCGCCCATCCTCAATGCCCGCATCAGGAAGCGCTCTCTGAAAGGCGGCTGCATCATTGGCGTCATCGGCGAGAAGGCTGACCTCACATACAAGTATCATTACATGGGTGCAGGCGCAGAAAGCCTGGCGCAACTCGCTGAACATGCGCCAGCCAAAGCCCAGAAACCCATGTTCATCATTGGCCAAGGCGCATTGGCAAGGCCCGATGGCGCGGCAATTCTGGCCCTCGCTGCCAAGGCCGCTGCCGCCATTGGCGTGGTGAAAGAGAACTGGAACGGCTTTAACGTTCTCCATACCGCCGCAGGCCGCGTTGGTGCACTTGATGTTTGCGCATTGCCTTCCGATAGCGGCATGAACACCGCGGGCATTCTCGCTGCCGCCAAAAACCAGTCGCTTGATGTGCTCTTCCTTGCAGGCGCTGATGAAATCAACACCGAAGGCTGGGGTGAAACCTTTGTCGTTTATATGGGCACCCATGGCGATGCGGGCGCACATCGCGCCGACGTTATTCTACCCTCCGCTGCCTACACCGAAAAATCTGTGACCTACGTCAACACCGAAGGCCGCGCCCAGCAAACGACCAGGGCCACATTTCCGCCCGGCGATGCAAAGGAAGATTGGGCCATCCTCCGTGCGCTGTCAGAGGTGCTGGGTGTAACGCAAAGCTGGAACAACGTGGATGAGCTGCGCAACGCCATGTATGCAGTTGCTCCCCATCTGTCCATATTGGATCAACTCTTCCCGGCAGACGCAGCGATGCTGTCCGAATTGGGCAAGGGTGAAGGCAAAACCTCGAACGAACCCTTCACATCGCCGGTCAGGGATTTCTACATGACCAACCCCATCGCGCGTGCCTCGCGCACCATGGCCGAATGTTCTGCCGTGAAGAATAGCCGCAAGTTGCAGGCGGCTGAATGATGATGAAAACTATCGGCATCATTGGTGGCATGAGCGCAGAATCAACGGCCCATTACTATGCCCACATCAATGCCGGCGTGCGCCAGCGCCTGGGCGGCCTGCATGCGGCTGAATTGATCCTGTGGTCCGTTGATTTCGCTGAAATCGCTGAAATGCAAACGCGCGGCGACTGGTCCGCCGCTGGGCGGAGACTCGCTGATATTGCGGGCAAGCTGGAGCGGGCAGGGGCAGACGCGATCATCCTCGCCACCAACACCATGCACAAGGTGGCCGGCGAAATTGAAGCTGCAATCTCTGTACCCTTTATTCATATCGCTGACGCCACCGCCCACGAAATTCGCGCCGCCGGCCTGAAGCGCCCCGGCCTCATGGCAACCGCCTATACGATGGAACAGGATTTCTACGTGGGGCGCCTGCGTGACAAGTTCGGGTTCGATGTGATCGTTCCCGATGAAGCCGACCGCCGCGAAACCCACCGCATTATCTATGATGAGTTGTGCAAGGGCATCGTCACCGAGCAATCACGCAAATCTTATGAAGTCATCGCCGGGCGCCTGCAGCAGCGCGGTGCCGATAGCCTCATCCTGGGCTGCACCGAAGTGGCCATGTTGCTCAACAAGCAAAACATCTCCATGCCGGTGTTCGACACGGCTGAAATCCATGCCCATGCCGCGGTGAATTTTGTGCTAGCGGATTATAACTTGAAGGCGGCGGAGTAGATCATGAATGAGATGATGGCTCTCGTTGGCTGGATTGTGTTGCAAAGCGTCGCCTTGCTGGTGGCCTTGCTCATTGTCGTATCGTTCCTGATCTATGCGGACCGCAAGGTCTGGGCCGCCGTGCAGCTTCGCCGCGGCCCTAACGTGGTTGGCCCCTGGGGCATCCTGCAGTCCTTTGCCGATTTGCTGAAGTTCGTGTTCAAGGAAGTCATCATTCCTGATGGCGCTAACAAGGGCGTGTTTGTTTTGGCTCCCATCGTAACCGCTGCCCTGTCACTTGCCGCCTGGGCCGTGGTCCCGGTCGCCGAAGGCTGGGAAGTGGCTGACATCAACGTCGGCATTCTTTATCTCTTCGCGCTGTCGTCGCTCGGCGTCTATGGCATCATCATGGGCGGCTGGGCATCAAACTCGAAATATCCCTTCCTTTCGGCGCTGCGGTCGGCCGCCCAGATGGTTTCCTATGAAGTCTCTATCGGGTTTGTCATCATCACCGTTCTCCTCTGCGCCGGTTCATTAAACCTGACAGACATCGTGAACACCCAGAAAACTGGCCTCGGCACCATGCTCGGATTGCCCAACTCGTTCCTCGATTGGTATTTCATTCCGCTGTTCCCGATGTTCATCATCTTCTTCATCTCGGCGCTGGCCGAAACCAATCGGCCTCCGTTTGATCTAGTCGAAGCGGAGTCGGAATTGGTGGCGGGCTTCATGGTTGAATATTCTTCCACGCCCTACCTCCTCTTCATGCTTGGCGAATATGTGGCCATCACCCTGATGTGCGCCATGACAACCATTCTCTTCCTTGGGGGATGGCTGCCCATCATCGACATCGCGCCCTTAAGCTGGATCCCCGGCGTTGTCTGGTTCATGATCAAGTTGTGCTTTGTGTTCTTCATGTTCGCCATGGTAAAAGCCATCGTGCCGCGCTACCGCTATGACCAGCTCATGCGGCTGGGCTGGAAAGTGTTCCTGCCCCTGTCGCTGGCCTGGGTCGTCGTCACCGCCGGCGCCCTCGTGGCCTTCGGGTGGCTGCCATGATTTCAAGCGCCTTTATTTTTCTCGTGATTGGCATTATCGAATTGGTGATCGTGCAGTCCATGATCTATCCCGCCCTGCGTGCGCGCTTTGAAAAAGCCAAGGTCACCGGCTCGCAAGGCGTGGATCCCGGAACCATCATGAATTTTGTCAGGCTTCAAAGCCTTGTGGCGATGCCGGTCATCGGTTTCTTCATGGGCCGCTATTTCCAGAAAATCTTTGGGTGAATGTCATGAAACTTGAACAAGCCGCCCGCTCGCTCTTCCTGAAAGAATTCGTCTCGGCCACCTGGCTGGCGCTGAAATATTTTGTGGCGCCCAAGGCAACGCTGAATTATCCCCATGAAAAGGGGCCTCTCAGTCCGCGCTTCCGGGGCGAGCATGCGCTCCGCCGTTATCCCAACGGTGAAGAACGCTGCATCGCCTGCAAGCTGTGCGAAGCCATTTGCCCGGCGCAGGCCATCACCATTGAGGCAGGCCCCCGCCGCAATGACGGAACCCGCCGCACCACCCGCTACGACATCGACATGGTGAAATGCATCTATTGCGGCTTCTGCCAGGAAGCCTGCCCGGTGGATGCCATCGTTGAAGGCCCAAACTTCGAATATGCCACCGAAACCCGTGAAGAACTCCTGTTCAACAAGGAAAAATTATTGGCCAATGGCGATCGCTGGGAACGTGAAATTGCGCAGAACCTGGCACTTGATGCGCCTTACAGGTAATGGAGAGACATAAATGATCGCAGCTCTCTTTTTCTATCTCTTCGCCTCGGTGACGGTGGCTTCCGCCGTGATGGTCATTTCTTCACGCAACCCGGTGCATTCCGTCCTGTTTCTCATTCTCTGTTTCTTCAATGCGGCGGGGCTGTTTATTCTCATGGGCGCTGAATTTCTCGCCATGATTTTGGTGGTGGTCTATGTCGGTGCTGTTGCGGTGCTCTTCCTCTTCGTCGTCATGATGCTGGATGTGGATTTTGTGCGCCTGCGCCAGGGCATGCTGAACTATTTGCCCGTCGGCGCAAGCATTGGCCTTATTGTCCTGGTGGAATTGGCTTTGGTGCTTGGCTCATGGGCAATTGCGCCTGAGGCAATTGCAACGGCCGCTGCCCCTTCGGCGAGCGGCGTTACCAACACGGAGGCTTTGGGGCAAATCCTCTACACGAAATATGTCTATTATTTCCAGGCGGCAGGCCTTGTTCTCCTCGTCGCCATGATCGGCGCAATCGTACTCACGCTGCGCCACAAGCCGGGCATCAAGCGCCAGGATGTTTCAACCCAGGTCGCGCGCAACCCGGCAACGGCCATGGAAGTCATCAAAGTCAAGCCGGGGCAGGGGATTTAATCATGACAATTGGCCTCTCCCATTATCTCACGGTTGCCGCCATACTGTTCACCATTGGCATCTTCGGCATCTTCCTTAACCGCAAGAACGTCATCGTCATCATGATGTCGATCGAGCTGATGCTGCTCGCCGTGAACATAAATCTCGTGGCCTTCTCAACGGCGCTGCATGATCTCGTGGGGCAGGTTTTCGCGCTTCTCGTGTTGACCGTGGCGGCGGGCGAAGCGGCCATCGGCTTGGCCATTCTCGTAACCTACTTCCGCAACCGCGGTTCCATCGCGGTGGAAGATATCAATCTCATGAAGGGTTGACGCGAAACCATGTATCAGGCCATCGTATTCCTTCCCCTCATCGGCGCGCTCATCGCAGGCTTTGCCGGCACCAAGGTTTTCCAGAACCTCGGTTCGGACGCTGAAGTGTATGGCGACCACAAGGCCCCTGCGCCGCATACGGAGCATGCCCATGATGATCATCACGGCCATTATGATGGCCCCGCCTGGCCCATGTATCTCACCACGGGCCTGCTCTGCGTTTCCGCCGTATTGTCATGGATCGTATTCTACGGCTTCCTCCATGAGGGCCATGACGTAAAGGTTGAAGTCCTACGCTGGGTGAATTCCGGTGCGCTTTCCGCCAACTGGACGCTCCGCATTGATACACTCACCGCCGTCATGCTGGTGGTGGTGAACACCGTTTCCGCCCTCGTGCATGTTTATTCACTTGGCTACATGAGCCACGACGAACACCAGCCGCGCTTCTTCGCGTTTCTTTCGCTCTTCACCTTTGCCATGCTGATGCTGGTTACCTCCAACAACCTGTTGCAGATGTTTTTCGGTTGGGAGGGCGTGGGCCTCGCGTCCTATCTCCTCATTGGCTTTTGGTACACGCGTGAAAGCGCCAATGCCGCCGCCATCAAGGCCTTCGTGGTAAACCGCGTTGGTGACTTCGGCTTTGCGCTCGGCATCTTCGGCTGTTTCACCATGTTCCAGTCCATTGATCTCGATACTATTTTTGCGGCAGCGCCAACCGCTGTTGGCAAAACCATGCATTTCCTGAGCTGGGATTTTGATGCGCTCACTGTCATCTGTCTGCTGCTCTTCATGGGGGCGATGGGAAAATCCGCGCAATTCCTGCTGCACACATGGCTGCCGGACGCGATGGAAGGCCCAACGCCCGTATCGGCCTTGATCCATGCCGCAACCATGGTCACCGCCGGTGTGTTTCTCGTGGCCCGCATGTCGCCGCTGTTTGAACTTGCGCCCCATGCCAAGGAAGTTGTCGTCATCATCGGCGCCGTCACGGCTTTTTTTGCTGCAACGGTGGGCCTCGTGCAAAACGACATCAAGCGCGTCATCGCCTATTCAACCTGTTCGCAATTGGGTTACATGTTCGTGGCCTTGGGCCTGGGTGCCTATGGCGTCGCCATTTTCCATCTCTTCACCCATGCCTTCTTCAAGGCGCTGCTGTTCCTGGGGTCGGGCTCGGTCATTCACGCCATGTCCGGCGAACAGGACATGCGCAAGATGGGCGGCCTCGCACCGCACATCCGCAAAACCTGGATTTTGATGGTCATCGGCAATCTGGCGCTCACCGGCTTTCCGTTCACAGCGGGCTATTATTCAAAAGATGCCATCATCGAAAGTTCCTTTGCGGGCAATGCCACGCTCGCCTACGCTCTTTTGATCATCGCCGCCTTCTGCACCTCATTCTATTCCTGGCGCTTGGCCTTCATGACTTTCAACGGCAAATCCCGCGCCGACGCCCATGTGATGGAGCATGTGCATGAAAGCCCGAATGTCATGCTCGTGCCGCTGTATGTGCTGGCGGCAGGCGCCCTCGTTGCGGGCTATATATTTGCACCTTATTTCATTGGCCACGAAGAGGCTCTCTTCTGGGGCTCATCCATTTACCGTGCGCCCGAAAATGAAATCATCCACGAAATGCACAACGTGCCAGGGTGGGTTGCCTACTCGCCCTTCATCGTCATGGTGCTGGGGTTCCTCTTGGCAGGTTGGTTCTATTTGTTGAACACCTCGCTGCCGCAAAAGCTCGCCGCCATGCACTGGCCGATTTACCAGTTCCTGCTCAACAAATGGTATTTCGACGAGATCTATGATTTCCTGTTCGTGCGCCCGGCCATGTGGCTTGGCCGCTTCCTGTGGAAAAAAGGCGATGGCATGGTTATCGATGGCATCGGCCCCGACGGTGTTTCCGCGCGCGTGGTTGATGTAACCCGTGGCGTCGTTCGTCTGCAAACCGGCTTTGTCTACCACTATGCCTTCGCCATGTTGATTGGTGTTGCCGCCCTGGTGTCCTGGTTTACTTTCGGGGGGGCGCAGTAATGTCCAGCTGGCCTATACTTTCCTTCGTCACCTTCGCACCGCTGCTCGGTGTCGCGTTCATCCTGATCGCCCGTGGCGAAGATGCCGTGGCCCTTCGCACCATTCGATGGACCGCCTTATGGACAACCATCGTCACCTTCATCGTTTCGCTGCTCATCTGGCTGAACTTCAACCCCGCAGAATCCGGTTTCCAGCTTGTGGAACGCCATGAATGGCTGGGGGGCGTTGCCTCCTATCAAATGGGTGTTGACGGGATTTCGATGCTTTTCGTTTTGCTCACCACATTTCTCATGCCGATTTGCATTCTGGCAAGCTGGCATGTGGAAAAGCGCGTGCGCGAATACATGATCGCCTTCCTCGTGCTCGAAACCCTGATGATCGGCGTGTTCACCGCCCTCGATCTCGTGTTGTTCTACGTCTTCTTCGAGGCAGGCCTCATCCCGATGTTCCTGATCATTGGCGTGTGGGGCGGCCCGCGCCGGGTTTATGCCAGCTTCAAGTTCTTCCTCTACACCTTGCTTGGCTCCGTGTTGATGCTCATCGCCATCATCGCCATGTATTGGCAATCGGGCACCACGGACATCATCCAGCTCCTGTCGCGCAGCCCCGGCTTTTCGCCTGAAATGCAAACCTGGCTGTGGCTGGCCTTCTTCGCTTCTTTCGCGGTAAAAATGCCGATGTGGCCGGTGCACACCTGGCTGCCCGATGCCCACGTGGAAGCGCCAACGGCGGGATCGGTGATCCTGGCTGCCATCCTCCTGAAAATGGGTGGCTATGGTTTCCTGCGTTTTTCGTTGCCAATGTTTCCCGATGCTTCGCACTATTTTCAGCCGCTGGTTTACACGCTGTCGGTGGTGGCCATCATCTACACGTCCCTCGTGGCCTTGATGCAGGAGGACATGAAAAAGCTCATTGCCTACTCATCGGTCGCCCACATGGGCTTCGTCACCATGGGCATTTTTGCGATGACACGGCAAAGCATTGATGGCGCCTTGTTCCAGATGATTTCCCATGGCCTCGTGTCCGGCGCACTCTTCCTTTGCGTGGGCGTTGTGTACGACCGCATGCACACCCGTGAAATTACGGCTTATGGTGGCCTGGTCAATCGCATGCCGCTTTATGCATTCACATTCATGCTCTTCACCATGGCCAACGTGGGCCTTCCCGGCACTTCCGGTTTCGTGGGTGAATTCCTGGTCCTGCTGGGAACATTCCAGGCCAACACCTGGGTCGCTTTCTTCGCCACCACGGGTGTCATTCTCTCCGCCTGTTACGCCCTCTGGCTTTATCGCCGCGTCATGTTTGGCAAATTGGAAAAATCTTCGTTGGCCCATATCGCTGACATGACGCCGCGCGAAGTGCTGACGCTGGCGCCACTTGTCGTACTCACCATATTCTTTGGCGTCTATCCATCCCCAGTTCTGGATGTGTTCGGTGCCACCGTTGAAAATCTCATGAAAACGGTTCAAACCGTTTCGATGCAATAAGGGCGGGGCAAATGAACTTCTTGCAAAACTACGATGCCGCAGCCGCCCTGCCGGAAGTCATTTTGGCTGTCCTTGCGATGGCGCTTCTCATGTTTGGTGTTTTCAAAAAAGATGACGCCAACGACCAGGTAACCCTCGGTGCCATCATCTCGCTGGCAATCGTTGCGGCGCTGGTTATTTTTACCGGTGAAGGCAAGGTCACAGCCTTTGGCGGCGCGTTTATTGTCGATACCTTCGCCCGCGTGATGAAAGTCATGGCATTGTTCGGCTCGGCGGTCGCCATCGTGCTTTCAACGCACTTCATGAAGCGCGTTGGCATGGCGCGGTTTGAGTATCCTATCCTCGTGATGCTGGCCACCGTCGGCATGATGATGATGATTTCGGCCAATGACCTCATCTCGCTTTACATGGGCCTCGAACTGCAGTCCCTCTCGCTTTACGTGGTGGCCGCCATCAACCGTGAAAGCGCCAAATCCTCGGAGGCAGGCCTCAAGTATTTCGTCCTCGGCGCGCTGTCCTCCGGTATGCTGCTTTACGGCGCATCCCTTGTCTATGGCTTCACCGGAACCACGACGTTCCAGGGCATCGCCGCCGCCTTGACCGCCAATGGCTCCGGCCTTGGCCTCACCTTCGGCCTTGTCTTCATCATTGCGGGCCTCGCCTTCAAAGTATCCGCCGTGCCGTTCCATATGTGGACGCCGGATGTCTATGAAGGCGCGCCAACCCCTGTCACCGCCTTTTTCGCGGCAGCGCCAAAAGTGGCCGCCATGGCGCTCTTCATGCGCGTCATGGTTTCGCCTTTTGCCGCCGTGGTGCATGACTGGCAGCAAATTCTCGTGTTCGTTTCCATCGCCTCCATGGTGCTGGGCGCTTTTGCGGCCATCGGCCAGAACAACATCAAGCGCCTGCTGGCTTACTCCTCCATCGGCCACATGGGCTTTGCGCTGGTAGGGCTCGCATCGGGCAGCCAGGAGGGTGTTCGCGGCGTCATCGTTTACATGATGATCTATCTCATATCCACAATTGGCGTTTTCGCCTGCGTTCTCGCCATGCGCCGCAAGGGCCAGCATCTGGAAGATGTGTCCGATCTTGCAGGCCTCGCCCGCAACAACCGGGGCCTCGCCTTCGTGCTGTCCATGCTCATGTTCTCATTGGCCGGCATTCCACCGCTTGCCGGTTTCTTCGGCAAGTATTTCGTGTTCCTCGCTGCCGTAAAGGCGGGCCTCTTTGCGCTGGCCATTATCGGCGTCGTCGCCAGCGTCGTGGGCGCCTATTATTATCTCCGCATCGTCAAGATCATCTACTTCGATGAACCGGCTGAAAGATTTGACCCCTTGGACGGCGAAGTAAAATGGGTGGCCTATGCCGGTGGTGCCTTCGCGCTGCTGTTTGTGGGCTTTGCCAATTATCTCATCACGCTTGCGGATGCCGCCGCCCAGTCGCTCTATTGAAGCTTCCAGCGGGCCATCGCGTTCAGCATTTTGAACGCATTGATTCAACCAACGCCGAGGCGCGCCGCTTGGCTGAAACGGGCGAGCATGGTCCCCTTTGGATTTGGGCCGACGAGCAGACGGGGGGCAGGGGCCGCCTCGGGCGCACCTGGGTTTCTGACCCCGGCAATCTCTACGTCACGTTGTTGTTCCAGACCACGGCGCCTGTCGGTGCCGCCGCGCAAATCAGCTTCGTGGCCGCCGTCGCCGTGCATGATGTGGCCTCCCAGCTCCTTCCCAAAGCCAACATCGCCCTCAAATGGCCGAACGACGCCCTCATTGATGGCGCGAAGTTCTGCGGATTGCTGGCGGAAGTGGTGGGAACCGCGCCGACCACCATTGCGCTGGGGTGTGGCATGAACCTTGCCCACGCGCCATCAGGACCGTCTTATCCCGTCGCGGCCTTGGGTTCTCAATTCCTGCCGGAACCAGTTTTGCAAAAATTCGCCTTAACCCTCTGGAATTGGGTGGAAATATGGGATGCGGGAGCAGGCTTTCCAGCCATCCGGGCGGCCTGGCTTGAGCGGGCGTCAGGCGTTGGCGGGGATGTCTGGGTTGATGGCGAGCGGGCCTGTTTTGACGGCCTGGCCGCCGATGGTGCCTTGCTCGTAACCCTCGGAAATGGCACACGGAAATCAATTCATGTCGGCGAAGTCCGGCTGCGGTCAGGATGGGGAAGTCCGTGAAGAAGAAAACAGACGCATCCACCCTCGTCCTCCTCCCCCTCGGCGGCACCGGCGAAATCGGGATGAATTGTTATTGTTATGGCGTTGGCCATGATGATGCCCTCGAATGGTTGATGGTTGATCTGGGCGTAAAGTTCGGCGAGGATTCTGATCCCGGCATTGACGTGGTGCTGCCTGACGTGTCCTTCATCGCCAAGAACCGCAAGAAACTTGCGGGCCTTGTGCTGACCCATGCGCACGAGGACCACATTGGCGGCGTTCCCTGGCTGTGGCCGCAGCTCAAGTGCCCCATCTATTGCACGCCCTTCGCGGCAGCACTGCTCAACAACAAACTCAAGGAGCATGGTCTTGATGAAGATGTAAAAGTTCACATCATTCCATTGGGCGGAAAATTCAAGGTAGGCTCTTTTGACTTGGAATTCGTGAATGTTACCCACTCCATTCCTGAACCCTGCGCGCTGCTCATCAAGACCAAACACGGCACCGCCTTCCATTCCGGCGATTGGAAAATTGATCGCACACCAACCTTCGGTGCTGGCATTGACGAGAAACGCCTGGCAGAAATTGGCGATGACGGTGTGGATGTTCTCATTTGCAATTCAACCAATGTTTTGCGTGAAGGCTTCTCGCCCAGCGAACGCGATGTGGCTGATACGCTGATGGAAATCGTGGCCCATGCCAAAGGTCGCGTTGCCATCACAACATTTGCCTCCCACGTGGAACGCGTTGCTTCGGCCGTGCGAGCTGCCCGCGCCTGCGGACGTGAAGTCGTGCTCGCCGGCCGCGCCATGCGCAACACCATTGAAGCCGCCCGTGCCTGTGGCTACCTGCATGATGCGGGCGCATTCCTCGATGAAGACTCCTTCGGCTATCTTCCACCCAACAAAATCCTGCTGCTCTGCACCGGAAGCCAGGGTGAATCCCGCGCCGCCATCTCGCGCATTGCAGAAGACCAGCACTCAAACATTGCGCTGGAAAAAGGCGATCTCGTCATCTTCTCCTCACGCACAATTCCCGGCAATGAAAAGGAAGTGGCTCTCGTTCACAATAATCTGGCGAAGCTTGATGTTGATGTGCTGACCGCCGATGACGCTCTGGTTCACACCTCCGGCCATCCGCGCCAAGGCGAACTGCGGCTCATGTATGAATGGCTAAAACCGAAAGCACTGGTGCCCATGCATGGCGAAGCACGCCACCTCCGCGCGCACGCCAAATTCGCCAGAAGCTGCGGAATTGCCGAGGCAATGATCCCGCTGGATGGCAACATTATGCGGCTTTCCCCGGTACCGCTCGAAAACTATGACGAAGTTTCCAGTGGCCGATTGCATGTCGATGGCAAGCTCATTGTTCCCGTTGAAGATGGGCCGGCCAAACAGCGCCGCAAGGTTTCCATGGTCGGCATGGTTTTTATCTCTCTGGCTCTCGATGATAAACACCACCTGGCAGATGATGTGCAAATCACCTGTGATGGCTTGCCTGCAGGCCTTGAATCCGAACTTCTGGATGCGGCGGAAGACGCATTTGAAAACATGCCCAAACCCCGCCGCAAGGATGAAGGCACCGTGGCCGAAACCATCCGCATCGCTGTTCGCCGATGTGCCGAACAAATCTGGGGAAAGAAGCCCGTTTGCAAGGTGTTAGTGCAGCGGGTGTAGTGGCACTGCTATACTCCGCCGAATCATGAGCAAGACACCCAAGCAACCCCCGGAAGAACCGAGCAAGGTCGAACCCATCCAGTTAAGGGATGCGCTGGAAGAGCGCTATCTGGCCTATGCGCTGTCAACCATCATGCACCGGGCTTTGCCGGACGTGCGAGACGGGCTGAAACCTGTTCATCGCCGACTACTGCACGTTATGCGCCTCCTGCGATTGGACCCCGGCACCGCCTTCAAAAAATCTGCCAAGATCGTGGGCGATGTGATGGGCGGTTATCACCCACACGGTGACCAATCGATTTACGATGCACTGGTGCGCTTGGCCCAGGATTTCTCGTCGCGTTACCCTCTGGTGGACGGTCAGGGCAACTTTGGCAACGTGGATGGCGACAGTGCCGCCGCCTATCGTTACACCGAAGCCCGCATGACGGAGGTGGCAAAACTGCTGCTTGAAAACCTCGATGAGGATACGGTTGACTTCCGCGCCAACTATGATGGGACTGTTCAAGAGCCAGTGGTGTTGCCCGGCGCTTTCCCAAATCTCTCTGGCGAATGGTTCAACCGGCATTGCCGTAGGGATGGCAACTTCCATACCGCCCCATAACGCAGCAGAGCTTTGCGATGCCGCACTTCACCTCATTAAATTTCCTAACGCAGGCGTTGAAAAACTCACGCAGTTCGTCATTGGTCCAGACTTCCCAACAGGTGGTATAATTATCGATGACCGCGCCTCAATTCTCGAAGCCTACAAAACCGGCAGGGGTGGCTTCCGCGTGCGCGCCCGCTGGTCGGTTGAAGACTTGGGCCGTGGCGGCTGGCAGATCGTCATCACTGAAATTCCATACCTCGTGCAGAAAAGCCGTCTGATTGAGAAATGTGCTGAACTTCTCACAGCAAAGAAGTTGCCGCTGCTCAATGACATCCGGGATGAATCCGCTGAAGACATTCGTGTTGTGCTGGAGCCAAAATCCCGCACAGTTGATCCAACCCTGATGATGGAGCAGATGTTCCGCAACACGGAACTGGAAGCCCGAGTTCCGTTGAACATGAATGTGCTGTCCGGCGGCAAGGTTCCAAAGGTCATGTCGCTGGCCGATGTGCTGAAGGAATGGTTGGAGCATCGCAAGACTGTTCTCGTCCGCCGTACCAATTTCCGTTTGGGTGAAATCGCCCGGCGGTTGGAAATCCTCGGCGGCTATCTCATTGCCTATTTGAACCTCGACGAAGTCATCCGTATCATCCGAGAAGAGGACGAGCCCAAGCCTGCCCTGATGGCACGCTTCAAACTCAATGACACACAAGCCGAAGCCATTCTCAATATGCGCTTGCGCGCTTTGCGAAAACTTGAAGAGATGGAAATTCGTACGGAGAATGAAAATCTAACAAAGGAACAAAAAGGCCTGAAAGCACTGCTCAAATCAGGCGACGAGCAATGGCAAAAAATTGCAGAGGAAATAAAAGCAGTCAAAGAAAAATTCAGCAAGAAGACACCGCTCGGCAAGCGCCGAACAGATTTTTCAGAAGCCCCGGAAATTGACGCAGACTTCGAACAATCCATGATCGAGAAAGAACCCGTCACGATCGTATGCAGCGAAAAAAGCTGGATCAGGGCCATGAAAGGCCACATCGAAGATGCATCAACGCTGTCTTACAAGGATGGCGACAAGGGCAAATTCGTACTGACCGCGCAGTCCACCGACAAGATCATGCTGTTCTCTTCTTCAGGGAAATTCTTCACGTTGGAAGCCGGTAAACTTCCGGGTGGCAGAGGCCATGGCGAGCCGGTGCGCCTGATGGCGGAACTTGATTCAACTGACACAATCGTGGCGCTATTCGTACATCAGCCGGGTACCAAGCGCCTGCTGGCATCAACAGAGGGTGATGGTTTTATTGTTCTCGAAGATGAATGTGTGGCAAATACCCGCAAAGGCAAGCAGGTATTGAATGTAAAGGCACCCGTAGAAGCGCAGGTATGCACACCTGTTGCCGAAACTGACAATTACATCGCAACAGTCGGTGACAACCGGAAAATGAACATCTTCAAATTAACCGAACTGCCGGAAATGACACGCGGCAAAGGCGTTCGCCTGCAGAAATTTAAGGATGGAGGCCTGTCGGATGCCCGCAGTTTCAACCTGAAAGAAGGCCTAACCTGGCTTGACGCGTCTGGCCGTAACTGGACTGTCACTGACTTGAAAGAATGGATTGGCGAACGCGCCCAGGCTGGCCGCTTGCCGCCAAAGGGGTTCCCTCGGACCAATCGGTTTAATTGATTGAATATTAACCTATTTCCTGGTTGTTAACCTGAAATTATCTTCATGGCCGACATGATGTGGAAAAGGCTGAGTTACTGACTCATATGCAGCCGGTACGGTTTTTTTGATCTCTCATGGAGCAATTGTTCACGGTAAATAGCATGTCAGGCCAAAGATACTGGATAGTTGAGGGGCGGCGGTTACCCGATTCACCCGAAGAAAGCGTGCTCGATGATATTGAGACAGAGCGGTTTAGCAATGACGGTGCCGTGAGGGTTACCACAGGTTCCTCGGGCACCGAAATCAAATGGTCAGTTTTCTCCCCCTGCTTTGCTTCACTCTTTTATACAATCCAATGGTTGCCCGCCGCAGAGCTACCAATCGTGCTCCGGTTTTACCTGTCAGGCTGGTTTGAGGAAACCTGTTACACGGCGGAACAAGCAGTCAATCGAATAGAACAAGTGATTGCTAAAAGTGAGCTGCATTTGACCAAGCGGACATATGTTGAGGAATTCAATCCAAAAAACATGAATATGCCGGCTATTCTGCAAAGGGCTTGGCAGGAACACAGCGTGTCTCCAGAGATATCTATCGATTGTGTCTATGAAGAGCAATCAAGAAAATTCCGCGTTGATCGCATCGGTTCTGAAACGTCGATTGCAAAATTCTACGGGATGTCTCCGGTGTCCTATGCGTGCAAGAGTGGCAATTCATATGATGAAATTGTAAGCGAAGCCTATATTCAGGTTTTGCGCACTGGAAAACCACGCTATGATCATGTCCTGGCTGCATTTCGCATGCCCGATAATTCGGTTAACTGGGTGCCTTACCAAAGGTTGGTGATGCCAAGGCATTCCAGTGGCGAAATACAAATCGTAACCGTAGTGGCCGAAATTTCCAAAGTGGAAATCTGCGTTATCTGAACTTTGCTCAGTTCAGATGTCAAGCTATGCTGGTTTTGATTTCATTGATCATCTGCTCAATGGATTGCCGTTCCGAAACAGCAAGCCATTCAACTTGATCTATTCCATCAGAGGCCCATTGCCAACGCAGGAACCCTTTTTCCATATAGGCGTAACCCATGCGGTTTGAATATCCATGGGAGGCCATACGGTTGCTGCAGAGCGCCCAAATCGCATCAGGATTCCACTTTATCAGGCTGAGGATAAGCCCGAGCCGCGAAAAATTTTCCAAGAGTTTTCGATTGCGGGCCTGCGGATCTACCCAGCACTCACCATGATAAACCAGCTTTCCGCGAATTCGTTCCGCCAGGCTATTTTTCGGGGGGGATGCATGAGTAGGGATCATGAGTTCCTGCCGTCGCATGGCAAGGCCAATGGTGAGGTTTGGTCCCCAGTCAGCAAGGCTGGTATCCACAAAGTCATATCGATATGCCTGTAATGCGGAAATCTCACCACTGTCAGATGTCAGTTTCATCCAAAAGAATCGATCCGGCTCGAAATTGCATATCCCGGCGTCAAAAAATGGGGAAACCGTTTCATTTCGCGCAGCGAGTTTTGCAACGTTCAGTTCTTCAGGGTTTGAGCTGATGACGATTGAGTGGCCCATGGTCTCAAGCTGTGTTGCAAGATTGGCAGCGACTTTGATTGTGCCAAGAGGATCTTCTACGCAGAGTTGAGACATGCACTTCCCCGAAATTCGAAATCGCGGCTGACAAAAGCTTATTTTTACAGGCGAGTCACCTGCAATACACTAATCAAGATTAACGTGCGAGAAGCATTCCAGCCGGGTGGATTTGGGTTATTTTCCTGTCGAAAGCGTCCAGCCATCGGGCGTCAGGCGTTCCTGCGGCAGGAAGCGTGACTTGTACTCCATTTTCTTGGAGCCATTCACCCAGTATCCGAGATACAGGTAGTCGAGACCCATCCGTTTGGCCCGTTGGATATTGTCGAGAATGATGAACGTTCCAAGGCTCCGTTTTGGCATCGCCGGCTCATAAAAGCTGTAAATGAGCGATAATCCGTCATCCAGCATGTCAACAAGCACGGCCGCCACCAGTTCGCCAGTTCGCCATCTTCGGAATTGAAACGGTATTCAACAAGGTGGCTATCCACGAATGTTTCATCAACCATGGAAGCGAAATCGAGAACGCTCATTTCTGCCATGCCGCCCGTTCCGTGGCGCGTGTCGATATAGTCCCTGAACAATCCATAATGTTCCGAGTTTGCTTTGGCACGCACGGCCGTTCCCGTGAGGTCGCTGTTTCTGGCCACAATGCGTTGCTGGGACCTGCTTTGTTGGAAGAGGGCCACAGGCACACGCACGGATACACAGGCAGCGCATCCCTCGCAGGCGGGCCTGTAGGCAATGTTCTGGCTCCGCCTGAAACCGCCGCGCGAAAGTTGTGTATTGAGGGAGCGCGCATCCTGCCCCACCAGATGCGTGAACACCTTGCGTTCCAGCTTGCCCGGCAAATAAGGGCAGGGCGCAGGCGCTGTAATAAAGAACTGGGGGAAATTCCGGCGCTCGATGCTCAAAGGTGGGTCCCTGAAGTGGTTCGTGGAACTTCAAGTTAATGCGTGAAGGCCTCCCCATGCAAGCGACTTTGATTGGCAACTGGAATTTGATTGGCCAGCGGTCTAAGACAGGCCGGAATTGGAGAAGCATGATGGCAATCAAGGCAAGCTGGATCGGACTGGGCGTTATGGGCTTTCCCATGGCAGGGCACCTCGCGGCCAAATCCGGTGCGGACATGACGGTGTATAACCGGACCGCGGCGAAATCCCAGAAATGGGTTGGCCAGCACGGCGGCAAATCGGCGGCAACCCCCGGCGAAGCGGCGAGAGGTGCTGAGTTTGTCTTTGCCTGTGTCGGCAATGACAATGATTTGCGTGAAGTCGCCATCGGCCCTGAAGGCGCTTTTCATACCATGCAGGCGGGCAGCCTGTTTGTGGATCATACAACAGCCTCGGCCGATGTGGCCCGCGAGCTTGCAGCTGAAGCGGCAATGCGCGGCATCGGTTTTGTTGACGCGCCCGTATCCGGCGGGCAGGCAGGCGCTGAAAACGGCGTGCTCACGGTGATGTGCGGCGGCAGCGAAAGTGATTACGCCAAAGCCGAACCGCTCATCACCCACTATTCAAAAATGCGGAAACTGTTGGGGCCAGCAGGCGCTGGCCAAACCGCAAAGATGTGTAACCAGATCGCCATCGCCGGGCTCGTGCAAGGCTTGGCGGAGTGTATCAGCTTCGGCATGAAGTCTGGCCTCAATATGGAAGATGTGATTGAGGTCATTTCCAAAGGCGCGGCGGGCTCCTGGCAAATGGAAAACCGCCACAAGACAATGATTGCCGGAAAATTTGATTTTGGTTTTGCGGTGGATTGGATGCGGAAAGACTTGGGGATTTGTCTCGAAGCCGCCCGCAAGAATGGCGCACACTTGCCGGTGACCGCCCTGGTCGACCAGTTCTATTCCGACGTGCAAGCCATGGGCGGCAACCGGTGGGACACGTCGAGTTTAATCGCCCGGTTGAACAAATAGAAATTGCTCAGAACGAAACGCCGCGCGGGATAAGGCGATGCTCGTAGGCCTCGCGCTCCAGCCCTTCACGGAAATCCGGGTGGGCGATGGAGATCATTGCCAGGGCGCGCTCGGCAACTGATTTGCCCTTGAGATTTACCATGCCATATTCGGTCACCACATACATGGTGTCGGAGCGCGGCGTGGTCACAACATTGCCGGCCGTAAGGTTGAGCACGATGCGGCTCTTGCGCTCGCCGCGTTTGTCGTAAGTCGACGCGAGGCAGATGAAAGACTTGCCGCCCTTCGAGGCATAGGCGCCGCGCACAAATTGCAATTGCCCGCCCGTGCCGCTGATATGGCGATGACCATCGGACTCGGACGCAGCCTGCCCCTGCAAATCAACCTGCGTGGTATTGTTGATCGACACGACATTGTCATTCTGCATGATCATATGGGGCGAATTGGTGTATTCAACAGGGTAGCACGTGAAATCAGGATTGCGGTTGAGGGTGGCGTAGAGATCACGCGAACCAAGCGCGAAAGTGTAAACAATCTTGCCGGGGTTCAATGTCTTATCGGCTCCAACAATGCGGCCGGCTTTATAAAGTTCCACAATGCCATCAGTCATCATTTCGGTGTGCACGCCAAGACTGCGGACGCCGCTCTCCAGCAGCAAAGTGCAAACCGCATTCGGCATGCCGCCAATGCCGATTTGCAGGCAATTGCCATCGGCAATTTCGCTGGTGATTTGGCGTGCGACGGCGCGGTCAATATCCGTGGGCGGCGGATTTGGCAGCTCCGTTGGCGGCTGGTTGTCGCCCTCGATGATGTAATCAACTTCGCTGACATGAACGCCGTTCTGCTCGCCAAAGACGTAAGGCAAACCCTCCGTCACCTCAACGATAACCATTTTGGCGCGTTCGATAATGGGGCGGTGCCACAGGTTTGCCGCGCTGAAATTGAAAAAGCCATTCGCATCCATCGGGCATGTCTTGAGAATGACGATGTCGACGGGGTCGATAAAGCGCCGGTAATAATCCGGCACTTCGCCAAGGTTCAGCGGAATGTAATTGCAGCGGCTGGCATCATGTTTCTTGCGGTCATAGCCTGAGAAATGCCAGCTGAACCAGTGAAAGTGTTTGCCATCCGGATCAGCCTCCAAAACGGCGCGCGGCCTTACGGACAGGCAGGAACGGAATTTGACATTTTCCAGCTCAGCCGCCCGAAGCGCCAGCGCTTTGTCAAACACATCCGGCTGGCAAAGCGACACGCCATAGTCGAGCCACGTATGCGAGCGCACAAAGCTTGCGGCCTGTTCCGCCGAAATAGATCGCGCCGCCGACCCTGCAACCCTCAAAGCCATCTGTGCCTCCCAAGCCGATATCTTTTTGTGTCAGGCTTGCATAGTGAGGAACGTAACACAAGCCGCCATGCGTCAAACGCGCTACCTCCTGTAGGGTTGGGCGGAGCGCAGCGGGGTAGGGCCCTTGATCACAGATTCACTTGTCAATCAGCAGTTTGCGCAGCTTCCAGCAGAAGGCACAGCTTCGCCGGGGGTGAAAACGGTTATGCCGTTTTCGGGGTAGAGTGAGAAGAAGCGAAGGGTTGCGTGGACCGCGCTTCAGGACGTGTCGGGCTTCATTGCATCACAGGCGAGCCCATGGCATTCGATGAGCACCTCATCGACTTCGTGAACCGGCTTTCCTGCGGTAGCCGGGAGGATGGCCCGGCCTGAGCGGCGACCTGAACTTCGGAGCTTTGTGCGTTCTCCCGCCTGACCCGCCAGCGGGCGAGACGCCGGGCCTGGCGCGGCAGATCCGTCGAGCGCGAGCTTGAGGGCTTGGAGCCTGCGGGCTGAGGCGCGCGGCGTTGACGAGGCCATCGGGCGGCGGAGCGGGATCGGCTAAGGGCTGGGGTGCTGACCACAGGGCCGCCACCCGGGGATCGTTTCCGAAGATATGGATGCGCGGGGGATTCCGCGTGAATGTCCTGCGGCGCAGCGAGCTGCGAAATTTTTCCGCGGATCGAAGAGCTGGAAGGAGGGACGTGAGTTCCCGCCCTTCCCGATGATTGGCCCCGCCGGCATGGGCCGCGAAGGAGCAAGCTTCACCACAAGGCCGCGCGCCGCGATGACGACAAGGCGCCGCATGGCGGATTCGGCGGGCCGGAGCAGGCGCAGCACGGCGCGGTGGAGGGGCTGCGGAATCCGCGCCACCGTGGCGTCTGCCCGCAAGCCCCAGCATGGCGAAAAGGGCTTCAACTATGCCTTTGAGCGCTTCGCTGTTGCGTTCGATGGCCCTGGCCCAGTCCATGGTGTTTCCTTATCCGGCATAAAGAACATAACAGGAATACAAATGGCACATTAGGAATATAGTGTCAAGGGAATAAAATAATAGTTTTTTGCCGCTCCAATATTGTCATCCCGGCAAAAGCCGGACCCAGTCGAGGCCTTGATGCTCTCCGGGTTGTGTGCACCTGGTAATCCTGCGCGCATTGGAACAAATGACTGGTTGCCCCGTTGATCTGATACAAGGAAAGGCAGTCCAAATGAGCACGCGCGCCTATATAACAATTTTGGTGTCATTGATGACGAATGCAGTTCTCTTCGGAATAGGGGCTGTCACCATTCTATCCATTCCTCAGCTGAACGAACGAGCTACCTTACTTTTGCCTATCGTGATTGTGATAAGCCTGTTGCTGGGTCCAATTATTGCATGGCTCCTTGCCCCACGCCTTCGGGCGCGCTATTGGCATTCCAGATCAACTCAACAACATCAGCATCGTCCTGGAATAATCAATCGAGGCTTCTCCGACACGAACTAGCCGCCTCGCAGCCAGCAAAACGTTTTCCAATCCATGTGATGGCTGCTGGCGGCTGCTCAGGAACCTTGCCGAAGAACATCGCCAGCATGAGACGGAGCTATGACGCCAGTCATTAACTCACGCCCAACGGCTTGATTGAAACGCCAAAGCACCCGCTAACAATACTCAATACACCGGCAAAGCAGGCTGCTACCCCTTCAACTCCCGCGACGGCATGAGCCTCGAAGCATCCTGAAGCGTCAATTTGGCACATCAGATGCCGTATGCGGGCGCCGTCCACCACATCACCGTAATCCTAATGATACTGTGTTGGGCAAACGCGCTGTGACAGCTGGCACGGATTTGGCGCATAATGCGCCATTTAAAATTGTCGAAGGGTTTTCCTGCGCTTATGGATGAGTTATGACTTGCGGTGTTGATGGAAGATAATTTTGATTTTATTAGGTTGGGGGCGGCGTAAGGGCAATTGGATTGGATTTGGAAAGCAACATGAAATCCAAAATGAATACTGACGGTTCATCAGATGATACTGAAGCTTCAAAGCTACAACTGGAAAAAGACCGTCGAGAATACGAAGAGTTTTTGAGGAAAACGTTTGCAGAGGCAGAGGCCGTTCTAGAACTTGAACCTGGAACGCTTGCAGACACCAATAAGGACAATGACTTTCTCGCGATAATGAAAATGTCCTCCACAATAGAACCGTTGATCAATCAGGCCTTGGAGGCAGAAATCAAAAGCCTTCGCAAATTGAAAGTTGAACACGAAGGGGCGAATGCGTTAGCAAAATTTGTAAGAGATGGGCGAAGTCGAAATGAACGGGCAAAGTTGGCAATGCAGATGGGGCTGCTATCTGATTCCAGATTAAAATTTGTATTGAGTGTCTATCAACTGAGGGATCACTACGCACATAATGTAAGGAATTTTCATCTCGACATATTTGAAATTATTAAGAAAATTGAAACCGACGATGCCAAAATAATCTTTGACCTTTCTGGATTGGATAGGAAAGGTAAGCACGGAAAAATTTTGGTAGCGATCTTGCTTAAAACTTTTGTTTACCAGCGATTTGCCGGTTTCTTGTCCGATGCATTGCATATACTAAAACCGCCAACTCTTGGATTTGGTGGATTGTTGAGTGCGCAGCTTGGCTTGGAGAAAACTTCTCCGATGAAGGATTCTTCCGACTAGTTCAATTTATTAGCTTGGATGCTTCATCAAATTCCCACACCATCGGAGTTACGGTGCCAGAGTTACGGTGCCAGTGCATTCAACTCACTCCCAACGGTTTGATTGAAAACTCCAAAGCACCCACTAACAATTCTCAATACACTGGCAAAGCAGGCTGCTTACCCCTTCAACTCCCGCGCCATCTCCAGCGCGAAGTATGTCAGTATCCCATCCGCGCCCGCCCGCTTGAAGGCCATCAGGCTTTCGGGGATGACTTTCTTGGGGTCCAGCCAGCCGCGCTCGATGGCCGCCATCAGCATCGCGTATTCGCCTGACACCTGGTAGGCGAAAGTGGGAACGCCGAATTCCTGCTTCACGCGGGACAATACATCAAGATAGGGCATGCCGGGTTTTATCATCACCATGTCTGCCCCTTCATTCAAATCAAGCGCCACTTCGCGCAGGGCTTCATCGCTGTTGGCGGGGTCCATCTGGTAGCTGCGCTTGTCGCCCACAAGGGTGCCGGAAGAGCCAACGGCATCGCGGAAGGGGCCATAGAAGCCCGAGGCATACTTGGCGCTGTAGGCCATGATCTGCACATCGGTGTGGCCATTGGCTTCGAGGGCCTGGCGGATGGCGCCGATCCTGCCATCCATCATGTCCGAAGGCGCGATGATATCGCAACCGGCTTCCGCTTGCAGCAGCGCCTGCTTCACGAGAACATCAAGGGATGCGTCATTGATGATTTCGCCATCTTGCAATAGCCCGTCATGGCCGTGGCTGGTGTAGGGATCCAGCGCCACATCGCACATGATGCCGATTTCGGGAACGGCCTGCTTGATGGCCCGCACGGCAGAGCAAACAAGATTGTTCTTGTTCAGCGCCTCGCGGGCATCTTCCGTTCGCAACTCTGGCCGCGTGTTGGGAAAAAGTGCGATGACCGGAATTCCCAGCTTGGCCGCTTCCTCCGCCTTGCGCACAGCGAGGTCAATTGAACTCCGCTCAACGCCGGGCATTGAAGCCACAGGCTCGCTTGTGTTCTTTCCATCAATCACGAACATCGGCCAGATCAGGTCCGAAACCTGCAAGACGTTCTCGGATACCAGCCGTCGCACCCACGCCGATTTCCGGTTGCGGCGCATGCGAACGGCAGGGAAAGCGCCGGAATTCTGTGGTGGAGGACGTGTCATTCCAGCTTTCTAGCAATTCAGAGCTGGATAATGAATAGGAAAAGGCAGGCTGGTTGAAGTTGCCAGCCGTTAACCAAGTTTTTCCCGGGTTTTAAGCCGCGGCTTACGCCAGGGCGGCAGCCGGTTTCTTAACTAAGCTTGATGGCATTTGATTAACATAGGAAAAAAAGACTCCATAAACTGTCTTCTAAATATCGACAAACTATCGAAAATATAAGGATAAATTTACCGAGCCTGTTCAGCTGGCCTTAAATCCAGCCGCGTAATGTTCAAGCCATCAGAGGAACCGGCAGAAGACCTGTCCTCGCAAATTTAGGGTTAGGTGGATAACATGAATACGCAAGTAATTGGGGGACTCCGCGCCGTTGAAGTTGCACCGGCACGTGTTGAAATCAAGGGCCGCTATATGGAAGCCCTGACATTGATTGAACGGCTGCATCGCCGTTTGCTCGATGTGATCAAGGACGATTTTGAGCGTTCCGGCGAACCGGAAGTAAATCCTGTTCAGGCTTTGCTGCTGTTCAACATCGCAGACTCGGAGCTTACCGCCGGCGAACTCAAGACACGCGGCCACTACCAGGGTTCAAACGTTTCTTATAATCTCAAGAAACTGGTTGAAACCGGCTACGTAAATCATGAGCGTTCAAATTCTGACAAGCGCTCGGTTCGCGTTAAGCTGACGCCCAAGGGCCAGGCCATCCGGGACCGGGTGGACATGCTTTATAACCGCCAATTGCAGGCCGTTGAAGAAGTTGTGGGCCTTTCTATCGATGAATTTGACCGTTTGAACAAAGCCCTTACGCGTCTTGAGCGCTTCTGGACGGACCAGATTCTCTATCGCCTCTAATCGCGCCATTAGTCAAAAAGACCCTGTTGCCGAAAAGCATCAGGGTCTTTTTATGTTCAAAAACCATTTCTAAACTTCCCGATGACCCGATTCTCGCCTAATTTGACAGGCCTACGGTGCGCTGGGACCAAAGCTGACATTTTGACGAGTCGGGCATTGGCTGGTACACATGCGTATAACCAATATTTGGACTGGTGCGGGCCTTAAGGGCTGATGCCCAGATGGCAACGAGGCAGAAATGTTATTTAACTCCGTAATTTTGCGTAGGCTGACAATATCCAAGGCAGTCGGCGCTGCGCTGGCGATCATGTTGAGCTTGCCGATCATGGGCGTTCATGTGGCGCGTGCCGAACAGTCGGACGCCGCCATCGAAGCTTTGCGGAAGAAAAAATTCAAGAAGGCTGGCGGTATTGGCGCGCCTCCTTCCAACAAGGTCACGCAAGGCTACCATCCCGTGGCCCAAGGCAAGGCCACAACCGAAACCGAAGTTTTGACCAACGTTGTTGCAGCCCCGATGCTGTCAGCCAATAGCGTCAATGCCATGCAAGCGGCCGAAGCGAAATACCAGCAGATTGTCAGCAACGGCGGCTGGCCCAAGGTGCCAAAAGGCACCTACAAAAAAGGCGGCACCAACAAGAATATCGCGGCGCTGAATATGCGCCTCTACATTGAAGGCTATGTGCGCCGCGAGGCCACCGAGGGCGAGTTTGCTGCGATTTATACGTCAGCCACGCAAGACGCGGTAATGCGTTTCCAGCGCAATAACGGCTTGGGCGCTAGTGGAGCAATTGATGGCCCCACCTTGGCGGCCCTCAACGTGCCGGCCGCAAAACGGCTTTCGACCATCAGGGCCAATATTGCCCGTGTTGCGGAATACTCGAAAGGCCTGGGTGACCGTTACATCGTCGTCAATGTTCCTGCCCAGCAAATTGAAACCGTCAGCGGGGGCAGGGTCTACTCGCGCCACAACGCCATTGTCGGGCGCCCGGAACGGCCAACGCCGGTGGTGATGACGGCGATCTCTGACATCAATTTCAATCCCTACTGGAATGCCCCGCCATCCATTATTGAGCGCGACATCATTCCCAAGATTTCAAACGGCAACGTAGATGCATTGCGGAAAATGAATATCCGGGTTTTCCAGGGATTCGGCGGGCCGGAAATTGATCCGTCACGGGTAAATTGGGCATCAGCCGTGGCAGATGACTACCATTTCCGCCAGGAGCCAGGTGGCGAAAACGCCATGGCAACCGCCAAGATCAATTTCTCCAGCCCCTTTGGCATTTATTTGCACGACACGCCTGAAAAGCAGCTCTTCCAATCGGGCGGGCGATTCTTCAGCTCGGGCTGCGTCCGGGTTCAAAAGGTGGAAATCTTCATAAACTGGATATTGAATGGCCAGGATGGATTTGACGCCAATCGCATTGAAAGCCTGGCGCAGTCGCTCGAACGGCTTGACGTGAAAATTGTCAATCCGCCGCAGCTTCGTGTTGCCTATCTCACGGCGTGGCCAACCAGCAATGGAACCGTGGCTTTCCGCAATGACATTTATAATCTGGACGGCAGCGGTTTTGTGCTGGGGCAGCCTTTGCCCGTTGGCGAAGTGGGCGCCGATGGCCAGCGTTATGTTTTGAAACCGATTGCAAGGCAACCTTCGGCCATTGATGCGGCAGAGGCCGATGGCTTCACGTGGTTTGGCAAAAGAGCTTCGAACAAAGTCTCCACTTCGGTTGAAAGGACGGTCAAGTCAGCATCAAGGGCCGTGACAAATATCAAGCAGGCCGCAGTATCGAAGTTAGGCGCCGCCGCCAAGGTAAAGCCCAAAGGTTTGTTCGACTGGGCCAACTATAAGCCGGAAACAGCCAAGCCTAAAATTGTGAAAAAGAAAACCCTTACGACGACGAAGCTGGCGAAAGCCAAAACAACGACCAAGGTCGTAGCGGTCGAGGATAAGAAGGCCGCAGCGAAAACACTGGTGAAGCCTGCGGCTGCCAAGAAGCCCGTTGACAAATGCAAGCCCGACAAGGACGGCAAACTGCCCAAGGATTGCAAAGTTGAAGCCGTGGCGAAACCCAAGGTAAAACCAGGCAAACAGGCTATCGCAACAAACTGACGCAATCCCGCGGCACGCACCGCACCCGTTGGCTGCTGCGGCAATATTTATAGCTCTGTGCCAAGATGCTGCTGGACCTCTGGCCCCGACCCTGTATTTTGCGCCCCGAAGCGCGGAATCAAGTTGGGGACCCATCATGGCCAAGAAAGCAGCTAAAAAACCAGTCAAGAAGAAGCCTGCCAAAAAGGCACCGCTTTTTCCGGGGTTCTACAAGGACAAGCTCGCCAAGACTGATCCCAGGATTGCCAAGGCAATCGCCCAGGAACTTGGCCGCCAGCAGAATGAAATTGAGCTGATCGCCTCTGAAAACATTGTCTCGCGCGCGGTAATGGAAGCGCAAGGGTCGGTGATGACCAACAAGTACGCCGAAGGTTATCCCGGCAGGCGCTATTACGGCGGTTGCCAGTATGTGGACGTGTCGGAAAACCTCGCCATCGAACGGGCCTGCAAATTATTCAACTGCAGCTTCGCCAATGTGCAGCCCCATTCCGGCGCGCAAGCCAATCAGGCCGTGTTCTTCGCACTCTTGAGCCCCGGTGACACCTACATGGGATTGGACCTTGCCTGCGGCGGCCACCTGACCCACGGTTCACCCGTGAACCAGTCCGGCAAATGGTTCAAGGTCGCACCTTATAAAGTGCGCGAAGACAGTCACCTGATTGACTACGATGCGCTTGCGGCTCAAGCACTGGAAGTGAAACCCAAGCTCATCATTGCTGGCGGCTCTGCTTACCCGCGTACGCTGGATTTTGCCCGCTTCCGCCAGATCGCTGATAGCGTTGGCGCGATCTTCATGGTGGACATGGCCCACATTGCTGGCCTCGTGGCTGGCGGCCAACATCCAAATCCCCTTGAGCACGCGCATGTCGTAACAACGACAACTCATAAAACTCTTCGTGGCCCGCGCGGCGGTTTGATTCTTTCAAATGATGAAGCCATTGGCAAAAAAATCAATTCTGCCGTGTTCCCCGGCCTGCAAGGCGGTCCATTGGAGCATGTGATTGCCGCCAAGGCAGTGGCCTTTGGTGAAGCTTTGCGCCCCGCCTTCAAAAAATATGCTGCACAAGTCGTGGCCAATGCCAAAGCCTTGGCGCAAGCCATGATGGATGGCGGCTGCGATATCGTGTCCGGCGGCACCGACACGCATCTCATGCTGGTTGACCTTCGCAAGAAAGGCCTCACTGGCAAGGCCTCGGAAGCAGCGCTTGGCCGCGCTTATATTACCTGCAACAAGAACGGCATTCCGTTCGACCCTGCGCCCTTCACCATCACCTCCGGCATCCGCCTTGGCACACCCGCTGGAACCACCCGCGGCTTTGGCGTGGGCGAATTCAAGGAGGTGGGCAGCCTCATCATCGAAGTTCTTGATGGCCTTGCGAAAAATGGTGAAGAGGGCAATGCTAAGGTTGAGGCGGCGGTGAAGAAAAAGGTTCTGGCTCTCACCAAGCGCTTCCCGATCTATTCGTGAAAGTGAGACATGCGCTGCCCCTTTTGCAGTAACGAGGAAACCCAGGTGAAGGACTCGCGCTCCAGTGAAGATGGAGCAGCGATCCGGCGCCGGCGTCTTTGCCCGGATTGCGGGGGCAGGTTTACAACTTTTGAGCGCGTGCAATTGCGCGAGCTTATGGTGGTGAAAAAATCGGGCAGGCGGGTTCCCTTCGACCGCGACAAGCTCATGCGTTCGGTGCAAGTTTCCTTGCGCAAGCGCCCGGTTGAGCCGGAGCGCATTGAGCGCATGGTGTCCGGCATTGTTCGCCAGCTCGAAAGCCTCGGCGAAAGCGAAATCAAGTCTGAACATGTCGGCAAGCTGATCATGGACGCGCTGAAAGCCTTGGATGATGTGGCCTATGTGCGTTTTGCGTCCGTTTACAAAAACTTCCGCGAAGCCAAGGACTTTGAAGAACTGATCGGCAAACTCGGCACCGACGATAGCGAAGGCGAGGGCGGTTGAACGCCGATTACCGCTGGATGGAATATGCCCTGCGCCTCGGTCGCCGCGCTCTTGGCACCACGGCTGAAAATCCCCCCGTTGGCTGCGTAATTGTCAAAGGTGATGTGGTGTTTGGCATTGGCTGGACGCAACCCGGTGGCAGGCCCCACGCCGAAACCGAAGCCTTGAAAATGGCGGGTCAAAACGCGCGTGGCGCAACTGCTTACATCACTCTCGAACCCTGCGCTCATCATGGCCGCACCGGACCCTGCTCGGAAGCGCTGATTGAAGCGGGCATATCCCGTGTTGTAACGGCCCTGGAAGACCCAGATCCCCGCACGGCAGGCGCGGGCCATGCCAAACTTGTCGCAGCAGGAATCAAGGCTGAGACCGGATTATGTATGGAAGAAGCCCGTGAAACCCTTGCTGGATTCCTCACCCGGATAGCGAAGAAACGCCCCTATGTCACTCTAAAGGTTGGCATTTCCGCCGACGGGAAAATCGCCAGCGCGCCACGGCGAGAGAACCACGATTACCGGGCCTGAAACCAAATCCCGCGTCCATCTCTTGCGGGCCCAGTCCGATGCCATTCTGGTGGGGCTCAGCACCGTGCTGATTGACGACCCGGATTTAACCTGCCGGCTGCCCGGAATGGAACGGCGCTCACCAATCAGGATTGTCGCGGATACACGCCTTTCAATCCCGTCCAAAGCCAAGCTCGTCAAAACCGCAGAACAACTGCCGGTATGGATATTATCCACCCGCAAAGGCCATGTCAGTGCGGGCATCACCGTTATCGATTGCAGGCAAACCCAGCGCGGCTGGGTGGATTTTACCGATGCGATGGAACGCCTGGCCGAACGCGGCATTAACCGGCTGCTGGTGGAAGGCGGTTCCCACGTCGCCCACAGTTTTCTCGAAGCTGATCTGATCGATGAAATCCAGCTCTTCCAAAGCCCGAAAATTATCGGCCCGCAGGGAACGGATGCAATCGCTGATATGCCGCTTTCGCAGCTCGACGCCCGCTTTAAGCATAGCGCAAAGGAAATGCTTGGAAGCGACACCCTGACTGTCTATGAACGGCGCTAGATTTTGAAGTTGCCCTCATCAGGCCGTTGGCCACCTTCTCCCATGCCGAGGCACGGGCGAAGGCGCTAAATGCATCGCCTTCGCCCGTTTGTAGAATGGGAGAAGGTGGCCGAAGGGCGGATGAGGGCTCTTTACTGAAAGTACGGCATAAGACCTATGTTCACCGGAATTGTTACAGATATTGGCGAAGTTGTTGACGTTGAAAGGCGGGGCGACACGCGTTTTACCATTGCCACGGCCTATGCGCCGGAAAGCATCGCTGTTGGCGCTTCCATCGCCTGTTCAGGCTGTTGCCTCACCGCAGTCGAAATGGCTCGTCTGCAGGATGGCCGGGGAACCTTCATTGTTGAAGCCTCAGCCGAAACATTGTCCATAACAACGCTGAGCGACTGGAAAATCGGTACACGGATCAATCTTGAGCGCGCGCTGCGCGTTGGTGACGAACTAGGTGGCCACATTGTTTCCGGCCATGTTGATGGCCGGGGCAAGATAGTGTCCATCACACCTGAAGGCGACTCCCAGCGGTTCATCTTCGAAGCACCAGATGATATCGCCCGTTTCGTCGCCCATAAGGGCTCAGTTACACTTGATGGAACATCACTGACGGTGAACGAAGTGCAGGGGAGCAAATTTGGTGTTAACATCATCCCCCACACGCAAAGCGTCACCACATGGGGAACCGCAAAAGCAGGCGACGCCGTAAATATTGAAATAGACATGCTGGCGCGCTACGTGGCGCGTCTTGCCGAGTTTGAGAAGCCATGAAGGTCGAAAAGAAAACCGCCGCCGCCGATAAAATAAAGGCCCACATCCTCATTCTGGAAGCGCGCTTCTACGAAGCCATGTGCGATGAGCTTTGCGCAGGCGCCATTTCAGCAATTGAGCGGGCAGGGGCCACGTGGGAACGCATCGCCGTCCCTGGTGCACTGGAATTGCCGGGTGCCGTGGCGCTCGCCGAAGTATCAAACGCCTATGATGGGTATGTCGTTTTGGGCTGCGTGCTGCGCGGCGAGACGACACATTATGAAATTGTGTCCAACGAAAGCGCCAGTGGCATCATGTCGTTGACACTTGAAGGCCTGTGCATCGGCAATGGCATCTTGACTTGCGAAAATGAAAAACAGGCTTGGGCCCGCGCCAGGGTTTCCGAAATGGACAAGGGCGGCTGTGCGGCTGAAGCAGCACTTGCCATGATCCGTTTCAAGCGCTTGATGGAAAGTAAAGTCACTCAATGACCACCAAGCGCAGCAAACCCGTGACTAAATCAGCCGCCCGCTTGGGCGCGGTGCAGGCGCTTTATCAGATGGATATCGCCGGAACAGACGTCGGCGAAACATTGGCGCAATTTTCTTCCCGCGTCATGGGTGAAAACTTTGATGATGGCCAGTGCGGTGAAGCCGACTACAAGTTCTTGAAGCTCGTCGTCGATGGCACCGTGCGCGAACAGGCAGCCATCGATCCCGTGGTTGATGGCATTCTTGACAAGGCCTGGCCCCTGCATCGCCTCGACGCAACTGTACGCGCTATCCTGCGCGCGGCAGCCTATGAAATCATGTTCCTGGAAAATGTGCCAACGCGCGTGTCCATCAGCGAATACCTTGATGTGGCGGGAGCCTTCTTTGGCGAAGAGGAGCCACGCCTGATCAATGGTGTGTTGAACACCTTGGCGCGCAATCGCCGCCCGCAAGAGTTCGCCGCGTGACCGAGATGGCTTTGGCCAGGCGCAACATTCTGCTGCTGGCGATTTCGCAGGCGCTTTACTCCTGTTGTGTCATCATTGTTTTTGCCACCGCGGGATTGGTGGGCCTCATGCTGGCACCAAGCCCTGGCTGGGCCACAACGCCCGTCACCACATTCGTTTTGGGATCAGCGATAACCACCATACCGGCATCCCTTATGATGCAGCGCTTGGGCCGTGTGCCTGTATTTGTGTTTGGCGCTGTTGCCTGCATGCTGGGCGCAGGACTGGCTGTTTACGCCATTTACGCCCAGAGCTTTGTTTGGTTTTGCGTGGCCACCGCCTTGCAAGGCATGTTCCAGGCCACGAGCGGTTTCTATCGCTTTGCGGCTGTGGAAGGAGCCACTGCCGATCTGAAACCCATTGCGATTTCCTGGGTTCTGGCCGGAGGTGTTGTCGCTGCGGTTGCCGGCACTTTGATTTCCAGCGGCACAGCAGACCTGTTTGCGCCCTTCACTTTCGCGGGTTCCTATCTTGCCTCGGCGCTTATCGCCTTCATTGCAGTTTTTGTTTTGCTATTATTGAACCTGCCCAAACCAACGGCGGAAGAAATCAGTGGTGAGCGCCGGCCCTGGAGCGAATTGCTGCGCCAGCCTCGGCTGATCGTTGCAATGGCCACTGCAATTATCTCCTACGCCATGATGAACTTCATGATGACGGCGGCCCCCGTTGCAATGATTGGCTGCGGCTTCAACAAATTTGACGCTTCGTGGGTTCTGCAATGGCATGTGCTGGCAATGTTCGTGCCCAGTTTTTTCACCGGCCACCTGATCAAGGCCTGGGGCGTGGAGCGGGTCATTGCCATTGGCATGGTTCTGTTGTTTGCCGCAGGTGTGGTTGGCATACTCGATATCAAGTTTGGAAATTTTGCGGTTTCACTCATTCTCCTCGGCTTCGGTTGGAATTTCGGCTTCATTGGCGGAACAACCATGCTGACGGCTACCTACATGCCTGCCGAACGCGGCAAAGTACAAGCCGCGAATGACTTCGGCATTTCGGCGCTGATGGTTGTGGCGTCTTTCAGTTCGGGCAAAGTGCTGGATGGCCTGGGTTGGAGCGCCGTGGCATTCGCCATGTTCCCCGCCGCACTCCTCACATTGATGCTGCTTGGCTGGCTGGTCGCGAAACGACCCAAAACCGCCTAGCACGTGACTCAATCGAAATGTTCGGCGTCTGGCGGCACCACCACCCAGCCATGCTTTCGCGATTCATAAACCGAGCGGATGGGAGCTGGAAAAGCTGGATCGGCAAAGGCACCGACGGGAATGGCAACAAGATCGGGATCAGTATCGATCGTATAATAAACGGTGGATCCACACGTGGGGCAAAAGCGATAGCTGATCACGCTGCCTTCATCGCCCGTTCTTGCATAGACCGTCGAGCGCCCAGCCATCTCCTTGATATTTTCCTTGGTGAAGCGCGCCTGTTCGCCAAAAACACTTCCCGTCCGCCGCTGGCACGCGAGGCAATGGCAAATCGAAACCCGCACGGGTGCGCCAACACAAACCACCCAAAGTTGCCCGCATCTGCATTCAGCTCGGCGTTCAATCATATGCGTATTTTCCCTCAATTTTATGGGTACGGACATCATACCAAAGACGGGTTTTCCCACAATACTAACCATTGCTTCTTGTGGCCCAATTTGGCATATCCCACCCATCATTCCGGGGCAGGGGCCGGAGGCGTGGATTCGCGTCTTTGGAAATGGCCTGGGGCAACACAAACCAAGAAGGCTTCATTCATGACCTCCACTCTCTGGCTGATCGTGCTCGCGGGCGCGCTGTCCATCGTTTACGGGATTATCACGACAAAAGGCCTTTTGGCCGCTGATGCTGGCTCGGCCCGCATGCAGGAAATTTCCGGCCTCGTGCGCGAAGGCGCCTCGGCCTATCTCAAGCGTCAATATCAAACCATCGCCATGGTCGGCGCTGCGATTTTCGTTCTTGCCTGGATTTTGCTGGGTGGCTACTCGGCCATCGGCTTCCTCATTGGCGCCGTGCTCTCAGGTGCAGCAGGCTTCATTGGCATGAACGTGTCCGTGCGCGCCAACGTGCGCGTGGCACAGGCCGCAACGAAATCGCTCGCCGGCGGCTTGGACCTCGCCTTCAAATCAGGCGCGGTAACGGGCTTGCTCGTGGCTGGGCTCGGTCTCCTCGGTGTAACCCTTTACTTCGGCTTCCTGACAGGCTCGCTCGGCATGGAGCCAACCAGCCGTACGGTAATTGACTCACTCGTTGCCCTCTCATTCGGCGCTTCGCTCATCTCCATTTTCGCCCGTCTCGGCGGCGGCATCTTCACCAAAGGTGCGGACGTTGGCGGCGACATGGTTGGCAAGGTTGAAGCCGGCATTCCCGAAGATGATCCACGCAACCCCGCCACGATTGCTGACAACGTGGGCGACAACGTGGGCGATTGCGCCGGCATGGCCGCTGACTTGTTCGAAACCTATGTGGTGACAACAGTGGCCACCATGGTTCTCGCAGCCATCGTTCTGCCAGATGCCATGAAGCTTGCGGGCATGGTTTTGCCGCTCGCTATCGGCGGCGCCTGCGTCATTACCTCGATCATCGGTTCCTACTTCGTAAAGCTCGGCTCCAACAACAACATCATGGGCGCTCTCTACAAGGGCATCATCGCAACGGGCGTGTTCTCGCTGGCCGCGCTGTACCCGGTGATTGCGTACATATTTGGCGACATGTCCGTTGACCTCGGCGGCTTTACGCCGATGAAGTTGTTCTGGTGTGGCGTTGCAGGCCTCGTCATCACCGGCCTCATCATCTGGATCACCGAGTATTACACCGCAACGGGTAAGCGCCCGGTGAACTCCATCGCTGAAGCCTCCATCACCGGCCACGGCACCAACGTGATCCAGGGCCTTGCCGTTTCCATGGAAGCAACCGCCGTTCCAGCCCTCATCATCATCGCTGGCATCATCGTCACCTTCAACCTCGCAGGCCTCTTCGGCATTGCCGTTGCGGTGACAACGATGCTGGCGCTCGCCGGCATGGTGGTGGCACTCGACGCCTTCGGCCCGGTGACGGACAACGCCGGTGGCATCGCTGAAATGGCAGGGCTGCCAAAAGAAGTGCGCCAAAACACCGACGCACTTGATGCCGTGGGCAACACCACCAAGGCCGTAACCAAGGGCTATGCCATTGGGTCTGCCGGCCTCGGCGCGCTCGTGCTGTTTGCAGCCTACACGCAGGACTTGAAGTTCTTCGCCGCCAACGCGGCGCCCGGCAGCTTCTTTGAAGGCGTCAATGTTTCCTTCGATCTCTCCAACCCCTACGTGGTTGTGGGCCTGATCTTTGGTGGCTTGCTGCCTTACCTCTTCGGCGGCATGTCGATGACCGCCGTTGGCCGCGCCGCGCAATCGGTTGTGGTTGAAGTGCGCCGCCAGTTCAAGGAACGCCCCGGCATCATGAAAGGCACGGAGAAGCCCGACTATGCCCGCGCCGTTGACCTGCTCACCAAGGCCGCCATCAAGGAAATGATCATCCCCTCCATGCTGCCCGTGCTGTCACCCATCGTGATCTTCACCGTCATCACCTGGATCGCCGGCAAGGCAGAGGGCTTTGCCGCCCTCGGCGCCATGCTCATGGGCGTGATCGTCACCGGCCTGTTCGTGGCCATCTCCATGACCGCCGGTGGCGGCGCCTGGGACAACGCCAAAAAGAGCTTTGAAGACGGTTTCGTGGACAGCAAGGGTGTCAAGCACCTGAAGGGCTCCGAAGCCCACAAGGCAAGCGTCACCGGCGACACCGTAGGCGACCCCTACAAGGATACCGCAGGCCCCGCCGTAAACCCCATGATCAAGATCACCAACATCGTGGCCCTGCTGCTGTTGGCGGTGTTGGCCGGACATTAAGTCACATCAAAACATCAAAATGAAGGGCTGGGAATTTTGTTCCCGGCCCTTTTTCCATTGGCAATCGCTGCTAACCTATTTCATGAGAATCAAGTGCAGAGAGAAATCTGAACCGCGATGACGCCCCAAGAGTTCATCACCAAATGGAAGGCCGTGGAACTCAAAGAGCGTTCGGCGTCGCAATCGCATTTCAATGATCTTTGCTTGCTCATCGGACGTGGTTGACCCTATCACCGCAGACCCCAAGGGCGCATGGTTCACCTTTGAAAAGGGCGCGAGCAAATCCTCCGGCGGCGAAGGCTGGGCCGATGTGTGGCAGGAAGAATTGCTTTCGGTTGGGAGTATAAAGGCAAGCGCAAAGATCTTGATGCGGCCCTGTCCCAGCTCCAGCAATATGCTCTCGCGCTCGACAATCCGCCGCTGCTGATTGTCTCGGATATGGATCAAATCCGTATTCATACCAACTGGACCAACACGGTTCACAAAACCCATGTGATCAAGCTTGAAGACCTGACAGATGCAGCGAACCGGGATAAGTTGCGGCACTGCTTCACCGATCCTGAGCGCTTAAAGCCGGAAAAGACGCGGCAACTTCTAACGGAAGAGGCGGCGGAGCAATTTGCCACCATCGCGCAGCGCCTGCGTGAACGGGGCCATGACGCAGAAGCCGTGGCCCACTTTGTCAATCGGTTGGTGTTCTGCATGTTCGCGGAAGACGTTGAACTTCTGCCCAACAAAATGTTTGAGCGCATGCTCAAGCATTGCGATTTGAAACCCGCCGACTTTGAAGCACATGCCCGCACGCTGTTCGGGGCCATGAAAGCTGGCGGCATGGTCGGATTTGAAAAAGTCGATTGGTTCAACGGCGGCTTGTTTGACAGTGATGAAGCTTTTCCACTGTTGAAACCGGATATTGAAGACCTGCTGAAAGCTGCGAAACTCGACTGGTCGGATGTGGACCCATCGATATTTGGGAACGCTGTTCGAACGGGGGCTGGACCCCGACAAGCGCAGCCAGCTTGGCGCACATTATACCGACCGTGAAAAGATCATGATGATCGTGAACCCGGTAATTGTGGAGCCGTTGCTGGCGCGAATGGGCCGAGGTCAAAGCCAGGATTGTTGAACTGCTCGACAATGCACCCAAGGCCACGAAAGACAAATTGTTGAAGGGCAAGGAACTTGCCGCAAGCACGAAGGCCATGAACGCGGCGGAAACCTTGCACAAGGACTTTCTCGAAAAACTGAAGGCTTTTCGCGTTCTTGATCCGGCCTGTGGTTCAGGCAACTTTCTTGTATATCTCGCTGCTCGAACTCAAAAACATCGAACACCGCGTCAACCTTGATGCTGAAGCCTTGGGCCTGCCGCGAGGCTTCCCAGCATTGGGCCTGAAGCGGTGCTGGGCATTGAACTGAATGCCTACGCGGCAGAGCTGGCGCGGGTTTCCGTGTGGATTGGCGAGATCCAATGGATGCGCCGCAACGGTTTTGATGCAGCGCGCAATCCGATTTTGCGTACTCTCGATACGATTGAAAATCGTGATGCAGTTTTGAATGCTGATGGCACAAGAGCAGAGTGGCCGAAGGCCGATGTGGTGGTGGGTAATCCACCGTTTCTTGGTTCTAGTAAGTTTCTAATGGAACTGGGCGAAAGTTATTCTGAACAACTCAGAGTAGCTTGGAAAGATGTGGTGCCAGGCGCTGCTGATCTGGTTACCTATTGGTTTGCAAAAGCATGGCAACAAATAGTGTCTGGCAATCTAACCCGCGCTGGATTGGTGTCCACCAACTCCATTCGCGGGGGAGTCAACCGCGAAGTCTTGAAAACTGTCATAAGTGGTGGACGCATATTTGAAGCTTGGAGTGACGAAGACTGGACCGTGGATGGCGCTGCGGTCAGAGTTTCAATGGTCTGTTTTGAAGGCGCAAGTGGAAACGCAGCAAAACTTGACGGAAAGTCCGTTTTACAAGTCTTTGCTGATCTCACAGCTAATCAAGATGGCTTCGACCTTACAGTGGCGCGAACGCTGTTGCAAAATCAGAGTGTATGCTTTGAGGGATTTAGAAAATACGGGCCACTGGACGTTTTGGGTGAAACGGCACGCGAATGTTGTTGAAACCCCTGAATGTAAACAACTTGCCTAACTCGGCTGTTTTGATGCCATATGTAGGTGGCAAGGATATTACTGATCGTTCCCAAGATACTTGGGTCATTGATTTTTTTGGATATGATTCCACAGAAGCAGCTTCACTTTTCGAAGAGCCATTCCGACATGCACTTACCCTGCAAAACCGTATCGGGATGGAGTGCGTGACACACAACGTAAAGAGAAGTGTGCCAGTTTGGGCGCAGCGTTCCAATTTGCGAAATTCTCTCGCGCCGCTGCAACGCATGATCGTCACGCCAAGAGTTTCCAAATATCGCCTCTTCTCTTGGCAGTCAATTAAAATTCGTCCGAGTGATGCTACAAATGCCATAGCTCGTGACGACGACACAACATTTGGCATTCTACATTCCACATTCCACGAACTTTGGTCATTGCGCATGGGTACATTTCTGGGTGTTGGCAATGATCCGCGCTACACGCCGTCCACAACCTTCGAAACCTTCCCATTCCCCGAAGGCCTTACGCCGAACATTCCTGCTGCGATCTATGCGGCTGATCCGCGCGCGCAGAAAATAGCTGCCGCAGCTGAACGTTGAATGAGCTGCGCGTAAGCTGGTTGAACCCTGCTGATCTTGTAAAGCGTGTACCGGAAGTTATTGCAGGTTATCCCGATCGCATTTTGCCAGTATCCGAAGCTGCCGCCATCGAACTGAAAAAACGCACCCTCACCAAACTCTACAACGCCCGCCCGGCATGGCTGGACAATGCCCACAAGACTCTCGATGAAGCGGTCGCCGAAGCCTATGGCTGGGGCGATGATTGGCGGGCTGAAAAGGTAACGAAGATGAAATCTCTCCGGCCTTTTTAACTTAACCAAGAGCGTACCAAGAAGGCGTAGAGTTCAATCTTCAACATCTCTTACCAGCTTGCTATTTTCTCCCACTCACTGCCTTCTCCAACGTCGCTCTAATGATACTTCTGATACGGCATACCCTCGGCCTTAGCCTTGGCTGTGCACTGCCTTCAACAAATCCGCGGGCAGGCGCATGTTCACGCGTTCGGTTTTGGCCTGGAATTCGAAATGCACGGGTTTGAACTGCGAGAAATCAAGATCAGACAAATCCTGCTCAAGAAAAGCCTCGGCTTCAGCATCAGTCGTCATTATGGGTACTTTTTTCATATCTCTCAATCTCCTCTTTATGCATGTATCTTGCGCTCACGGGTCTGATAAAAATTTCTCCGTCAAGCTCGCGAAATGTAAATGCAATAAACATGGGGCGGCCGACTTGGTTTCTCTCAATTGCGATGAAGCGTTGTTCAGCAATCGAATGCTTGAGATCAGGCGCAACGATTGAGGGATTGTTTAAAGCAAGTACAATCTCTGCAATCGAAACGCCGTGCTTCTGACATTTCGCTTCATTGCCGTCATCCCGATCAAATCCGGCAATTGAGCGGTTCATGAGGATATATAACAATTGTGCAGTCATTTGTCAATACAAATGACTGCCATGTGCCTAGGGGGATTTCAACCGAAATTGCTACCGCCCAGCCATTTTCTTGAACTCCGCAGGATAACGGTCACCCGTCACGGTATGCGTTTCCATGGTTTTGCGGATATGTGCGAGGTCGGCTGCACTTAACATGACTTGTGTTGCGCCGAGGTTTTCCTGCAAGCGCGTGATGCTGCGTGTGCCCGGTATTGGCGCAATCCATGGCTTTTGGGCGAGTAGCCAAGCGAGCGCCAGCTGGGCAGGTGTGACACCTTTGCTCGCTGCCATAGCGACAACGAAATCCGCAATAGCTTGATTGGCGGCGCGTGCTTCGGCGGCAAACCTAGGAGAACGGTTGCGGAAATCGCCTTCTTCAAACTTTGTGTCGGGTTGCACGGTTCCCGTCAGGAAGCCTTTGCCCAGTGGCGCAAAGGGCACGAGACCGATGCCTAGTTTTTCAAGTAGGGGAATAATTTCGGCCTCGAGGTCGCGGAACCAGAGGGAATACTCGCTTTGCAGCGCCGCCACAGGCTGCACCGCATGGGCACGACGGATGGTTTCAGCACTCGCTTCCGACAGTCCGAAATGCTTCACCTTGCCTGCGGCAATGAGGTCTTTAACAGTGCCGGCCACATCCTCGATCGGCACATTTGGGTCCACCCGGTGTTGATAGAGCAGGTCGATGGCATCGACGCGCAGCCGCTTCAGCGAACCTTCCACCACATCGCGAATGTGCTGTGGCGTGCTGTTCAGTTTCATCCATGCGCCACCTTGGGCTGGATCTGGTTCAAAGCCGAACTTGGTGGCAATCACCACTTTGCCCTTAAAGGGTTGCAGGGCTTCGCCCACCAGATTTTCATTGGCGTAGGCACCATAAACTTCAGCCGTGTCGAAAAAGCTGTAACCCATCTCAACGGCCTTGCGGATGACGGCGATCATTTCGGCTTTATCGGCGGGCGGACCAAAGCCCGATGACATGCCCATGCAGCCAAGTCCTATGGCTGAAACTTCAAGTCCGCTGGTTCCGAGTAAACGCTTTTGCATGGTTAAACCTCCTCTGGTTCGATAGCGGCTGCTGATGATTTCGAAAAATGGTTCCATAAGGCATTGCCAGCGCCCGCGGTGGCAACAAGCGCAATGCCGATCATGCTCAGAACATCTGGAATGTGATCGAACACAAGCCAGCCCAACAGTGCCGCCCATGCGAGATGCATATAATTGACGGGCGTGAGCAACGACGCTGGTGCTTCACGATAAGCCGCAGTGAACAGGAAGTGGCCGAGCAGAGAAAATGCACCCAACGCTAAAAAAAGCACAACATCGCGCGTATTCGGTGTTGGCATCTGCCAGTTCCAAGGCACCATGGCGCAGAAGAAAATGGCGCCTGCCAGTGCAGTGTAGAAGAGCAGGGCCGCTGTCGTTTCGGTCTTGGCAAGAAGTCGCGACAGTGAATGGTAAATCACTGTGACCGCAGCGCAGAGCAGGGCGAACGTGATGCCGGTGAGAGAGAGTCCGCCACCGGGCCGCACAATGAAAAGAAGACCAATAAAGCCCAGTGCTGTGGCGAGCCAGCCTCCAACCCTGACCTTTTCACCCAGCATCGGTCCGGAAAGCAGCAGGACGCCAAAGGGAGCGAGATAAATGATTGCAACTGTTTCAGCCACCGGCATGGCTTTCAGGGCGAGTCCGGCAAACAGCGACGCAAAAGCCAATGAGAATGCCCTGAGCCACACCAGTCCCTTGCGATTGATTGAGAAAAGTGCGCGGCCATTACTGGGGGCAAAAACCGCCACGACCAAAATCAAGTTCACCAAATAGCGCGCTGCCATGACCAATGGAACGGCATAGCGGGTGACGAGGAATTTGCTTGTTGTATCCATGCTGGCAAACACAAACACCGCTGCCAGCACCAGGAAGATGCCGCGCAAGTGATGGGCAGAGTTTGTTGAGATGGTCATCTGCAAGTCTATTATCCCTCAGATTGAGGGAGGTTGTAGTGAGAGTGAGAGGAGAGGTGGTTTAGGGTTTTTGAGGTAGTGGTGGTTGAGGTTGAGTTTGGTGGATTGTTGATGTGGGGGTGTGTAGAGGATTTGGGGAGTATTTCGGTTTTGATGTCGACTGGTAGGGAATGACGGGCACAATGCCGCGTGAGAGGCAGATTTCCCGGATGGCTTTGCTGTCGTAGCCCTTGTCGCCGAGTGCGGCACGCGGCTCAATGTCGGGGCCGAGAGCAGCGAGTATCTCGAATTGCGGCGCATCGTCTTTCTCTCCGCCAGTGAGATCGAAGGCAAGGAAGTAGCCATCATTATCTGTCTTCAGATGGATTTTGGTCGAGAAGCCGCCACGCGAACGACTGAGCGCCTGGGTTTCCTGCTCCCTTTTGCGCCCGCCGCCGAGACATGGGCGCGAACCACGGTGGAATAGAACATCTGCACGAGATGGGCCGATTTGCTCAAGGATGCCAGCGTGTCGAAGAACATCTCGAAGACGCCTGACTGGCTCAGGCGTGAGAACCTTTTCCACACGCTGTTCCAGTTGCCGAAACGCTCGGGCAAGGCCCGCCATGTCACGTTGTGAACGGTGAAATAATGCAGGGCCTCCAAAAACAGACGATCATTGCGGCCCCTCTCGCCGCGCCGCGGCAAGCTTGCCCGGAAAACCTCCAGCGCAATCTGCCAATCCCTTTGCTCCATTCGTGTCGACATCACCGATCCTCCAAACCGGCTTCCTATAAATTACTGAAAAACTGATTTGTGAATGACGAAAGAAATACCAGCGAAACGTCACATCGCCTAGTGATAAGCCATAAATATCTGTATAGACTTATGAACAGAGTTCATGAATGACGATAAACAATTATAGCGATGTTGTAGCCTTTCTCGCAGTCGCGCGCGAAAAAAGCTTCACGCGGGCAACGGGCAGCGAGAAAAATTGGTGTGTCTCAAGCCGCCCTCAGCCACACAATTCAGTCCATCCGCCAGCACCAGCCTATTTACATCCCGCTGTCAGCCGTTTTACTTCTTCCGTTATATTTTCCAGATTGAACAATGCGTTCTCCGGTTTGCCCTGGCTGCGGCCTTGGATTGTCAGCTCCTTGCTTTTCGCGATGGCCCTGAGCAGCTGTTTGGAAACATCCAGTGATTTCCCGGTCGATGATACATTGAACAGCAGATCGTCAAGCCCGCCGGAAATGAATATCTTCTTCTCCACCCCATCAAGGCCCATCTTGATATCCAATAGGGGAAGCTGGGACGGCGTATCAAACTGCAGTTCCCAATGGTCGCCAAAATTGAACAGGCTCATGCGGGTGACAAGGCCAGTGGTTTCCGTCGGCACAAAAACCGCTGAACACTCTTTCGCGAAGGCGGGTGTAACAAACAAAGCAATTGCCAAAAAGCTGGACGGGAAAAATCTGAACATGATTTGTCCTCCAATTGGTAGGTCAACTAAGGCATAACATTATCGGCAATTACCAATCCATCCCAAACTCAATTTCTAGGAGCGTGGATACAGTATAATGCTTTTGTCGCTAAAGTTGTTCCAGTTTTGGCCAACTTTGAAGCGCGCCCCCACCATGCCTTCAGCGTGGTTAACAAAATCTTACAGCAACGGAAGGCCTGCCCACTGCCTACGACTAGGACCTCCCGGGAACCCAGCGCGGGCCTTATATCTTTTCGGCGATTCGAAACCGGAGCAGCCAGCCCATGACAGTCCCAGGCATAAAATCCATAGCCCATCTGGCGCTGAGGGTTTCGGATCTTGATCGCTCGCTTGCCTTTTACCGCGATACACTTGGTTTCAGGGAAATGTTGCGATTGCATGAGGAAAATGGTGATCCTTGGCTTGTGTGCCTGCGCATCTCTGACACGCAATCCATTGAACTCTTCCCCAGTGGTAGTGGTGACCGCGCACCGGACCGCGACGCATCGCCATCGACCATGTCTGCCTGCAAGTCGAATGCATGGAAAAAGCTGTCTCAGCGCTCCGCAATTTCGGCGTGAAATTCTCTGATGAGCCGCAGGTCAGCCCTGACGGCAACAGCATATGTCTGGTTCGAAGACCCCGACGGGAATTGTATTGAACTCGTGCAAATGCTGCCCGGCAACATGCAGGAACAAGCCATTAAACGCCTGTCGAACTAGATACTGGGTTTGGCGTTGAGCAGGCCGCGGAAAATATCCTGCAATACGCCAAGATCATTGCCCACAACCGGTGTTTGGCGCGAATTGATATTAATGATGCGGCCATCTTCCAGGCCATATTGGGCAAAGCTGGTCACCTGGTCATTCTTGTCGAAACGGACAGCAATAACCTCCCGGCTGGTTTCTCGCGGTGTGAGGAATGAGCGGCTTTCGGTTACACTCGTTATGTAATAGCTGCTGTCGCCCTGAAAATTCACGCTTGCCGTTGTCGAAGGCGAACCCAAGATGCCCTCCACTTCTGTCTTGGACATGCCCTCGGAAATCTGCCCAAAAGCACCGGGCCTTGCGATATAACCATGATGGCTGATGGAAGGCGAACAGGCGGAAATCCCCGTTGCGAAGAGCGTTGCAACCAGCCACATAGAGGACAACGAAGTAGATTTTGTAACCATAGGCAATGAACTGATTCCAACCATGCAATTTAACAACGTAATAGTCTTTTGCCCGACCCGGGCTTTAACGGCAAGTCCATGATCTTAAATCGGTTATTCAAGACCCGGGAAACCCCGCAAAAACCGCTTTACGCAGCAATTGTGGCTGCCGCGCGGCAGCATAAGTTTTATGAAACCATGGGCGTTGCTGATACAATAGAAGGCCGTTTGGAAATGCTTGTGCTGCATCTCTTTTTGGTGCTTGAGCGGTTAAAAAATGAAGGCGTCGAAGAACTGCGCCAAAATCTTACGGATGAATTTTTCAACGACATGGATGGCACGCTGCGCGAGCTTGGCGTGAGCGATGTAACCGTGGGCAAGAAAGTTCGCAAAATTGCCGAGTCCTATTACGGTCGGATATTGGCTTACGATAAGGCGATCAAAGCAGGGGCCACCGAACTGGAAGATGCCTTGGCCCGCAATGTTTATGCCGAAGCAGTGTCCAGTGATTTTCCAAAAGTGATGGCTGCCTACGTGCAAACTGCGGTAGATATGCTGGCGTCGTTGCCTACACAAAGCATTCTGCGAAGTGAGTTGAAGTTCCCATGAAACAGCCCGTAAACGAGTTTTCCAGGCCCTTGCAGGTTAACCGTGTGCCAAACCTCGGCAGTCACGACCGCATATCAGCCGATGAGAAAGAGCTGGTTGCATTGGCAAAACGATTGGGCGTGCAAAACCTGTTTTCCGTGAATGCCTTCTTGAAATCAGCACCCTGGCGCGGCGGCGGCTTGAAGATTACAGGAACCATTGAAGCCGAACTCGAGCAACTTTCGGTCATCAGCCTTGAGCCCTTTCGTACCAAGTTGAAATTTGAAATTGAGCGTTTCTTTCTGGCGCTGCGCGAAACCACACCGGAAAACGACGAAGACGCCGATGTCATCGAACAGGGCATTGTCGATCTGGGCGAGATCAGCAGCGGAATCCCTGGCACTTGAAGATTGATCCCTATCCGCGAAAGCCTGGCGAGGTGTTCGCAGGACCAAATGACGAAACTGACGCTGCACCGGAAAAAGTCTCGCCCTTTACGGCATTGTCCAAGTTGAAGCCTCCCTCAGAAGCCTGAAATAATAAGAGTTGTATCCCCTGAGATTGCCTTTATTTTCGCGATTCCAATGGGAACTGATTTGATAATAGCGCTGGACGCAATGGGGGGAGATTCTGGCCCCAATGTCGTCATACCCGGCGCTGAGCTTGCCGCCATCCGCCACCCCACATTCAGGTTCCTGCTTTTTGGCGACCAGGCGGTGATCAGCCCTCTGCTGGACAAATATCCACGGCTTAAAGCGCGGGCCGAAATTAGGCATTCCGATGTCGCGATTGGCATGGATGAAAAGCCCAGCCAGGCGCTGCGCCATGGCCGGGGCAAAAGCGGCATGTGGCAAACCATCAATGCCGTGGCTACTGGCGAAGCCCACGCGGCCGTATCGGCGGGCAACACGGGCGCGCTGATGGCCATGTCGCGCTTCATTCTTAAAACCCTTCCCGGCATTTCGCGCCCCGCGATTGCCGCCATTTGGCCAACGCTTCGCGGCGAGTCCATCGTTCTTGATGTCGGCGCTACGATTGGTGCCGACGCTTCACAATTGGTGGAGTTTGCAATCATGGGCGAAGCGATGGCGCGCTGCCTTTTTGGCCTCACCCGCCCGACGGTTGGCCTCTTGAACATCGGGGTCGAGGAGGTCAAAGGCCTTGAGCAGGTACGAGACGCCGCAAAGCTGCTCCGCGAAATGAAACTGCCAATGGAATATGCGGGCTTTGTTGAGGGTGACGATATCGGCAAGGGTACAGTAGATGTCGTGGTTACCGAAGGCTTTACCGGCAACATCGCACTCAAAACCGCCGAAGGCACTGCCAAGCAGGTGGCAACCTTTCTCAAGCTCGTTTTGAACCGAACGCTGATGTCAAGAATCGGCGCGTTATTTGCCAGTGGCGCATTCCAGGCGCTTCGCGACAGGATGGATCCACGCAAACACAATGGTGGCGTTTTTGCAGGGCTTAATGGTGTCGTTGTTAAGAGCCATGGTGGCACCGATGAGCTGGGCTTTGCAACCGCCATCGATGTGGCCATTGAAATGGTGCGAAACGGACTGGTTAACAAGATTGCTGAAGACATGGCCGAAGTAGCAGCCATCAGCAATCCAATAGCCCAAGTGGCGGAGTAAGTTGGTAATGTTGAAAACGGTGATTGAAGGTGTGGGTTCGGCTTTGCCCAAGCGGATCATGACCAATGCCGATATCAGCAAAATCGTAGACACAAGCGACGAGTGGATTGTTGAACGTACCGGCATCAGGGCCCGCCACATCGCAGGCGAAGGGGAAACCACAAGAAGCCTCGCGGTTCAGGCGGCAAAAAATGCACTCGCGCACGCTGGCATTTCCACCGACGCTATCGATCTCATCATTGTGGCCACTTCGACGCCCGACAGAACGTTTCCGGCCACCGCCACTCAAGTTCAGGCTGATCTCGGTATTGTGCGCGGTGCAGCGTTCGATGTCCAAGCCGTGTGCTCCGGCTTCGTTTATGGGCTGACGGTGGCGGATAGCCTTATTCGTGTTGGCCAGTCGCAATGTGCGCTGGTGATTGGCTCTGAAACTTTCTCGCGCATTCTCGATTGGAATGACCGTGCGACCTGCGTATTGTTTGGCGATGGTGCCGGTGCCGTCGTGGTGCGCGGCGTTGAAGGGAACGGATCAGATCAGGACCGCGGCATCATCGGCTGCCAAATTCATTCGGATGGCAGGTATGGGGATAAGCTCTACGTCGATGGCGGACCTTCAACCACAAAAACCGTAGGCCACCTTCGCATGGAAGGCCGAGAAGTTTTCAAACACGCCGTTACAAACATTGCCTCCGTCATGGCCGGTACGATTGCAAAAGCGGGTTTGAAGCCCACTGATATCGATTGGTTTGTGCCCCACCAGGCTAACCGCCGGATTCTAGAGGGAACCGCCAGAAAATTGGGCATTTCGGAAGAAAGAATCGTGATCACGCTCGACAAGCACGGCAACACGTCGGCTGCTTCCATTCCTTTGGCCCTTGATGCCGCTGTAAGGGATGGCCGGATTAAGCGTGGGCAGCTTGTTTTGATGGAAGCAATGGGCGGAGGCTTTACCTGGGGCGCAGTTCTCGCTAGGTTTTAGGCCAACCGTTAAGCCTTTGAGTTTTCATTATTTTCTATTGACCAAGGCATTTGGTCGACATAACTTACGGCTGCTCTTGCAAGGGGAAAAACATGGCAAGCAAGACTTTAACGCGCGCCGATCTAAGTGAAGCGGTTCACCGGGATATCGGTTTGTCACGAACCGAATCTGCCGAGATGGTAAAATCCGTATTGGAGCTGGTTTCGGAAGCCTTGGTCGAAGGTTCGTCGGTCAAACTCTCTTCCTTTGGTACATTCATGGTTCGAAGCAAGAAGGGTCGTATTGGCCGAAATCCAAAAACCGGGGAAGAAGTGCCGATTACGCCACGCCGCGTCATGGTGTTTCGTCCAAGCCAAGTTATGAAAAATGTGATTAACGGTCTCGAACCAGGCACTGATGATTGATTCTCAAGTGCCGCCAGGCAGGAGATAGGATTTGGAAAAATCACCGGACGCATTCCGGACAATAAGTGAAGCTGCTGAAGAGCTGGATGTTCCGCAACATGTTTTGCGCTTTTGGGAAACCCGTTTCTCCCAGATAAAGCCCATGAAGCGGGCAGGCGGCAGGCGCTATTACCGCCCCGCTGACATTGAATTGCTCAAAGGCATTCGCAGCCTGCTCTATAGTGAAGGCTACACCATCAGGGGCCTGCAGCGCATTCTCAGGGAAGAGGGCGTCGCTTATGTCACGGGAATTGCCCGCGGTGAAATTGTTGCACGTAAGCGCGATGCCGATCTGGACGGCGCGCCAAAACCTGGCAAAGCCCAAATTGCACCGCGGATTACCAAGTCTGTGCCGCGTATCGGCGGCGCCCCCCTTGCGCGCCCAACCGGCACGGTGGGTGAGGCGCCCGTCATTGTTCACAAGCTCTCGGACACGCAAACCGAAGCCCTAAAAGCCGCCCTTCGAGACCTTGGCGATGCCCGGCAATTGCTGGATCCCACAACCCGTGTTTAGGCCTCGCAATACAAAATAAAGACTGCTGGTTTATCGGTGTTTCCGTGATTTATGGAAATGGCGAAACACGGCAATGTCAATCTGGCGAACAGTATTACTGGCTATAAACTTGGTGGGGGTACGATTTGGCGGCGCAGCCATCGGTTTGGCCAGCCAAATCCTGTTGGCACGTCTCTTGACCCAGGAGCAGGTTGGCATCGTATTTCTGGGCATGAGTGCGGCGGCCTTCATCAGCCTGCTGATAACCGGCGGCTATCCCCAATTGGCGATCACCTGTTTGCCGCGATACTATACGCTTGGACGGAAAAACCTGCTGTTGGCGTTCCATGCCGCATTCCTGCGCGACAGCTTGTGGATCACGCTTGTTACGTTCGGTATCGCGGCTATTGTTTATTTTTGGGCGCCGCTTGACGATGGTATCAAAATCGCGCTGCTGTTTGGATGCCTGTCGGCGCCCGCCTCGGCTCTCATAAGAATCAACAGCTCGATTGCCAATTCCGTCCGCCGTTACACATTGTCCTATATCCCGGACTTTCTCTATCGCCCTGGCCTTTTGCTGATTTTCCTGATTGCCTGCTGGATTGCAAAGCTGCCGCTTGGCGTGTTGCAGGTGCTATGGGCGTTTGTCATTGCAAACACGATTGTGGCTGTTGCGCAGGCCATTCTGATCGGCAAGGAAGGCACCATATCGGGCTTCAAGTGGTCAGGCCGCCATGATCTGGCACCCGTACTGCGGAGCCGGGCTGGGGCATTGGTAATCGTCGGCGTCGTCGCGGCTTCGTTTGCCGATATCGTAACGCTGATTGCAGGTTTCTTTTTGGCTCCCGCTGATGTCGCTATTGTTGGTGTGGCCATAAGACTTGCGGCATTGGCGGGTTTCATAACCCAGGCAACGCAGCAATTCATATTGCCGGATTTGACAACCGCCATGGCGCGGGGAACATCCCGCAACGTGCACGCACTTCTTTTGCGCATAAATGTTTTGGCCCTGGGTGCCATATTCGCCTGCGTGATTGGTGCGATATTTTTTGGCGGCTTTGCATTGCGCGTATTTGGCGCCGCCTATGAGCAGGGCCACTGGCCGCTCGCACTATTCATGGTTTCCCAGGCGTTTCGCGCCGCAAGCGGCATGAACCAGCATTTGTTATCTTTGGCAGGATACCAGGTTAAAACCGCTGGTTCATGCCTTGTCGCGGTCTTTGTGCTGGTTGCCGGCGCGGCGATTCTGGCGCCGCAATACGGCGTCATGGGCATCGCCTTTGCCGTGATAATGGCGGATGCCGTTTGGGCGGTTCTGCTGGCATTTCAGGCCCAGAGCCTGACCGGTCGCCGGGGCGACATAATTGGCATACTCGCGGAAAGACCTGTGTGATTGCCAGTCTGGCAATCAGCACTTTGACTTTCAATGAGAGGATGCTAAATGCCCCTCAGTCGGAGCGTAGCGCAGCCCGGTAGCGTACTAGTCTGGGGGACTAGGGGTCGCGGGTTCGAATCCCGCCGTTCCGACCATTCATCTCAAAACTGTTACCCATGTCTCAGGCCGTTCACCGAAATCGATCACAAGCTAACGCTGCTTGGCCTGGAATTAGGCGGGTTTGAGGGCTTTGGATGCGTGCGCTGCCGAAGCGGCAAACAGTCCCCACATCATTCCCAGCATCCAGTAGAAATGCCGCCAATGGTCCGTATCAATTTGCACACCCTGCAGGATTGTCGTGAGCAGCGGGCAAAAAACGACGATCGCAAAATTCTGCCATGGCGACCTTATCAGCAAGGTTTTGAAGCCGATGATAATCGTGCTTGTGATGAGCAGAAAATAGGAAACGCCCCCAAGCCATCCGTAGGATGAAAATGCATTGATAAAGGTGTTGTGGGGGTCGAGGCCAAAATAATAGTAAAACTGCTGCGGCCCAAAACCCAAGGGGCGCTGCAACAGCAAGGGGATGCTGTTGAGCTGGTTTCCAAAGCGGCCCGTTTCACCGGAATCATAGCTCTTCACCAGTGTGAAGCGGTCAAGGAACAAGTTGCGCACGTCTTCAAAAGACAGCAACACGGCAAGCATCGCAACGAGGCCCAATGCGCCAAATATTGTGAGGAAAACAATGCGGCTGCGCATTTCGCGCGATGGTGTTAAAACAAATGTGAAAACTGCCATCAGTGCGGTGGAGAAAATAAAACTTATCCAGGCCCCGCGCGAAAATGCCAGGAACAACGCAGTGATAATGAGGCCCAGGCTGGCAAGTGAAATGAGTTTGTGGCGCTGGTTGCCGAGCAAAAACCCCTGTATAAGCATCAAGCCGGGAAATATCAGATAGGTGCCAAACACATTTGGATCCTTGAAGCCGCTCAAGGCCCGGTCATAGCGTGAAAACATTCCGCCCAGCCCGGCGATATTGAAGTAGCCGAGGATGCCTAATAGGGATGCCAGTACGGCGCCAATGACCCAGCCGTTTTTCACGATGGCCATGCGCCGCACAGGGTCATGCGCGATGTAACACGCAAAGAATATGGCGGACGCGGACATATATGTTGAAGTTACAACAAACATCATCGCCTTGCTGTCATCAATCACCTGCAGATAACTGAGGAAAGCCCCCAGGTTGTAAAGCAGCAAATACAGGATCAGCGGTATTACATAGGCCGTGAGCGACAGCCCCGAGGCCATGAAAAGCGCCACCGCAACAATAAACATGGCATCGCAAAGGGCAGGTTCAAATTTTACGTAAAAGCTGGTGGCCAGCATCAGCCAGATGGCAACCGCTTGGAGTTGCGCCAGTGACATTCCCGCTGCCGCGTGCGGGCGCTCCAGCGGTGCGGCAGCGCTGGTCATCAATAGGCATTCTCCGTATTGAGGAGTGCAAACGGCGTCCGCGCCAGAATGTAGAGATCAAGCGCCAGCGACCAGTTCTCGATGTAATAGAGGTCATGCTCGACGCGGCGTTCAATTTTTTCCACCGTATCCGTTTCGCCGCGCCACCCGTTGATCTGCGCCCATCCCGTAATTCCCGGCTTCACCTTGTGGCGGGCAAAGTAGCCATCAACTACATCCGTATAAAGTTTCTCGGCAGCCTTGGCGCGCGTTGCGTGGGGGCGCGGGCCTACTAGTGAAAGTGAACCGAACAGAACGTTTAGTAATTGCGGCAGTTCATCCATGCTGGTACGCCGGATGAAAGCGCCCACGCGGGTAATGCGGTTGTCGTTGCGGGTCGCGAGCCTTTCGGCATTGTGATCGGCCTGTTCGTGATACATCGACCTGAACTTGTAGACTTCGATAAGCTCGTTGTTAAAGCCGTAGCGCTTCTGCTTGAACATGACGGGGCCTTTGCTGTCCAGCTTCACGACGAGCGCAATAAGCAGCATCAGTGGCGACAACAGCAGGAGGGCAAAGAATGCAATGATCTTGTCCTCGCACACCTTGATGATGGCACCCCAATCATCCAGCGGCTTGTCAAACACGTCAAGGAAGGGAACGTTGCCAACATAGGAATAGGCCCGCGGCCGGTAGCGCAGTTTTTGGTTTTGCGCACTGAGACGAATGTCGACCGGCAGTACCCAAAGCTGCTTGAGGATTTGCAATAGCCGCTCTTCGGCCATGAGGGGAAGCGAGACCAGCAGCAAATCCACACGCTCGCGCCTCACAAAATCAATAAGCTCCGAAACATTGCCGAGCCTGGGCAGGCCGGAAAATTCCTGGCTGATGCGGCTGTTCCCGCGATCGTCAAAAATGCCGACAAGATTGATATCCGTATCGTGCATGTCACGAAAGGCGTCATGCAGATGAAGGGCGGGCTTCCCCCCGCCAACAATGATCGCCTGGCGCGAAAGCCTGCCATTCAGGTTCCAGTGTTTGACGCGGGTTGAAAGCACAAGGCGCGCCATGACCAGGCTGGCAAATCCGCCAACATACCAAACCCCCAGCCAGATGCGGGAATAGCTGTCAGCCGCTTTTGTCGCGATAAGCCCGACAGCGATGGCCGCAAACAGGAGCGACCAGCACATGGCGATTTTTGACATGTTGCCAAGCGGATTCAGCAGGCTGCGAATGCTGTAGCGGCCCGTGACCTGCAAGAGGATGGGCAGGGCAATGCCCACCGAAATGATAAGCGGCAAATAGAGCTGCGCCGTGATCAAAGCGCCATGTGCGGGGTGAATTGCCGCCAACACCCACCCGCTCAAGATCACGACCATAACTTCCACAAGCCGCGCAAATGCCGAGATCACGCGCGGCGATATGAAGGCGAACCGTGGAAGGCTGCTGTTGGCAGGTTTTGCGGGGAATGCATCAAAACCGTTAATTGCACTGGCTGAAACGACACTCTTCAGATTTACGGGCTGTATTCGCATTTACGACTTTGCTTCGCTTTGAAACAGAAATTGACACTGCCCTTGTCACAGCAAGCGCCGCGCCTTATGCGAGCCTCATGTTTTTATTGGTCAAACATGGTTAATGGGAGGTTAAAAGCCAGGAAATTCCCAGCTCAAGCGCGCAACAGGCGCTGATAGAAATCGACAACCCGGAGTGCCATCTTCTCCGCGCTGAATTTGGCGGCGGCCAGCGCCGAAAGCTGCTTGGCGTCCTTGGCCATGGCATCGGGTATCGTCAGTGCCATTTCGATATGACGTGCCAGCGCTTCAATATTTTCCGGCGGGCAAAGGTTTTCCGGTGGCAGTATTTCAGGAATGCCGCCCACGTCGCTGGCAATCATCGGCACCTCGCCCGCCGCCGCCTCGAGAACAACATAGGGGAACGATTCAGCCCGCGACGGCATGACAAGAAGGCGGCCTCTGGTTAAAGCGTCCGCCGTCGGAAGACGGCCCAGGAAATGCACGCAATCGGCAAGGCCCAGGGATCTGGCCAAAGCCTGGAATTTTGCAAGGTCAGGCCCATCGCCCACCAGGTTGGCCGTAATGTTCCGCTTCCGCCGAAGCACGGCAATAGCGTTAAGGAGCAGATCAACGCCCTTCAGCTGGCGCATGTCACCCATGAACAGGATGTCGGCGGCCCCGTCGATGGGGTTTACCTTCCTGAATTCCTCCGGCCACAAACCATTGTAAATGATTTCGCACGGTTTTCCCGCCAACCCGATTTTCTTGGCGAACACGTTGCGCTCGTATTCACAAACAAAAACCATCCCCGATCCCATGCTGGCCAGTTTCCATTCGGCTCCAAGGAAAAGGGCGCCCGGAAAGCTGCGCCACGTGTAGTGCATGCTGCCGCCATGCGGCGTGTAAACCGAAGGAATACCTAACGGCCCTGCGGCCAGCCGCCCGTAAAGTCCGCCCTTGGCCCCATGGCCATGAATGATGTCGGCTCGGAGCCTCTCGGCAATGAGCCGTGTGGATTTTGCGGCAGCAAGATCGCCCAGTCCGGGCAGCCGTGATATGGCAATGCGTTCAATGCCGAGTTTGCAGAAAGGAAGTGTCTCGGAAAGCATTTGATCTGCCGCGTTTCCGCCGGTAGTGGAATCGCAAACAATCCCAACCTCGTGGCCGAGTTGATGTTGCCCACGCACCAGATCGCGCACGTGGCGGAAAAGTCCGCCAACAGGTGTTCTGAAAACATGCAGTATTTTCATTTTATCTTATTCAGGCTTAGAACCAGCGCTCACGCACAAAGACAATATCACCGGGATAAATTTGGGTGGTGACGGGAACCTTGTAGGTTTCCGTGCCTTGCACGTTTTTCCGCGTTATCAGAACCTGGCCTTGGTCGGCGCGCGCACTATATCCGCCCGCAATGGCAATGGCGTTTTGCACGGTTATGCCCGGCTGATAGGCAAAACTGCCGGAAGTGGTCACCTCGCCCAGAATGTAAAACGGCCGCAGCGCCGTTGCCTGAACGGAAACCTTGGGATCTCTCAAATAACCATTGCGCAGCCTGGAGGTTATAAGCTTTTCAACTTGCTGAACGCTCATGCCGCCGATGTGGATGGTTTGCAAAAATGGCATGGAGATGTTGCCGGAACCATCCACCAGATAATCCGCGGTCAGATCACTTTCGCCGGCCACGCGGATGGTAAGCCGGTCACCGGCACCCACCTTGTAGCCCGTTTGAAACTCATAGGCCGCAGCCGTGCCCTGCGCGCCAAAGGGCGCAACGCTGCCCACACGATCATGGGAGGAAAGCTGGCTAACGCTGGAAACGGCGCCGGGGCCTTCCGCCAATGAACCATCCGCCATGATGCCCGTGCCGCCCGCCATCGAACGCGGCGCATCCTGCTCCCAGGTTTGGGCGCAGCCGCCAAGGCTTAGGGACATCATCAAAAATATGCAGAAACGCTTACGCACTGGCCCAATCCAACTCACACAATCGCCCCCCACGTGGGCAATGAACGGCAATTTAGGCCGAGTATGGTTAGTAATAGCTTAAGGCGGTTTCAGCCAATGGCCCCGTTAATGGATTGGTTACCATAATTGCCCCAAACAGAAGCTTGGGAATCCGTGTAAAAACAAGCGCATCCATGAACCAGCAAGTGCCTATCGCACAAAGTATCAGCCTGATTGACGTCTCGCGCGGTGTTGCCAACCGCAAGCTGCTGGTCTTTCTCATAACACTGCTTGGCGTTCGGCCTGGCATTTGGGTTCGTCAGGACAGCAAAGCCGCTTTATTCAACCGAAGCGCTGGTGCTTGTTGAGAATTTGGCATCACCCTACGACCGCGTACAAACAACTGATGAACAGCGAACCGAACCTGTCGATGACCGCGTCATTCAAAGCCAGATGTCTGTCATCAAGTCGCAAGACCTTTCGCTTCGCGTCATCCAGTCATTGAATTTGCAGGAGCGCGCCGAATTTGACTCCCTGAAAAGTGGTGTAGGCCTGAAACGGAAAGTGATGCTGGCATTGGGCTTCGGCGAAGACCCGCGGCTGAAGACGCTGGAGCAACGCGCGCTCGGCACGCTGATAGAGCAGCTCAACGTGTTTCAGGTGCCTCAGTCAAATGTTGTGACTGTGAGGTATTCTTCGGCTGATCCCAAGACGGCAGCCGAGGTCGCCAATTCAATCGTGGACCTCTATGTAAACTCCACTGCGGAGACCCGGCTGCAACCCACCAAGCGCGCCCGTGAATGGCTGGCCCAGCAGATTGACGCGCTGCGCAGCAAGGTGGCAACATCGGATGCGAAGATCGAGGAGTTTCGTTCTCAGTCGGGCCTTCTCAAAGGCCAAACCGCCACGCTGGGCTCGCAAGCGCTGTCAGAGTTGAACTCGCAGATAACCCTGGCTGAGGCCGCGCGGACGGAAGCGCAGGAAAAAGCCAAGTCGATAAAGAATATTCTTGCGACAAAGGGCACCGTTGATGATTCAACTGAGGTTGTGAATTCCGCCATCATCCAGCGCTTGCGCGAGCAGCAGGTTACGTCAGCGCGTCGTGTGGCGGAATTGTCTGCAACATATCTGCCCAACCACCCCAAGATGATTGCCGCACAAAATGACCTCTCCAACATCAATCGCCAGATGCGGTCGGAAGCGCTGAAAATCGTGGACAGTCTCGACCAGATTGCAAAGACCGCTCTGGCACGGGAAAATTCCCTGCGTTCCAAGCTGGAAGAAATCAAGAGCAAGGAATCCAACGCCAATCTAGATGACGTGAAGCTTAAAGCGCTGGAAAGGGATTCGGCCGCGGACAAATCGCTGCTTGAGTCGCTATTGCTGCGTTATGCCGACGCAAGCGCAAGACAGGATCTATCAACGCAACCAGGTCTCGCCCGCGTCATCCAGCGGGCATCAACGCCGACAATTCCATCCTTCCCGCGCTCCGGCCCCATCGTATTGCTGGCGACGATTGCAGGTTTCGCTCTTTCGCTTGGCCTGGCCTTCCTGATGGAAATCATGGCTGCCGCTGGCAGGCTGAACCAGCAAATTGACCACAACACAGCTCCGGCAAAACCCGAAGCGGTTGCGCCACCACTACGTACGTATGAAACGCCAACCTTTACCACCTATCACTGAACCCGTGCCGGAGTTCGCGAAGTTTCCGGCCGGGGCAACACTGCCGACAAATCACGAGTTATTGGGCGTCTCGGCCCGGCAGGACAGTTATGGCCTGTTGGCTTCCGCAAACAAGGTGTCGCAGTGGATATTGCGGTTGGGCAAGGAGAAAGGGCTGCGCGGCCTGGGGATCGCCAGCATGGGTGGCGGCGCGGCCGACTCATCACTGGCAACCGTTGTTATCGCCCGCGACTCTCGCTTCTCAAGGCACCCGTGTTGTAGCGATTGACCTGGCTGCGCATGGCTCCTGCATTGGCGCCTTGTTCGGCCTCCAGAACGGCCCCGGCTTCGTTGATCTCTTGGCGGGCACGACTGATTTTACCAAAGTCATCATCCGCGATCCGCTGTCCAGCGTGCACCACATCAGGTGGGGCCAGCAGCAAAATGCGGTCTCGCTGCTTGACCAGCGTACGGACGCCGTATTGGCTGCGCTCAAAAATATCTATGATGTCGTCATTGTCCACGCGGGAGAGGCCTCGGCTCAAACGCCACAACTGTTGGGCAAGTGCGAGGCCGTGATATTATTGGCGCCGGCGCGCCGCCACCTCGATGTTTCCAAGGCTGTCCAGGCTTTGCTGTCGATGGGTCTGCTGGCAGTGCAATATGTGAGGCTGGAGCCCTGGCAGTCAACGGAAGCAAAATTTGCCGTAACAGCCTAGATTTTTATCGGTCGCTTTGAAAACAGCAAACGCCGCAATCTGAATGCGAAATTTTTCAACATCGGCGTCTGTTTGGTAATTCGTTTCAGGGTTATCCTGAGGGCTGCAAAGCTGGCCCAGATCAGCCCCTTATAGGTCTTTGCCCTGAGCGCGATCTTCATTGGTATGATGTCATCGGCCCAGGGTTTCTTGTAGTCGCTTTCACCGATGCCAAAATCCAGTTTTGCCATGCCAAGCCTGCAGCAAGCTTCAATCGCATGGCGCAGGACAAAGTCGCCCGGTGAATGCTTTTGAATGTCGCCTTTTGCAAATGATGAAATGAAGGGCCAATAGGCGCCGTTGAACTGTCCGCCCAGCATGATGGCTTGAACCTTGCCGTCAATTTTCAAAACGAAAGGCAGCAGCAGCGGCCTTCCATCAAAACTTTCCGTCGCGAGAAGCCCGACGAATTTCTGTGAGGCGGGTGAAAACACGTTATGAACGCCTTCTTCGGCGAGCCTTTCGGCCTTCTGCGCAAACATCGTTTCAAGCACGCGCTGCGTGTCTTGATCGGATTGCGGCAATCCAAAATATATTTCACCCTGCGCCTGAAGCCGCGCATCTCTTTTTCGTATGGATTTGCGGGTGTTGGCTGAACGCTTGGAAGCGTAAAGACGCTGAAAATCAGGTTGCAACTTCATGGCATAGGAAAGATTAGGCGCCGTCAGGTTGAAAAGGCTTCGCAGCGGGTGCGGAAACCCCTCCATGTCCTCTGGCATGTCCTGAATGCATAAGGCGTCATAGTCGCCAACCTGCTGCAGGATGCCCGTTAAGTTGTCATCGAACCAATCTGCGGCTGTGGGAAGAAACCGGCGCTGAAACAGGCCATAGGAATAGTTAATATCCGGGTAACCATAACTCTCGAGAATCTTCAAGCCGTAAGACGATCGGATTTGCAGGGGCAGAATGAAAACAACTTGGCAGGCCGAATTCCTGCCCACAATGATGCGTGCTGAACACCGCTTGAGTAGGGCAACCGTATCGTTCCAGGCTTTGCACCACTGGAAAGACTGGTACAGTGTAGAAGCCGCATCTCTTTGAAAATCAACCCAAATATCCGCTATATCGGCAAGATGTTCATGAACTGAAACTGTGATCTCCGGACGTGGATCGTCGAACAGCCGCGCAAATTGGCTAGCGTTCAAAGGCGCGCTTTGTGTCAAACCGGGGAAATCAGGCAGCTTGTTCAAAATTCACTCAATCAAGCGGTTGGCAATAATTATTGGCTAAGCATGCTTACGGAGACGGCTAATTTCTGTTGCAGCGATTGAAAACGACATGGCAAAATCCTCAATTCTAAAAACCAGCCTGGATATGCTGTATTATTCCGGTGCATCCCAAGCGCTGCGACCCGTGCTTGGCGGTTTAGGTGCAATATTCATGCTGCACCATGTGAGGCCAGGCGGCGGCCTGCGATCCGGTTTTGCACCCAATGCCGGCCTTGAAGTGACGCCGGAGTTCTTGGATAGCGTGATTAACCTTGTCAAGCAGCGCGGTTATGAACTTGTAAGCATGCAGGAAGCCGTCAACCGTATCAGGGACCACCGGCCCCAGGAAAAGCCATTTGCGGTTTTCACGCTGGATGACGCATATCGCGATAATCTGGTGCACGCTCGCCCGGTGTTCAGAAAATACCGTTGTCCATTTACGATTTTTGCCAGCCCGGCAATTCAGGATGGTACCTGCGAACTCTGGTGGCGCGGGCTTGAGGCCGTCATCGCTGGGAACGCACAGGTGAGTGCAGAGGTGGGCAAGGTCAGGCTGCAACTCGACACGCGCAGCGATTTTCACAAACAAGCCGCCTGGCAGCAGCTCTATTGGCCCGTGCGCCAGCTTCCGCAGAGGCAGCAGCGTGCTTGGATTTCAGAGTTCTGTGAAAGAAACCGTGTTGATCTTGGCGCCATCTGCCGCGCTGAAGCAATGACTTGGGATGAACTTCGCGAAATCGCCGCTGACCCACTTTGCACGATTGGCGCACACACCGTAAATCACTTTGCCATCGCCCAGCTTGAGCCGGACGCGGCAACTTTCGAATTGGTCGAGTCAGGAAAACGTATCGCCAAAGAACTGGGCAAAACCCCAACGTTTTTGGCCTATCCCTATGGCGACGAAAATTCTGCAGGCCCCCGCGATTTCAGATTGGCAGCCGATGCAGGTTATGAAGCAGCCGTTACAACACGCAAGGGCTTGGTGTTTTCCGGCCACCGCGATCATCTCACCGCGTTGCCGCGCCTTTCGCTTTCGGGTGAATTCCAAAAATTGCGTTATGTCGATGTGCTGCTTTCCGGTTCCGCCTTCGCCCTGTGGAATGGTTTTAAGAAGGTAAACGTTGCCTAATTTTCAACATCCGGCCGCGACATCCATCGGATGAGCGCCATTGCCACGGGCAGCCATCCCACGCCGAGCAGGATGAAGACGGGCAACTCAACAAGTGTTCCGTAGCCCACGATGAATTTTCCGCCAATTGCCATCGCGATCAGGGCGTAGACTGCAAGAAAAGCAATGGTCGCCAAAATGCCTATAAACTTGCGCTGCCGGATTTTCATGGTCGTTCCATACTGTAACACCGCGCCTATTTGAAGTGGTAAACGTGCGACGCCAACCCGCTTGAGTTTACCGGGCAAGCACAGTAAGCGGACTGCATGGAACAAACTCAAAGTCGTGCCCAAGTGGCTGCTCCGCAAGTTCAGAAATGGCTCAATTGGGTTGCATTCTTTGTCTTCTGCATGGTGCTTGTGGGTGGTGCCACAAGGCTTACCGATAGCGGTCTTTCAATCACTGAATGGCAGCCTTTGTTCGGTGCCATTCCACCGCTCAACGAAACTGACTGGCAACTTGCATTTGACAAATACAAGCTTATTCCGGAATTCAAAATCCAGAACATGAATATGACTCTGTCGGATTTCAAGTTCATATACTGGTGGGAGTGGGCCCACAGGTTCATGGGCCGTGCCATTGGCGCCATATTCGTCATCCCCATGCTTTATTTTGCCGTGACCCGTAAACTGGAAGCGCGCATGTGGCCACGGCTTCTATTTCTTCTCCTGCTTGGTGGCGCGCAAGCCGCGCTCGGCTGGTATATGGTGAGTTCGGGCTTGGTGGACCGTGTTGATGTCAGCCAATACCGTCTTGCCGCCCACCTCACGCTGGCCGCATTCATTTTTGCGGCAATCCTTTGGGTGTCAAAAGGCGTGGTCAGGCGTCGGCATTACCCGTCATCGTTTGATGAAGTTTCCGCCGTGCTGCTGTTGGCCCTGGTCCTTCTGCAAGTTGCCATGGGTGGTTTTGTGGCCGGGCTTGATGCAGGCATGGGGTATGCCACTTGGCCAAAAATGGATGGCCAATGGATACCAAATGGCCTGTTGGTCATGGAGCCCCAGTGGAAAAATCTGTTTGAAAACGCAATGACGGTGCAATTTGCCCATCGCACGCTCGCCTACATCATTTTTGCCGGAGCCTTTGTGCATGCATGGCGCGTCTTCACGCTTCCGGGCATGCTGCTAGCCTACGTCATATTCGTCCAGGCCTGTTTAGGGATACTCACATTAATCTTGCACGTCCCGCTTTACCTGGCCTTGGTCCACCAGGCAGGGTCAATGGTTGTACTGGCGATCGCCGTGTGGAACCTGCATAGCCAGCTTGTTATCCAATTGCCTGTTCAAGATCAGCGATAATATCGGCCACGTCCTCAATGCCGATGGAAAGCCTCACCACATCCGGTGTGGCGCCCGCCTTTTTCAACTGGTCAGGTGTAAGTTGGCTATGGGTTGTAGAGGCGGGGTGAATGATCAGCGAACGCGTGTCGCCCACGTTGGCCAAATGCGAAATCAGTTTCACGGAAGATACCACCTTCACACCTGCCTCATAGCCACCTTTCAAACCAAAGGTGAAAACGGCGCCTGCGCCCCGCGGCGCATACTTCTTGTGAAGGGCGTGGTGGGCGTCGCCAGGAAGTCCCGCATAGTTGACCCAAGCCACCTTAGGATTTTTAGAAAGCCACTCCGCCACCTTGAAAGCGTTATCGCAATGGCGCTGCATGCGAAGTGATAGTGTTTCCATGCCGGTTAAAATGTAGAATGCGTTCTGGGGTGAAATCGCCGGGCCCAAATCACGCAGACCCAACACGCGGCAGGCAATGGCAAAAGCGATGCCGCCAAACGTCTCGTGGAACTTCATGCCATGATAGCTGTCGTTGGGCTCCGAGAGGAGGGGATACCTGCCGCTCTTTGACCAGTCGAAATTGCCGCCATCAACAATGGCACCGCCCATCGAATTGCCGTGCCCGCCCATGAATTTTGTCAGCGAATGAACAACAATGTTGGCACCATGCTCAATCGGCCTGCACAGGTAAGGCGTCGCCAATGTATTGTCGACAATGAGAGGCACGCCAGCGCGCTTGGCAATTTTAGCGACCGCGGCAATGTCGGTAATCCGTCCACCGGGATTGGCGATTGATTCAATGAAGATTGCCTTGGTCTTGGGCGACAAGGCTTTCTCAATGGAATCCATGTCCTCCGCATCGGCCCAAACCACGTGCCAGCCGAATGATTTGAACGAATGGTTGAACTGGTTGATGGAGCCGCCGTAGAGTTGGCGTACGGCGACAAATTCATCGCCCGGCTGCATGATGGTATGAAACACAAGCATTTGTGCCGCATGGCCTGAAGCTAATGCAAGCGCGGCTGTGCCGCCTTCAAGTGCTGCAACTTTAGCTTCAAGCACCGCCTGCGTGGGGTTCATGATGCGCGAGTAAATGTTTCCGAAAGCGCGAAGTGCAAAAAGATCCGCTGCATGTTTTACATCTTCAAACACAAATGCGGTGGTCTGGTAAATGGGAGTAACCCTGGCACCGGTAGCCGGATCAGGCGCCGCGCCGGCATGAATGGCTAGGGTATCAAATCCTGCTGGCTTGTCAGTCATGTCACTCTCCTGTGTTTACGTGATGCAGCCTAACCTTTGGCCGGATTTACGCCAAGCCCCAAGCTTTGCTTTTTTCCGCTCTCATGCATGTGCTGTTTGCGCGATGAAATGATGCCTGAGTTGCCGCCAACCCACGCCCATTCACCTGAAATCTTGCCATACTCCATTTTTGGGCAACGGTTCATGACGACTTTCACGCCCGCAGCCTCAGCGCGGGCCGCCGCCTCATCGTTGCGAACTGATAACTGCATCCAGATGACCGATGGCTTCGGCGACAAGATCAATGCTTCATCGACAATTGTGCCTGCTGCCTCAGAGTTTCGGAAGATATCCACCATGTCGATTGCAACAGGCACGTCTTTCAACGCGCCATAAACAGTTTTGCCAAGCAGGGCCTGTCCGGCAAGCCCTGGGTTGACCGGAATGACATCGTAACCCTTGCCCAGCAGATATTGCATGACAAGATGGGAGGGGCGCACCGTATTGCTGGAGGCACCTACCAACGCGATCACTTTAACACTGCGCAGAATGTCACGAATGTAATCTGTCGAATAGCTATCATGGTTCATGGCAATTGCACATGACCCTGAGCATCAAACGGCATTAAGGGGTTGAACGCCACCTCCCACAAGTTCATTTCCGGATCGGCGAAATAACCCGAATAACCACCCCAAAAAACCTTCTGCGCTTTCTTTGTTATCGTTGCTCCGGCAGACGCTGCATGCACCATGATTGCATCGACCTCATCTTCACTTGCGGCATTCCACGCAACACCCACGCCGCGAAAAACGGGAACAGCGCCGGCCTTGACGCCAGCATCTTCTGCCAATGCTTGAAAGCCAAACAGTGCCAACACTATGCCATTGGCATCAAAGAACGTGACACCGGGATTGCTGGCACTCGAGGCCACAAGACCAAGGCGTTCATAGAAACCGCGCATAAGTGCCATGTCAGCAACACCAAGGGTCACGAAATTTATCCGTGGCTTCAAGCTGTCTGATCCCATGTAGGATTTCTCTTTTGGATAAATGCCTCAATGCCTTCCTTGGCATCGCTGATTTGCAAATTGTCAGCCATCACTTGCGCCATGTAGGCATAGGCATCAGCGGTCGGCATTTCCAACTGCGTGTCGAAGGCTTTCTTGCCAATACGGATTGCGGCGGCAGATTTGGACGCTATTTTTTTGGCCAGATCCTCCGTCACACCTTTCAATTCATTGTGCGTGGCAACTTTATTGATCAACCCCATGCGAAGCGCTTCCGGTGCTGCGATTACATCGCCCGTCAGCAACATTTCCATCGCATGTTTGCGTGGCATCGCGCGCGACACGGCAACCATTGGCGTTGAGCAGAACAGGCCAATATTTACGCCGGGTGTGCAGAATTGTGACCGATCAGAAGCAATCGCCAAATCACAGCTTGCAACAAGCTGACAGCCTGCAGCGCTTGCCAGGCCGTCAACTTCGGCAATAAAGGGGCAGGGGTGATTGGCGATCGCAAGCATCAGCCGCGCACATTTATCAAACAGGTTTTTGAAATAGGCAGCACCCTGATCAGAGTCCTCTCGCCGCGCTGTGATCTCTTTCAGATTGTGCCCAGAACTGAATGCGGGGCCATTGGAAGAGATGATAAAGACGCGCGCGCTGTCACTTTCCAGTTTCGCCATCAGCGCATCAATCATTCTTTCCGAAAGACTGTTGCGCGAAGAAGGGTCGTTCAGCGTAAGCCGCAAAATGCCATCGTTGAATTCACTGAGAACAAGATCGCTCATTCTTCTTCCGTCTCAAGCAGTTTCAGTTTTTCCGTATAGGCCGGATTGTCGATCAGCCCTTGAACAACCTGTCGGTTGTTCTCAGAGGGAATAAGTGCCTTCAGCGATGTAATGATCCTGTCTTTCATGTCCTGGGCAAGCTCCGCATCTTTTTCCACTTCCTCGATCTGCAGCTTGATGTCAGCCGATTGGTCTTCAATGATGTTTGCGTATGCGCTGCTCACCGTAGTAATTGTCGTGTTCCAGTCGGTAACGTTGGGAAAGCCAGCAAGCTTCACATCAGCCTCAAAAGCCTTGCCTTGGGCATCATTGTCAACAAAGTCCTGCAAGCTGTCGAAGTTTTCAAGCTGCGCATCCTTGTATTTTTCCTTGAGCAGCACATAGGCATCAACAGCCCGTTGTGCGCTGTCTGGCGTGAGCTCCACCATTTTAACCATGGGAATTTCGCCAATGCTCACTTCGTCAGAAGGTAGCGCTTCGCCATCGCCGGGCGCTGCCGGGTCAGGCTCTGTTACGTCAGGTACATCTGGCGGTGGCGGTTTGGCATCGTCATTAAGTGCCTCACCCACAAAATATGGCGGCTGCAGCAGGCCCGGGGAACCAGGCAACGAATCGAAGAGAGCGGTGCGGGCAGTAGCCGTGCCCAAAGGCACGAAAACCAGCGTCGCAGTCAAAACCCTTGCGAAAAAGCCAATAAACCGCGTCACTTCGCTCCTTACAGCGTAACCCGACACCCGCAAAAACCGCCGTTGATACTTTCTAGCAGCATTCGAACCCAATTTGGAGCAAAACAATCAATGTGAGGTATCATATTACCTCATTATAATTCATCACGTTTTATGTGGGTTCTGCTTGACTTGGCCCATGCCTTCACCTAATTCACCCCCATCGAAACAGGCGCAAGCAATTGTGCCTTTTCATTTGTCATCAATAACCCAGAGAAATCAACATGAGCACCTATTCGGCGAAAGCCAAGGATATCGTGAAAAATTGGGTGCTGATCGACGCAGAAGGTTTGGTTGTCGGCCGCTTGGCCACCATCATTGCCAATCGTCTGCGCGGCAAGCACAAGCCAACCTTCACCCCCCACATGGATTGTGGCGACAATGTCATCGTCATCAACTGCGAAAAAATCGCCTTTACCGGTGCCAAGCGCAAGGACAAGACCTATTACTGGCACACAGGTTTCCCCGGCGGTATCAAGGAGCGCAAGGCCCACCAGATTTTGGATGGCAAGTTTCCAGAGCGGGTTCTTGAATCGGCCGTAAAGCGCATGCTTCCAGGTGCCTCACTCAAGCGTCAGCAAATGACCAATCTGCGTATCTACAGCGGTGCAGCCCACCCCCATGAAGCGCAAAATCCGGTCAAGCTGGATATCAAAGCAATGAACCCCAAGAACGCAGTGAGAGGCTAATCGTCATGTCAGAACAAACGACACTCTCAAATCTTGGCGCTGCCATGGGTATGGCTGCTGCAGCAACTGCCACAGCTCCTGCTGCTCCCGCCAAGCCAAAGATTGATGCCAAGGGCCGCGCCTATGCAACAGGCCGCCGCAAGAATGCCATTGCCCGTGTTTGGATCAAGCGCGGCTCCGGCAAGGTAACCGTCAATGGCAAGGTCATTGAAACTTACTTCGCTCGCCCCGTGCTCCGTATGCTCGTGCAACAGCCGCTAAATCTCGTGAACCGCGCCAGCCAGATTGACGTGGAATGCACCGTGGTTGGTGGTGGTCTTTCAGGGCAGGCCGGTGCCGTGCGCCACGGCATTTCCCGTGCGCTCACGCATTTTGAGCCAGACCTGCGCCCAGCCCTTAAAAAGGGTGGCTTCCTTACACGTGACAGCCGTGCTGTTGAACGTAAGAAATACGGCAAGGCCAAAGCCCGCCGCAGCTTCCAGTTCTCGAAGCGCTAACGGTTCGAACATAGAATGCAAAAGGCCGGAGGAAACTCCGGCCTTTTTTCTCAAAAAGAAGGCCCGGGCAGGGGGTCCGGGCCTTCGAAGCGAACCTGCCAATGAAGGAAGGGGAGGGGAAACAGGCCCGCTTGCTATACTTAAGATAGGAGCCTGCATTGCAATTGCGAGTCCATTTCGCGCACATTTTTGTGATCGAATGGAATGGAACCTTATTCGGAACGCATTCGCACGTAGGAGCCAGGGGCATCTTCCAGGATTTCCAGCTTGCCTTCACCGGGAACCGGGGCTGAAATCTTGTCACCGGAGTGCGCCGTAATCCATTCCGCCCAATCCGGCCACCACGAACCCGCATGTTCTGTCGCGGTTTTAAGCCAGGCTTCCAGCGTCTCGGCTGGTTTATCGTTGGTCCAATGCTGATACTTCCGCGCCTCGGGCGGGTTGATTACGCCAGCGATGTGACCAGATCCGGCAACCACCAACCGTGTCTCGCCACCCATGAATTGACCAAGCCTGAATACTGACGGCAGCGGTGCAATATGATCTTCCCGGGCCGCCAGATTATAAACCGGCACTTTCACCTTTTTCAGGTCAATCCGAACGCCATCTAAAACCATTTTGCCCAGCGCCAGCTTGTTGGCCATATAGCATTCGCGCAGATAGAAAGAATGGACACCCGCCGGCATCTGGGTTGAATCGGAATTCCAGTAGAGCAGGTCAAACGGCATCGGCTCCTTGCCAAGCATGTAATTATTGATCACATAAGACCAGATCAGGTCATTTGAGCGAAGCAAATTGAAAGCATCGGCCATGCGCGAACCCGCAAGGTAGCCTTTTTCCTCCATCCGCCCTTCGATCCATTTCACCTGCTCTTCATCAACATAAACCCGTAAGTCGCCGGCCTTTTCGAAATCCACCTGCGTTGTAAAAAACGTCGCCGCGTTCACGCGGTCATCATTTTTCGCCGCCATGTATCCCAGCGCCGCCGCAACCAGCGTACCGCCAATGCAATAGCCAATCGTGTTTACTTTCGGCGCTCCCGTTGCATCCTGCACGGCCTTCACAGCTTCAAGGAAGCCTTCGCGCATGTAATCGCCAAAGCTCTTGCGGCCCTGTTTCTCATCCGCATTCACCCATGACACAACAAAAACCGTGAGGCCTTGCTCTGTTGCCCACCGCACGAATGACTTCTTCGGGTTGAGATCGAGAATATAAAACTTGTTGATCCACGGCGGCACAATGAGCAGTGGAATTTCGTAAGTCCGCTTCACGCTGGGTGAATATTGGATAAGCTCAAAAGTCTCGTTGCGGAAAACCACCTTGCCCGGCGTCATGGCAATGTTCTTGCCAATCTCAAAAGCCGTCGTGTCTGTTTGCTTGATGCGCAAGCGCCCGTCTGGCGAACTCATGTCCTGTTCAAGATGCTTCATGCCCTCAATCAGGTTTGCCCCATTGGTAGCCAGCGTTGCACGCAGGATTTCCGGGTTCATGGCCGGAAAGTTGGAAGGCGAAAGCGCGTTGGCAATCTGCTCCACATAAAACCGGGCCTTCTGCCGCGTATGCTCATCAACCCCATCGGCATTCTTCACAACATCCTGCGCCCAATTCGATGACACCAGATAGAACTGCTTGAGAAAATCAAAGAAGGTGTTTTCCTGCCAGTCCTTGTCCTTGAAACGCTTGTCATTGCGGGCAGGCGTTGCCAGCGGTTCTGATTGCGCGCCAAGCGCTTTTCCCCACGCATTTTGCCAAAGCTGGCTGTAGCTGTTCCAAAGCTGGGTTTGTACCTCCATCAGCTTTTGCGGGTCGGACATATAGCTTTGAGCTACCGCGCCCAAGGCTTTGGTCACCTGGTCAATAGGGGTTACCTGCGTTTCAGCCTGCTTTTGGGCAAGCTCCGGGCGGTCAGCAACCATGCGGGCAATATGGGCGGCATGCTCAAACACGCGCGCCAGATTCTGCGCCAGTTGCACAGGGTCTGCCAGCTTGAAGTCGCCAGGTTTTTGAATGCCGGAATCGCTCATATCGTCTCGTCTGCTCTCGTTCGGTGTCAGTTTAGGGCCCAAAGCCGCCAACGCCAAACTGTAATTGGCAATTCTTGCAAAATCATGCACGCCCCGCCATAAGACGATAGAAAGTTAACCTCAAGGTTTTGACCCTTAAATGACTAACGCATTGCGTATTGGAATAGCAGGCCTCGGCAACGTGGGGGTTGGCGTGCTCGACATTGTCAAAAAACATGGGGCGCTTTTGGCTGACCGTGCGGGCATGCCTATCAAGGTTACCGGCGTTGCCGCCCGCAACAAAACCAAGGATCGCGGCCACGACCTGTCGGGCATAACCTGGTTTGACGATCCCTTAACCTTGGCCAAGTCCCTTGATATCGATGTTTTTGTTGAACTCATGGGGGGCGAAGGCGACCCCGCCAAATCCGCCGTGGAAGCGGCGATTGCCGCCGGAAAGCATGTAATCACCGCCAACAAGGCGCTTCTTGCCCATCATGGTGCAGCGCTCGCCCGCGCCGCTGAAGCCAAAGGCGTGTGCCTGAATTTTGAAGCATCGGTTGCCGGTGGCATTCCCATCATCAAGACGCTGCGCGAAGGCCTCGTCGGCAACCGGGTGTCGAAACTGTTCGGCATCATGAACGGCACCTGCAATTACATTCTCACCAAAATGGGCAACGAAGGCAGAAGCTTCAAAGAGGTTTTGAAGGAAGCCCAGGAACTGGGTTACGCCGAAGCAGACCCGACCTTTGACATCGGCGGTTTTGACACCGCCCATAAACTCGCCGTTGCAACGTCTTTGGCTTTCGGCACCGAAGTAAATCTCGAAGCCATCGATATCGAAGGCATCGAAGCCATCACGCTGGATGACATCCGCAACGCCAGTGACATGGGTTACAAGATAAAACTCCTGGGTGTAGCCGTGTTCCATGAAGAAGGCGTTGAGCAGCGCGTGCATCCAACCCTCGTTCCCAAAGGCTCGCCCGTATCTGATACCGATGGCGTATTCAACGCCATGGTGGTGAAAGGTGATTTCGTCGGCGATTTGATGCTGGAGGGCAGGGGCGCTGGCGCTCACCCTACTGCTTCTGCAGTGCTGTCGGATATTGTCGATATCGCGCGCGGCAACAGGCGTCCTGCCTTTGGCATTCCGGCCACCAAACTCAAGCCTTATAAACAGGCGCCCAAGAAAGCCCACGAAGGCGGCTACTACGTGGCGCTTGAACTGGTGGACCGCCCCGGCGCTGTCGCCTCCATCGCCCGCATATTAGCCGACGAAAAAATCTCGATCGAAAGCATTGTCCAGCGCGGCAAGCAGGAAAAAGATGCACCCCGCGCCACCGCCACTTTCATTCTCATCACCCATGACACGCTCGATACCGCCATCCGGGCCGCCATGGCGAAAATTGAAAAGGATGGCCACGTGGCATCGAAGCCGCGCCTCATCCGCATTGAGCGTCTGTGACAACACGAAACTTCCTTGATGTCGAAAAATCGGTTTCCGGCAGGCGCTGGATTGCCCGCCCGCAGGATGACCGCTTGGCCGAAGCGATTTCCCAGCGCCATGAATTGCCGGAAATCCTTGGCCGCGTCATGGCGGCGCGTGGTGTGGAGCTTGATGATGCCGAAGCCTTCCTGAACCCCACGCTGCGCAATCTCATGCCGCAACCTTCTGCCCTCAAGGACATGGAGAAAGGCGCGCAATGCATCGCCGATGCGATCATCGCCAAAACCAAAATTGGCATCATCACCGATTATGATGTTGATGGGGTTTCCTCTGGCGCAATCTTCAAGCTGTTCCTCAAAGCCGTTGGATCAGATGCCACAATCCACGTGCCGGATCGCTTGACTGAAGGCTACGGCCCCAGCGAACACGCAGTGAAATCCTTGAAGGGGCAGGGCTGCGACCTGCTGCTCACGTTGGATTGCGGCGTGCTCGCCCATGACCCGCTGGCCCACGCCGCTGAACTTGGTCTCACCACGATCATCGTCGATCACCATCAGGCCGGTGAAATTCTCCCCGAAGCCTATGCCGTGATTAATCCAAACCGGCAGGACGATATTTCTGGCTTCGGCTATCTCTGCGCCGCGGGCGTTGTGATGATCCTTGTGGCCACCATCAACAAACTGCTCCGTGCGCAAGGCTACTATTCACCAGATCGCCCCGAACCCAACATGCTGCAATGGCTTGAACTCGTGGCTTTGGCGACCGTCTGCGATGTCGTTCCGTTGAAAGGCCTGAACCGCGCCTACGTCACCCAAGGCCTCAAGATCATGTCACGCCGCGAAAATCTTGGCCTCGCCCAACTCAGCGACATTGCGCGGCTCAAACGCAGCCCTGACGTTTATGCGCTGGGTTTTGTGCTGGGACCGCGGCTCAATGCAGCGGGCCGCATCGGCCACGCGGATATGGCGCTTGAACTTCTGACGACAAAAGACAAGGGCAGGGCCAATCAGCTTGCGCAAGAACTGGAACTGCTCAATCGCCAACGGCAAGCCATTGAACTCCGCGTTGTTGATGCCGCCGCACTCCAGGCTGAAGCATCACTGGGAAAAGAACAGCGCGGCTCGGTTCTCGTCGTCGCCAGCGATGGTTGGCACGCAGGCGTCGTTGGCCTTGCCGCATCGCGCCTGAAAGACCGCTATCAACTTCCCAGCTTCGTTCTCGCACAGGATTCAAAAACCGGTCTCGCCAGCGGCTCCGGCCGTTCCATAATGGGCGTTGATATAGGCGCCGCCATCCGCGCTGCCTTTGAAGCGGGCGTCATCGTCAAAGGCGGCGGTCATGCCATGGCGGCAGGCCTCACGGTTGAAATCGCCAAGCTCGGTGCGTTCCGTGAGTTCTTGGAAGAAAAACTGGCAAGCTCGGTTTCAGCGCAGCCGAAAATACCCTTCCCATTGATGGAGCACTAACGGCAAGCGGTGCAACTCTCGATCTTATCGAACTCTTGGAACAGGCGGGCCCCTATGGTTCCGCCCATCCATCGCCCATGTTCGCGTTCCCCGCTCACAAGGTTGTCTATGCCGACCCTGCAGGCAGCGATCATATCCGCTGCACCTTGGCCGCACCCGACGGCACGCGAATCAAGGCCATCGCCTTCCGTGCAATGGGTACAGAAATGGGTGAATTGCTGCTCACCGAACGAAAATTGCCGCTTCATATTGCTGGCCGCTTAACCATAGATGAATGGGGCGCAAAGCGCGTTCCATCCATCCAAATTGAAGATATTGCAAGAATTCCATAGAGACTTGCCAGACCGGAATTACCTCGTTATAGAACCGCTCCGAAGCATGTTGCGAAAAAGTTGCAAGACTTTTCCGGTAACAACATGCCCAAATAAGTGCGCCCTTCGTCTATCGGTTAGGACGACAGCCTTTCACGTTGTAAAGACGGGTTCGACTCCCGTAGGGCGCACCATTTCTTCTCCCAACGGGGATTTCCATGTTTAATGATCTCAAAGGAAAAACCGTCGTCGTTACCGGCGGGGTGACAGGCATTGGCGGTGCCGCTTCCCTCGCTTTTGCCGCAGCAGGTGCCAAAGTTCTCGCGCAATATTTGGGCGGCGGCGAAGAGCTCAAGGCAATCGAAGCTGCAGGCATTGAAACCCTGAAACTTGATCTCACCGACAGCAGCGCCCCCCAGTATCTCGTTGACCACGCCATGAAAAAATTGGGCCGCATTGACGTGATGATCAACAACGCCGGAAGCCTCGTGGCGCGCACGCCCCTTGAAGACCTCACCGATGATTTCATCGACAGGGTTTTCAATTTGAATTGCCGCCAGCTCGTCCACTGCTGCCGCCTTGCAGGCGGCGTGATGAAAGAGCAAAACGCCGGCAATATCATCAATGTCACCTCCATCGCAGCGCGCAATGGCGCAAGCCCCGGCGGCAGCATTTATGCGGGTGCCAAAGCTTTTGTTTCCGCTTTCACGAAAACCATCGCCAAGGAACTTGTGGGCCATAACATCAGGGTCAACTGCGTGTCGCCCGGCACCATCCACACGGCCTTCCATGATCGATTTTCAACGGCTGAAAAACGCGCGGCTGTCGCCAAGACAATTCCCATGCAGCGATTGGGTTTGGCAGAAGATTGCGCCGGAACATTCCTCTATCTCGCCAGCGACAAGGCCTCAGGCCTATGTCACTGGGCAAATCATCGAAGTCAACGGTGGACAGTTAATGCCATGAGTTTTGTAACCCGCATGCTCTCGGATGAGCCCGATGCCATCGCACCTGATGGTTCCGAAGTCCGCCTTCTCGCTGCAACATCGCGGGGCTCCATGGCGCATTTTGAACTGCCACCAGATTCCGTGTCAGTCGCCGTGGCCCACCGCACTGTTGAAGAAGTCTGGTTCTTCACCGCGGGCGAAGGCCAACTCTGGCGTAAAAACGAAACCGCCGAGGAAACTGTGCGGGTCCACCCCGGCGTTTCAATCTCGATTCCCGTCGGCACCCACTTCCAGTTCCGCTGCGAAGGCGATGAAGCGCTGGAAGCCGTAGGCGTCACCATGCCGCCCTGGCCTGGCATGGACGAGGCCTATGAAGTCAAAGGAATGTGGAAGGCCTGATTACCAGCTTCCGATGTTCGGCATGCTCGCCCAAGGTTCCGCAACCGGCAAATAGCCTTCGCCCTTCTGCAACACTTCAATGGAAATGCCATCCGGCGTTTTGATGAAAGCCATGCGGCCCTCGCGCGGTGGACGGTTTATAACGACGCCTTTTTCCATCAGCTTGGCGCAATAGTCGTAAACATTGTCGACCTCGATTGCGAGATGGCCAAAATTGCGTCCACCGTTGTAAACTTCCGAGTCCCAATTAAAGGTGAGTTCAACGGGCGCGTCGGGGCTTTCAGGGCAGGCCACAAAAACCAGCGTGAAGCGGCCCTTTTCGCTTACATGCCGACGTTGTTCGACAAAGCCCAGTGTGTTGATGAAGAAGTCGAGCGACTTATCAAGGTCGGAAACGCGGATCATGGTGTGAAGATATTTCATGGGAACCTCATGGCGTGTAAAAGCGCCTCACCATAGCGGCCCGCAACCGCGGTGTCCGCAACGAATCAATCCTGCGAACTGCCAAATTATTTAAAATTTCATTGGCGAGCTGAGAATTCGCGGGGCAGGGCCGCGCCGAGCTGCCGAAAGACATGGAGTGGTGATATTTTTACCCGAGCAACTCCAAAACCCACGTATGTAAATGCAAATGCTCGCCTTTTTCTGGTTCTCGCGCATTATTTTGCCCATGCAACAAGACCGCCAACTCACTTATCAACACACCGCCGAGGATTCGCTCTGTACAAATATGGTAGATTTGAGCAAAACTTGTGGCAGTGGCTGCTAGAGGCACGGCGGCTGCGAAACGATGGGGTGGGTTAAGGCGATGGCGATGAGTATTCCCGAGGCGGCTGAATCGGTTGTGGCACATGAAGTAAGCGGTGAACCGAATGTGCAAATTATTCAGGTTGATGGATTGGTAAAATGGTTCGATGTGGGGCGCGGCTATGGCTTTGTCATTCCAAGCAACGGCTTGCCAGACATTCTTCTGCATTTGAGTTGCCTGAAGCGTGATGGCTTTGAAGCGCCGCTGGAAGGCGCGCGTGTCACCTGTGAAGTCGTTGCGCGTCAGAAGGGCTATCAGTGCCTGCGTGTGCTCAACGTTGATCTTTCAACCGCCATTCATCCGGTGGAACGAAAGTCGCGCACCCACAACAATGTCGTGCCATCGACGGGCTGGGTAAGAGCCAAGGTGAAATGGTTTAACCGGGCGCGCGGCTTTGGCTTCGTGAGCGAAGGCGAAGGCAAGCCCGACGTGTTTGTTCACATGGAAACCTTGCGCAAAACGGCAATTGTCGAATTGCAGCCAGAGCAGTGGGTTTATGTTAAGTTCGGTGAGGGCCCGAAGGGAAATATGGCTGCTGAAATTCGTCTGAGTCTTGAAGGTGGCCCGGCACACACGAATTAGTGGTTTGCATTGTGTCGTCGTTGCGTTGAGAGGTTAGTCCATGAAACAGTTGTTGTTCGTTTTTATGGCCATTGCTCTTTACGTGATGGGGCCGCTGCCCGCTCTCGCCGAAAGCGCGCAAATTTCAAAAATCGAGCCGGTCACCGTTGCAAATGAACACTCAGCCACGATGTTCACCACAGAAATTGCCGACACGGAGCAATTGCGCGAACGCGGCCTGATGTTCCGCCACCGCCTGCCGGAAGATCAGGCCATGCTTTTTGATTTTGGCAAACCCCGCCCTGTTTCCATGTGGATGAAAAACACCAATATCTCATTGGACATGTTGTTTATCAGAACTGACGGCACGATTGCTGCCATTGCGGAAAATACGGTTCCCCAGTCGCTTGATATTGTCAGCGTTCAGGAGCCGGTTTTGGGCGTCTTGGAAGTGGCAGCGGGCACCGTAAAACGCCTTGGTTTGCGGCAGAATGACAGGGTTTTTCACCGTATTTTTCAAACCAGCGAAGAGTAGCTTGCTCTCTTGAAACTTTTAGTTATAAGCAGCGTTTCAGACGCATGTCTCGGCATGTGTTAAAGTCTGAAATGTCGGGGCGTAGCGCAGTCTGGTAGCGCACCTGCCTTGGGCGCAGGGGGTCGCGAGTTCGAATCCCGCCGCCCCGACCATTCAGGTTTTCATGAACTGGACGGGGATAAGATCTTGGTCGCACGCATTTACAAACCATCCCGCAACGCCATGCAGTCCGGCAAGGGCAACTCCGACTGCTGGCTTCTCGAATTTGAAGCTGACACCGCCCGCACCACGGATCCCTTGATGGGCTGGACATCCTCAGGCGACACGCGCCAGCAGGTGAAGCTCAGCTTTGAAACCAGGGAACTTGCCATTGCCTATGCGGAGCGCAATGGTCTGGCCTATGTCGTGGCCGTTGAGCCCCCCGTGCGTTCTAACAAGAAATCCTATTCCGATAATTTCAAATGGGGCCGGACCGAAAACTGGACCCACTGATCACCGTTCGACCCCGTAGCTCAGCTGGACTAGAGCAAATGCCTTCTAAGCATTAGGTCGCTGGTTCGAATCCAGCCGGGGTCGCCAACAAATTCCACAAAGCAAATAGGTTATGCAAATGGTGGAATTGGTCGTATGGTACCAACGGAACACAGATTGAAATAGGTGATATGGACAGCTTGGCGAACGGACGCACATTGGCTCAGGCCATCGTAGACACGGTTCGCGAGGCTCTGCTGGTACTGGACGGCAACCTGTGTGTCACAGCAGCCAGCCGGTCTTTTTACGCCACCTTCCGCACCACGCCTGCCGAAACAGTTGGACGCATGGTCTATGACTTGGGTTCTGGCGAGTGGAATAATCCTGCCCTTCGCCTGCTTCTTGACCGCATCGTGCCAGAGCATGGCGTGATGGATAATTTTGAAATCGAGCAGGATTTTCCGCTGATTGGGCAGCGAACGATGCTCTTGAATGCGCGCAAGGTTTACTATTCCGGTGACGCGAACACGACATTGCTTCTGGCAATTGAGGATATAACTGACCGCCGCATTGCCGAACGCTTGCTAAAGAGCGTTAGCGAGCAAAAAGACATCCTGCTGGCGGAAATGGGCCACCGCGTTGGCAACAGCCTCCAAATCGTTGCCAGCATTCTGATGTTGAAGGCACGGTCTGTGCAGTCTGAAGAAACGAGAGGGCATCTGGAAGACGCCCATCGCCGCGTCATGTCAGTCGCCACACTCCAGCATCATCTCAAGGCTTCGGGAAAAGGTGAACATGTTGGTGTCAGCAGCTACCTGACAAAGCTCTGCAATTCCTTGTCTGAATCAATGATTTCGGAAAATAGCGCGATCTCATTGAAAGTAGTGGCAGGCAACGGAGAGGTTCTTTCAGAACAGGCAGTGAGCATTGGTCTTATTGTTACCGAACTGGTAATTAACGCACTGAAGCATGCTTTTCCTATAGACATGAAGGATGGCAAAATTCTTGTGGGTTATGAAATGAACGGCAGCGGACTGGAAGTTGTCCGTTTCTGACAATGGCCAAGGCATACAGCCCGTTAAAGTTAAGAAACAGGCAGGCCTTGGTACGACATTGGTGAACGCGTTGGCTGAACAATTGGAAGCCCAGATTGAAACAGTAAGCAACGGAGGCGGCACCACAATTTCGGTGACGCGAGCCACGTTCCAGTCACAAATCCCAACCGCTGCATAATAAGCCTGATGAAAGGGCGGATCTTTTTGATCCACCCCGTAGGTTCAATTTGCCGAAACAAGGCCACGCATAGGAGCAGTCCAAATTAAAAGAGTTTCACGTCCAAATTCCCACTGCACGACGTCTTGCGTTGTGGCCATTGTTACGGTGTCACAAAATCTCCGCACTTCGGCGCAGGCAATGTTCCCCACGGCATGATGGGAACCGTCGAGGTGGAATTCTGCGGGCTGCCCTCAATGATCTTGTCGGTGTAAGCGAGATACACCAGCACATTGCGTTTGGCATCGCAGCCGCGAACGATCTGCATTTTCTTGAAAAACAGCGAGCGGCGCTGGCGGTAGATTTCCTCGCCCTGGGCAAATTTGCCCTTCAGTGTCACAGGCCCAACCTGCCGGCAGGCCAGCGATGTTTCCGAGCGTTCTTCAGCAAATCCTGCCCAGCCCGACCATCCGCCAATCTCCGGAACCGTGAAGTAGCAGGCAACGCCGCCCACCTGCGGGTCGTCAATGACATAGGTTGCAAGTTTGGCATCGGGCGACAACAGCCGCCATACCGTGGTCTTTTTGAAAATAAGTTCCGGATCGTCCGATTCTTGTGCGAAGGCCGTAACCGTGACTGCCAGCAGAACTGAAACTAATATGAAAAACCGAAAAAATGACTTCATCCCAATCTCCTTTAGGGGTCATAGATAGGAATTATATCCGTCGTTTCAAGAGCTTTTTTTGAGGCGCTCAAACCCTTGTTTCAAATCATCAATCAGGTCGTCCGGGTTTTCCAGGCCAATATGGAAACGCAGGCACGGCCCTTCCGCCGTCCATTTGGTGGCAGTCCGGACCGGCTTGAAAGGCACAACAAGGCTTTCAAATCCACCCCAGCTAAAGCCCATGCCAAACAGGGTGAGATCATCAAGGAGCGCCGCCACGGATTTTTCAGAAGTTGGCTTCAGGATGATCGAAAACAATCCCGAGGCGCCCTTGAAATCGCGTTTCCATAATTCATGTCCAGGCCCATTGCTGAGCGCCGGGTAGAGCACATTGTCCACGGCACTTTGCCCCCGCAGCCATTCCGCCACGTTGCCAGCATTGCGCATGTGCCGCTCAAGCCGCACATGCAAAGTTTTCAAGCCGCGAAGCGCCAGATACATGTCATCAGGCCCGGCAAACTGCCCCATCACTTCGTAAGTGTGTTTGAACTGCGCCCAGGTCTTTTCACTGCAGACCGTGGATCCCAGCATCGCATCCGAATGGCCGACAATATATTTTGTGGCTGCCTGAATTGAAACATCGCATCCATGTTCAAAGGCCTTGAAATAAAATCCGGCTGACCAAGTGTTATCAACAATCACAAGGCAGTTCTTTTCATGGGCAACTTCTGCAATCGCCGGAATGTCCTGGACTTCCATCGTCTGCGAACCAGGGCTTTCGCAATAGACAACTTTTGTGTTGGCGCGGATCAGCGCGCCAATGCCGCGCCCGATCAACGGATCATAATAGGTGGTCTCGATCCCCAAGCCCTTCAACAATAAATCGCAGAGTTGGCGTGAAGGATAATAGGCCGTGTCCGGCATCAACAAATGGTCGCCGGTTTTCAGGAATGCCAAAAGCGTCGTTGTTACCGCCGCAAGGCCTGATGATGAAACCTTGCAGTCATGCCCGCCTTCAAGTGCGGCAATCGCTGTTTCAACAGCCCGCGAAGTCGGCGTGCCTTTGCGCCCATAAGTATATTCCTGGCTCCGGTCGATAAGCGATTGCGCTGTTGGAAAGGTAATCGTTGAAGCGTGATAAACCGCTGGATTAACCATGCCGTGTTCGGCATATTCGCGGCCAGATGTTATAAGGCGCGTTTCAGTTTTGAGTTTCGAAGGATTGGATATTTTTTTTGCCATTTCCACTGCCATCATGAATTGAAAGCCCAACTTACACGGCCAATCGGCAAGAGGAAACCACATGAGCGACATGTCCCATTTGGGCCGCTTTTTATTGAAAATCATGCGTTTGGGCGTTCTGGGATCCGCATTTTTGCTGGCGTTGTTTCTCGGTATCGCAATCTGGCAAAAAGCCGGCGCGGGCTTCATGGGCGTGCTCCTCGTCTTGCTGCTCGGCGCCCTGTGGCTTTACCGCGCGATCGGCCGCGAGCTCAATAATCCCGGGGCTTGAACCTTGCCGTCCAAAACAGTACGAAGGCGCCATACTCAACAGGTGAAGACGAATGATTTCTGAAAAGCGTGTGGCCGACAAAAAGGACTGGATCAAGGGAGCAACTGGTGATTGGGAAATCATCATTGGCCTTGAAGTTCATGCGCAGGTCACCGCCAAATCCAAGCTGTTTTCCGGATCATCCGCCGAATATGGCGGCGAGCCGAATGACCATGTGTCGCTGGTCGATGCCGCCATGCCCGGCATGCTGCCCGTCATCAATGAATATTGCGTGGAACAGGCGGTCCGCACCGGCCTTGGACTGAAAGCCCAGATCAACAACTACTCGGTATTTGACCGCAAAAACTATTTCTATCCCGACCTGCCCCAGGGCTATCAGATTTCCCAGTTCAAGCAGCCCATCGTGGGCGAGGGGGTGGTAACCATAGATGCTGATGATGGCAGCACCATTGAAGTCGGAATTGAACGTCTGCATCTCGAACAGGACGCTGGCAAATCGATCCATGATCAGCACCCGACCATGAGCTTTGTTGATCTCAATCGCTCCGGCTGTGCGCTGATGGAAATCGTCTCCAAGCCGGATATGCGCTCTTCCGATGAAGCCCGGGCCTATGTCACCAAGCTGCGTCAGATCATGCGCTATCTCGGCACCTGTGATGGCAACATGGAGCAGGGCTCGCTCCGGGCAGACGTAAATGTTTCCGTGCGCAAACCCGGCGACAGGTTCGGCACCCGCTGCGAGATCAAGAATGTGAACTCCGTCCGCTTCATGGGGCAGGCGATTGAATATGAGGCCCGCCGCCAGATCGGCATTCTGGAAGACGGCGGCTCTATCCATCAGGAAACCCGCCTTTATGATCCCAAAAAGGGCGAAACCCGCTCCATGCGCTCCAAGGAAGAAGCCCATGATTACCGCTACTTCCCCGATCCAGACTTGCTGCCTTTGGAATTCACCAATGACTGGGTAGCGGCGATCAAGAGTAGCCTGCCGGAACTCCCCGATGAAAAGCGGGATCGTTTCATGAGAGACTACGGCCTATCCGCCTACGACGCGAATGTTTTGATCATGGAACGCGCCTCATCGGATTTTTTCGAGGCAACCGCCAAGGGCCGGGATGGCAAAATTGCCGCGAACTGGGTGATTAATGAGCTTTTTGGAAGATTGAACAAAGAGGGCAAAACCATTGAAACAACACCAGTTTCTTCCACCCAGTTGGGCGAATTGGTTGATCTCATCACCTCCGGAACGATTTCGGGCAAGATTGCGAAGGACCTGTTCGAAATCATCTGGACGGAGGGTGGTTCACCCGCCGAGGTTGTGGAAACCCGCGGGCTGAAACAGGTGACCGACATGGGGGCGATCGAAAAGGCCGTGGACGCGATAATCGCGCAAAATCCGGATAAAGTCGCTGCTGTTTTGGCCAAACCCAGCATGCTGGGCTGGTTCGTAGGGCAAGTCATGAAGTCCACTGATGGCAAGGCTAACCCCCAGACAGTCAATGATTTTCTCCGCAAGAAGATAGGTATTAACTAATTAATTCAATATTTTAGATTATATTTCCGTTTTTAACTATTATCCTCTATAGTCCGTGTGCAGAGTTTTACACTTTCGGGACGAGCGAGGATACAGTTATGGCTAAATCAGCCAAAAAAGCGGCGACGAAGAAGGCTGTCGCTAAAAAGAAGCCGGTAAGCAAGCCAAAGAAGTCAAATTCACCATCAGCAGTAAACGGCGACAAGCAACGCTTTACCCTCCACGGCAGCATGATGTCGGGGCCCACCTACACGGCTGGCCTGATGTTGGCCCTGTGCCGGCAACCCTTTTCCTACATTCACGTGAACCTGCGCGAAGGCCAGCACAAGCAGCCGGATTACCTCGTTAAAAACCGCTACGGCCAGGTACCCGCGCTGCGCGATGGCCAGTTGTTTCTCGTCCAATCTGCCGCCATTCTCGAGCATCTCGCTGAAGCGCTGAAGAAATTTGAGGGCAAGACGCCTATCGACAAAATCCGCATTCGTGAGTGGCTGTTCTGGCAGTGGGACAAGCTTTCAGTGCCCATGTTGCGGTTGCGCGCCCGCAACCGCGGTTTCCGCCAGTTCGGCGATGAAGTTCGCAACATGTATGACACGGAAGCCAAGGCAGCGCTGGCAGTTCTGGAGATAGAGCTCGCCAAGTCCGAATGGATCGTGGGCAAAAAACCCACCATTGCCGACATTGGCATATATGCAGTTGTGCGATATGCGCCAGAAGCAATGGTGGACCTCACGCACTATCCAAATGTGACGGCGTGGAAGAAGCGCATTGAAGCCTTGCCGGGCTTTGGTACACCGGAGCAGATTTTGCCGATGGAAAGCAAATTGCTGTAGCCATCAGGACAGGTTTACCCCGTGACCGATAAATCCAAGGCTGGACCTGATAAGACCGGCACCGAAAATGGATCGACAGCCGTCAGACGCAAGCCCAGAAGGGGATACCTGGGCTGCATCTTCGGGTTAACCTTGGGCTTGGCGGGACTTGCCGCCGCACGACTTGGGCATCTCTGGATAGCCTTCGACGTGTTCTCCCAGTTTGCACCGCAGTTTGTATTTGTGGCGATTGCATTTGCGGTTGGCCTGTTCATGCCTCGGGCAAAAATACTGACGGCCATCGTGCTGCTCATTGGCATGCTGACAGCTCTTAGTTTCTGGCCCCATTATGCAAGCTCCCATGTTCAGGTCCTGAACACTGTCGCCAGCGGGGAGCGCGAGCTTCGCGTTGCCAGTTTCAATACCTGGCTGGAAAACAGCAACGTGGACGCTGTGAAATCCGAAATCGCGCGCCTCAACGCGGACGTCATCGTGCTTATCGAAATGGGCCCCAGCAAGCGGGTGTTATTTGATCAGCTCAGCGTGCAATATCCCTTCAGCGCAAAATGTTCAGATGTCACCCACTGCAATTTTGGAATTCTGTCGAAGTTTCCGCTGAGCAACATCAGCGATAGAATATTATGGGATGGCCCGCCCTACATGCGCGCGAGCCTGGGTCCGGAGTTTGGCGGCCTTACAATTTTTGGTGTTCATACAACGCGGTTTCCCCATTCGCGCGCGCAATTCAAACAGGTCACAGCCTTGGTGGCCGAGCTTGAGAGGGTTGCCGGTCCCCACATTGTGATGGGAGACTTTAATGCAACGCCATATTCGCGGGTAACTCAAGTACTGGCCGATCAGGCAAATCTCACACGGCTTACCAACCTGCCAAGCTGGCCGGCGCGCCTTGGGTTGCCGCAGGTCGCCATTGACCATATCTTTGTCAGCCGCGGCATTCGCCAGTTGGAAAGTCAAAGTATTGGAAACTCCGGTGGCTCCGATCATTTCCCCATTACGATAAAAATTGCTGTTCCAGCAAAGTAACCCCATCGAATTTGGCGGTTCTGGTAAACAGGCAATGAACGGGTCAACGTAAACATTCATTCAATTTATGCGTAAATTGCTGATTTGATTCAACATATTTTGCCTCCTTCAACACTGCCGGTTTTGTCGTTGGGTTTTCATTAAGCCTGCTGATTAACGCAAGTTTGGCAAGCCCCGGTCAAAATCACATCAACACCAGGAAACAAATCTTGGACTGTAAAACGAGTGATGGGGACTAAAGTGGGATATCAGGCAGTGGAAAACGAAGCGGAGATTTCAGTAGCAGCAGTAACGGCGGAAGCCTTGCTCGAAATCGGCATGAAATACTGCATCGGACGTGACGTGGCACAGAATTATGTGCTGGCACACAAGTGGTTCAATCTAGCGGCCCTCAAGGGTAGCGAGAGCGCCAAGCAATACCGGTGTGAAATTTCGCGTGAAATGAGCCCATCCGACGTGGCAGACGCCCAGCGCCAAGCGCGTGCCTGGTTGACGCTGCACTAAAAAATTGAGGCCCGCGCACAGCCTGTGCGGGCCTCTTTCCTTAGTAATCGATTGAATAATCAGCGCCGCGGGTTTCCTGCGAAGAGGAAAAACGCTTCATGTAACTGTCCCGCACGCGCTGGTCGCGGCGTCTAATATAAATTTCAGTCTCATATATGTCGGTCTGTAAATCGAATTTGCCCTGGGCGCTGTTAAAATCAGGCAATTCCGTATTGTCAGGCGTGTATGAGTGCCCCTGTGGAATGAATTTTTCGTAAGCCATCGCGGCACTCGACGACAGGGCAACGAAGACCGACAATATTAAAGTGCGAGCCAGCATCACAAAACTCCCAACCAACAGACACAAATGAATTTGCAGCAAATGCAAAAACAATTGGTTAACCCTATTTCAGACTCGGATGCTAGTCGTTGAATTGAACTTCGTCCACCAGTTTTGCAGCCGTTTTTTCAAACTTGGCAATTTCGGCCACGTTCAAATTGTCGGGCGTAAAGCTTCCCCAGGAAATCACTGTTTCAGAAGCTGGAACAGCAGGGTTCACGGGATACTCGAAATTGCCGTTGGCATAGAGCTTCTGGGCCGCGTCGCTCGCCAAATAAGTCATCAGTTTGAGTGCGTTATCCTTGTGTGGCGCATTTTTGGCCAGCAGCATGCCTGAAATATTCACATGCGTGCCCATCTCAGGCGAGGAGGGGAATATAATGCGCGCAGACTTGGCCCATTCCTTTTGGTCAGGTTCCTTCTCGTTGTTTTGCATGACACCCATGTAGTAGGTGTTGGCAATGGCAAGGTCGCATTCGCCGGCAAACACGCTCTTGGCCTGTTCGCGGTCATTGCCGCTTGGCTTAATCGCCAGGTTGGCCTTGAGTCCGGTGAGCCATTCCTTGGCAGCCGCTTCGCCCTTGTGGGCGACAACAGCGGCAATCAATCCAAGGTTATAGGGATGGTTTCCGGGGCGCAGGCAAATCTTGCCCTTCCACTTGGGGTCAGCCAGATCTTCATAGCTCAACTTTTCGTCGGTCACGCGTTCCCTGGAAGCATAGACAACGCGCGCGCGCATGGTGAGCCCAAACCACTGGTTGCCGGTGTCACGCAGGCTGGCTGGAACCTTGTCGAGGATGGCGGGAAGCTCAACGGGTTGCGCCAGGTTTTTTCCCGCCGCATCAACCAGGCGGCTAACATCAGCCGTCATCAAGATATCTGCCGGACTCAGGGCGCCTTCCTGTTCCATGCGTTCAATGAGACCCTTTTCGGCAAATATTGTTTTCACCTGGATGCCGGTTTCCTTGGTGAATTGTTCAAACAGGGGATCAATCAGTTCAGGCTGGCGATAAGAATAAACATTCACTTCCTCCGCAGCGTTGGCGCCCGATTGAAGAACAGCAAAGGCTGCGAGGGCGAGAAGATTGCGACGGGAAAAAACCATGACAGTGCTCCAGAAAGTGATTTCGAGCTGGAATAGCACGTTCGAATAAGCTGTCAAGAGAAACCGACTAAAATAGTCGGATAATACTTTTTTGATGTTTCTGGCGAAATTTGAAGGCCATCTTTCACTTGCGCTTGCATGATCAATCAAATCACGGCAAAAGCCGAGGCGTAGTGGAGACGTGGCCGAGTGGCTGAAGGCAACGGTTTGCTAAATCGTCATACGTGTTAAGCGTATCGAGGGTTCGAATCCCTCCGTCTCCGCCAT
>CAVXPO010000029.1:0-261588 GCA_963763635.1 uncultured Alphaproteobacteria bacterium
GGGAGCCTGAACAACAGGAATTCCCCGCCGCCGTTGCCCGATGCTTTTTCGTCGGTTACTAACAGAAAACGATCTTCAGAGATACGCGTCAGTCCTTCAAAGTCTGCGGCCAGCGCTTCAGTATTGGAAACTGCGATTCAGTCGCTGGGCAAATACTGCCTGCCTCGCATCCTTTGAGATCAAGTAGGCGCAGATGAGCCTGTGAATGATCCCCTGAATCGTCGCGTGTCCGCTCAAGAATGAGCAGATGGCCATCTGGCAAATATTCGATATCCTTAATCGCGCTTTGATAGGGTTGGATTGCCTTGAATCGCCATGCCGCGCCATCTTCCGCATAGATCGTATGGACGTCTTCAGGCTCACCAAGAAGTGGGGCTTCAGATACCGTCATGATACCGTGGCCAGGAAATTTCGTCACCGATTCGAGCCGTTTGTTGTCACTGCTGTAGGCGCCTGGGTCACCAAGAGGCGATGGAAGTGCGATTTCCTTAATGAAGTGACCTTGAGGTGTGAACCGCGCAATTGCTGGACCATCCTCGAGGGCCACAACGAGCTCGGTATCGGATTTTTTACCATTCGCACTGTTGCGCGCCAACACGCTTTCCGCATTCGACAGGCTCCATGTGAATTTTAATAAGCTGCCTTCGAATTCTTCAATTGGTGCGACCAGAACTGGCTTGACGCTCGCAAGCTTGTCACCTTCAATCGATATGCGGAAATGAATGAGAAAGCCACTGTCGGACACGGCATAGAGCAGTTGTTCGTCTTCGTCCCAGGCGAGGCCTGAGAGTTCGCTGATTTCACTACCGTCTGGACCAACTTCTGAGATCCGTACACTGTCAAGAACTTTCGCCGTTGCAGGCTGTGGAGCCTCCGAATGTGCCACCGATGCGAATAGGAGCGACGATCCTATGAGGTCAAAACCAAAATGAAGCCCGCTGATAGCTGCGATAAGTCTAGTTATCATTGGGCTTTCCTGAGTCAGGCGGCCAGGCTTTCGACACGTGCGGGTAGCATTGTGAGTTTGCGTAATACCGGGCGAAAGTTATTGGTTTTGAATCCGGTCTGTAAGATGGCGGTTCCAGCGCAGTACTTCGAGCAATGCTTCGTCGGATGGCGATGCAAAGATCGCAATATCTTGTCGGCGATGCCGTTGCCATTTGCTGACTTGGTCTCAACAATGAATACATCGTCGCTGACCGACCTTGCCGAGGTGTTATTCATAAAATGCAGGCCGTTATCGATGGTCAGGCGCTCTCCGCCTTCTTTGGCGACAAGCGTGATGCGCCGATAACGCATGTCCAGCACCCGCGTGAGCTCGTATGGAAAGCCCTTGCGGTAAAGGTTGAAAAAGCAGGCATCAATATATTTGTGGGCTTGCTGGTCTAACACGCCGTATTTTGCCGGGTCGTGAGCCCTCCGTTTCTTAATGGTGACACCGCGCTTGTCCTTCAGCTTCACTTCGACGAAGCAAATACCTGCATCAACATAGTTCCGGATTCTAACCTTGGCGCGTTGCCTGCGGCCACGATGGTGATCGAAGTAACATTCGTGCTCGGCACTGTCGAAATAACAGGTCTCATATGTGAAATCTCTTCGCCCCTTGATTTCCAATACGTCGAAGTGCTTGGCGAACTCTGCAACAGCGCCTGCCATAATCGGAAGGTCAACCACATATTTGTTGTCGAGTCTGCGCAACATATCTGCCTTGGCATTGAGCTCTTTCAGGCTAATCGGGGCAAAGGCCTGCGTGAGAGAGGGATTAGCGGATGCGGAAGTATACATTGAGCCTCACTAATTCATTTATATAATCGAGCTGCAGAACTTGGTAGGATAGAACGTCAACGCCCAGTTGCTTCGAAAGGCTCTTGTGCATGACTTCGGGGTTTGAAAAAAGCGATTGGTCAATTTTGTCGAGTGTAACTTTGGCACCACCAATTGATCGCAGCATCTTGGGGTGATCGATTACATAGGTTCCCAAAAGCACCAGGCCGATAATCATCGCCGAAAACTGTGGCGACGTGCCCTGTATTGAGCAAATGACAGCCACCGCAACGCTGCCGAAGAAGTAAGTCATCTCAATCTTGCTGAGCGGCTCGGACCGCAACGTGAATAGGGCTAGGATGGCAAACAATCCAAAGCCTGCGGCCACGCCAAAGTTCACCGCCGACAGAGTCGTAAGGACTGAAAAGATGAAAATATTGAAAAGCGCGGCAGCGGTTACCAATTCTTTGTCGCGATACCGCCTGTAGTATAAACCAAAAATCAGGGTGGTCATGCCTACCAGGTCCAGCGCGAGTTTCATTGCAAATACGAAATCTATTTTTTCAAAAAATTGGATATAGTAATTCATCAAATTCCACTCTCACAAAAATTCCACTTTCTCAAAAATTGGCTAACTCACTCGCAACGCGAATGAATGTTGTTTGCCTCTTAGCCTTTGGTAAGGTTAGCCTTTGGTAAGGTTTCAATTTTTTGGCTTCTTTCCGGTTCCGGTTTGTTCGCCGAACTGACATTTAACTGTTACATTATTGTCATATTGGACTTGGTATCAGCCCATTGCCGATTGAACTATGACGGAGGCTGTGGGCTAGTTGTCAGTTATACCAAACTGACTATGAAACAGTCGCACATCCTTCGATTACAAAATCGCTACCTGATTTGGAATAATTTTGGCCCCCTAGATGATCGGGGGTAAAATGTTGGAATTCGCTGGCACAAAAAATTATTCAGCAATAATTTATGGTTGCAGTCCCAGGCTGCTAATAAAAAAGCTATAAATCGCATGGCTACAGTTCCTTGTTTTGGGCAAACAAACCGCCAATCGCGCTCCACCCCGCACACCGCTGGCAAGAAACCCCGCAGTTATCTAATACGCAGCTACAAAAAGATTTATTTCAAAATTATGACAACAAAATCGTCCAAACAAATGGACAATGTCACGCCTAGAGAACCACTGGGTTCGGAAGCGCCGATTGAGGCTGTTTTCAAAACCCGTTTTTAACCGAGATAAGTTCGACGCGTGAGCCGCCATCCTTCAATTCTTCTTCCAAGGCTATGCCACCGACATCCGCACAATTATATTTATTTGCCGCCACGTTCGGCTCCAAAGGAGTCCATTCGAAGGTCTTCGTGCAATTCTTAAACATTCCCGCAGGGACTTTCACTGTTTCATCAGTCGAAATGACCTTTGCCCAGTCTTCGGCCTCGCCCTTGTAATATTCTTGCCGGTAACTCTCGCCAACGACCTGTTTGGCCTTCATCCAGATGCCGGGCTTTGCGCCATCCACCCCAGCCCTCCATGAGCCTCCGTGGTCCTTGAACTTGCCTTTCTCGTAGTTGTCCACCTCTTCCCCGAAATACCACACATTGCCGTCTTTATCCTGGGCAATATAGTCTTTCGTATCTTCACGAAGTTGGCCCTCAAGATAGACCGTTTCGTGATGGAGCAGAGTTTCGACACCCATGATTTTTTTGGTGTCGCCAGGGATGACAATTTCGACGCGCTCAGCACCATCTTCAGTTTTGGCTTCGTAGATCATCATCTTGCCGACGGGCATGTTGAAGAGCGGATTATCAATCTTCGTGGTGAAGTCCGCTGAGTTGATTGTTGGATTGTAGGCATTTTCGGCGAAGGCCGGGCTCACGGCCACCAGTGTGGTGATCGTGGCGGCAATATTCAGGCAATGGTTTCTCATATAGATTCTCCTCGATTTTGCATTTGCGATGCTCGGTATCTGCATGCCATCTGAGTAATTTGCGCCGGATGTGCGAATTCGAAGGTTCGCAAATAACTACGCAGGCAATAGTGACTTTCTTTCAGCCGGCTTACCTCACTCAGTCGAACTCAATGATGGTTTCAGCTCGAAAAGATGTAATACCGGTTCTGACACCGCGGATTGCGACATCACCTTCGTCCTCGATCGCATTGTCCAACGTAACAGTGGCGCCTGAAATGTCGATGGTCCAAATTTGGTGCCGGAAGTCCGTCAGCTGCAGCGTGTTTTTATCGAGCAGTTTATCTGCGTGCCCTCCGAGAAATCCTTTGTCAGGCTGGCTCCATTCACTGTAGGGGATATATGTGAGCTTGTGGTAATAGGGTACATGCGTTCCGAGAAACTCATGCGCGAAGTGGCCTGCGCCAACCCCATGCAAAATCCCTCCAAGCCCGAGACTAACTGCCATTGATAACGCGATGACCGGTACTGGCCGCAACCGATAGCCGCGTCGCGTATGCCGCAAACTGAAATATGTACTCGCAATAAAAAATGGCATCGTGAACATCCACACAAAGGGTATGCTGAATAGGATTTCTTCGAGCGGTATTTCGTCGATGCCTTGGATGCCATCGGTAAAGTAGCCAGTTAATGTAAATAGGAAAATTGCAAAGCTCACTGCGCCTAGGGTGATTGCGAGTACGGCAAATATCCAAAATACCGATCGCTTGGCAAAAAACACGTAAGCAGGCCGCGGAACCAGTTTCCGTTTGTTGATAGCGGCAAGAACCTTTTTTTCGAGTTCTGTCATTTGTCTTTCCAGCACGATTTCATACTGCGCCCCAAGTCATACGCAAGGGAGTTTGCAGTTTTTTCAGCCCACGACTGATCAGCGTCGCAACAGTTCCTGGAGGCATCTCAAGAATGTCGGCAATCTCGTCGTAACTTTTCTCCTCTAGATAGCGCAGCACGAGAACGTCCCGGAAACGCAGATCCAGTTCTGACAAAGCCTTGCGTACCTCACCTTCAGTCCGATTTCGTTGCCATGCTGCGGCGGGATCGTCGCCATCAGTCATGCGCTCAAGAATGGCGAGTGCATCCTCTCCGGTTATCGTCTGGCGCTCGATATTGTGCTTACGTAGAAAGCTGATCGTCTCGTTATGGGCGATCCGGTAAATCCAAGGGCCGAAGGGTCTCGACCTGTCATAGTCGTTGAGGTTGACGTAAGCCTTGATGAAAATTTCCTGTAACACATCCTCCGTTGCCTGCACTTGATGCCCCAAGAGGCGCCTTACATAACGTCCAAGAGCGGCCTCGTAGCGAAGGACGATCAATGCATAAGCCTGCGTGTCTCGCAGCGCCGCCTCAACGAGTTGGCGGTCATACACTGAATGGAGATTTGCCGCGGTCAAAACAGCCCATCGAGGCGCGGTAAATAGTGATCAATCACAAAGCCAAGCATTGCTACTTACCTGCACCAGTATCACGCGCGTCCGTTCGTATTACGCTATCGACTTTGTGTTTCTTTCAAAAAGGAATAATGCGACCCTTCAGCCACCGTCCAAAATTACCATAAATCGCAGTTAAAAGCCATTTGAAGCCCATGCGCCTGGTGGGCCACCGCCAATCCTCTATCAGGCAACGCGAACCGTCTATAAGACGTCGAAGGGTGCATTCAAACGGCAGGATCGTTTTCTATGGTAGGCATGTGCGTCAAGCAAGAGTGCTTTTGGGCAAAATTCTGACTTACGCCGTGCTGGTGTTTTGGGCCCTTGTCTGTATTTTTCCGCTGTACTGGGTTGCAGTTACGTCTTTGAAGTCGGACGCCGAGATAACTCGAACCCGCACTTTCTTACGGGAAACGGATTTACGCCCGCATAGTAACTTCGCATCTAATTGATTTTACTATATTATATTGAAAAATTGACCAAGAGGGAAACGATGTCCTTGGCCCTGTCAGTCTGTAACGGCGCACCGCCGTGCAGACAGTGAGAGAGGAAGCCGCGCCCCATTGATTTGGATCAGGGACGTCTTGTCCAAATCTCGCCATCATGGGAAATGGCCAAGGAAAATGAAATGACGGCATACAAAAGTGTATCAGGGTGCCTCAAGGAGGTCGACCGACTGCCGCCGGTAATTGTCAAGGCTGCCCAATCAGAGCATACCATCTTACATAGTGGTCGGTGGAAGAACGGTGCATTATTAATAAACTCTGGGATACCAAATCATGAGATTGCTCGTTCTCGCAACGGCTGGCATTGGGTTCATGTCCGGGGCGGCACTTGCCGACGGCGACGCGGTGAAGGGTGAAAAAATCTTCAAGAAGTGCATGGCTTGCCACGCCTTGGCCGATAAGACCAATAAAGTCGGGCCCCATCTCGTCGGTCTCGTCGGCCGTAAAGTTGCGTTCGTCGAGGGCTATACCTATTCAGACAGCATGAAGGAATATGCCGCAGCCGGTGCCGTATGGGACGAGGCTGCGCTTCTGGCCTTTCTTGAGAATCCTAAAGCCATTGTAACCAACTCCAAGATGGCTTTCCCAGGCATCAAGAAGGAAGACGAGCGCGAGGATTTGATCGCCTTCCTGAAGACCAAAAGCGAGGCAGGCTTGAACTCGACCGGTGTCTTGAGCCCCGCAAAAGCCACTGGCACCCCGGCGTCATCTGGTTTCATACTGCCCAAAATGGATTCAAAACACGGCCGGGAGCTTTTCGTGAGCAAAGGCTGCGTGGTCTGCCACGCAATCAACGGTGTCGGAGGACAAGATGCAGCGCCTCTTGATGCCTCGACCATGGATCCGGCCATGAACCCGTTCGAGTTCTTTGCGCGGATGTGGCAGGGAACCAAGCCCATGATTGCCATGCAGGAAGACAGGATGGAGCAACAGGTCGAACTTACCGCCGAGGAACTCGCCGATATCGTCGCATTTGTCCACGACGGGGCAATGCAAAAGTCGTTTTCAAAAACGGAAATCCCGGAAAATATTGAACATTTGATGGAATGAAATAGTCATGGTTCATCGTGGTTCCGGACAGGCAATGACCTCAGTGAGGTGGATCCTTGTTATGGGTCCACCTTCGTCGTTATTTAATGGTGATCGTTCCAATCATTCCGGCCTCCTTGTGCCCTTCAATGGCGCACTCTATCGGAATGTCCTTGCCCGTTTGCACCGGCACGATAAACCATTCTGCTACGCCACCGCCGACAACCTCGATTTCATTGATAGCACCTTTGACCTCGGCGATCACTTTGCCATCTGCGCCCAGGACTTCCACCTTGCGGGTGAACACCCTAGCCACGAACTCCGGCGCTGAAAATTCATGCTTGACCTTGTCCGTGTTCCTGAACGATATCTTATAGGCCTTGCCGGTTTGAAGATCGATATGGTCCGGCTTGAAGAACATGTGCTTGGCGTCCTTCTGGCCCATCTCTACGATGATTTCAGTGGCGTCGGCTCGGCTTAGGTCGCCGTCCGCGTAGGCCGTGGAAGCAAAGGCAAATGCCGATATTGCAAGCACCAGTGAAGTTTTCTTCATATATATTCTCCTTCGGATTTTCTCAGCTGTATCTGGAACGGACCCATATACTATACTTATCCTATACGCCCGATTATCCAGCCTGCCTTGATTTAGATCAATGCCGACGGCGAAGAATTTGCTTTGCATAATATGATCCTCTCAAGACCACACTCAACCAATGACCAAAGTCTCCGCCACGATGATTACACGCAATTGCGTTTATCGGATCCATGATCAACGGCTATCATGTCAAAGGCACGTCCGAGGTGCCGCAGGCAATACCCTTTGATGGTTGTGGCATCTTGCGCAGCCAGCACTTCACTAAATATCGGGTACGACGATAGCTACGTGATGAAGCATAGAACTTGTGCGGTTTCGCATAAATCGATTGGTCTCCATGGCATCAGGCCAGACCCCATCAATTTGCAGCCCTCCTCACAAATACTGGTGCGGGCGGCCGGACTCGAACCGGCACTTCCTTGCGAAAAACGGATTTTAAGTCCGTTGCGGCTACCATTACGCCACGCCCGCTAAATCAACTTACGCCTTCGCTCCATCCCTCAATGGAGGGGTAAATTGCAGGCCCATGTCCCATGGCAGATAGATCCATGTGTCCTGGCTCACCTCCGTCACAAAGGAATCAACCAGCGGCCGGCCAAGCGGCTTTGCGTATACCGTTGCAAAATGGGCTTTGGGAAGAATTTCCCTGACAACCTTGGCCGTGGCACCCGTATCGACGAGATCGTCGATGATCAACACCCGTGCCCCTTTGTCCTTGCCAATGATCGAATCGCTCACATTTTTTAGGATACTGATCGCCCCTTGCTTGTCGTAATCATAGGAAGCTACGCAAATTGTCTCGATCACGCGGATGCCAAGCTCGCGCGCAACGACTGCTGCGGGAACCAGCCCGCCCCGCGTTATGGCAACCACCGCATCAAACGGCCCCGCCGACGACAGGCGCCAAGCCAAGGCTCGGGCATCCCGATGGAACTGGTCCCACGATACGGGAAAGCTTTTTTGCCATTTTTCTTCCATTTCGCACCTGAAATCCTGAAATTAATTAAGTCTTATGCCCGTCCCCGCCATTTGGTGCAATCCATCACAAAGTTATCAACCCTTGCTTCACACTTTCGAGGCAAATTGGAGAAATCAACGCCTCAGGGCTTCGGAGCTTCGTGAATGACCAGCACTGCCAATCCAGTTTCGCAGCTTATGAATGCCTTTGAACTTGCAAATATCGAAGCCTTGGCTGTTTCCCTGCCGGAAGCGGCAATAACCGAAATGACAACGGCCGCCTGCCGCAAATGGAACTGTGGCCAGACTGATATTCTGGGCCGCCGGCTTGTAAAGTTTGGCACCGGCACAATTTCTGCCCGCTATATGCCGGGCGGCCCGGCTGGCACTCCCCCTAACGTGGAGGTCAGCTATGCCCCGCCACTCGCCGTGCAGCGGTCAACCCTTTTCAAACAACAGAAATGGAATGACGGCAAACAAGACTTCATGATCCTCATCGGCCAACACGCCAGCGAAGAACAGGCAGGTGAAGCCATCCGCAATGAACAGCGGCTCAATCTGGCGCTGCGCTCCGGTGGCTATGCCGTCTGGGATTATGACTATATTTCGGGCGACACTTATATTTCACCCGAGATGGCCGAAATCCTTGGCTTCGCCCGCAACACGACTGAGCTCAATTTCAGAACCTTCAATGAGCGTGTGCACCCGGAAGACATGGACAAGACGCTGGAAACAAAAATCAAGGACGCGCCATTTGGCACCGAACTTTTCCAGACGCGCTACCGTGTACGCCTGAAAAACAACGAGTATGCCTGGATTGAATCCGTCGCCTGCGTGGTGCGCGACCCATCCAATGGCCGCCCGGTAAAATGCGTCGGGCTGTGTCGCAATGTGAACGACCAGATGGCGGCGTTGGACCGCATGCGGAGTTCTGAGCGCAACCTGAAACGCTCTCAGGAAGCAGCCCAGCTCGGCAGCTTCTCGCTCCGCGTTGAAACCAACGTCTCTCGTCTTTCAACCGAAATGGCAAGCCTTATCGGCATGGAAGATGCCATCGTTCATCCCAACCTCGCCACTTTCATGAACATGATTGAGGAAGGCGACAAGGAGCGCTTTGCCGAATGCCTTGAGCTGGCAAAACTCGGCCAGAAAATCACTGACCTGGAAATATCACTCCGCCTGAAATCTGGCGAGATCGAATTTTTCCAATGCACCATTGAGCCGGAGCGCAATTCCGCTGGCCAGGTGGAAACCCTCTTTGGCTCCTGCCAGTGCGTAACCGAACGCAAGGCCTTGGAGCGCAAATTCCTTCAGGCGCAGAAAATGGAAGCCGTGGGGCAACTCACGGGCGGCGTGGCCCATGATTTCAACAATCTGTTGATGGTTGTCATGGGCAACCTTCAACTCGTCGAGCAGCTTGTCAAACATGATGAACGTGCCACCAAGCGCATTCGTGCCGCGTTGGAAGCCGCTGACAAGGGATCAGACCTCACGCGCCGCATGCTCGCGTTCTCGCGCCAGCAAACCCTTCAGAACAAGGAGCTGGAGGTCAATGAATTGGTATTCAAGATGGAAGACATGCTGAAGCATGCCATCAGCGCCACGGTTGACCTCAAGATCATTCCGGGCGAAGGCCTGTGGCCCATCAAGGCTGACCAGACCATGCTTGAAACAGCCGTATTGAACCTGGCCATCAATGCTCGCGATGCGATGAAGCCTAAGGGCGGCACGCTCATCATAGAAACCGCAAACCACACGCTTGACCAGGCCTACTGCATTGAGCATGAAGACGTGACGATTGGCGACTATGTTGAAATCGCCGTCACCGACACAGGTCAGGGCATAGCGCCCGAAAACATTGAAAAAGTCTTCCAGCCCTTCTTCACGACCAAGGGACCTGAAGCCGGCTCAGGCCTCGGCCTTTCCATGATTTACGGTTTCGTCAAACAATCCGCTGGCCACATAAAGATTTATTCGGAAGTGGGCCATGGCACGACCGTCAAAATCTATCTGCCCCGCATGAGATCAAGCGCCGTTGACATGCCCATCATCCACCCCTCCGAGTTGCAATCACACTTGGCGCGGGAATTGGGTGGTGCGGGAAATGAAAACGCCGATCGCACAAACGTAACACACGTTGCACCCGTAAAACGCCAGATCGTTCTCGTGGTTGAGGACAACAATGCCGTGCGTGATATCGCAGCAGCGATGATCGAAGACATGGGCTTCGAAACGCTCGTGGCGTCAAATGGCTCGGAAGGTCTGCAAATCATCAAGGAACGCGACGATCTCGCATTGGTGCTGTCAGACGTCATCATGGCGGGCGGCATGAACGGACCAGAGCTTGCCGTGAAGGCGCTCAAGCTGCGTCCCGAATTGAAAGTTCTCTTCATGTCTGGCTACGCGCCGGGCTCCGTGCGCCAGATGCAGGACCTGCCGGATTCAATTGACCTCGTGAACAAGCCCTTTACCCGCAATGACCTCACCGAGAAAGTGCGCCGCGCGCTTGCAGCCTGAGGGCAATTGATCAAGAGTACAGCAAACGAGGCCGTAGTTCCTGGCCGCAGACCGAGGAAAGTTAATATGTGCGCTTTCACCGGATTCGCTGTCACCGTTTCCGGACGTAGGTGAGAAGCAGAGGCCTCATCAGCTTGTGTCGGGCTTCATCGCGTCACAGGCGAGGCCATGGCATTCGATGAGCACCTCATCGACTTCATGAACCACCTTCTGGCGGTAGCCGGGAGGATGGCCCGGCCGGAGCGGCGACTTGAACTTTGGCGTTTTTGCAGTTTCACGCCTCGCCCGCCAGCGGGCCAGACGCCGGGCCTGGCGCGGTAGATCCGCAAGCGCAAGCCTGAGGGCCTGAAGCCTGCGGCTGAGGCGCGCGGCATTGACGAGGCCATCGGGCGGCGGAGCGGGATCGGCGGCGGGAGGGCGCGCCTGCCACAGGGCTGCCACCCGGGGATCGCTTCCAAAGATATGGATGCGCGGGGCAATCCGCGGGGCCGATCTGCCGTGCTGGCGCAGCGACTCGAAGTTCTTGCGCGGATCGAAGAGCTGGAAGGAGGGAGGTGAATGCCCGCTGCCCTTCCCGATGATTGGCCCCGCCGGCATGGGACGCGAAGGTGCTACCTTCACCACAAGGCCCCGCGCCGCGATGACCACAAGGCGCCGCACGGCGGATTCGGCGGGCCGGAGCAGGCGCAGCATGGCGCAGTGAAGGGGCGGCGGAATCCGCGAAACCGTGGCGCTACCCACAAGCCCCAGCATGGCGAAAAGCGCTTCAACGATACCCCTGAGCGCTTCGCTGTTGCGTTCGATTGCCCGGTTCCAGTCCATGGTTTCCTTATCCAGCATAAAGAACAAAACAGGAACATAAACTGATAGGAATATTTTGTCAAGGGGAATGAAATGATATTTTCCTATAGTCCAAATTGCTTTAATTGCGCTTGTATAGTTAGGCTTGCCAGCGCCAAATGGGATTTCGTCATGCAAGGAATTGAGATCCAGGTCGACTCAACTGAAACTGCTTGGATGATCCCAAACTACACAATTGGATTTGTGCATTTGAGCAATTCAAACGGTCTGGAGCGGGCAATGCATGGCGGCGTAAGAGAGATAATTAAATGTGCTGCACTTCCACCAAAGGAGGGCGACGGATTGGGTGCTGCCGCGGGTCAAGCGGCTTCTGGCTTGCAGATTGCAAATCGCGTCACCGCCATTGGCCACGCCATCTGGCTGATGTCGCGCTCGCCCCTGCACAAGCATTTGATGGTGACGGATATAGAATGGCTTTTGATGCCGCCAATCATGCTGAACCAGTTTCACATGTGGCAACGATCAAGGCCGCCCCCATGGCTTTGCCTCATGGGCCTAGTTTGGCGAAGAGCAGGAAGAGCGCATTGCCAACAAAGGAATTCAGGCGCTTGATGCCGACGGACTGGAAAACCGGCGAAAGCCTCTGGCTCATCGATTTCGTGGCCCCCTTTGGCGGGCAGGAAGAAATGGTTGAGGAACTGCGTCTGAAAATCCTGCCCGGCAAGCGGATGAAGATGCTGCAGGCGAAGCCTGAGGGTGGGACGGGAGTGGTGGAGTGGTGATGGTAAGCTCTGTCGGTGTAAATCCAAGAGCGAGATGCATTTTTGAAATTCGTGCGATGTACGCCCAATGAAGAAAGTTCTGGGAACCTCACTTTTGGCGATAACTGCACTTATGTTTTACAGTTGTGTTCTTCATAAGGAAGAAAGCTCTATCGCTTCCAAAATCAGGCTGCAAAGTGAACCCACATTTGCTGTTTCGAAGGTTGTGGACGGTAACTGGGACTTCGTTTGCATGCTCGTTGAACTGATGAAGCCAGACGAAGTGGTTAAAAAATTGATTGGACCTGACGCAAAATTTCTAAGTTCAGGAAATGCAAAGCGCAACATTTTACTGGACGGAGAATCAGGTCTGTTGGTGGCGAAATTGGATTCGAAGGAATACGCCATCTTTCTGGCATTCGACCACGACAAGATATCTTTTGCCCCCCCACCGATACCATTCAAGCCGATAGATGCGTAGAATATTCCTCGGCTCGTTTATCTCTTCTGAAAACAAAATACGGCCAAGACTGGAATTACTTTGAACTCAACGGTGAGTAGAGCGACAGGCTTCGGCGAAAGTTATCATAATGCGATCTATCTTGCATAAGAAAATGCATTTAGTTCGCCCATAGGAGGTATCAATGGCATCTGCACAGGACATCTGGGATGGTATAAAGGTCAATACTTGGAAATTACGGTGACACTCCACTTAACTATCATTTTTATCCTCTTTCTGCTTGGGTCCGTGTTTCGCAGATTTTAGTGGGTGTCACCGTAATAATAAACTCATCCGCCCTAATTCCAGCCCCTCGCCTTGCCTTCTTGCGTCAGCCCCGCCGCAACCGCCTTGACTTCCGCCTCGGCTTTTTCCAGCGCCGCCAAGTTGCGCGATCGCACCACCAGATTGGTGGCAAAACCTGATGGTCCCTCGAAAGGATAGGAACCAATGAACACATCCTCATACCGCGACTGAATTTCACCCAGTGGCTTGGCCACATCGCCCTCGCCGCCCTGCAGGGTAACGGTACGCGATTGCATGGGAGCACCCCTCTCCAGGCTTGGCGCAATCGCATCCATCATGGCGTTCATGACCTTGGGGACGCCCGCCATGACAAACACATTGCCCATGCGAAACCCCGGCGCCTTGGAGACGGCGTTCTCAATCAGCGTGGCTCCCTGCGGAACCCGCGCCATGCGCAGGCGCGCCTCATTTGGCTCACGCCCGATTTCCTTGAAAAAGGCCATCAGAATTTCCACGGCGCGCGGATCATGGGTCACAGGAACACCAAACGCCTTGCCGATCGCATCCGCCGTGATGTCATCATGGGTGGGGCCGATGCCGCCTGTTGTAAACACATAAGTGAAGCTCGTCCGCAAAGCGTTGACCGCCGCAACGATGTCTTCTTCCACGTCGGCCACACAACGGGCCTCCCGCAGATCAATGCCAAGCAGGGTCAGGTAGTCCGCAATGAAACCAAGATTCTTGTCCTTGGTGCGGCCAGACAAGATTTCATCGCCTATCAGCAGCACCGCAGCGGTGGGGGCAGTCGTCATTTTTTACCTCTTTATTACGGCTAGACATGTGCCACTGCTTCGGGCCACTGTCAAAACATGCAGTTCAAAAGCCCCCTCCAGCGCGGAAAACTCATTCAGCGATACAAGCGCTTCCTCGCAGATGTTCTGCTTGATACCGGCGAAACCGTAACCGCAGCCTGTCCCAATACCGGCTCCATGCTGGGCTTGACTGAACCCGGCAACATCGTCTGGCTGTCACGATCAGAAAGTGCCACTCGCAAATATCCCCACACGTGGGAACTCGTTGAAATTTCGGGCCAGGGTTTGGTTGGCATTAATACCGGCCATCCCAATTTCATTGTGACGGAAGCAATCATCGGAAAAAGAATTCCAGGCCTTGAAGGCTACGCGTCAATTCGAAACGAGGTAAAGTATGGCGAAAATAGCCGCATTGATATTCTGCTGGAGGACCCCACCAAGCCGCCCTGCTACGTCGAGGTCAAGAATGTTCATTTCTTTAGAAAATCTGGCCTAGCCGAATTCCCCGACTGCGTTACCGAGCGCGGAACCAAGCATCTGAACGAGCTTTCGAAGATGGTGGCAGGCGGAGCCCGCGCGGTAATGGTTTATCTCATCCAATGCGCAGCTCCTTCCCGCTTTGCTTTTGCTGACGATAAGGACCGCACCTACTTCGAAACCTTCAAAATCGCCAAATCGGCAGGCGTTGAAGCTTTGGCCTTGACTTGCCATATGACTACAAGCGAAATAACCGTTGATCGGGCCATACCGATCCTGGAAACCAGATGACTGACATTGACGTGCAAGAAACCAAAACGGGCCGCTCGCCGCGCATAAAGCTTCATGGGCTTGAAGATTTTGAAGGCATGCGCAAGGCGGGGAAGCTCACCGCTGAAGCGCTGGATCTGATTATACCGCTGGTAAAGGTTGGCGCCACGACTGAAGCGCTTGACCGGTTCATTGTCGAGTTTGCGCGCGACAACAAAGCCATCCCTGCACCCCTGAATTATCGCGGCTACACCAAATCAATCTGCACCTCAATTAACCACGTGGTGTGCCACGGCATTCCCAACGACAGCCCGATGCGCGACGGCGATATAGTTAACATTGACGTGACGCTGATTGTGGATGGCTGGTATGGCGATTCAAGCCGCATGTATCCTGTTGGCGAAGTGAACCGCAAAGCCGAGCGCCTCGTCGAGGTCACCTATGAGTGCCTGATGCGCGGCATCGCCATGGTGAAGCCCGGCGCGCATTTGGGAGATATTGGTTACGCCATCCAAACCCACGCTGAAGCCGAACGCTGTTCCGTCGTCCGGGATTTCTGCGGCCACGGGTTGGGTCGCGTGTTCCATGATCACCCCAATGTGCTGCATTATGGCCGCATGGGCGAAGGCGTCGTTCTGAAGGAAGGCATGTTCTTCACCATTGAGCCCATGATCAATCTGGGCAAACCGCACGTCAAGGTGCTGAGCGATGGCTGGACTGCGGTTACCCGTGACCGCTCCCTGTCCGCGCAGTTTGAACACACCGTTGGCGTTACGGCGGCGGGCTGTGAAATTTTCACCCTTTCGCCGCGTGGCCTGCACTGCCCACCATACAAGGCTTAACCAATGGCCAAAGGCTTCGACGAGGCCGCGTCAAAGCCGCATTTCATCGGCCACCGCGAACGTTTGCGGGAGCGCTTCCGTGAAGCAGGCCCGGACGCATTGCCCGATTATGAACTCCTGGAAATGGTGCTGTTTCGCGCTATCAAGCGCGGCGACACGAAACCCATTGCGAAGAGCCTTTTGGCAAAGTTTGGCAGTTTTGCAGAAGTGATCAGCGCGCCTGTTGAACGGCTTATGGAAGTTGACGGTGTCGGCGAAGCCGTTACCACGGAAATAAAACTTGTCCGCGCCGCTGCCCTGCGCCTGATGAAAGGTGAGGTCATCAATCGGCCAGTGCTTGGTTCCTGGACCGCTATTCTCGAATATTGCCGCGCTGCCATGGCTTTCGAAGATAAAGAGCAGTTCCGCATCCTGTTTCTCGACAAGAAAAACCAGCTCATCGCCGATGAAGTTCAGCAGGAAGGCACCGTTGATCACACGCCGGTTTACACCCGTGAAGTGATGAAGCGCGCGCTGGAGCTTTCAGCTTCCGCCATCATCCTGGCCCACAACCATCCCTCAGGCGACCCCGCACCCTCAATCGCTGATATCGAAATGACGCACAAAATCATTGATGCGGGAAACAAGCTGGGTATCATCGTGCATGATCATGTGATCATCGGGCGCAAGGGGCACACCAGCTTCAGGGGTTCAAAGCTGATCTGATATCGGCCAGGGCCTGCGGCGTATCCACATCAACCAGCACGCCTTGCGACTTCACCTCAACTTCCACCACCTCATCAGATAGTGCATCCAGCAAAAGCCTGCCGCCCTGATCGCCTTCGATTTCTTCAAGCGCAATGAAGTGCTGCCGCCCCCACAACACCGGATTGCCCCTCTTGCCCTCGAAAGTTGGAACGCAAATTGTACGATGTTCAGCAACATTGAAGGCCGCCACCAGCCGGTCAATTGTCCGCGCATCAACCCTTGGCATGTCGCCGAGGCACACCAGAACCGCGTCTGCCTCCGCAGGCGTGGCCGCAATCCCGCGCTTCAGGGATGTTGATAGCCCTTCAGCAAAATTTGCATTGTGAACCAGCGTAACGCCAAATGGCGCAAGCGCCGCTTGAACACGCTCTGGCTCATTTCCCGTCACCACAATGATATCATGGACACTCGAAGCCTTAAGCGCCTCAACACTATGGAGAAGCAATGGCTTGCCATTGAGTTCGGCGAGCAGCTTGTTGCTGCCCATGCGCGATGATCTTCCTGCCGCAAGCACGATGGCCGCAATCCTTGGCGCATGCGGGGGCAACGGCCTGCGGTCCCGCGGCGATGGCCTGCTCGAAATTTCAGCCAGCAATCCACCTGCGCCCATGTCCATAATGTCGGCAGCCGAAAGCTGAATGCCTGCCAGAACCCGCTCAAGCGCCCAGTCGAATCCATTGACCTTGGGCGAGCGCGCGCAACTCGGCACGCCCAATACAGGCACGCCTTCCAATTCGCCCAACATCATCAAATTTCCGGGGTCAACCGGCATGCCCAAATGAATCACCTTGCCGCCAGCAGCCACGAGCCCTGCCGGAACAACATCCTCGCGGTCCACGATTGCTGACGCTCCAAACAACAGAATGGGATTGCAATTGGCTGCCTGCAACTCGGCCACAGACTTCCGGACCGCTTCAATGGAATGGTCGCACACAATCACGCGGCCCAAGCTGCTGCCCAGCGCCCTCACACGGCCTCGCATCGCGGTTTCCGATTTTTCCACCAGTGATTGCTTGCCGCCTGCCACCCTGGTGATCACCAACCCAACGCGCTTTTCGACCAAAGCCTCAACACGGATAACCGGGCTATCGCCAATTTCCGCCAATGCCGTCTCGAGGTTTCCTTGCGACACGGCAAAGGGGATGATCTTGACCGTGGCAATCATCTGACCCTGATCAACAACACTGAAGTTGGCAAGCGTTGCCAGCGTCATGCTTTCATGCACACGGTTGATGGCATTGATGCGGGCATTGTCCACAATCACAAGACCGCGTTGCTTTGCGTAAATATTCGCCCGCCCGGTGAATGGCTCTTGCGCCACGGCCCCTTTCCCAACAATTGTTTCAGCAAGTAGCCGGGCTGCATCATCTTCCGGAACATCATCGGCATCAAATCGCGCCACGAAAACTTTCGTGACACCTGCTGCATCGAGCAGTTTCAAATCATCCGCAGCAAGCTTCCTGCCTTTCTTGAAAACACCATCGGAATGGCGAACGGAATGCGCAAGGATGCAGCCCAAAGTTTCCTGCAGCGGCAGTTCGGCGAATTTCATGTCAATGGCCCAGCCGCAAGGCGCGGGTAACTTCCGCCATGATTGAAATGGCGATTTCGGCAGCCCCTCGGGCTCCAATTGCAAGCCCGATCGGTCCATGGATGCGCGCCAGTGCCGCATCATCAAAGCCCGCCGCTTTCAATCTTTCGGCCCGGCTCGCCTGGGTTTTTTTTGATCCCAAAGCGCCGATGTAAAAAGCGTCGGAACGCAGCACAAGATGAAGTGCCGGATCATCAATCTTGGGATCATGAGTCAAGGCGAGCATCGCTGTTCGCGCATCAAGCCCGATCTCCGGCAAAATCTCATCGGGCCATTCCGCGTGAAGCGAAATGTTTGGAAACCGCGCGCCCGTTGCGAAGGCCCCGCGGGGGTCAATCACCGTCACGTCATACCCCGCCATTTCTGCCATGGGGATAACGCTTTGTGCAATGTGGACAGCCCCAATGATGATTAGCCGCAGCGGCGGATTGTAGATATGGACAAACTCTTCGCCATGCAACCCTGACTGATCAAACCTGAAGCCCTCATCAAGTGCGCTGGAAAGCGCGTCACTGCCAGCCGCTTCCCGCCGCACCATCCGTTGCTCACCGCTTTCAATTTCCGTAACAACAGCAACGGCACGCCTCTCCCGCCTTGCCCTCAATAGTTCATCAAGCAATGCGCGCTTCATACACCCAGCGGCTCCACATAAACGCGAATTTTCCCGCCGCAAGCGAGGCCCACTTGCCAGGCGGTTTCATCGGCCACACCGAAGGCCAGAACTTTGGGTTTGCCGGTAGCAATTGCATCGAGCGCTTCCGTCACCACGGCACCTTCAACGCAGCCTCCCGAAACCGAGCCGATAAAGCTGCCCTCCCCGTCAATTGCCAATTGGCTGCCAACGGGTTGCGGCGCGGAGCCCCAGGTTTCGATAACGGTAGCGAGTGCCACTTTTCTACCCTCTGAAAGCCATGCCGCAGCTTGTTCGAGAACAGTGTTGTCCACTTTCGTCTCCTTCATATCCACTGGCGCGGATCATGCGCCTGCCCGCTGCGCCTCGCAAGCGATCGCACCAGATCGCTAATCGAGTTGAGGTTGTGTACGGGCCTGAACTCATCAACATAAGGCATGATGGCCCGAATTCCAGCGGCCCGCGCCTCAAATCCGTCAAACCGCAAAAGCGGATTAAGCCATACAATGCGCTTGGCAGTGCGCCGCAGCCTTTGCATTTCGTGGGCAAGTTGGGCCGTGTCTTCGCGCTCCAAGCCATCGGTCATCAGCAGCACTTCAGCATTGCCCGTCAAAACCCGCCGCGCCCATAAATAGTTGAATTCCTTGAGCGTTGTGCCAATGCGCGTGCCGCCTGACCAATCCTTCACAGCGCCTGAAACCTTGTTCACCGCCTCATCAATGTCGCGGCGTTTCAATTCGCGTGTCACATTGGTGAGCCGCGTTCCAAACAGGAAAACCGCAACATTCTCCCGGTCGTTCGTCAGGCTGTGCAGGAAATGCAAAAACATGCGGCTGTAATTCGAGCAGGAGCCGGAAATGTCACACAGCACCACAAGCGGCGGCTCATGCCATTGCGGTGATTTTTTCTCCAGCGTGATGACATCGCCGCCCGCCCGCAGCATGTGCCGCAGGCTGGCGCGCATATCGATGCGCATACCCGGATTATCAAGCTGGAAACGATGGGTGCGGATTTTGCGGCGGTGCAGGCGAAGCTGTGCGATGGCCTGTTTGGCTTCGGCTTGCTCAGCCAATGTCATCTGTTCAAAATCCTTGGCCCGCAAGATATCATTGGCGGATGCCGTAAAACTGGCCTCAAGCTCCAGGGCACCGGGCTTTTCCTCACGCCGGTTCTTGGTTTCAACCTTGTCAAACATCGCTTCGGCAAGCCTGCGAAAGCCTGCCTGCTTTGCCTTGTCTCCAGCCGAACGCGTAATCTGGTTGAACATCAGCTTCATCAGCTGTTCCAGCATCTTGGGTTTCTTCCAGAACACGTGAAAGGCCTGGTCAAAAACCTCCTTGTGGTCGCGCCGCTTCACCAGAATGCTGTGCAGCGTCCAATAGAATTCGTCCCGCGTGCGCAGCGATCCACTCAAGGCGGCGTCAATCGCATCGAGAACTGAAGCAGGCCCCACAGGCAAACCCGCCTCGCGCAGCACACGTGCGAAATGCATGATGTTGGAGGCAAGTTTTCCGGAGGGTGCGGCGGCGGTCATTTCTGCTGGGTCGCAGCAGCCGTTCGTATCTCATCCTTGATCTGGTCAAGAATGCGTTTGGCCTCCGAGCCCTCCATCCGCACAATGTCATCCTGGTACTTTAGCAAAACACCCAGCGTGTCGTTCACCGTCTGCGGATCAAGCGACACACTATCCAGCTCATGCAGCGCCGTCACCCAATCCAGCGTTTCAGCGACACCCGGCGATTTGAACAGGTCGCCTGCCCGCAGGGCCTGCACAAAGGAAACAACTTCCTTGGCAAGTGAAGCCGAAGCCTCAGGCCGTTTGATATTCACAATTTCAAGCTCGCGCCCCGCATCGGGATAATTAACCCAATGATACAGGCAACGCCGCTTCAACGCGTCATGCACTTCGCGCGTGCGGTTGGAGGTAATGATGACAATGGGCGGCTCTTGCGCCTTGATCGTGCCAAGTTCCGGAATGGTGACCTGGAAGTCCGAAAGCAGCTCAAGCAGGTAGGCTTCGAAAGCCGCATCCGTGCGGTCCAGCTCATCAATAAGCAACACCGGCGCCGCGCCGCTCGCCCCCTCCAGCGCCTGCAACAGGGCGCGCTTGATCAGAAACCGCTCCGCAAAAATATCCTGCCCCATGCGCGTGCGGTCAAGCTCGCCAGACGCTTCCGCCAGCCTGATCTCAATCATCTGGGCGGCATAATTCCACTCATAAACCGCCGAGTTGATGTCCAGCCCCTCATAGCATTGCAGCCGGATAAGCTTGCGCCCCAGCCCATCGGCTAAAACCTTGGCAATCTCCGTCTTGCCAACCCCTGCTTCCCCTTCGAGGAAAAGCGGCCGCCCCATCTTGAGTGCGAGGAACACCACCGTCGCCAAATCCCGCCCCGCCACATAGCCATTGGCTTTCAGCAGCTTTGCCGTTTCATCAATCGAAATTGGTGTCGCGCCCATAATTCCTCTTACGAATGGAAAGACCCGCAAGGATCATTTCCTTGCGGGCCCCGTTTGCAATCTAATGGCCCTACTTCGCTGCCGCAACAGCGCGGCGTGCCAGAACGCCCACGAGATGGGCGCGGTATTCAGGCGTGGCATGCATATCTTTGTTCAGGCCTTTGGCTTTAACCTCAATTCCAGACAAAGCTGAAGCTGTAAAGCTCTTGGAAAGCGCGGCTTCCATTTCAGGCACGCGGAATACTTTTGGCCCCGCGCCTGTAACCGCCACCCGCACTTTGCCGGTACCGTCTTGCGACACGAAAACCCCCGTTAGCGCATAACGCGAAGCCGGATTTGGAAATTTCATATGGGAGGATTTTTTGGGGATGGGAAAGCTCACCGCCGTGATGATTTCACCAGGTTTCAGCGCCGTTTCAAACATTCCTGTAAAAAATGAATCCGCCGGAATTTTGCGCTTGTCGGTGATGATGGTGGCCCCCAGCCCCAAACAGGCTGATGGATAATCCGCTGCCGGGTCATTATTGGCGATGGATCCGCCAATGGTTCCCTTGTGGCGCACATGCACACCACCGATTTTCCCAGCCATTTCCCAAAGTGCCGGAATAGCTTTCTTGACGGCTGCAGAAGTGGCAACTTCCATGTGGGTTGTACCAGCCTTGATAACGACAGCTGACGTGCTGACTGTAATGCCGGAAAAACCTTTGATGGCGGTCAAGTCAATAATGTCGGTAGGGGATGCCAAGCCCTGCTTCATTGTGGGAAGCAAGGTGTGGCCGCCCGCCATATAGCTGCCGTCTTTCGATTTTTTCAAAAGCGCTGCCGCCGCATTGACGGTTGCAGGGCGATGATAGTTGAAATTTTCCATGTCTCTCTCCTGAACCTTATTCTGCTGCGCGCTTCATGGGCTGCATGGCCTGCCACACCGTGAGCGGTGTCGCCGGCATTGCAATGTCACGAACCCCAATGGCATCTGTGATGGCGTTGATCACGGCAGGCGGCGCCGCAATGGCACCCGCTTCGCCACAGCCTTTCATGCCCAACGGATTGGAAGGACACTTGGTAAAGGTGAAGCCCAGCTTGAAGTTTTCAATATGCGGCATGTTGGCTGCGCGCGGCATGTTGTAATCCATGAAGGAGCCGGTCAAAAGCTGCCCTGACTCGGGGTCATAGTTGCACCCCTCAATCAGCGCCTGCCCGATACCCTGCGCCACGCCGCCTTGCACCTGGCCTTCAACAATCATTGGATTGATGATGGTGCCAAAGTCATCCACCGCCGTATAGCTGGCAATCTTTGTAAGCCCCGTATCCACGTCCACTTCCACTTCGCAGATGTGGACACCAGCCGGGAAAACGAAGTTCGAAGGATCATGGAATGACGTTTCCTTGAGGCCGATTTCAATTTCCGAGGAATTGAACTTGTGGCCAACATAGGAAGCCAGCGCCACTTCGCCAAAGGCCATCTTCTTGTCGGTGCCCTTCACGGTGAAAGTGCCATCCTTGAAGTCGATGTCCTCAGCCGATGCTTCCATCACGGCAGCTGCCACTTTCTTTGCCTTGGCTTCAATCTTGTCCAGGGCCTTCGAAATGGCCGTCATGCCGACAGCGCCTGAACGGGAACCATAGGTGCCCATGCCCATCTGCACCTTGTCCGTATCGCCATGAACGATGGCGACACTGTTGATGTCGATGCCGAGGCGGTCTGAGACAAGTTGGGCAAAGGTCGTCTCATGGCCCTGCCCATGGCTATGCGAACCCGTCAACACCTCGACAGTGCCAACGGCATTCACGCGGACTTCTGCTGATTCCCAAAGGCCAACTCCGGCACCTAGCGACCCTACCGCAGCCGAAGGTGCAATGCCGCAAGCCTCAATGTATGCCGAGAAGCCCACACCGCGCAATTTGCCGTTCTTGGCCAACTCCGCCTTGCGGGAGGCGAAGTTCTTATAGTCAGACATTTCAAGCGCCTTGTCCAACGCAGCGCCATAATCGCCCGCGTCATAGGCAAAGATAACCGGCGTCTGGTGCGGGAAGCTGGTGATGAAATTGTGCCGCCGGAATTCCGCCGGATCCATTTTCAATTCACGCGCCGCCGTTTCAACAATGCGCTCAATGAGATAGGTGGCTTCCGGCCGCCCTGCCCCGCGATAGGCATCAACCGGCGCCGTGTTGGTGTAAACCGCATCAACCTCCGCATAGATGTTGGGTATATTGTATTGGCCGGAAAGCAGCGTGGCATAGAGATATGTGGGAACCGCCGCCGAGAAGGTTGAGAGATAAGCGCCCATCGACGCAATGGTGTGAACGCGAAGGCCGGTGATCTTGCCGGAACGATCCATTGCCAGTTCGGCTTGGGATACGTGGTCACGGCCATGGGCGTCTGAAAGGAATGCTTCCGAACGGTCCGCTGTCCATTTCACCGGCCGCCCGCCAATGCGCTTGGAAGCCCAGACGCAAACAACTTCTTCGCCATAGATGAAAATCTTGGAGCCAAAGCCGCCGCCAACATCTGGTGCGATAACCCGCAGCTTGTGTTCCGGGGCAAGCCCGTGGAATGCCGAAATAACCAGCCGCGCCACATGGGGGTTCTGGCTCGTGGTATAAAGCGTATAGTGGTCAGCCCCCGTATCATAGGAACCAATCGCGGCACGTGTTTCCATGGCGTTTGGAATAAGCCGGTTGTTGATAATATTCATCTTGGTGACGTGGGCAGCATTCTTGAATGCCGCATCCGTTGCCGCCTGATCACCAAGTGACCAGTTATAGACCCGGTTGTCGGAAGCCGCGTCATGAACCTGCGCCTTGGTCTTCATGGCCTGCGCCGCATCAACGTTATGTGGCAATACGCCGTAGGAAACCGCCACAGCCTCAGCCGCAGCTTTTGCTTGCGCCTTCGTTTCTGCGATCACCACCGCCACCTGGTCGCCCACAAAGCGAACCTTGCCGCTGGCCAAAATCGGGTGCGGGCCGGCTTTCATCGGTGAGCCGTCCTTGGAATGGATCATCCAGCCGCAAATCAATCCGCCGATCTTGTCTTCCTCAACCTCTTTGCAGGTAAAGATGTCGACAACGCCCGGCATCTTCTTGGCCTTGGCCGTGTTGACGGACTTGATCGTCGCATGCGCATGGGGGCTGCGCACAAAGTAGGCGTAGGTCTGGTCTTTCAGATTGATGTCGTCGGTAAATTGCCCCTTGCCCGTAATGAACCGCTTGTCTTCCTTGCGCAGCACGCGTGCGCCAATGCCTGTGCCTGTATCGGCCATGATCTCTGCCTCCCTTACATTTTTTGTGCGGCGGATTGAACCGCGGCAACAATGTTATGATATCCCGTGCAGCGGCAAATATTGCCGGAAAGCTCGCGGCGGATAACTTCCTCGCTCACCTTCTTGCCATTGCGTTTGACAATGTCGATCGACGACATGATCATGCCTGGCGTGCAGAAACCGCACTGCAGGCCATGCTCTTCATGGAAAGCCTGCTGCATGGGATGAAGCGTGCCATTCTTGGCAATGCCTTCAATGGTGGTGATGTCCGCTCCCTCGCAAGCGACAGCCAGCGTGGTGCAGGATTTAACGGCTTTGCCGTTGATGTGCACAACGCAGGCACCGCATTGGCTGGTGTCACAGCCCACATGGGTCCCGGTCAGTCCGAGGTTTACGCGAATAAAGTCAACCAGCAACGTGCGTGATTCAACTTCCCCGCCCACCGCCTTGCCGTTCATTTTCATGGCTACTGTAGTCATCTGGTTTCCTCCCGTGGATTTTTTGGGCAGTCAAAACACGAGCCGACCGCCAACATTGTTTTCTTTGGAATGCTACTCTCATATCAGTTTTGCTTTATGGTCAAGCAATACCAAAGTACATTTGGAAATTATTGTCATGTTGCAATGCAACCATGAAACCGGTTGGGAGAACAAGTCGTATATGAACTGATATCGCAAACGCGGGAGAAATCGCATGCTTCGAACTTTCCTTGTCGCAATTTTTTGCAGCTTGCTGTCCGCAAGTGTTTGGGCAGAACCCATAAGCGCCTCAGAACAGGCGGAATTTCAACGAATCATCACGGCGCAGATAACTGCATTCAAGGCCGACGATGGCGACACAGCCTATAAGTTCGCCGCACCCATTGTGCAGAAAATTTTTCCATCCGTCGAAACCTTCATGAATATGGTCCGGAAAGGCTATCCGCAAGTCTATCGCCCTCAATCCTACAAATTTACGGAGGCCTTGCTCGATCCTGTAGGAAGGCCGACGCAGCGCGTAACCATTGTGGGGCCCGATGGAAAAACCTACGAGGCACTTTATTCCATGGAAAAGCAGCCCGACGGCAGTTGGCTTATTTCTGGCTGCACCATTGTGCAAATTCCTGGATTGGACGCATAGGCAATAAACTCTTTCCGTGTAATCCTTCATGGCATGAAAACTGATTCACGCCCCTTTTCCAAAATTGACATCTGGGGCTATGCCTTGGCCGCAGCCCTCATCATGGCCATTGCTTTCATTCTTTTTTCAATGGGGCGGGAACCCATTTGCAAATGCGGCTACGTCAAGCTTTGGCACGGCATTGTGTTCAGTTCAGAGAATTCCCAGCATCTCTCCGACTGGTACACATTCTCCCACATTATCCATGGCTTTGCATTTTCTACGGATTGTTCTCGCTGATCGGCAGGAACTGGCCGCTGGGCGTGAGGCTGTTTCTTGCTGTCGCCATTGAAGGGGCGTGGGAGATTTTTGAGAATTCCGATTTCATCATCAACCGCTACCGGGAAGCAACCATCTCGCTTGATTATTATGGCGACAGCGTCATCAATTCGGTAAGCGACATCGTTGCGATGGTTGTGGGCTTCTACGCGGCATCACGCATGCCCGTTTGGAATACGCTTGCTCTCGCAGTGGCAATGGAATTGGCAATCGGCGCGCTTATCCGCGACAACCTGACCTTGAATATCATCATGCTTATCCATCCGCTTGAGGTCATCAAGCAATGGCAAGGCGGCGCTTAATCAACGTACGACCCGCTGAGGACTTAAGGAGTCTCACTTGATGCACATACCTACTCCGGTAGACGGTTCTGAGCCTTCCTTCCGCGCTGTCGAACTTGCAGCAAAATTGGCGAGTGGGCTTAATTCGAAGCTCACAATTCTTGTGGTTCGGCAGTATATCGTCGGCAGAAAAGTGACTGCAGATGTCCTTTCACAGGACGATGTCGAGGAGCTCCTCAACAGGTCAAGGGCAGCGGCAATGGCTTTCGGGCTGAAAGATGTTACTTTGGCGCGAGCGAAATCACGGGATGTCGCCCATGCGATCGTGGATTATGCCGAACGGAATGGAACCGATTTGATCGTCATGGGGGCATCAGGAATGGGAAACATTAAGTCCTTCGTTATCGGGTCGGTGTCGACCGAGGTGTTGCGGAAATCTATATGCCCAGTGACCATTGTTCATTGATGTCGGTCATTGAGTGGTAGCCTCGAAGTCCGCGTCCAGTTGCGATAGGAAAAATGAAATGTCCAAAGGTCACTCATCTTCCATCTCAATCCGCGGTCTCAACGAAGGGGACGTTCAACTCAGACTGAAGACCGAAGGGTACAACGAGCTGCCACGGCCGGATCGTCGAACGCCAATACGCATCATCCTCGAGATTTTGCGTGAGCCAATGCTTGCGCTGCTGCTCGGTGGTGGCGTGATATATCTGGTCCTCGGAGACCTGAAGGAAGCGCTTATCCTGCTGGCCTTTGCAACAATGTCAGTCTTGATCACGGTGATACAGGAGACCCGCACTGAGCGCGTGCTTGAGGCGCTTCGCGATCTTACGAGCCCCCGTGCACTGGTAATTCGTGGTGGTGAGAACAGGCGTATCGCTGGCCGGGAGGTGGTGCGCGGTGATTTTGTCGTGCTTGCTGAAGGAGACCGCGTGCCGGCTGACGCAATTCTGGTTCAAAGCCACGACCTGCAAACCGATGAGTCACTGCTAACGGGCGAGTCCGTGCCCGTGCGCAAGATCGCGCGGAAAATAGACGCTCCTACACAAAGCCTTCGACCAGGTGGCGATGATTTGCCCTTTGTGTTCTCCGGTTCATTGGTAGTGCGCGGGACAGGAATAGGTGAAGTAACCGCGATCGGCGCGTTTAGCGAAATCGGCAAGATCGGTCATTCGCTCAACACGGTGGAGACCGAACCGCCACGGCTGCAAGCACAGACCCGCAATCTTGTAAGGTTGTTCGCACTGGTCGGAGGTGCCGTGAGCATTTTAGCGGTGCTGCTTTACGGGTTCCTGCGCGGCAGTTGGCTCGACGCGGTGCTTGCCGGCATCGCGCTTGGCATGTCGATGCTGCCCGAAGAATTCCCCGTCGTGCTCACAATTTTCATGGCGATGGGTGCTTGGCGAATCTCGCAAGCCCGCGTGCTAACCAGGCGGGCTTCTGCCATCGAAACCCTTGGTTCTGCAACCGTATTGTGTACAGACAAAACTGGAACGCTGACTGAAAACCGCATGTCGATTGCCGAACTGCGCCTTAAAGGTGCCAAAAGCCTATGGGTCCGCGAGGCGTCTGGACCGAAAATGCCAACGGTCTTTCACGATTTGGCTGAGTTTGGCCTGCTCGCCTCCGCGCCTGAGCCATTTGACCCCATGGACAAGGCGTTTCATGAACTTGGGCGCGAACAGTTAGCCGAGACGAAACATAAGCATGGCCCCAATTGGAAGCTCGTGCATGCCTACGGGCTTCGGCCAGGCCTCCTCGCGATGTCGCAAGTCTGGCAGTCAAATAGTGAAAAGAAGTATAACATCGTGGCCGCCAAAGGCGCCCCCGAAGCCATTGCGGGACTTTGCCATCTCAATGCCAAGGATCTTGCTGTGATTACCCGGTCGGTAAATGATATGGCTGCCAAGGGTTTGCGCGTGTTGGGTGTCGCGCGTGCCTCGTTCACTGGACAAAAGTGGCCAGAATCGCAGCATGGCTTCAGCTTTAAGTTCTTGGGCCTTGTCGGTCTAGCTGATCCACTCCGCGCGAGCGTACCTGGGGCTGTAAGCCAATGCAGAACCGCCGGCATCAAGGTGGTAATGATTACTGGTGACTACCCGGCCACGGCGCAAGCTATCGCCCGCCAAGCAGGCCTTGATGCTGAAAATGTGATGACGGGTGAACAGCTCGAAAAGCTGACCGCGGCAGAGTTGGCCCAACAGTTACGCACGTCGACGGTGTTTGCACGGATCATGCCGGAACAGAAGCTCCGCATTGTAAATGCGCTCAAAGCAAACGGCGAGATCGTGGCGATGACCGGTGACGGCGTCAACGATGCGCCATCCCTCAAAGCAGCGCATATCGGTATAGCGATGGGTGGACGCGGTACGGATGTGGCTCGCGAGGCGTCATCTATCGTTTTGCTTGACGACGATTTCGGTTCAATCGTTACGGCCATTCGGCTTGGCCGCCGAATTTACGACAATCTCCGGAAAGCTATGGGCTTCATTTTCGCCGTGCATGTGCCGATCGCCGGACTCGCATTGCTGCCCCTGCTCTTTGGTTTGCCAATCCTGTTCGGGCCCATGCACATTGCGTTCCTCGAGATGGTGATTGATCCCGTTTGTTCACTCGTATTTGAGGCGGAAACGGAAGAGGACGATGTAATGGGCCAGCCGCCGCGAGCCCCTGACGAACCTTTGTTCTCGCGCCACATGATAGGCTGGAGTTTTTTGCAAGGAGCTTTCGCTTTTGGCCTCGTCACCATGATTTTCATCGTAGCGCTCAGGCAGGGCATGCCGGAGAAGGAAGTGCGGGCATTGGTTTTCTTTTCGCTGGTTATGACGATTATTGGCCTGATCTTTGTCAACCGCTCCTTCAGCGCTTCGATTATCACAGCTCTCTGTCGGCCAAATCCCACGCTGAGATGGGTCTTCCTCTCCGTAACGGCGATGCTGAGCCTGACACTTCTTTGGCCATTCGCCAGCGGCCTCTTCCGTTTCGGTCCCCTCCATCTGAACGACCTCGCGGTAACACTTGGAGCCGGAATTTTTGTGCTGGTATTTCTCGAGTACTTGAAGCCCCACTTACGCGAATGGCTGAAATCATGACTGAGCCTCAAGGTGCTTGGCCGCAATCGTCATTGGCGGGGCTGTTGCAAAATTAGCCTTCTCCCATCCTCAGGACGGGATCCGTAGGCCTTTGAGTGGACCATGAGTTTCTGTAAGAACTGTACGCTGTAAAAGTTTCCTACGCGATGAACTGGTATAACTGCGTAGTGTTCGAGATTTATTGTAGTTTAAAGACGTGAAAAACACCAACGAGAAAAAATATGAACCGGCAAGATGATCATATGACACGAAAGAACGACGCGCCGGAGCTCGATCCCACTTTGCAAATATCGCCGGAGCACGCAAGCGGTTGGCCAATCGCTGGCCAAGTCCGTTTGATTATCGTGTTGGTGGCGACCGGACTTGGCCTGTACCTGTGTTACCTTCTAACAATACCCTTCCTGACTTCGTTGACCTGGGCCCTTGTGTTAAGCGTCATCTTTTCACCTGTGCATCGCAGAATTGAATTGCGCATAGGGCACCGTAACCTTGCTGCATTGATTACTGTAGCAGCAGTTGCGATCTTGGTGGTCGTCCCTGTGGTCTTCGTGGCCCAGCAACTCGTCCGTGAGACAGCGAATAGCGCGGTCTACCTGGAAAGCGAGTTGCGAGCCGGAGAATGGCGTGAAACTATAAGCGGCTACCCCACCTTTGCTCGCGCTGCGACTTGGGTAGAAGAGCAACTGGATCTGGCTGGGACGGCAGGTAGCATTGCTGCATTGCTGACGACGCTCAGTACATCAGTGTTGCGCAGCTCCGTTAGCCAATTGATCAATGTTGTATTGACCTTCTACCTGCTGTTCTTTTTCCTGCGTGACAAGCGGCAGATCTTGCGCACATTGCAGGCTCTCTCTTCCCTGAGCACAATCGAGACAAAATACGTTATAGGCCGATTTGTGGATACGATACACGCCACGGTGTTTGGCACGCTCGTGGTGGCATCCGTGCAAGGTACGCTGAGTGGTTTGATGTTCTGGTGGCTGGATCTGCCGTTGCCGTTGCTGTGGGGCGCTGTGATGGGCATGTTGGCAATCGTGCCCGTGCTTGGAGCGTTTGTCGTGTGGGTGCCGGCAGCGATTTATCTGGCATTTGAAGGTGAGTGGGGTAAAGCGCTCATTCTGACCGGTTGGGGCGGCGGCGTTGTCGCTGGCATCGACAATCTCCTATATCCCATGTTAGTCGGCAATCGCTTGAAGCTTCATACAGTCCCGGCGCTCATTGGTGCCTTTGGCGGCATTATTATGTTTGGCGCGTCCGGCCTCATTCTTGGCCCGGCCACAATTTCGGTAACGCTGGCGCTTATAAAAATTCTGAAAAAGAGGTTTAATAAAAAAATCTCACAGTAGACTAAATATCCACTGAACATGCCTTCGACGTGGCGGTACCCTGGCCTGCCACATTTACTCCGCCGTGAAGCCTGAGAAGTTTATGGCGCAAATCAGCATCATACGCCGATTTGTCGGACGCGTTGGCCGCGACACCAATCAGATAAGGTCGTTGCCGAATTCGACGATTGCGTCCGTTGTTTCCACCGACGTCACAACAAATACGTCATTTCCCACCACATGGGCGTTACGGACGGTTAAATCGTGAAAACTGGCGCGAAGCCACCTTCGGGGGTCTGGAGTTTTTTGCAAGGAGCTTTCGCTTTTGGCCTCGTCACCATGATTTTCATCGCAGCGCTCAGGCAGGGCATGCCGGAGAAGGAAGTGCGGGATGCGGTCTGTGCCAATACTATGTGTGTCGTGACGCGCTTCGTAACTGCACATTCATCCACAGTCTAATGACGTGGCCATTTTATGAGAAATGGCACGAAATCAAATCAGTCCATGTCAAGAATAGTTGAAGTGCGGCGAAGTGTTGACGAATGTGGCGAGATTGCAGTGGAAACGCTTCTTCGTAACCACCGGACTAAACATTTAATGCCCAAACTTTCGAGCGGCTGATTGTTGCGGATAAATCGGTTCAATGACGTAATAGGCCCACATCGAAACATACGTGTCACCGTAAACCAGAACACGGCAAATATCGCCATCCAATGAAGTAACGGGGCCTTCGCGCCCATCGGGCACCATCACCACATGCCCAACCTGGCACCAATTGCCAATCGTTGGCGGTGCCGAATCAACCACTGTCGCAAACAATGCGGCTGCAAAAAAAGACGTCATGTCGCCAACTCGATTTCCCGAAGCCAAGAATTCCCCATAATGCGCGCGAACGCAAGGTCTCAGTCGACACAATCAGTTTTGCCGTAGTTTTGATGGCGATGAGCCAAACCGCTTTTTGAAACTGCGCGAGAAAAGCGGCAGCGAAGAAAAGCCGGTTGCAAGGGCTACCTCGCGCACACCCATTTTAGAATAATTGATAAGCCGTTCGGCGCGTTCCAGGCGCAGATCGAGATAAAATCCCATTGGCCGCCGCTTGAGGCTATGGGCAAACAATCGCTCAAGCTGGCGAATGGAAACCCCTGCTTTCGCCGCCAAAGTGGCAATATCGCAAGGCTCTTCCGTGTTCTCTTCCATCAGTGAGATGCATGAAAGCAAACGCGCATCCGTTGTCGCATAACGCGCCTCCGCCGGCAGGCGAGATTCATTCGGCTGACCAGCAAAGCGCGAATGCACCAACTGGTCCGCAACCGTCACCGCAATTTCCCGGCCCACCTTCTGGCGGATCCAGTCCAGCATCATGTCAATGGCGGCGGAACCGCCCGCACTCGTCAGCCGTTCGCGGTCAACTTCATAAAGGGATTGCAAAACATTCACACGCGGAAAGCTTTCGCGAAATCCAGGCAGGCTTTCCCAATGACAGGTTGCCCGGTAGCCATCCAACACGCCTGCGCGCGCCAAAAGGAATGGCCCCGTGTCGATGCCAGCGAGTATGACCTTTTTCGCAGCCAGCTTTCGCAGGCCCGCGATCGCAGGTTTTGTTACGCCTACGTCAGGTTCATAACTTGCACACACCACAACCATGTCTGGCCGCTCAAGTTCTGCAAACTTGCCCGAAACCGAAACCGGAATATCATTCGAAGCTGAAACGGGCTCCCCATCAATGGAAACAAAGCGCCAGGAAAACATCGGCCCGACAAATCGGTTCGCAATGCGCAAGGGTTCCAGCGCGCCATAAAGAGAAATCATCGAGAACCGCGGTACAAGATGAAAAACCACGTCAACAGAAGCCATGGCGTAATTTGCTAAGCAAATGGCGGAAAAAGTCAAATGCTAATTCGGCGACTGGCATAGGCTGCATAAAACGGAGGAAACCCTTGAACCCCAAGATCATCATTACCTGTGCCGTAACCGGCGCTGGCGACACGGTTGGCAAAAGCCCCAATGTGCCCGTAACGCCTGAGCAAATTGCCAACTCCGCGCTGGAGGCTGCCGCTGCGGGCGCTGCAGTCGTTCATTGCCATGTGCGCGACCCCAAAACCGGCAAGGGTTCCCGCCGGGTTGATCTCTATGCCGAAGTGATGGAACGCATCCGCGCCAAGAACAAAGAGGTGATTATCAACCTTACCGCTGGCATGGGCGGCGATCTTGTGGTGGGTGACGGCGAAACGCCAATGAAGTGGGGCGAAGGCACTGACCTTGTTGGTCCCGTTGAGCGCCTCCTCCACATCGCTGAACTGCGGCCTGAACTTTGTACGCTGGACTGTGGATCGCTCAATTTTGGCGACGGTCATTCCATGGTTGTGCAAACGCCTACGCAACTCCGCGAACAGGCCCGCCTCATCAAATCCTACGGCGTGAAGCCCGAAATGGAAATTTTCGATTCAGGAAACCTGTGGTTTGCCAAGCAGCTCTGCGTTGAAGGGCTTGATTGACAGCCCGCCCCTGTTCCAGCTCTGCCTCGGCATTCCGTGGGGTGCGCCCTACAATTCCGAAACCATGGCCTATCAAAAGGCGCAACTGCCGCAAGGGTGCGATCTGGGCCGCCTTCGGCATCGGTCGTAATGAGTTTCCCGCCGTGGCGCAGGCAGTGCTTCTCGGCGGCCATGTTCGTGTGGGCCTTGAGGATAATCTCTGGCTCGAAAAAGGCGTGCACGCCACCAACGGCAAGCTGGTGGAGAAGGCCGTGAAAGTAATCGAAATCCTCGGCACCAAGGTTGCCAGCCCAGATGAAGCCCGCGCTATTCTTCAACTTAAGCCAAGGGCCTGACCATGTCCAAAATCAAAACAGTTGGCATTGCCGGAACTGGATTGATCGGTGCGGGTTGGGCGGCGCGCCTGCTCATCCGTGGCTTTGATGTCATCGCCTACGATGTTCACCCCGCTGCTGAAGCCAAACTCCGCGCCGCAATTGATGTGGCCTGGCCCTCCATGTCAAAGCTCCTCGGCGCTTCCGGCAAAAAAGGAAAGCTCAGTTTCACCACTGATCTCAAGGAGATGGCCTCGAAAGCTGACTTTATCCATGAAGCAGCGCCCGAGCGCGAAGACCTCAAGGTGAAGCTGTTCCGCGACATTGATGCCATTGCCCGTCCCGAAGTGATCATCTCGTCGTCGTCTTCCGGCTTCCTGCCCAGCGTGCTGCAATCCCAATGCGAGTACCCCGAACGCGTGATCATCGGTCACCCCTTCAACCCCGTTTATCTCTTGCCGCTGGTTGAAACTGTTCCCGGCGCCAAAACTTCCAGCGAAGCCATGGACCGCGCCGGCGTCTATTTCGAATCCATCGGCATGCAGGTCTTGCGCCTCAAGAAGGAAATCGAAGGTTATATCTGCGACCGCTTGCAGGAAGCATTGTGGCGCGAAGCATTGCACATCCTCAATAAAGACGTCGGCACCACCGGCGATATCGACGACTCGATCATTTACTCCGCTGGCCTGCGGTGGGCTTTCATGGGCTCCTTCCTCACCTATCACGTGGCGGGCGGCCCCGGCGGCATGCGCCATTTCATTTCTCAATTCGACCCCACGCTTGAACTGCCATGGACGGACCTGCCCTTCCCTAAGTGGAATGACACCCTGCAGAACCGGCTGATCGACGGTTGCGAAGCGCAAAGTGCTGGCCAATCGGTTGCCGAGATCGAAGCCAAGCGCAATGATGTGCTAGTGGACATGATGCGCCTCTTCAAGCACCATAAAGTGGGCGCTGGACTCGTGCTGGCGCGTGACGAAGCCAAGCAAGGCAGCAAGGCCAAGCGCTGGAAAAAGTCAGACAAGATTGATGGCCCGATAAAACTCCACAAGGGCGAAGTGCTTTCGGCTTGGCTGGATTACAACGGCCACATGACGGATGCAGCCTATCTCATCGCTTTCGGTGACGGGCTCGACGCCTTCTTCCGCTACATCGGCGACGATGAAGCTTACCGCGCCACCGGCAATACCTTCTTTACCGCAGAAGCGCACATCAACTACTACCGCGAAATGAAACTCGGCGAGTCATTCTGGATTGAAACGCAAGTGCTGGGTTGCGATGAAAAGCGCATGCACCTCTTCCACCGCATGTATCACGCCAAGAGCAAGGGGTTGGTTGCCACCAACGAAATCATGCAGTTGCATGTGAACCAGGAAGCGAAGAAAGTGGCTGCCATGTCAGCCGGATTGTTCACGGCGCTGTCTGCCATTTCCAAGGCTCACAAGAAACTGAAGAAGCCAAAGGAAATGGGCGGCATCATGCAGGTGAAAAGGAAAAAATAGCCATGCAGCAACGCGTGATGATCACCGCCGCCGCTTCCGGCATTGGCCGCGCCATCGCCAAGGCATTTTATGATGATGGCGCAAAGGTTCACATTTGCGATGTGAACGAACAGGCCCTTGCCGTGTTTCGCGAGGAATTCCCCGACATCGCTGCAACGCATGTAAATGTGGCGAATGAAGCCGAGGTCGACGCCTGGTTCGATGAAGCGCTGGAAGATCTGGGCGGGCTGGACGTGCTGGTAAACAATGCAGGCATCAAGGGGCCAACGGCTCCGATTGACGACGTCGAATACGCCGACTGGAAGGAATGCCTCGCAATCTGTCTGGACTCGCATTTCCTCTGCGCCCGCCGCGCCGCTCCCGTGATGAAGGCTCAAGGCTCTGGCAACATCATCAATCTTTCCTCCACCGCTGGCCAGTACGGCTTCGGCAACCGCACCCCCTATGCGGCGGCCAAGTGGGCCGTGATCGGCCTCACCAAATCGCTGGCCATCGAACTCGGCCCCCACAATGTGCGCTGCAATGCCATTTGCCCCGGTGCGGTGCGCGGTGACCGCATCAACCGCGTCATTCAGGGAGAGGCCGATATCCGTGGCGTTTCATTTGACGCTATCGCCAAGGAAATGACTTGGTCTCAATCCATTCCACGCTTTGTCGAGCCGGAAGAGATTGCCGACATGTGCCTCTTCCTTGCCAGCCCCGCCGCCAAGATGGTCAACGGCCAGGATATCGCCGTGGATGGCCACCTCGAAACCATGCACATCAGGTAGATCAACATGGATTTCAAACTCTCCGAAGAACAGGACATGATCATCAAGACGACACGGGATTTCGTCGTCAATGAACTCTATCCTCATGAAGCCGAGATCGAAAATACCGGCGTATTGCGCCCGGAGCTGCGCGAGGAAATCAAGGCCAAGGCCATTGCCGCCGGCCTTTACGCCGCCAACATGCCGGCCGAAGCGGGCGGCGCCGACCTCGATACACTGACCTGGGTTCTCTATGAAAAGGAGCTGGGCCGCGCCAATTACGCGCTCCATTGGAATTGCGTCGCAAGGCCCTCCAACATCCTCATGGCCTGCGTCGGTGAACAGCGCGAAAAATACCTCTTCCCCGCGGTTCAGGGAAAAATGGTGGATTGCCTCGCCATGACAGAACCCGGCGTGGGCTCCGACGTGCGCGGCATGAAATGTTTCGCCAAGCAGGATGGCGATGATTTCATCATCAACGGTACCAAGCATTTCATCAGCCATGCCGATGAGGCGCACTTTCGTCATCCTCTTTGCGGCAACCGGCGAAGAGGATACGCCGCGCGGCAAGAAAAAACTCATCACCGCCTTCCTCGTGGACAAGGGAACACCAAGGGCTTCACCGTTCGTGACGGATATAAGAACGTCTCGCACCGTGGTTATAATAATTGCATTCTGGAATTCAACGATTGCCGCGTGCACAAGTCACAAATTTTGGGAGACCTTCACAAGGGTTTTGAGGTAGCCAATGATTGGCTGGGGGCCACGCGCCTGCAAGTAGCCGCCACGTGCATAGGCCGCGCGGAACGCGCTATGGAACATGCCACGCAGTATGCCGTTGACCGCCACCAGTTCGGCCAGCAAATCGGCAAGTTCCAGGGCGTGTCTTTCAAATTGGCTGACATGGCGATGGAGCTCAAGGCCGCCGAATTGCTCACCCTCGAAGCCGCGTGGAAATTTGACCAGAAAATCGTGACCGACATGGACATGGCCATGGCCAAATTGAAAGCCACCGAAGTGCTGGCCTTCATCGCCGATGAAGCCATCCAGATTCACGGCGGCATGGGGCTGATGTCTGACTTGCCGCTTGAGCGCATCTGGCGCGATGCCCGCGTCGAACGCATCTGGGAAGGCACCTCCGAAATCCAGCGCCACATTATTTCGCGCGCGTTGCTGCGTCCCTTGGGCGGCTGATCTTGGTTCGCAATTTAACACCCCTGCTCCATCCCAAATCCATCGTGTTCATCGGCGGTGGTGAATGTGATGTGGCCATTCGGAAAACCCTGGCGCTGGGCTTCACTGGAAAAATATGGGCGGTGCATCCCACGCGGGAACAGCTTGGTGGCATTGCCTGCATTCGGTCTGTCGATGACATTGACGATATTCCGGATGCAGCCTTCGTAGCTGTAAAACGCGAGCCCACAATTGAGATCGTTCGCGGCCTTCGCAAGCTGGGCTGTGGTGGCGCAGTAATTTACGCATCGGGCTTTGCCGAAACGGGTGACGCTCACCTGCAAAAACAATTGCTGAAAGCCGCAGGCGGCATGCCGCTCATGGGCCCCAATTGCTATGGCTTCGTGAATGGCATGGCACGCGCTGCATTATGGCCCGACGAGCATGGCGTTGACCCTATTGATAGGGGCGTGGCCATCATCACGCAATCCGGCAACATCGCCTGCAACTTCACAATGACGCGGCGCGCCCTGCCCCTGGCTTGTGTCTACGCCATTGGCAATCAGGCTGATGTGGACATGGCGCAGATGCTGGAAGCGCTCGCAAGGGATGAGCGCATTACCGCAATCGGTCTGCACATTGAAGGTCTCACTGATGTCGTCGCCTTTGCCAGCGCTGCTAACATTGCACGCAATCTCAAAAAGCCCGTCATTGCGCTCAAAACCGGCCGCTCCGAGCAAGGCGCCAAAGTTGCCCTCAGCCACACGTCATCCCTCGCAGGCGCCGATACGCTCTACGATGCGCTGTTTGAACGCTACGGCATTGCGCGCGTGAAATCGGTGACGGCTTTTGTGGAAACATTGAAGTTTCTCCACCACGGCGGGCCTTTGAAAGACAACAAAATCGTTTCCATGAGTTGTTCCGGCGGTGAAGCCGCGTTGATTGCCGATATGGGATTGGAGCGCAACCTGGTGTTCCCGCCTTTCAACGCGGAAACCAAACCCAAGGTCGCCGCCACACTCAATGAATACGTCACCATCGACAATCCGCTGGATTATCACACTTTCATCTGGAATCAGGAAGACAAGCTCACCGCCACATTCTCCGCTGTCTTGAGCGGTGGATACGATGCGGCCATGCTCATACTCGATACGCCAACCAATCCCAAAACCAATCCGGCGACTTGGCTTGTAACTGCCCAGTCCTACGCTAACGCGGCGGATGCTACAGGTGCGCGTGCAGTTGTCGCCGCTTCCTTGCCGGAATGCATGCCGCTTGACGTGGCGGCAACGCTTGCAAGCCACGGTGTGGCTCCCATGCTGGGCCTTGACGATACCCTGGCCGCCTTTGAAGCCGCCGCTTTCATTGGCAGGAACTGGGCGCGCACTGAAACATTGCCGCAGTTGAATGCCACACAAGCCAAGGGCGCCAAAGAAGTTATCCTTAGTGAACACGAAGCCAAGTCACTTCTCAAATCATTTGGCCTGCCCGTGCCGGAAGGCAATGTTTGCAAAGCAAGCGAAGCCGCAGGTGCCGCAAAGCAGCTGGGCTTTCCCGTCACCATCAAAACCTCATCTTCGGCCATCGCCCACAAAACCGAAGCTGGCGGCGTAGCGCTCAACATCAAAACTGCCGAAGAAGCCGAAGCTGTAGCGCAACGCATGGTAAAGCTCGCGCCAGATGTTTTGGTTGAACGCATGGTGACAGGTGCGGTTGCCGAGCTCATCATTGGCCTCAGGAACGATCCGCAGTTTGGCCCAGCTCTTGTCATCGGTGCGGGCGGTGTTCTCACCGAACTATTGAAAGACAGCATAACGCTTCTGCTGCCCACCTCGCGCGAGGAAATCATCCGCGCCTTGCAATCCCTCAAAGTGTGGAAACTGGTGGAAGGCTTCCGCGGCAAATCCGGCGACAGCCACGCTGTTATCGCAGCGGTTGAAGCCGTGGCGGATTTTGCCAAGGCGCACTCCACTACCATTGAAGAGCTGGACGTGAACCCCCTGCTCGTTTTGCCCAGCGGCGCTGTTGCCGTTGATGCCTTAATCCGTATGCGGAAAGAATAGCCATGACCTCACCCATCATCACAGCACGCAATGGCGCCATTCTCGAAGTCACCATCAACCGTCCCAAGGCAAATGCCATTGATGCCGCCACCAGCCGCATCATGGGCGATGTTTTCGCCGGCTTCAGGGATGACCCAACGCTCCGCGTCGCAATCCTCACCGCAGCGGGCGATAAATTCTTCTGCCCCGGTTGGGATTTGAAAGCCGCAGCCGAGGGCGAAACGCCAGACGCTGATTACGGTGTTGGCGGCTTCGGCGGACTGCAGGAATTGCCGGGCCTCAATAAACCCGTTATCGCTGCCGTGAATGGCCTCGCTTTCGGTGGCGGTTTTGAAATCATGATCTCGGCCGATATCATCATCGCCGCCGAGCATGCAACCTTCGCTCTGCCCGAAATCAATTCAGGCACGCTGGCCGATGCCGCCACAATAAAACTCCCCCGCCGCATTCCCTATCACGTGGCAACGGAAATGCTGTTCACCGGCAGACGTTTCAGTGCAATTGAAGCAAAGCACTGGGGCATCATCAATGAGATTGTGCCCGCCGCCGAACTGATGCCGCGTGCCCGTGCCGTTGCCGCCATGTTGGCAGATGGGCCGCCGCTGGTATTCGCAGCTATCAAGGAAACCCTGCGCGAAACCATGCACCTTCCCGTGCAGGAAGCCTTCAACATGGTCACCAAGCGCAAACTGCCCACAGTGGATAAGCTCTATTCAAGTGCAGGACCAACTCGAGGGTGCGAAGGCCTTTGCAGAAAAGCGCAAACCCGTGTGGCGGGGCCGCTGACTACATCAACCAGTTTCGGCCGCTGGCGCGAATCTGGGCATTTTCAGCGTAAATTGCACTAGCAGCAGAATCAAAACTTACCATTCCCGAAAGGAAGGAACGCAACTTGGCGGCGAAGCCGACTGGCGCATACTGAAAACTGGTTTGAACGGCTTGGCTGCTTGGACGTGACATCTTGTTAATCTTTCATTAATTTTTATTGATAATCCGACTATAGACCATTGCTTTTATTGGAACAAACGACTAGTTTTAACATCATCTACAAATATTTATTGAAGATGTGTCATGCTTGAACTATTCCCCGGCCTCCGTTCCCTCCGCGCTTTTGATGCCGCCGCCCGGCATTTGAGCTTCACGCGCGCGGCGAATGACATGGGTGTGACGCCCGCCGCCATCAGCCATCAGATCAAGGAATTGGAAGAACAGATCGGTGCTTCCCTCTTTGCCCGCACCAGCCGCTCCATGCGCCTCACGCGCGAAGGGGAAATTCTGCAAGCCGCCGCAACGGAATCGTTGGACGCGCTGACCCGCGCCCTGCAAAAAATCCGCAAATCGAAAAATGCCAAACAGTTGAAAGTGTCGGCCTCGCCGTCTATCGGCGCCAAGTGGCTGGTGCCACGGCTTGATCGCTTCCTCGCCGCCGTACCCGGTGCTGACGTGCGGATTGACGTATCTGCCACCGTCCTCGATTTTGATCGTGACGACATCGACATCGCCATCCGCTTCGGCAATGGCAAATATCCGGGCCTTCGGTCTGATCTGTTGTTTCACGACCAGGTGTTCCCCGTGTGCAGCCCCTCGCTGATCACCAAGGACAAACCTCTCAACACGCCGCTCGATCTCTTGGCGCATCACCAGCTCATTCATCTGGATTGGGAAGCCCAGGGCCTGCCCTGGCCCAACTGGCGCATGTGGATGCTGGCCGCCGGCATTCGTGATTTTGACGATGCCGCAGGCCTGCACTTCAGCCAAACCTCGCTTGCCGTGCAAGCCGCCATCAATGGCCAAGGCGTGGCGCTGGGTGATTCAAATCTGGTGGCGGATGATTTGGCAGCAGGGCGATTGGTGAAACCTTTTGAGCTTTCACTCAGCGCGCCACCCCAGTTCGCTTACCACGTTATCTCACCGCTAGGGACCGCAGACACCCCCATGGTGAAGGCCTTTCGCGAATGGAGCCTTAAAGAGGCGGGTGTTACGGGCTGAGCGCCGGGTGGCTGTCGAAAGTGCCCACCGGCATTTGCTCATAATCAATCACCGCACCCGTCATCATTTGCGCAGGCGGTGACACCAGAAACGCGCACAGGCCCGCCACATCATCAGCCGTAATCAGGCGGCCAAACGGCATCCGCGCGCCAATTTCATCAGCCCAGTTTTCCGGCAGCTTGTGAAATGTCGTTTGCAACTCGTGCTCGCCATCCGTCAGCGCCCAGCCCAAATTTACACAGAACACCCGAATGCCGTCACGCTTGAAAGTGTTGGCGGCGTTCCTCGACAGGGTCATCAAAGCTGACTTGGATGCGGAATAGGTCGCCAGGTTCGGCGGCCCGCCATGGGCCAACATGCTGGCGATATTGATGATCACACCGGATTTCGCAGGCACCATGTGTTTGGCCGCTTCCTGCATCATGAACAAAGGCGCTTTCACGTTAACATCGAACAGCCGCGTGAAAGCTTCAGGCGTTGTGTCGGCAATGCCGCAGCGCTCCGTATTGCCTGCCGCGTTCACCACGACATCGATCTTTCCAAAACTCTTGATCGCCTTGGCAACAGCGCCCGCAGGTGTGCCGTCGTCACGCAGATCGCCCGCATATATTTCAACGCCTTTGCCGAGACGCTTTTGCGTGGCCGCCAGTTTTTCAGCATTGCGGTCAACCAGCAGCACACCTGAAAACCCATCGGCCAGGAACCTCGCGGCAACAGCCGCTCCAATGCCTTGCGCACCCCCCGTGATCAAAGCCGTTCTCATCGTCACCTCATCACAAACGGATCAGCCATCGGCACATCCGACGTATTGATCCAGACTGATTTCGTGCGCGTGTAATCCCTTATGGCATCCATGCCGCTTTCACGCCCATAGCCCGTGTAACCATTGCCGCCAAAAGGCACTATGGGCGAAACCGCACGATAGGTATTCACCCAGACAACGCCCGCACGGATTTTCTTTGCGAGGCGGTGGGCCCTGCCCAAGTTCTGCGTGAATACGCCAGCCGCAAACGCATAGCGCGTATCATTGGCCAAAGCCACGGCCTCATCCTCAGTCTTGAATTTCAATATCGAAAGCACCGGTCCAAAAAACTCTTCAGTAACACAGGGCAATTCGGATGAAGGCGCCAGCAATACTGTTGGTTCAAAAAAGTGGCCTTCCCCTTTTCGCGCCTTGCCACCGCAAACAAGTTTTGCCCCCGCCGCAACACTCTGCGCAATCAGCTTCTCTGCATGTTGCACTTGTTTAAAAGTTGCCAGCGGCCCCATTTCGGTTGCCATATCCAGCGGTGCGACCGATCTTGATTTCCCCTGCCCGCTTCGCAAGCCGCGCCACAAAATCATCATGGATGGATTCATGAACAAGCAAGCGCGATCCCGCCACACAGGATTGCCCCGTGGCACCCCAGATGCCAGCAATAACGCCATTAAGAGCCGAGTCCAGATTTGCATCATCGAACACAATGACGGGAGACTTGCCACCAAGCTCCAAAGTCGTCACCGCAAAATTTTCCGCCGTATTGCGCACCACATGCCGCGCCGTTTCTGGCCCGCCGGTGAAGGCAACCCGCGCCACTAAAGGATGTGAGGTCAAAACCTGCCCGCAGTCCGCACCAAGGCCCGTGATGATGTTCACAACGCCTTTGGGAATCCCTGCCTCATGCACCAGCTTGGCAAAATGCAGCAGCGGCGCAGGCCCCTCCTCGGAAGCCTTGATCACCACGGTATTTCCCGCTGCCAGGGCTGGCCCCAGTTTGGTCGCGGCCAAAAACATTTGGCTGTTCCACGGCACAACTGCTGCCACGACGCCCAAGGGTTCGCGCCGGGTTGAAACTTCCAGGTCTGGTTTGTCGATGGGCAGCGTTGACCCTTCAATCTTGTCGGCAAGCCCGGCAAAGTAGCGGTAATATTCTGCCACATAACCCGTAACCGCCTTCGTCTCGCGGATCACCTTTCCGGTATCGCGGGTTTCCAACTCGGCAATGATATGTGCATCCCGCGCCACCAGCTCTGCCAGTTTATATAAGAGCTTGCCGCGAGCCGTAGACGTCAACGCAGGCCACGCCCCTCCAATGAAAGCCGCATGCGCCGCACGAACCGCCCTGTCCGTGTCCGCCGCACTGGCCTTGGGCATCAGAGCCCAGGTTTTTCCCGTGGAAGGATCAAGGCTCTCGAATGTAGCCCCGCCCTCGGCACAACAAAACGCCCCATCAATATAAAGTTGAAAGTCTTCAGCCACCCGCCGCCTCTTTCTCCGCAAGGGCCTTCAGCTTGGCCAGGCCCTTGTCATAATCTGGCCCAATGAAACGCTCCATCAGCAGGCCAAACCAGCGGTCCATCAGGCTATCAAGTTTCATCTTGAAACCCCATGTCGCCGAAGTGCCCGTGCCTTCCGGCTGCAAATCCCAATAGGACTGCGACTTGCCCATCGCGCCAAAATCGAGATCAACCGCAACATGGGAATTGGGAACATGCTCAGTGATCACCTGCGACCCGGCGCCAACATTGGGATCATTGGAAGCCCAGCTCATCTTTGCCCCAACCCCTGATTCAGGGCCCTCAAATGTGTAAACGGCTTTCGGGTCGAGCTCCGCCCAGGGCGACCATTCATTGAAACGCTTGTACCCGCTCACCAATGCAAAAACCTTCTCTGGCGGCGCGTTGATCACAGTCTGCCGTTGCATGTTGACTTCATTTGGCAGGAGATACCCGCCGCCGATAAAGATCACGACGAGCGCGGCCAGAATCCAGACAATGGCTTTCAGCAATTTCTTCACAGGCTTTCTCCTTCCAAAAAACGGCGCAACACGGAATTCACCTCACCAGGCATTTCCACCGGCATCATGTGCCGACCTTGCGGAACAATAGAGCACTCCGCCGCTGGAATCACCCTTGCCAGTTTTCGCGCCATTTCGGGCGTCGAGCCCGTGTCAAGTTCGCCGGTCATCACCAATGTGGGGCGACTGAAATTTTTTAGCGCGCCTCGCAGTTCCGTGTCCGATTTTGCGAAACACTCATAGGCCGAAAGAAATGAGGCAGCGTCATTGCCCCGGAGCAACGCATTCATAATAGGCAGGCAGATCAGGTTGTGCGTCAGGCGAAAACCAGCGTGCAAGCGCCGCCGGAATAATGGCTTGTGGCCCTTCACGTTTTGCCAGTTCCAGCCGCGCCAAAACACCTGCACGCTCACTCTCACTCCGGTCATAAACCGTACTCATCAGCACCAGCTTGTCAATCATGCCGGAATGTTTGGATGCATAACCTTGCGCAATCATTCCGCCAAAGGAAAATCCCACGAGCGAAAAGCTGCCCAATGCCAGATCGCGCACAACCCTTTCAAGCTGGCCAACCCATTCAGCAAGTGGGGAATTTGCTGCAACGCCAATGCTCTTGCCATGCCCCAGCAAATCATAGGTTATGATTTGATAGTTGGCGGATAGTGCTCTCACCTGTTCGGCCCAAATCGCCTGATTCAGACCCACCCCATGCAAGAAAACTACTGGGGGTCCGCTGCCTGAAATTTCAATCACAGTGCCGTTTAGGGAAAGCTGTTTCACGCTTTCTTCTCGACCGCCATTTCTTTCATGTCCATGTAGCGGTCGCCAATACGCGGGAAAGCCCTGCCCGTTGTCGAAGCGCCAATGGCCACGAGAATTTCATCGGGGCCCGGTGCATCTGGCACGGTGAATTCGAGCGTCAGGTAATGCGAGCGATAGCCTTCATCCGTTTTATGCATCATTGGAATTTGAATCGAAGATCCCGCGACGCCTCGCCTGTTGGTGAAAGAAAGATATGATTTTCCGCCAACGGCCTCACGGAACTTGTTGCCAAAACGCAAGGTGTGGATAAGTCCCGAGGCATGTTCAATCTCGCCATTGAGGCCAACGACTGCGGCCTTGCCATAGGCCTCAATCCTGTCGCCGCCGCCGAGCTGGTCCAGCAACATCGGCACCAGCAGGTCACCCAGCACAGGGGTCATCGCCAATATCTCTGGTCGCAGGTTTTCAACAAAGCCTTTGCCTGCCCACGGATTGTGAATGACGGCAGCCACGCCCGCCATTTCTACAGGCATGTCAGGCGCCCGCCCGCCCTCAATGTAAGTAATTTCAACGACGGTCACGGTCTTGCGAATGACAGGTTTCATAAAATTACTCCGCCGCCTGTTGCAGGCCGACACGGCCCTTGAAGCGCGGCATCACTTCGTCGGTAAACAGCTTCACTGACCGCATCGCCGCGTCATGGTCAACGCCCGGAAAGTCTGACCAGACCAGCAGCTTCTGCAAATTTAAAACGTCAATCATTTCTTCAATTCGGCTTGAAATTTCATCAGGTGTGCCAAACAGCAAATTGCGCTCATCCAGAAAATCAACCGAAAGCAGATCCAGCTTGTTTTCGGTCTTGGGCAATTCCTCACCAATATGCCGATGATTTTCCAGGCCCCGCCAATGGCAAACCCAGCGCAGGTAATCCACGATGCCCGGGCCGCCCAAACGCTTCGCTTCAGCCTTGCTCTCCGCGCAAAACATGTCGCGCACCAGCGTAACACCCTCACCCAGTTTCACATCACGCTGTTCCTTGGCCGCCTTCTTGTCGCGGTAAAGTTCAAAGCGTGGTTTCAAGGCGTCGGTGGGCGGAATCCACATCATAGCCCCCATATTGTTTTCCGCCGCATATTGAATAGCCAAATGCCCATCCACCACCTGATGAATGGGTGGCGTTGGCTGCTGCAGCGTACGCGGAACAACGGTGAGCTTTTGCAACTCCAATGTTTCCATGTTCTGGTATTCTGCGCTCTTGGGCGACATGCCATGGTCCCAGGCGAAACCGGGATCAGGGAAATTGAAAAACTCGCCCTTGAATTCAAAATACTGGTTGGACCACGCACGGCGCACGACTTCCAGTGCTTCGGCAAATATCCTGAAATTCTGCGCTGGGTTGCGTGTGTCTGCCATCTTGTTGAGCTGCAAGGCTTCTCGCCCATAGATGCCGCGCCCGACACCCACTTCCACGCGCCCGCCAGACATGTGATCCAGCATCGCAATATCTTCAGCAAAGCGCAGCGGATGCCAGAAGGTGATGATATTGGCGGCCTGCCCGATGCGAATGCGGCTTGTATGGGCCGCCGTCCAGGTGGACATCAAAACCGGGTTTGGAACAACTTCAAAGCCCTCGTACGAGAAGTGGTGTTCCGTATACCAGATCGAATCCCAATCATGGGTGTCGCAGTATTGCGCGAGTGCGACCTGCTCTTTCATCAGGTCGCCGAAAGGCTTGTTGTGGCGGTTGGTGACGTTGGCGAAATAACCGAATTTCATGTCCTGGCGGGCTCCATCTGAGGGTTTCAGAAACACTGGCACACACCGATTTCGCTGACTGCCTGCCGACTTCAGCTGGCCGCAAAGCTAACAGATGAAATCAGCCTTGTCACGGGCATCCCGCGCGCCTCAATCAACAATCGTGATGCGCGTTGTCTTGTAGCCGTAGCGCCGCACCAGGCTGAAAAGCGCCGCCGCATTTTTGGGGTGCAGCCGTACGCAACCGTGCGAGGCAGGCCTGCCTAAGGCTTTTACCTGCGCCGTGCCGTGAATGGCATAGCCGCCTTTGAAAAACACTGAATTTGGCATCGGTGCATCATCATATTTTTTGGAATAGTAAACCCGCGCGGTGCGCTGCACGCGGTATTTGCCGCGCGGCGTATAATATCCGTCACGTGCCGTTGATACTTTCCAGCGGCCGTAGGGCCAGCCATAGACCCATACCAACATGGATTGCGATGAAATATCGATTGAAACATCTACGATGGGTTTGGGTAGGGGAGCCTTCTTTGCTTGGGCGGGAAGCACGATAGCGGAGGTAACAAGAAGCCAAACGGCAAATAGCGTAACAAGTCGATTAAACATGTGTATGGCCTTGTGGTTACGCCCCGCGTGCATTGAAACACGTGTGCCACATCCAAATCAAGCCATGTCTTAATCAAAAAAGAAATTCGCGCCCAACTTTTACGCGTTGCACGCCGTCGTAGGCTATTATGTCAGCAGTTGCATAAGTTTCAGTCAGTGTCGCGGGCAGGAAGCTGCCGGTTCCAACAAGGTCAAGCGGAGCCTTGGCCGCCCCCATCACCTGGCACTTCTGTGGATCAAAACCCGATGAGGCGACAATCTGTGCTTGGCTATATCCCGCCTTATCCAACGCCCGGCGCACATGGATCACCGAAGCTACAGAGACACCTTTGCCGAACAGGATACGCCGCACCTTGTCCACCAGAATGTTGTTGGGGTCGAGTTGAAACGCCCTGCCGCCCAGAACCTGCTCAACGATATTGTATTCGCCAGAAACACCCAGCCAGTGGCCTACGGTTTCAACGGATTTTTCGTAGTCCAGCCCCTCGGCAAAGCGCCCGCCATGGGTATCAAGCCGAACGCCAAAAGCCTTGCCTTGATCCTGCAATTTGGCGCCGTCATAAAACCATTTGGCACAACGCAGCGAATCCGTGATTTCCTCGCCGGTGTAGTCAACCAGCGCAATCAGCGTTTTCGCCTCCGGAATTGTTTCGGCAAAAAGCTTCATGGCTTTCAGCACATCGCCTTCGGCATAACCTACAAGCGCGTGCGGCATTGTTCCCATGCCACCACCAGCACCAAATAGCGGCGCGGTCAAATCCTGCGAAGAGCCGACAAAACCCTTCACACTGGGATCAGCCCGCTTGGCGGCCTCGCTGCCAACGGCAGCCCCATAGGCCGCCAGGATGTTCATCTCCGCCCCGCTCGCGTGGCGCGCGTGCATGTCCATGAAACCGGCATCTGGAATGGCGCGGCACATTTCATAGGCATTGTTGGCGGAAACACAGGGAAAGCCGATTTTCTGCAGCAGCAGCGTTTCAACTTCCGAAAGCTTTGCCATTGACCCGGTGATTTCCAGCATCTTGCTTTCGGAAGGGACAATATCGCCCTCATCATAAAACCGTTTCACCCGCGCTGTGGGAACAAGCCGCTGCACCATGCGGATGGTGGGTTCCAAAGCCGCCACAACGCGCCGCCGCATGAACACGGCAAAGGTCACATCCATGTCGCCATGGTCAGCCACAATGCGGCTGGTGTTGGTGAAATATTTGTCGGTTTGGCTTGCAACGGGCCCTGCGGCCAGCGCGATGTCAACCAGCTTGTCGATGACTTTCTCATAACCGGGAATTAGGGGGGCACGCTTGTCCATCATTCTCTCATTGTCACGCGAAAGCGGGTTTTCGTCAAACCTGCTTCAGGTCTTTGTTGAACTGTGCGGCGCCCGACTGCAACAAATCAACATCAACAGAGGCTGCCATAAATGTGTAACCCATCGCCGCATAGGCATTCACGATGGCAGGCGTTCCGGCAAACGCGCCCGGCAACGAGATTGTTCTTGGCCGCAGCCGCAGCCACACGCTTCATCGCCTTGAGCGTTGCTTCGGACGTTTTGTTAAGCTCAGCACCCTTTGAAAGGGCGATTGAAAGGTCGCTTGGCCCCACAAAAAGCCCATCAAGCCCCGGCACCGCCGCAATGTCTTCCACCACATCGAGAGCCGCCTGGGTTTCAATCATGGCGAAAACCTGGGTCATCCTGTTGGCGTGGGCCAAGTAATCTGCCGCCGTCATGTCAGCCGCCTGCGTTGCCGTGTAGCCGCCCCAGCTTCGCCCGCCCAGCGGCGGATATTTGGTTGATTTAACCAGCGCCTGCGCTTCCGCCGCGCTGTTCACCATAGGCGCGATAACAGCCGTTGCACCGGCATCAAGGCATTGGCCAAGCAAGCCCGGTTCATTCCATAAAACGCGGACAACCGCGGGCCTTCCCGCATTGTTTACCGCCGCAATCATGCCCACGGCGTCGGAAAACCCAATCAAGCCATGCTGCATGTCAAGGCAGATGCCTTCGATGGGAAGACGCGCAACCTGCGCCGCCAACTGCACGCTTGGAATGGACATCCATGTAAAAAGAAACGGCTGGGATTTGTCCGCAAGCCGCTCCTTTAAATTGAAGTGCTGTGTGGCCACCTATCCAGCCTTGATTTGTTCAATGGCAACCGCCATCAGCTCGTCCATATGGCGTTCAATCTGGTGGTCTGATTGCTGCACCTTTGCCTTGTCAAAATCCGCCCGGATCTTGCGGAAAAGGTCCTTATCGCCAACTTCTTCCAAATCAGCAGCCACAACCGTCTTGGCATAGGCCGCAGCCGCATCGCCGGAAAGCCCCATTTTCTCCGCCGCCCACAGTCCTACAAGCTTGGCGCGCCGGGCATTGGCCTTGAAAAGCAGCTCCTCATCATGGGCAAATTTTGATTCGTAGCCTTTTTTACGGTCGTCCATGGTCATGGGAGCTTCTCCTGTTCAGTATTGTTACCTGAAATAGCTAGTCACCCCCGCCAAATCAACAACTCAAAATCATTGTGCGCTGCAATAAGTTCTTGTAGAAGCCAGTGGCAATTCAAGGGCGTAATCGCCATATTGTCGAAACATGTGAACTTTGCGTGGGGCCCGCTGGCTTTATCAGCGCAGGATGATTAAGGGTTTTGATGAGGATATATCAAATGACCACCAGAAGAACCCAGATTTACGAAGGCAAGGCCAAGATTCTCTACGAAGGCCCGGAGCCCGGCACCGTTATCGTTCATTTCAAGGATGATGCCACCGCCTTCAACGCCCAGAAAAAGGCCGTTATCGAAGGCAAAGGCGTTTTGAACCAGCGCATTTCCGAATTTATCTTCAGCCGCCTGAATGACCTTGGAATTCCCACCCATTTCATCCGCTCGCTCAATTTGCGTGAGCAGCTCGTGCGCGAAGTGGAAATCATTCCACTGGAAGTCATCATCCGTAACGTGGCCGCTGGCTCGCTGGCAAAAAAGCTCGGGCTGGAAGAAGGAACGCCGCTTCCCCGCTCCATCATCGAATTCTGCTACAAGAACGACGCGCTGGGCGATCCCATGGTGTCGGAAGAGCATATCACCGCCTTCGGCTGGGCAGCACCCCAGGAAATTGACGACATCATGCACATGTCGATCCGCATCAATGATTTCCTCACCGGATTGTTTTTAGGCATCGGCATCAAGCTTGTTGATTTCAAAATCGAGTTCGGCAGGCTCTATGAAAACGACATGATGCGTATTGTGCTGGCTGATGAGATCAGCCCCAACTCATGCAGGCTGTGGGACATCAAGACCAACGACAAGATGGACAAGGACCGTTTCCGCAGGGACATGGGCGGCCTCGTCGAAGCCTATCAGGAAGTGGCAAAGCGTTTGGGCATCATTACCGCAATCGAAAAACCCGAGCGCGCCAAGCCAAAGCTCGTGAAGAGTGACAAATAATGAAGGCCAAGGTCAAAGTAACCCTCAAAAAAGGCGTCCTCGACCCGCAAGGCAAAGCCATTGAAGGCGCATTAAGCCACCTGGGCTTCGGCGGCGTTGAAGGCGTGCGCCAAGGCAAGTATTTCGAGATTGATGTGGCGGAGACTGATAAGGCCAAGGCTATGACCGCAGTCAAAGCCATGTGCGAAAAACTCATCGCAAATACGGTGATTGAGAATTACGATATTGAACTTGCTTAACAATAAGAACCCAAACCCTCATGCTGAGGTGCTCGCCTTGGGCGAGCCTCGAAGCATGGGCCGCGACCCCGGATTTAGCCGACCCTTCGAGGCCCCGCCTTCGACGGCGCTCATCACGGTGAGGATAAAGATATGAAATCCGCCGTCGTTGTATTCCCCGGCATCAATCGCGAAACCGATATGATGAAAGCGCTGGAAGCTGTCACGGGCCACAAACCCGTTGCCGTCTGGCACACGGATACGGAACTTCCAAAAGTTGATCTCATTGTCGTGCCCGGCGGTTTTTCCTACGGCGACTATCTCCGCTGTGGCGCCATTGCCGCCCGCTCACCCATTATGGCTGATATCCGCGCCAAGTCCTTGAAGGGACTCAAGGTTCTGGGCGTCTGCAACGGCTTTCAGATCATCACCGAGGCAGGGCTTTTGCCCGGCGCGCTGGTGCGCAATTCACACCTGCATTTCGTCTGCCGCGAAGTGAAGCTGAAAGTCGAAAACAACCAAACCTTCTTCACCAACAAGATGCAGAAGAACGCGATAGTCTCCTGCCCTGTGGCCCACGGCGAAGGCAATTACATCTGCGATGAGGAAACCCTGAAAGCCATCGAGGGTGAAGGCCGCGTCGTGTTCCGCTACACCGACGAAACTAATCCCAACGGCGCCATGAATGATATTGCCGGCATCGTGAACCAATCCGGCAACGTCATCGGCATGATGCCCCACCCCGAAAACATGATCGAACCGCTGCACGGCAAAACCGATTGCCGCCCGCTGTTTGAGAGTCTGCTGGCGGCTTAACTATTTAGACTGTCAAGGCATCGATAAAATGTTTGGACTCTGATACCCAGCCGAGCAGCAGTTCAATTGTCAACAAAGACGCTTCGTGGTTTCCACGTGAATTTGCGTTGCCAATGGGTTCCCCCGTACAATCGGCAAGTAGACAGCATTGATAGTCCCTAAACATGGCATCGCGGATGGTTGATTCAACGCAGACACTTGTGGTGCATCCCGTCACAATCAAATGTTTAATATTGCGCCCGCGCAAAATGCTATCAAGTTCCGTTTCAAAAAAACCGCTGTAACGGTGTTTGGAAACAATTAAGTCCTCTGGCTGTGGCGACAACTCTGCGATAATTTCCGTTCCCCAATAGCCTCCAATCAAGACCCGGTTTGGACTGCCATCGGGAGCAGTATTGTTTTCGCCTACGCCAAAAAACCCGTGTTTGATGCGGTGGGGCGAATCTTCGCGTCCCATGTCGGCCATATCCTGCCGATGCTGCATTTTCAAATAGATGACAGGAATGCCATACTTACGAGCAGCATCAAGCACGGCGGCCGTCGGCGCAATTGCCCGTTTGATGATTGATATGTCAATTCCGGCACGGTCAAACATGCCGCCTTCGCTGCCAAACTCATTCTGCATGTCGATCACCAGAACGGCGCTTTGCCCGATATCAATGCTTACGGGTTGGGGTCTGCCAGGGAAGCTGACAACGCGAGGTGATGAATGCACGGCTAGGCCCTCCTCGCGATCCGCAAAACAAACCCGGTAACTAATTCCATCCGAAATTGTAAGTCAAGGCCAAGTCCCACGATGCCGCAAAGCCCTCAACTTGCTCTTTCTCAAACTGTTTTACGGTCAAACGATTGACGATTTTTGTTTGGAAGCCTTCTAGCTGCTAGAAAATTTCCATGTTAGATTTTCTGCCTCTCAGTTTCCACACGTGGAGAAAAACCATGTCGGACTACTATAATCTTGGCAGTTACTCGCGCCCCATCACCACCTCATCAAAAGACGCCCAGCTCTGGTTCAACCGCGGCCTCATCTGGTGTTATGCCTACAATCACGACGAAGCCGTGCGCTGTTTCCAGAAGGCTGCAACGTTTGACCCCGCCTGCGCCATGGCCCAGTGGGGCATCGCCTATGCATCAGGGCCAAACTACAACAAACAGTGGAAAGCCTTTGACGTTCTCGATCTCAAGCAATCCCTGAGTACCGCTTACACCGCAACCAAACGCGCAGTGGAGCTTATCCCCACGGCTAGTCCCATCGAACAGGCGCTGATCAAATGCCTCGCCCACCGCTACCCCGACAATGATCCGGACCGCGTAACGCCCATCTGGAATGACACCTACGCCAGCGCCATGCGCGAAGCCTACCGCGAGCACAAGGCCGATCTCGACATGGCCGCCCTCTTCGCCGAAGCCATCATGAACCGCACGCCCTGGGCCCTGTGGGATATTAAAACCGGAAAGCCTGCCGAGGGTGCGGATACGCGCGAGGCCATAGTGGTGCTGGAGCGCGCCATGGCGGCAACCGGCGGCATGCAGCACCCCGGCGTTCTCCACATGTATCTGCACCTCATGGAAATGTCGCCCCATCCGGAAAAGGCCTTACGTGCCGGCGATGCTTTGCGAAACCTCGTGCCCGATGCCGGCCACCTCATTCACATGCCAACCCACATTGATGTTCTCTGCGGCCAGTATCGAGACGTGGTTGAAGGCAACGGCCACGCGTCGATCGCCGACCAGAAATATGTGGCGCGCGAAGGCGCCCTGAATTTCTATTCGCTGTATCGCTGCCACAATTATCATTTCAAGATTTACGGCGCCATGTTCATGGGCCAGTTGGCGCCAGCCCTTTCCGCTGCTGATGAACTGGCGGAGAATCTCCCCGAGGAATTGCTCCGCATCGAATCGCCGCCGATGGCAGATTGGCTCGAAGGCTTCGTGCCGATGAAAATGCATGTGCTCATCCGCTTTGGCAAGTGGCAGGAGATCATCGCAACAGCGCTGCCCCAAGACAAAGCCCTGTTCTGTGTCACCACCGCCATGATCCATTACGCCAAGGCCGTGGCCCATGCCGCAAGCAGCAACGTGCCTGCCGCTGAAACCGAGTTTGCCGCCTTCGAGAAAGCCCGCGTGGCCGTGCCGCCGTCGCGCTATCTCTTCAACAACACCTGCATCGATATCCTGGCGATCGCCGCCGAAATGGCCCGCGGCGAAATCGAATACCGCAAAGGCAATTTCAAGCAAGCCTTCGCCCACCTCCGAAAATCCGTCGAACTCGATGACAACCTGCCCTATGATGAACCCTGGGGCTGGATGCAGCCCACCCGCCATGCGCTGGGTGCCCTGTTGCTGGAGCAGGGCCAGGTCGAAGAAGCCGAGGCCATTTACCGCGCTGACCTGGGGCTGGATCACACGCTAGCCCGCGCCTGCCAGCACCCCGACAATATCTGGAGCCTGCACGGCTTCCACGAGTGCCTTGTCGCGGTGGGTAAAGCAGACGAAGCCAAAATCATAAAGCAGCGCCTCGATGTGGCCGTCGCCCGTGCTGATGTTCCCGTCAAGGCCTCCTGCTTCTGCCGCATGAACGCCGCCTGATCGGAAAAATTTGCCTCAACTGCAATTCACTTGTTTAATCGCTGCTTCACCAACGCCAAAGTTAATCATAGATTAACGCTTAAACTTTTGGCTTTATAGTATCACTCACGTAAACCAAAGCGTTGAGGCAACGGCAACAGACAAAAGTGGGTACGAGGCCATGTTCAAGTCATTGTTCAAAAAGTCAGAACCATCACCAGAAGAAGTCCAGGCACTGAATGACGCGAACATCGCGTTACGTGTGCGCATGGACAAGATCGTCCGCCGCGACGCGCCGAAACATTTCGGCCTCGCCAGCAAATATGCCACGGCAATCGCAGCCTGATCGCCAGCTCCATAACCTGCCCTAATCGACTTCTGCCCCCATAAAGAGCAATGCATCTTTTGGGGGCAGCCATTTTGAAAAGACCGGCGCTGCCTGCCTAAATCATGATTGTGAATCCCCTGGACTGGCGCTAAACCGCCCGCAACATGACAAAAGCCCCTGCCCCCAAAATCACCCCCGACATCGTCAAGCAGCACGGCCTCAAGCCCGATGAATATGAGCGCTTCCTCAAATTGTTGGGCCGCGAACCCAGCATGACGGAGCTGGGTATTTGCTCGGCCATGTGGAACGAGCATTGTTCCTACAAGTCATCCAAAAAATGGCTGAAAACGCTTCCCACCAAGGGCGCCGCGCGTGATCCAGGGCCCCGGCGAAAATGCCGGTGTTGTGGATATCGGCGATGGGCAAGCCGTGGTCTTCAAAATGGAAAGCCACAACCACCCCTCCTTCATTGAACCCTATCAGGGTTCGGCCACCGGCGTTGGCGGAATTCTTGCGTGATGTCTTCACCATGGGTGCACGGCCTATTGCTGCTTTGAACGCACTTCGGTTCGGCGCACCCGATCATCCCAAAACCCGCCACCTCGTTTCCGGCGTTGTCGCCGGCATCGGCGGCTACGGAAATTCTTTCGGCGTGCCAACCGTTGGCGGCGAAGTGAATTTCCATTCAAGTTACAATGGCAATATTCTGGTCAACGCCATGGCTGTGGGCCTCGCTGACGCCGACAAGATTTTCTACTCCAAGGCCAAGGGCGTTGGTCTGCCCGTGGTGTACCTCGGTGCCAAAACGGGGCGCGACGGCATCCACGGCGCCACCATGGCTTCCGCCGAGTTTGATGATGACGCCCATGAAAAACGCCCCACCGTGCAAGTGGGTGATCCGTTCACGGAGAAATGCCTGCTTGAAGCCTGTCTTGAATTGATGGCATCGGGCGCTGTTATCGCCATTCAGGATATGGGTGCGGCGGGCCTCACCTCGTCTGCCGTTGAAATGGGCGCCAAGGGCGGCCTCGGCATTGAGCTTGATCTCGACAGGGTGCCCTGCCGCGAAGCGCATATGACGGCCTATGAAATGATGCTGTCGGAAAGCCAGGAGCGCATGCTCATGGTGCTGCGGCCCGAGCTTGAAAAACAGGCCGAAGCCATTTTCCACAAATGGGGATTGGACTTCGCCATCATCGGCAAGACCACGGATACGCTGCGCTTCGTGATCAAGCACGAAGGCGAAGTGAAAGCCGATTTGCCCATCAGGCAGATGGGCGACGAAGCGCCTGAATATGACAGGCCATGGGTTGAGCCGAAAAAGCTCCCTGTACTGACGAATGTGCCCGCTCCAGCGGATATGAAAGCCGCCATTTTGAAGATCGTGGGCTCGCCCGATATGTGTTCACGCCGTTGGGTATGGGAGCAGTATGACCATTTGATTGGCTCCAACACGGCGCAAATCCCCGGCGGCGATGCGGGCGTGGTGCGTGTCGGCCCCAACAAGGCGATTGCACTGACGACAGATGTAACGCCGCGCTATGTGGAAGCCGATCCCTTCGAGGGCGGCAAGCAGGCCGTGGCCGAAAGCTGGCGCAATCTGACTTGCGTGGGTGCTGAGCCGATTGCGATTACCGACAACCTCAATTTCGGCAACCCCGAAAAACCGGAGATCATGGGCCAGCTCGTGCTTGCCCTCAAAGGCATCGACGCCGCCTGCCGCGCGCTGGATTATCCCGTGGTGTCCGGCAACGTGTCGCTTTACAACGAAACCAACGGCCAGGCCATTCTGCCAACCCCCGCGATCGGCGGCGTGGGGTTGCTGGCAGACTTGAGCAAAATGACCACGCTGGCCTTCAAGGCCGCAGATGAGGCCATCCTGCTCTTGGGCGGCCACGGCTCCCACCTCGGCCAATCCATCTACTTGCGCGAAGTGCTGGGCCGCGAAGAAGGCGCGCCGCCGCCCGTTGATCTGGAAAAAGAGAAGCGCCACGGCGATTTCGTCCGTTCACTGATCAACCACAGGCAGGTTACCGCCGCCCATGACGTGTCGGACGGCGGCTTTGGGCTGGCCGTCATCGAAATGGCACTGGCCTCTGGCCTTGGCGCCAAGCTCGACGCCATGACCCACGAAGCACTTCTTCGGCGAGGACCAGGCCCGTTACGTCCTCACCTGCCCAGCCAAAGAAGCCGCCAAGATCATCACGCAGGCCCATGTGAAGGGAGTTGACGTGATCCGCGTCGGAACCGTGACGGCGGAGGCAGTGCTGAAAATTGGAAGCGAACTGAAATCCAAATCGCGGAACTGAAGTCAGCCCATGAAAGCTGGTTCCCGGATTATATGGCGGGATAGAGAGCCCTCATCCGGCCTGTCGGCCACCTTCTCCCATTCGCTGCGCTCACGGGCGAAGGCGATAATCGTATGGGCCTTCGCCCGTGCTGTGTAGAGAAAGCGGTGCAGGATGGGAGAAGGTGGCCGACAGGCCGGATGAGGGCTTTTTCCTTGTCCCGCCAAATATAAATTCCTATGCCGCTTGACATGTTCCTATAATAGGATTATATTATTAGATGATGGTTTCCGGAAAGGAGGGGACAGTGTCGACAGCGTCTCGAAATTGCCGGAACCATGGGCAGCGCCTGCAAGGCTTGGGGAAATTCAACGCGCCCCGATCTTCCGGGAGCCGACGGCTAACCCCGTGGACACTACGGTCCACGCGCCTTAAATGGCTAAACAACTCTGGCGGAAAACCTCGGACACCGTGCGATCCAGAGCTCTGCAAGTGCAAACCGAAGGCCAAAACCGCTGCGTTCCAAGGTTGGGCTTTAAGCCAACACACCAAAACTCCACTCTTTCCACCGCATATGCAGGCTTGAAGCCAGGACGGGAACCTCCCCTCCACCTCTTTCCCCGCAGCATCAGCGGGCGCCGCCGTGAATGTACCTTTCCATCCGCTTGCAACTGCCGCCACCGCTTTTTCCGGGCGGCATCCCCATGTCAACTCGCCACTGGTAATTTACGGCCAGCCGCATTATCTCTAGCCAAAACCGAAAGGCACTCCCCATGGCTATGGCCGCCGCCGAAATCGAACGCTTCATCAAGGAAGCCCTGCCCGACGCCGCCGTGGAAATCCGCGACCTCGCCGGCGACGGCAACCACTACGCCGCCACCGTGATGTCAGCCGCCTTCAAAGGCAAATCCCGCGTCCAGCAGCACCAGATGGTGTATGCTTCCTTGAAGGGCCGCATGGGTGGCGAACTTCACGCCCTCGCACTAACAACCAGCATTCCGGAGAATTGACATGACTGATATTTCAAAATGGATCGACAATGAAGTGAAGAGCAATGACGTGGTGCTCTTCATGAAGGGCACGCCGGAAAGCCCCATGTGCGGTTTCTCCGGCAAGGCCACGCAGATTCTCAATCACTTGGGCGTGCCTTTCAAGGGCATCAATGTTCTGGACTCGGATGAAGTGCGCCAGGGCATCAAGGAATACACCAACTGGCCAACCGTGCCGCAGCTCTATGTCAAGGGCGAATTCGTCGGCGGCAGCGACATCATGGTGGAAATGTTCCAGTCCGGCGAGTTGAAGCAGCTGATGAGCGAGAAGGCGGTCGCTTAACACGCCCTCTTGGCTCGAGGTGCGCGGCGTAGCCGGGCCTCGAAGAGTGAGGGATGTATTTAATCGCGGGAGGAATGCGCTGGTGTCAATTGACGTCCAGCGCTTCCTCAAGCATCCTGCCCACATGCTCACACTCTTCTACGCCGCCAACACCTGCTCCCTCGCCTCTCACATCGCGCTGGAGGACTCAGGCGCTGCCTACGAAGCCAAGCGGTTGAATTTTGCCGAGGGCGAACAGCGCAAGCCGGAATATCTGAAGATAAATCCCAAGGGCCGCGTGCCAGCACTGGTGATACCCCAGGGCATCATCACCGAGACAGTGGCGATCCTCCTCTACATCGCCCAAACCAATCCGGCGGCGAAACTTGCGCCGTTGAATGACCCCTTCGCGCTGGCCCAGATACAGGCCTTCAACAGCTATCTCGCATCAACAGTCCATGTGGCGCATGCCCACAAACGGCGGGGCGCGCGCTGGACCGATGATGCGGCGGCAATTGAAACCATGGCGAAAAAGGTGCCGCAGAACATGGCGGAATGTTTTGGCCTCATCGAGAACGAATATTTCAAGGGCCCCTGGGTGATGGGCGCGGACTACAGCATTGCCGATCCCTATCTCTTCACTATCGCAAGCTGGCTTGAAGGCGATGGCGTTGATCCCAAGAAATTCCCCAAGGTGCTGGATCACCGCAACCGCATGGCCGAACGCCCGTCGGTCAAAAAAGTTCTGGCGCGTGAATCTGCCTGATAGCAAGTACCTGCCCGCAGCAGCGCTCGGCTTCACCGTTCTGGTCTGGGGCGTGGCACCCGCCTTCATCCGCTCCTTCTCGCTGGCGGCGGGTGCGGCCGATGCGCTGGTTATCCGTTCCCTGGCGGTTGGCATCTGCTGCCTTGTCCTGCTGCCGTTCTTCGGCGGCTTCACTGTGGCGCGAAGGGATGTTCCGCGCCTCCTGCTGATTTCCCTCATCGGCATGTTCGGCTATTTCGCCGGATCCATCTTCGGCTTTGCCTATGTGTCTTCCGCCGTGGGCGGCATTGTCATTTCAACCCAGCCGCTGCTCATCGCCCTGCTCGCCAGCGTCATCGGTGCGGAGCGTGTGACGGTGCCCACCATCATCGGACTGATCGTGTCCTTCGCCGGCTCGCTCTATCTCTTCAGCGGCGACGCACAAAATGGCCTCAGCCAGTCCCATATGATCACCGGCGGCCTGCTGATTTTCGTCAGCGGCGTGTTCTGGGCGATCTATGTGATCTACAGCAAGAGCCTGATCCAGTCCTATGGCTCGGCAAAAATCTCGCTGCTGTCGTTGGCGCTCGCCACGTTTCCAGCGCTGGCCTTCATTTCGCCTGGCACTTGGGCAACAATGGTCAATCTGGACCAAGCCGCAATTCTCTCCCTCTGCTACCTCACATTCGTCGGCACACTTTTCACGCTCGGCACTTGGAACTATGCGGTGGGCCTGCTGCGCCCCACCGCCGTTGGCGCATCGCTCTACCTCATCCCGATTTTTGCCATCTTCGCCGGCGTCCTGATGCTCGGCGAGAAAATTTCAGTGACGACACTTGTTGCCGGCGGCATCATCCTGCTGGGCGTTGCCATTGCGCAATTTGGCCCGCTCCTCCTGCAGGGCCCCATGCAAAGTAAGACTTGACATTATAGGAAAGAAAGCCTGTATCAGAACCATGGACATGTCCGCAAAACAAATCCCCTGGTATTACACCCCCGCCCTCGTCATTGTGGCGGGTTGCCTCGTGGCGATGGTGAATTTTGGCGTACGTTCCAGCTTTGGCCTTTTCACCGCGCCCATTTCCGAAGCCCATGCCTGGCCCCGCGAAATTTTCTCATTCGGGTTAGCCCTGCAAAATCTCCTTTGGGGAATTGCAACACCGCTCGCCGGCGCGTTGGCTGACCGTTACGGCTCTGCCCGCGTGCTGATGGTGGGGGCCCTGTTCTACGCCGTGGGAACCGTGGTGATGGCGGTGGCCCAGGCGCCACTCATGTTCCACTTCGGCGCCGGCATCCTCATTGGCATCGGCGTTGCCATGTCTTCCTTCGGCATCGTGATGGCGGCATTGGGCCGCATCGTGCCGCCGGAAAAACGCTCATGGGCATTCGGCATTGCCACGGCTTCCGGTTCGTTGGGACAATTCATTTTCGCGCCCCTCGGCGGCGCTTTGATCTCCGCCTATGGCTGGGAGAAAGCGCTGCTTATTCTTGCAGCATCCACCCTGCTCATCCTCATTTTCGCACTGCCCCTCATGGTGCAAAACAGCAAATCAACGAAAGCAACCTCCGGCGAGGCAGACATTACCATGCGCCAGGCCATCGGCGGCGCATTCGGCCATAGTTCCTATTTGATGCTGGTATCCGGCTTCTTCGTGTGCGGTTTCCAGCTGGCTTTCATCACCGTCCACCTGCCGCCCTATTTGGCCGAGCATGGCATCAGCAAGGAGTTTGCCGGCCTCGCCATGGGTGCCATCGGCCTGTTCAATGTGGTGGGTTCCTACACCTCCGGAATCATTGGTGGCAAATACAACAAGAAAATTCCCTTGAGCCTGATTTACATCCTGCGCTCGGTTTTCATTGTAGCCTTCATCCTGTTGCCCATTACGACGACGACCACTTTCATTTTCACCGCCACCATGGGCTTCCTGTGGCTTTCAACGGTGCCGCTCACCATGGGGCTGGTGACGGTGATGTTCGGCACGCGCTACATGGCAACGCTTTATGGCTTCGTGTTCCTCAGCCATCAGGTGGGCTCCTTCTTCGGCGTGTGGCTGGGCGGCAGGCTCTATGACCAGTTCGGCTCCTACGATCCCGTGTGGTGGATGGGGGCGGCGCTCGGCATCTTCGCGGCACTCGTGCATCTTCCCATCAAGGAACTGCGCGCGCCCAAATTTGCTGCGGCCTGAAGCCATGGGCTGGCCCGGCCACCGTCTTGCGATTACGCTGTTTGCAACAGTGATCGTTGCGTGGGTTGCCGTGATGGCCGTACTTATGCGGAAGGCATCGCTTCCGGCGGAAGCGTCAGGTCCGATGCTGGTTGTGTTTGAACCCGGCACACCAACGGATGATATTTTCGCCAAGCTTACCTTTGCGGGTGCAAAACCGGTGCGCCAAACGGCATTTGCTTTCATCTGGGTGGTGGCAGGGGATGAGCCAGGGTTGGCAGGGCGCTTGTCCTCCCAAGGTGCCATTGGCGCATACCGCGAGCTTCCCCTGAATCCTTCCATTGCTGGCTGCTTTGCCCTTGCTGATGCCAAAATCACGGCATACACCGGGCTATAAATGAAACCTTTCACGCGAGGAGATCTGACATCATGAATATCCAAATTCAGGTCAATGAAGCGGTAGAGGAATTGAAGGCCAATGTTTCGGTGCCCTTCAATCGAGCGCGCGCCATGCCGAAATCGGTTTACACATCCGAAGAATTTGCTGTCCGGGAAATTGAGGGCATTTTCAGCAAGGAATGGTTTTGCGTGGGCCGCGCGTCCGCGCTGGCAAACCCAGGTGACTACCTAACCCTTGAGCTCGCCAACCAGCCCATCATGGTCATCCGCGACCGTGAAGGCATTTTGCGCGCCCAATCCAACGTGTGCCTGCACCGCATGTCCATTCTTCTTAACGGCACAGGCAACGTGAGAGGCATCGTCTGCCCCTATCACGGCTGGAGCTACAACATGGATGGCACGCTTCGCGCGGCACCAGCCATGAAAAACAATGAGGGCTTCTGCAAGGAAAATTACCGCCTGCCGCAAATCCGCTGCGAGGAATGGCTGGGCTGGGTAATGATAACGCTGAACCCAAAAGCCGTTAGCCCACGCGAAAAGCTAGCCGATGTCGAGGGTCTCATCGCCGACTACGGCATGGAAAGCTACATCGAGAATTTCAATGAGCAGTTCATCTGGAACACTAACTGGAAAGTTCTCGCGGAAAATTTCATGGAGAGTTATCACCTCCCCGTCTGCCACGCGAAAACCATTGGCGGGTTGTCCAAGCTGGACGAAATGGTTTGCCCGCCAGGACTTCCCACTTTCAACTACCATACGATATTGAAAGACGACCAGCTTAAGATCGCCCTCGCCCACCCCTCGAATACGCGCATGGTGGGCGAGCGGCGGCGCACCACATTTCTGCTCGCCATCTATCCCAGCCTGCTGATCACGCTAACGCCCGGCTATTTCTGGTATCTCTCCCTGCATCCCCAGGGGCCTGCCCACGTGCGGGTGATTTTTGGCGGCGGCATGTCACCGGATTTTGTGAATGACGCTGATGCCCAGGCTCATTTTACGCAGCTCAAGAGCCTGCTGGATGATGTGAATGTCGAAGACAAGCGCTGCACCGAGCGTGTCTATCGCGGCCTGAGTTCCGATCTCGCCAAACCCGGTCACCTCAGCCACCTGGAACGGCCGAACTATGACTTCGCCACGTATATCGCATCGATGATCAGTTGATTATCCGTAGGCGAACGGTCGAGAGGGTTGTTACAAGCAGCGATGAAAAACTATGTTAGCCACACGCGGCCATAGGGCGGGATTTGGAGTTCGTCTTTGGGTGTTGCCACTTTGGCGTCACTCAAAGCGTCGTGGAAATTTGTGATCCCGTGGTTGCGGGCAAAACGTGCGGGGATGTTTTGCCAGAGTTCGCTGAAGTTGAAAATTCCCAGCAGCGGTCCATCGTCGCTCTCACGCAGAAATGAAAAAATTGCCGGATTTCCTGCATCCATTATTTTAGTGGGGTTGTTTGCTGCGAGACTGGCCACGGCTTTGCGACGGCTGATAATGTGTTTTGTGCCTTCGAAGATTTTGGCTTGCGGCAATGACAATTTGCCCCACTGCATTTTGGGGCGGTGCATCCAGCGATTGTCATGGGCGTGCGCTGGTTCATCCGCAAAGCGGTAATCGTTGGTGAGGCCAATTTCATCACCCATGTACAGCAATGGCAACCCGCCGAAAGATGCCATCAGGGCAACGCCCATCAGGATGCGGTCAATCGCGGCGGCAATTTCGGATTTGCCCTGCGCGGATTCAAGCCCCGCGAGGCTGGCAAAGGTGCCGCTGTTTCGGCGGTCCCCTGTTTCTGCGTTCTCCTGAAAGATTCCACCCCGCGCGAAGGAGCCCCGATGCTTGCCAGAATAGAAATCTGCCAGGAATTTGCGGTGGCCGGGGCCGGAAACATGGGGAATGGCGGCACCATCTTCCTCAGTTATCGCCCAGCCGATATCGTCATGGCAGCGAATATAGGTAGCCCAGCAGGCATTGCGGAAACTCTCCGGGAAATGGGTTTTCAGCGTGTAGGTCATCAGTGCGGTTTCGCGCGACGCAAGCGACGACCAGTAATGCACCATGAGGTTATTGTGGTAGGCGAGGTTTGCCTCCCTGCCACGATGCTTGCCCGCGCCCAAGTAAGGCACGAGATCGCGCGGGGCGACGATGGCTTCCGCTTTGTGGATCAGCGCCGGAGCGGCGATGCGGGTTGCGGCGCGCAGCGCCTGCAGAAGGTCATGCGCTTCAGGAAGGTTCTGGCAATTGGTGCCGAGCTGCTTCCACATGAAGGCCACAGCATCAAGCCGCAAGCAATCCACCCCCTTGTTGGCGAGGCTCAACATGATATCGACAATTTCAACAAACACATCGGGGTTGGCCCAATTCAAATCCCACTGGTGTTCGTTGAACGTCGTCCAGACATATTTCTTGAAGTCGGGATAGAACGTGAAGTTGCCCGGCGCATCATTGGGGAAAACTTCGACGAGTGTTTTCTCGTATTCCAGCGTATCAGCTTCGCGATCAAACATGCGGTAATAAGCTTGGTATTTCTTATCGCCGCTGCGTGCCTTCACCGCCCATTCGTGTTCCTTCGCCGTGTGGTTCAATACGAGATCAACACAGACGCTCATATTCTTGTGGCGAAAAGTTTTGGCCACCTCTTCAAAATCTTCCATGGTGCCGAGTGCGGGGTTGATGGCGCGATAATCCATGACGGAATAGCCGCCATCGCTGTCGCCGGGACGCGGTTTCAGGCACGGCATAAAATGCACGTAGGTGATGCCGAGACCTTCAAGATAGTCGATGTGGTCCAGAACGCCTTTGAAATTTTCGGCGAACCGGTCGACGTAGAAAACATAGCCCACCATGTTTTCGGACAGGAACCAATCGGGGTTCAGGTCGCGCCGGAGGTCGAGGTCCTTGAGTTCGGCGGGGCGCTCTTGCCAGCGGTCCAGCAACATGGATTTCAGGTTTTTTTCAAATTCTGGCCGCTTGCCATAAATGGCGTGCAAGGACCTAAAAAGATCCGCTTCGCTTCTTTCCCAGCGAAGATCAAACAACCGTTGATCGCTCAAAGACAATGGCATTGCTGAAAACCCAAATCCAAAGCACTTTGAATGCCACAACTGGAGGAAAAAGCCAGTCTATTTCTTGGTTTTTCCCTTGGGTTTTTTCTTCGCTGCCGCTTTCAACGCTACTTCAAAGGCCTTGCGGCACCAGAGAGCCATTTCATCCATATCGTCGAGGCAACGTTCAGGGATGCGGTAGTAACCCATTTCCATTTTCTTGCCGCCCTTGGCCTCGTAAAAGAAAGGCGGCAGGTTTTCGGCGATGAAATCCGGCTTGGTGCTGTCATCAACCTTGAGATACAACACTTCATCGTCAATCAGCGCGAACATCAGGCCGTCCCTGTAAACCCCTGCGCCGCCGAACATGGCGCGGACGGTCACAAGGCCGAAGCCTGCCATTTGTTCGGTGATGAATTCCTTGAAGCCTGCGCTAATAACGCTCAAGCTTGCGCCACCGCCGGGGTGAGCTGCACGCTTTCACCGCAGCCGCAGGCCGAGGTTTGATTTGGGTTGTTGAAGGTGAAGCCGGATTTGAGCGTTGACGTCTGATAGTCCATTTCTGTGCCGAGCAGGAAGAGAATAGCCTTGGGATCTATAATAACCCTGACACCCTTTTCTTCGATCACTTCGTCGAAGGGCTTCTGTTCGGTGGCCCATTCCATGGTGTATTCCATGCCGGCACAGCCGCCATTTTTCACGCCGACGCGAAGGCCCACAACGGGCTGATCAGACTTGGCAATGATCGCTTGCACACGCGCTGCGGCGGCGTCAGTCAGGGTCATAACCTTGGGGCGGGCGCGGGGAGTTGCTGTAGCCATGTTTGTTACCTTACCACATATTCATCGCAACGCGCGCTTCATCTGACATGCGGCTATGATCCCACGGGGGATCAAAAACCAAGGTTGCCTTGGCGCTGGCCACGCCAGCCACGGTTGAAACAGCGTTTTCAACCCACCCTGGCATATCTCCCGCCACCGGGCACCCCGGGGCCGTTAATGTCATATCAATCGCCACGTTCCGGTCATCATCGATATCAACCTTATAGATGAGGCCTAATTCATATATATCAACGGGGATTTCCGGATCGTAAACGGTTTTGAGGGCGCTGACGATATCATCCGTCATGCGGCTCAGCTCATCGGCTGGAATGGCCGAGGGGTTTGGGGCGTTATCGGTGGCCGCTTCTGTCACAGGAATATCCTTTGGGCAGAGGTGAGAGCTTCGGCTAGTATATCAACCTCTTCCCGCGTGTTGTACATCGCAAATGAGGCGCGGCAGGTGGCGGTTACGCCAAAACGTTGCAGCAACGGCTGGGTGCAATGGGTGCCGGCGCGCACCGCCACCCCTGCCCGGTCAATCACCGTTGCCACATCATGGGCGTGGGCTCCATTCATGTTAAAGGAGACAATGGCGCCCTTGTTCTTGGCGCGGCCGAAAATGCGCAGCGAATTGATTTCGGAGAGGCGTTGGGTGGCGTAATCACTGAGGGTTGCTTCATGGGCGGCAATCTTGTCGATGCCGACGGAGGTCATGTAATCCAGCGCCACACCCAAACCGATGGCTTCGACGATGGCAGGCGTTCCCGCTTCGAAGCGGTGCGGCGGGTTGTTGTAGGTGATGCCTTCGGTGGTGACCTCATTGATCATTTCACCGCCCCCTTGATAGGGCGGCATGCGGTTCAAGAGTTCGGCTTTTCCATAGAGAACACCAATACCGGTGGGGCCGTAGGTCTTATGGCCAGTGAAGACGAGAAAGTCTGCATCCAAATCCTGCACATCCACCTTCATGTGAACGGCGGCCTGGCTGGCATCCACCAGCACCGGAATGCCGCGGGCATGGGCGAGCTTGATGATCTCTTTTACTGGTACGATGGTGCCCAGCGCGTTTGACATCTGCGTAATCGCAACGATCTTGGTGCGTGGGGTGAGCAGTTTTTCGAACTTTTCAATGAGGAAATTTCCGTCCTCATCGACAGGTGCCCATTTGATCACGGCACCGCACCGCTCGCGGTGGAAATGCCACGGCACGATGTTGGAGTGGTGTTCGAGAATGGAGAGAACAATTTCGTCGCCCTCATTGATAACCAGCCCGCCAAAACTCTGCGCCACAAGATTGATGGCTTCGGTGGCGTTGCGGGTGAAGATCAATTGATCCTTCGACGGCGCATTGATGAAGCGTCGCACGGACTCACGCGCATCCTCAAAGGCTTGGGTTGCGGTGTTGGAAAGATAATGCAGGCCACGATGCACATTCGCATACTCATGGGAATAGCTCTTCATCATGGCATCGAGCACGACCTGCGGCTTTTGCGCGGAAGCGGCGTTGTCGAGATAAACCAGCGGCTTGCCATAGACCTCACGGGAGAGGATGGGAAAGTCGCGGCGGATTTTAAGAACATCTAACATTCCCTTCTCCCCTTGCGGGAAAAGGAAGTATGAGGGGAGCACTTCATCCCTGCCTCCGGTGCTGGGTCAGCCACTTGTTGGAGAACTTTGCCAAGGCTTCCTTGATGCCTTCATGCACAATCACATCGAAAGCTTCACCGACAAAGGCGGCGATCAAAAGTGATTTAGCCTCAGCTTCGGGAATGCCGCGCGACATCAAATAGAAGAGATGGTCATGGTTCAAATCACCCGCCGTGGCACCGTGGCCGCAGACAACGTCATCAGCAAAGATTTCGAGTTCGGGCTTGGCATCAAACTCGGCAGTTTCGGAGAGGAGAAGCGCGTGGCTGGATTGTTTGCCATCCGTCTTCTGCGCGTCTTTGCGCACCAACACCTTGCCTTGGAAAATTCCGCGGGCATGATCATCCATCACGCATTTGAAAAGTTCACGGCTGGTGCAATGGGGTTGCTGGTGGTCAATAAAAAGGCGCGTGTCGGCGTGTTGCTTTCCTCCCAGCATGAAGGCCCCAGAGACTTTTGCGTCAATATTCTGTCCATGAAATTCAAATGTGCCGTTCTGGCGGTTTACTTTTGAACCTGAGGTGAGCGTGAAATCATTGATCTCGGAATTTTTGGCTAACGCCGCATGGGTGTGGCTGAGGTGGATAGCGTCTTCTGATTCCAGTTCCACCTTGATGCGATCAAGCCTTGCGCTTTGGGCGAGGCGGATTTCCGTGACGGAGTTGGCGAGATAGCTGCCATCGCCAACGTGGGTCTCGATGACCGTGGCGGAAGCGCCATGCTCAACTTCGATCACATTTCGCGTGGCAATGGTGCGGGCTGCGGCATTGGTTGCTAAGAAGAGAAGTTCGATGGGCGAGTCGGTGTTGCCGGCGATCCTGAGATGCGCACCATCCGTTACGAAAGCTTGGTTCATTTGAACCACGGGCTCGTCGATGCTGACGCGCATGGCTACATTTTCACGACTCAACTGTGAGTGTTCAGCCGAATAACGTCCATTAATGAACACCATACGCGCCCCTGTAATCTTCGCAAATGGCGATGATTTGATGAGACGTTCGACATCTTGTGCGGCGGCTTCAACGGTCTGTCTTGGTGGATAGGGCTTGTCGATGAGTTGGCGTAAATCAGTCCAACGCCAATCCTCCATCTTGCGATGGGGCAGCGCAAAGCCGTAATCAAGTTCGGCTGCAGTTTTGGGAATGATGACGTTCACGCCGCGGCTCCCGCAAATTCGGTATAACCACGCGCTTCAAGTTCGAGCGCCAGCGACTTGTCGCCGGATTTGACGATCCTGCCTTGCGACAGCACATGAACAACGTCTGGCACAATGTAGTCAAGCAGGCGCTGATAGTGGGTGATAACGATCATGGCGCGATCTGGCGAACGCAAGCTGTTCACACCGTCTGCCACCACGCGCAGCGCGTCAATATCGAGCCCAGAGTCGGTTTCATCGAGAATGCAAAGATGGGGTTCAAGCACTGCCATTTGCAAAATTTCTGCACGTTTCTTTTCACCACCGGAAAAGCCCACATTTACGGGGCGCTTCAACATATCTGGCCCGATGTTGAGTTTCGCTGCCCGCTCTTTCACGTAACGCATGAAATCCGGCGTGGTCATTTCCTTTTCGCCACGGGCTTTGCGCTGGGAGTTCAGCGCCACTTTGAGGAATTGCATTGTGGCAACTCCCGGAATTTCAATGGGATATTGGAAGGCAAGAAACACGCCCTTCGCAGCGCGCTCCGATGGTGTCATGGCCAACAGGTCTTCGCCCTTATAGGTGACGGAGCCTTCGGTAACTTCATAGCCTTCACGGCCCGACAGCACATAGGAGAGCGTGGACTTGCCCGAACCATTCGGCCCCATAATGGCGTGCACTTCGCCTGCGTTTACCGTGAGATTGAGGCCATCGATAATGACGCGGTCCTCATCGGCGAGCTTGACATGGAGATTTTTAATTTCGAGCATTGGCTTCAATTTTTCCCTTATTCCTCGCCATCATAATAATCGAGACTTCCGGCCTGCCGCGCGATGTGGCGGACGCCGCCCGACATGGTTTGCCAGTCAAAACGCGAGGTCACGGCGAATTTCCCCGAATCCGGATATTCCACGACTTCGGTGTCGACCGTGGTCGAGATGCCGAGATATTTCATGGGCGACTTGCCGTTATTGATGATCTGATGGGCATTCTCCGGCCCGCCGGTGGGGGCGGCCAGCACATCGCCAGCTTTCACGGGATAGCGCTCCTTGCCGAAGCGGTATTCGCCTTCGCCTTCCAAAATCAAAAACAGTTCATGAATCTGATGGTGCACATGGAAGGGAAAGGCCTTCTTGCCGGGTTCCACCACGTGCAGCATGACATCGATGCCCTTGGATCCAATCATGCCTCCGAATGAGCCTACCTTGGCGGCGAAACCCTCGCCGTTTCCGGTGTCGCGCAGCGGGACGTCGGCCAGATTGATAACCGGTTTTGTCATCCGACACTCCCCTCGAGGCTGATGCCGATCAGCTTCTGCGTTTCAGCCATGAATTCCATGGGCAGTTGCTGCAGAACGTCGCGGACGAAGCCGTTGACGATGAGGGCTACGGCCTCCTCCTGCGTCAGGCCACGCGACATGCAGTAGAACATCTGGTCATCGGAGATTTTCGATGTGGTGGCTTCGTGTTCGAATTGCGCGGTGGAGGTTTTGGCCTCAATATAGGGAACCGTATGAGCACCGCACTTGTCGCCAATGAGCAGCGAGTCGCATTGGGTGAAGTTCCGCGCGTTCAGTGCCTTGCGGTGGGCCGAGACGAGGCCGCGATAGGTGTTGTCACTGCGGCCTGCGGCGATGCCCTTTGAAATAATGCGGCTTGAGGTGTTCTTGCCCAAATGGATCATCTTGGTGCCGGAGTCGACCTGCTGCCTGCCGTTGGAAATGGCGATTGAATAGAATTCGCCGCGTGAATTGTCGCCGCGCAGAATGCAGCTCGGATATTTCCAAGTGATGGCGGAACCGGTTTCAACCTGCGTCCAGGAAATCTTGGAGCCCTTGCCCCGGCAATCGCCGCGCTTGGTCACGAAATTGTAAACGCCGCCTTTGCCTTCGGCATCACCGGGATACCAGTTTTGCACGGTGGAGTATTTTATCTCGGCATCATCGAGCGCGATCAACTCCACCACAGCGGCATGAAGCTGGTTTTCTTCGCGCATGGGCGCTGTGCAACCCTCGAGATAGGAAACGTAGGAACCTTTGTCGGCAATGATCAGGGTGCGCTCGAATTGCCCCGTGTTTTTGGCGTTCATGCGGAAGTAGGTTGAAAGCTCCATGGGGCAGCGTGTGTTGGGCGGCACGTACACGAATGAGCCATCGGAAAAAACAGCAGAGTTCAACGCGGCATAGAAATTGTCGCCTTGTGGGACCACCGAGCCCAGATACTTGCGCACGAGTTCGGGGTGTTCACGCAGGGCTTCCGAGATTGAACAGAAAATCACGCCCGCCTTGGCAAGCTCGGCTTTGAAGGTGGTGACAACGGAAACACTATCGAACACGGCATCAATGGCGACACGGCCCGTGATAACCTCATTACCTTCATCGTCCAGCATGCTCTTCTCGCCTTGCTTGCGCACCCCGGCGAGAATTTCTTGTTCTTTCAACGGAATGCCTAGCTTGGCGTAGGTTTCCAGAAGTTTGGGATCAATTTCATCAAGGCTCTTTGGCACTGCCATGCTCTTGGGAGCGGCGTAGTAATACAGGTCCTGGAAATCGATTTTGGGGAATGATACGCGGGCCCATGCGGGCTCGTCCATTTGCAGCCAGCGGGCATAGGCTTCCAAGCGCCATTCCAGCATCCACGCGGGCTCGCCCTTTTTGTCCGATATGAATTTGACGATGCCTTCGTTCAAGCCCTTTGGCGCATAGTCGGATTCAATCTCGGTGGTGAAACCGTATTTGTATTTATCAACTTCGATATCTTTAACGAGTTCGATTGTGTCGAGGTCTGCCATGGTTCTCTTTATGCCGCCGCTTTAGCTTGATGACGCGCCAAAAGCTTGCGCCAAACGCTGGTGAAATGTTCAATGTGTGCGTGGGTGGTGTTCCAACCGAGACTGATACGGATGGCACCACGCGCCAGTTCAGGGGCAACCCCCATAGCTGACAGCACATGTGACTTTGTGACTTTGCCGGATGAACAGGCGGAGCCCGACGACACGGCGATGCCTTCGAGATCGAAGTTCATCAACAATGTTTCGGCGCTCATGCCGGGCTGGGTGAAATAGACGGTGTTGGGCAAGCGCTCTGCGGATCGGCCGAAGATTACCGCATCTTCAAGTTTTGATTCCAGTTCATCGCGTAAAATTTTGATTTCTAATAATTTTTCCTGTGCAACGGCGGCAAATCCAGCAATGCCCACGAGGTTTTCTGTGCCTGCCCTACGGCGCAATTCCTGCCCGCCACCGTGGATCAATGGTTCAAGCGGTAAGCCATCGCGCACGATTAACGCGCCAATGCCCGTGGGACCACCGACCTTGTGTGCCGCAAGCGTCATCATGTCTGCGCCGAGAAGGCCGAAGTTTACGGGAATTTTCCCAAAGGCCTGCACTGCATCAGTGTGAACCAATGCGCCATGGGCTTGCGCGAGGGCGACGATTTCGCGGACGGGCTGGATGACGCCGGTTTCGTTGTTGGCGAGCATGACGCTGACCAATGCTTTTGGGCCATCAAGCATTTTCGCCAGCGCCTCAAGATCGACAACGCCCTGAGCGGTGACCGGAATAAATTCGGCGGGCTTGTTCACGGCCTTGGCCGCTTCGATAACGGCCGGGTGTTCAATGGCGGAAACCAGAATGCGATCAACGGGTGCGCTTTTGATGGCGAGGTTATTGGCTTCAGAACCGCCGGATGTAAATGAGATCATGGGTGAAATAACACCAATGGATCGAGCGAGGGCCTCACGCGAATCGTCCAATAGTTTGCGCGCGTGCCGACCTTCGCGATGAACGGACGACGCATTGCCATCCACATCCATTGCCGCGCGCATGGCTTGCTTCACGTTTTCGCGCAAAGGGCTGGTGGCGTTATGGTCGAGATATGTTCTCACGCGTCGGGCCTCACATAACGGTCCTTGGCCTGCTTAATGGTGGCTGCCAAAGCAAGATTGCGCTTTTCAACAACGTCTTCGAGCGTGATAGAACCTAGAAAGTGCATCATCTGACGACCCAAGGACGACCAAAGATCATGCGCCGAACACTGCTTGCCTTTTACGCAGCCATCCACAGCGTCACCAGAACATCGCGTGACCTTTAGAGCTTCGTCAACTGCGAGAATTACATCGGAAACCGGAATATCAGCGGCATCACGCGCCAACTTGTAACCGCCGCCGGGGCCACGCGAACTTTCGACCAATCCTGAGCGGCGCAGTTTGCTAAAAAGCTGCTCAAGATATTCTTGGCTGATATCCTGACGGTCGGCTATTTCGGCGAGCGATACGGGTTTGCCATGGGAATTTTGGCCAATATCAATCATGGCCATGACGGCATACCTGCCCTTTGTGCTCATTTTCATTCGCTTTTTCCCTCGTTCATGTCACGAAAAGCTTGCTTTTTGCCCTACCTCTTGTGCTAAAGCCCTAGCAACTCAGTGGGATAGGTAAGCAATCGCTTTCTTGAACCATTCTAAAGTAGATATATAGAAAACCCGACTTCACGAGTCAACTATTCACCGCCTTGATAGTTGCAAAGAATTGAGCGGGCAAAAAAACAGTGGAACGGACCTCACGAAATGCCAGAAGTCATATTTAACGGCCCAGCTGGGCGCATTGAAGCGCGCTATCACCACGCGAAGCCTTCGGGATCGCCGATTGCCATTATGCTGCACCCCCACCCTGCTTTTGGCGGCACGATGAACAACCCGATTGTCCATTCGCTTTACCAGACTTTTGTGAGCCGCGGATTTTCGGTCCTGCGCTTTAACTTTCGGGGCGTTGGACGCAGCCAAGGGCTTTTTGAGAATGGCGCCGGCGAGCTTTCCGACGCGGCCTCCGCCTTGGACTGGCTGCAATCCTTCAACCGCGAGGCCAAAATTTGCTGGATTGCCGGCGTTTCGTTCGGCGCGTGGATTTCCATGCAGCTTTTGATGCGGCGGCCGGAAATTGGCGGCTTCATCTCGATTGCACCCCTGGCTAAGCATTATGACTTCTCGTTCCTTGCCCCCTGCCCGGCCTCGGGCCTGTTTGTGAATGGCGAGAAGGACGTGGTGGCACCGCCTGAATCTGTTCACAGCCTGGTTTCAAAACTGAAAACCCAGAAGGGCATTGTCATCGAGCACAAGGTTGTGGCCAACTCCAACCACTTCTTTGATGGCAAGCAGGATGAACTGACCAAGATTTGTTCGACCTATCTGGACAAGCGGCTGTCACAAGAGGGGTAAGCAAGGGCCGCCCTCATCCGGCTTCCACTAAAACCCCGCCGGTTATCGCTTCTCTCACTTTTGTCGTTGTTGGAAACGAAAGCGGCAATCCTTTCAAACTTCGCACGGCGAGATAGGCCCAGGCTTCAGCTTCCATGGCATCTCCATCAAAGCCGCAATCTTCAGCGGTTTTAACGCCAGCAAGTTTTTGTTCCAGTGATCTCATGATTGCAGGATTGTGCCTGCCGCCGCCACAGATGATCCAGGATTTTGGCTTTTCCGGCAGCCATTCAGTGGAACGCGCTATTGCAGTTGCAGTGATTTCGACAAGGGTCGCAGCACCATCAGCAGGGCTTAACCCTTCAATCGAAAATCCGGCAAAGCTGTTGCGATCAAGTGACTTGGGCGGGGCGGCAGTGAAGAACGGTGATTCCATGAATTTTTCAACACTGGCGCGATCAGCCTTTCCCTGGAACGCGAGTGCGCCATCAACATCACGGGCGACACTTGTGTGTTTTTCCGCCCAGTCATCCAGCAGCGCGTTGCCGGGGCCTGGGTCAAAGGCGAGCATTTCGCCATTTTTGTCAATTACCGTGATATTTGAAACGCCGCCGATGTTGACGAATGCGACAGGGCGCTCATGAATATGGGCTGCAAGCGCGCGATGGAAGACAGGAACAAGTGGTGCCCCCTGCCCCCCCGCTTCCACATCAGCGGCGCGCATGTCATAGACGACGGGGATGCCCAAGCTTTGGGCCAGCAATTGGCCAAGGCCAAGCTGGACAGTGAGTTTTTTCTCTGGCCGGTGAATGACAGTTTGGCCGTGAAAGCCAATGATATCAACCTCCGTTGGGTTTACTGAAAGGAAATGCTGGACGGCTTCAACGTGCCATTCGGTTAGCTCTTGTTCTCGTCTTTGCAGATTTCCCGGGCGCTCGTCGCGCTGGTTGATCATGCGGGCGTCCATGAGCGCGTCGATCAAAAGTCGGCGCTGCTCGTCGTTATAGGTGAAAGTCATCGAGGGGCCGCGTTCAACGATGTTTTCGCCATCGGTTTTGATGAGGGCCACATCAATGCCATCCAGCGAGGTACCGGACATCAGGCCCAGGGCAGTTGTGAGTTTTGACACGCGATTATCCCATGCTATGAGCAAGCCATTATGAGCACATATAAATCAGAGTTTCTTAACACCCTTTCAACCCGTGGCTACATTCACCAATGTTCCGATGCGGCAGCTCTTGATGCACTGGCCACCAAGGGCGGTATTACAGCCTATATCGGGTTTGATTGCACGGCAAAGTCGCTGCATGTGGGTTCGCTCGTGCAAATCATGCTGCTGCATTGGGCGCAGGAACTGGGACAAAAATCCATCGCCCTGATGGGCGGCGGCACCACCCGCGTGGGTGACCCCTCGGGCCGCGACGAAAGCCGCAAGATGCTGACGCTTGAGGACATTGAGGACAACAAGCGCGGCATTCAGCAGGTGTTCGACAAGTTCCTGAGATTTGGCTCAGGCGCCAAAGATGCCATCATGGCGGACAATGCGGAATGGCTGGTAAAGCTGAACTACCTCGACATGCTGCGCGATGTGGGCAAGCATTTTTCCGTGAACCGCATGGTAGCCATGGATGCAGTCAAGCTGCGGCTTGAGCGCGAGCATGAAATGTCTTTCATCGAATTCAACTACATGGTGCTGCAGGCCTATGACTTCGTCGAGCTTGCGCGGCGTTACGGTTGCAATTTGCAAATGGGCGGCTCTGACCAATGGGGCAATATCGTGAACGGCATTGACCTTGGCCGCCGCATGGGAACGCACCAGCTTTACGCGCTCACAACGCCGCTGATAACCCTGGCATCAGGCGCAAAGATGGGAAAGACGGCGAGTGGTGCCGTGTGGCTCAATGCGGACATGCGCAGCCCCTACGAATACTGGCAGTTCTGGCGCAATACGGAAGACGCCGACGTTGGAAAATTCCTGAAGCTTTTCACCAGGCTTTCCCTCGGCGAAATTGCGCTATTGGAAGCGCTTGGCGGTTCTGAGATTAACGAGGCGAAGAAGACGCTTGCCAATGAAGCCACGGCCTGGCTGCATGGAAAGAAAGCGGCGGCAGATGCGGCTGAGACGGCGCGCAAAACCTTTGAGGAAGGGGCAAGCGCCGAAGGCATTCCCTCAGTTGAGCTTGATCTATCAAAAGCAATTGGCGTGTTACAGGCAGCGGTGCTAGCCGGATTGGCAACATCCAATGGTGAAGCCCGCCGTTCGATCCAGGGTGGTGCTATTCGCGTCAACGACCTTCAAGTAAGTGACGATAGATTGTGTTCTCGACAAGATGAACTCAGCAGTCGGGACTCATCAAGCTTTCCATGGGCAAGAAAAAGCACGTGTTTGATCAGGCCTCTCTAGCGTGATATTGGGTTCCTTCATCTTTATTGGCTTGCCGGAACCATCATACTCAAAAAACTTGCGCAGGATTCCTGGCGCTAAGGCGGAGATCGGATTTACCTGGAATTTTGGGGTGGCCATGGTGCCGCTGAGCGCAAAAGTCAGGCCAAATACGCCCTGCCCTTTACCGCCTGTGAGAATGTCGCCAAACAGGGGAATCTTTCCAACAGCGGCATTCAGGCCGTAAGCGGGAATCATCGTTCCCGTAATATCAATGGCGCCGTCAGACTTGCGGATGAGCCCTTCCGCAGATGCGCCAAGCTCGTTGCCACGCACCAGTGAATCGCCAATGCGAATAAATTTCGCGTCCGTTGTAAATGGCATTGTGAGCTTTTTGAACGACAGGCCCTCACGGCGAGGGCCGGATTTTTTGGCTTTTCCACGGCTGTCAATGTTTGCAAGTGCCGCTTCGTTGCGGACTTCAAAATCGCGCATGATCAGGCGGCCATTCTGAACTGTGGAACTTGCATCATTTGAAAGCAGTGCGGCAAATTCCAATTGCCCGCCAGATACTTTTGAATAGAGATTTGAGGCGCGCAAGGCGGCACCCGCATCGTTGCTGTTGACTTGTAGCAGGCGTCCCGCGTCGGACTGTCTGACATGCATGACGAGCGTTTGGCCAGAAAGGAATTTTCCTCTTATCTCAGCGGTCGCCACGGCGCTGTTGCGCACCACGAGGCTCGCGGCCACACCTGTCAAAACCTCACCCCGGTTCGCAATGACGCGCTCAACTTGCGCATTTATCTTCAGATTCTGCTTTGGTGCGGAGCTTGCCGCAGGTTTGACGTTTTTCGAGAACATTGACTTGATGATGGGCCTTGCATCAAATGCCTTCCCGCTGATGCCGATTGACTGCCCTTGCTCGGATGGCTCGACCGTCATGCTGAAATTATTCTCCTCACTCAGCCAGACTTGCGAGAAATTGGCCGACTTCATACTGCCATCTGGCTTGAGGAGCACATCACCCTTGAGGCTGAAACCTTGCCCCTTGACAATAAGGTTGTCTACCCTGCGGCCTGTCTCTTCGCTCGAGGAATAAGTAAAACTCGCCGTGGTGTCGTCAGATTGCGGACGATACCAGCTTATCGCATCCAAGCGCAAATCGGCTTTGGAAAGATCCGCCCTCACCTCGATGCTTGAGGTTTTTTCTCCGACACCGGATATATCCGCGGAAACCTTGATAGGGCCAGCCAAAAAACTGTCGAGATTGATGCCAAGTTTTTCCCGCGCATTTTCATCAAACTCGGAAACAATTGACGCTTTGGATTTCGAGTTCGGTCCCTTGGCGCGTTGCCAGGTTACCTGGGCGGGAAAACCGTTCAATTTTACCGAACCGGAAATTTCAATCCCTGCCGGGTCGATGGAAACATCGAGCGCGCCTTCGGTTAGATCAATCTTTGGGATGATTTGCTTGATAGTCGCGTTTGTAAGCTTGATTGTGGCTTTGGTTCGCACCCGCTCACGTGGCACGTCCTTAACCAGGGGAAGCTGAAGTCCAATAGAAGGCGTTGGCGTCGCCTTCCAGATTGGGCATCGCAAACCCAACATTCTTCAACAGGTTGAGATTGGGCAAGGCCGCCATCTCCAGCAATTCAGGTGCCTTAGCCGTGAGGTTGAGGGATATCTCGCCTGGCACTTCATCAGCCAAAAGTTTCGTTGCCTTGAATGAGGTTTTTCTTACCTGCACTTGGCCATTTGACGGCAGCGTTACCTGGCCCGCATCAATCGCCAAATCAAAATTGTCTCCCGTGAGATGAGCTGACCCCGATGCACTTTGCAGCGGTGGCATATCGCGGAAATACTTGGAAGTAACGTCGGCCATCGAAAACTGGAAATCAATGTTGTTATCGGGCAGGATTTTGTTGCGAAGCGCGTCGGCCAGGCCGTTTACGGGAATATCAACACCGAAGGCGCCTTCTGTAATCCGCCCAGACACGACATTTTCCGTCACCCATTTGCGTGACTTCGGGGCGACGATAGGCGGCCACAGTTTCTTCAGAAAATCCGCTGAAATGTCACGCACGCGACCTTGCAGGACAATGCCTGCGGATTCATCACCGCCGTTGATTTCACCGCGCAGCCTGACGCCTGCATTGCCGGACATGACGACGAGATCCTCAATATCCAGCGAAGCGCCTTCGACCGAGGCCTTTCCCTTGAATTCCACCTTGTCTACCAGCACTGGATTCTTGACGGTTCCCAGTGTATCGACGCTGACGTTGGTGGCCTTGAGGTCAACCCTGAAATCCGTGAGTTTGCCATCGGGCGCACGCACCGGGTCTACCCGTCCGGTTAGCTCGGCGCGCGAACCGCCGACGAGAATGATTGAATCGACGATGTTAAAGCCGCCCTCTACCGGGTCATAATCAACGCGAAGCGCTCCTTCATCGATTACGATGGGTTGGGCAATATATTCAGGAAGGCCAACAACACCTGCTGCTGCCGCAAATTCAGCGGTGGCCTGGGTGACAACCCCCTGGTCATTCACTTCAAATTCGGCGTGGCCAGAGAGTGGAACATTCACGCGCGCAAACTGCGCCAGCGCAAATATCTTGTCTGAAACATTGGCGGGAACCAGATCTTCAATACGGGCGCTTACCGCAAATGACTTTGACTCGGTGCGGTAATTGGCCGAGATTTCAGTGCGCCAGGGCGATGCGCCGCTTGCCACCGCCGCCTTTGCAAAGACGACAAAACCATAGGGCATGCGCCTGAACGTGAGATCAGCTTCGGGTGCGAACCAGTTGGACTGGTTGGCTTCGTCAAAAAGCTGAATAGAGGCATCTGTGATGCGGATATCTTTCAATGAAGAGACTGATGACGCCTCGCCATTGCCTGACAGGATATCGATGAGTGATCTGGCGTTGGTGCTGGTCGCAATGGATTGCTGGTTTTCGCGATCATCCTTGGAACCACCCTCTTCGCCGGAAGTCCCGTCCATGGTAACGACTTCGTCTTCTGCAGCAGGCGGGCTTCCAAAGCCCAAAGCCAAACCACCGTCGAGCTGGCGCTTAATGAATATTCGGGAACCGATAAGTTCCAGCTCTTGGGGCACGAGGGACGCCGTCAATAGCGCGCCACCATCAAAGCCAATTGCCGCGCGTTTCGACCTCGCGATCAAATTTCCGGATTGGTCCAGCAATACGATGTCGCGTAACCGGAAGTGGGGAACACTGGTTTTGGGATCGAGCTCAAAAATTGCCCCCCCCATTTTGACAGACATGCCAGATAGCGACTTGTTGATTTCCGCTTCAATTCTCTTGGTCATGAAATCCAGGGAAACCGGACCTTGCGAAAGGCGCCAAAAGAATGCCGCGCCCACGATCACCGCTGCAGCGGTAATCGAAAGCAGGGCCAGCACCGTTATTTTAGCGAGGCGTTGCCGCAATTTTTAGTCGCCTTAAACTTTCTGTCGCAAAATGGACACCAACACAAGAATCAGTCTGCCAAGACCAGTATCTTAGCGACTTTCAGCCCAAACGAACCAAATCCAAGCCCATTGGCCAGCAAAGATGGGCCAAACCAAGGCAAAAATTTAACCGCCATCCGGCCGCTTCGGCCCATTCAACACCAGCAAGAATCACAAACGCGAACAGCCTTGGCCAAAAATGCGATCACGAACCCGCCGGCGACATCTTTCGTTGCGGGAAGAGGCCAAAGGGTACCCCTCGACAAGGCTCTCATCAGGCGAATCAAAAGCGATGGAAATTGCGCGCGGGATGGAAGAAGCAAGCCAAACACTTGAGCGTAATTCTGCTCCGCACAAACGCCCGGGAAAATTGCCGCTGGAATTTCCAATGGCAAACATCCTGAAAATTTCGAGCATGTTTGAACAGCGTGATGATCCGTTACCGCATACACCAGCTTTTCATGAGTGGAGCTGATTTCAAGGGTAATTATGGCGAGTTTGTGATGGCACCGGCAGCCCGCAGGACTGCGTGGTCGGGCCCTTATGGAAACCTGGCTTAAATCACCGATGACAATTCAGTTTCAACGGGTTATGGTCAGCTTAAATCAGTCAATGTTTCTTTCGGGCACGTGATTGGCCGCGGGGAGACTATCGGCTGGATGGGTAACACAGAGGACGAGGTACGGAGCCATATTTGCACTACGAAACCCGTGTAAATAGCACTGTGATTGATCCTCAAAAATTTGGCGAACAAAGAATGATCTTCAAGCGCTCAAGACAAACAACTAACGGCAGCAACAATGTGACGCATTCAGGCGCCTCGATTGTGGCACAGGATGTGACCATTGAAGGCAATGTCACCGCCGCTGGCGAGCTGCATATCGACGGCACAGTTTACGGTACAGTGCGGGCGCACTCGTGCGTGATCGACATGAATGGTTTCGTGCAAGGCGAGATTATTGCGCAGGAAGTTTTTGTCCGCGGCCGTGTCATTGGCCCTATTCGCGGAGCCCATGTAAATCTTTATGCGGGCGCGCAAGTTGAAGGCGACATTCTCAACGAAACGATCTCAATTGAGAATGGTGCCAATATATATGGCATGATCAGCCGCGTTGAAAACCCCGCCTCTGACACCGCATCGCAACTTGATGCCGCTTCATCCAATGGCGCTTTCTCCACGCCCTCGCTATCTTTCGGGCAGGATAATTTTTACGATAATCAGGACGATAACGCCTTCCGGCCGGTCAAGGTCGTGCGGCCAGGATAAGCCCGATCCTATTCAATATCCTCGATCAGTTCGGTGCTGATGCCGTGGATGCGTTTGGCGAGGGATGATTGGATAAAATCATCGAGGCCGCCGTCAAGCACAGCAGCGGGATTTGTACTGGTGAAGCCGGTGCGCAGATCCTTCACCAGCTGATAGGGCTGCAGGACATACGACCTGATCTGGTGGCCCCAGCCAATATCGGTTTTCTTTGCATTCACAGCATCCATCTTTTCCTGCTGCTTCTGCAATTCCAACTCGTACAGTCTCGCCTTCAGCATTTTCCATGCTGTTGCGCGGTTCTTGTGTTGCGAGCGCTCGGCTTGACAGGCCACAATTATGCCCGTGGGAATGTGGGTTATGCGCACGGCGGAATCCGTCGTGTTCACGTGCTGGCCGCCAGCGCCTGAGGCACGGTAGGTATCAATCTTGCAATCGCTTTCGTTGATTTGGATATCAATTGTGTCGTCGATGACGGGATAGGCCCAGACAGATGCAAATGACGTGTGGCGCCGCGCATTAGAATCATAAGGCGATATGCGCACCAAGCGATGCACACCTGATTCGGTTTTCAGCTTGCCATAGGCATTGTGACCCTTGATTTCGAGGGTGCAGGACTTGATGCCCGCTTCTTCGCCCACGTGCTCATCGAGGACAGTGACCTTGAATTTGCTCTGGTTTGCCCAGCGGGTGTACATGCGCATGAGCATTGACGCCCAGTCCTGGCTTTCAGTGCCGCCGGCTCCAGCGTTGATCTGGACGTAACTGTCAAAGCCATCAGCTTCGCCTGAAAGCAGTGTTTCCAATTCCTGCTCGGCTACTTTCAATTGCAGGGCGGTCAAGGCTTTTTCGGCTTCGGTTACAATGCCTTGATCGCCTTCCATTTCGCCCATCGCTATGAGTTCAACATTGTCAGCAATGGTTTGCTCGAGATGCAAAACAGAAGATATGCGCCCGTCAAGGTCTTGGCGCTTGCGCATGACGTCCTGCGCCTTCTGTGGATCGTTCCAAAGGTTGGGGTCTTCAGACTTTGCGTTGAGTTCGGCTAACTGGCGGACGGCTGCATCCCAGTCAAAGATGCCTCCTTAGCAGCCCAATGGACTGCTTCATCTCGTCAACAAGTTTGCTGATTTCTGCACGCATTATGCCTTGAACTTTCCTTTGAACATCATCGGGTGCTCAATAAAGGCCGTCGGCACCTGTCGTCAACCCGCCTTCTTGCGTAGGCGGCTGCTCATCTTGGGCAGGTGGCACCAGCACTTGCCCCTCACCGGCAAGTGCGCCGGTTGCGGCTTGCGCCACATCCTGGCCAATGACTTTGGTTGATTCCGGCGGCTCATCACCGGGTTTGAAGGCTTCGAGAATAACGCCCTCTTCGCCGAATATGCCGCGCTGACCGGAATTCGCGTTGATCGGAATCAATTCGATGGCGCGCGGCACGCGAAACGGGGTTGCAGGCTGGTCACGCAAGGCCAAACGCATGAAATCCGCCACGATGGGCGCTGCCAACTCACCACCGGTGCGCTTCTTGCCCATGGGCTTGGGATTATCGTAGCCCACGTAAACGCCAACGGCGAGATCTGGCGTGTAGCCGATGAACCAGGCGTCTTTTTCCTCATTTGAAGTGCCGGTTTTGCCAGCCACGGGCTTTCCGACAATGAGAAGCTTTTTACCGGTTCCACGCTGGACAACGCCCTCCATCATGGAAGTGATCTGATAGGCTGTGTAGGGGCTCATTACCTGCTCACGAACGTCGGCCAATTCCGGTTCGGCATCGCCTTCTGTGTAGGTTTCGCGTTTGCATTTACTGCAGTCGCGTTGGTCATAACGGAATATCGTGCGGCCATAACGATCCTGCACACGGTCAATCAATGTGGCGCTCACTTTTTTTCCGCCATTGGCAAACATGCTGTAGGCGGTTGTCATCTTCATCAGGGTGGTTTCGCCAGCCCCCAGCGCCATGGACAGTTGCAACGGCATCTTGTCGTAAATGCCAAGCCGTTGCGCCAAGTCCACGATCTTTGTCATGCCGAGATCATCAGCGAGGCGCACGGTCATCACGTTGCGCGATTGCTCAATGCCGCGGCGGAGTGTTGACGGGCCAAAGAACTTGTTCTGGTAGTTTTTGGGTTTCCACAACTTGCCATCAGACTGCTTGTATTCAACGGGGGCATCAAGCACCACGGATGACGGCGTGTAGCCATTGTCAAGCGCCGCCGCATAGGCGATCGGCTTGAAGGACGAGCCCGGCTGGCGCTGGGCCTGTATGGCGCGGTTGAACTGGCTGTTGCCGTAGGAGAAACCGCCGACCATCGAGAGCACACGGCCGGTATGCGGGTCCATTGCGACAAGGGCGCCTTCCACGTCTGGCATCTGCACGAGGTGCCACATGCCGGCATCATTGCCGGGCGCCACAAAAACAACATCGCCCTGCGCCAGGACATCGGTTGCCTTTTCAATCTTGGGGCCAAGCTTGATGCCATCATCAAACTTGCGGGCCCAGCCGAGCAGCGCCACGGGAATGGTTCCGGTTTCGCGGGCGGCATCCAGCTTGCCATCGGGCAGCTTTTTGGCTTGCAGGCCGACAGTTGCCTGTTGCTCATTCACATCCAGCACGACACCCAGGCGCCATGGTGCCACATCGTTTGGCACCTCAATCGTTGCCAGCGGCACCGCCCAATCGCCTTTAATATCGATTGTTTTGATGGGGCCCCGGTAGCCGCGCTTCCTGTCAAACGCAATCAGGCCTCTCGCCAAGGCTTGGCGGGCGAATATTTGAAGTTTGGGATCAAGTGTGGTGCGAACCGAAAGCCCGCCTTTACCAAGTGTATCCTTGCCATACATGTTCGCCAGTTCGCGCCGCACTTCTTCCGCAAAGGATTCAGCCGCAAAAAGCTGGGCGCCAAAGGGACGCGGGCTTACTTCGAGAGGCTTCGTGCTGGCATCATCAAGCTCGGCTTGCGTGATGTAGCCATTCTCAAGCATCTGGAGCAAAACCCAGTTGCGCCGTTCGATTGCGCGCTCCTTGTGCTTGAAAGGGTGGTAATTGTTGGGGCCTTTCGGCAAGGCGGCGAGATAGGCCATCTGGTCAATGGAAAGTTCGTTCAGCGACTTGCCGAAATAATTGAGCGAGGCGGCAGCAATTCCATAAGAATTGAGGCCCAGGAAAATTTCATTCAGATAGAGTTCAAGAATCTGATCTTTGGAAAAAGCCTTTTCGATGCGCTGCACGATGATGGCTTCACGCAGTTTTCTGGTAACCGTCTGCTCGTTGCCAAGAAGAAAGTTTTTGGCAACTTGCTGGGTAATGGTTGAGGCGCCAACGATCTGGCCCTTGCCCGTAAACTTCACTTGCGCATAGCGGATGCCGGCAGCTGCAATGCCGCGCCAATCCAAACCGCCGTGCTCGTAAAAAGTTTTGTCTTCGGCGGAGATGTAGGCTTGGATGAGTTTTTTGGGCACCGAATTGATCGGCACAAAGAGACGCCTTTGTTCGGCATATTCGGCCAGCAGCGAACCATCGGCCGCGTGGATGCGCGACATGACGGGTGGTTCATAAGACGCCAGCTGCTTATAGTCCGGCAGGTCTTTCGACACATCCCAGATCACATAGACCATGGCACCTGCAAGTCCGAGGAACACCATGAAACAAGCCGTAAACAGCCATCCTAAAAATCTTAACATCTATGGCTTTCCAACCTGATTCCGTCGCAAACAACACTGGCGTTAGCACATGCTGAGGCGGCTTTGCTAGGCTTGGATTGTGGCCAACGCTGGGCAACAAGCTTAGTTGGCCCTGGCGGCAAGCTCGGTGGAAAAGTAGCTGTCAATAGCGGTGACGAAGCCTTTGGCTATTCGTCCATGCCAGGCGTCTGACGTCAGAAGTTTTTCATCGGATTTGCTGGAGAGATATCCAAGCTCAAGCAGGACGGACGGAACATCGGGAGCTTTCAAAACCATAAATCCTGCCGAGCGCAGGGGTTTGCCCGTCATCAGCGTTAGCGGCTTCAGCTGCGCCACGGCCTTCTTGGAAAAGAACATGGCGTGGTTTTTTGATTCGCGTTGGGCAAGGTCAATCAGGATGTCTGTAATTTCCTGATTTTCTTCCTGCAGGTCCAATCCACCGATTATATCCGAACGGTTTTCCTTTTTTGCCAACTCTTCTGCTTCGGCATCCGATGCCTTATCGGACAATGTGTAAATCGTCGCTCCGCGGGCGTCCTGGCCTTTTACGGTGTCTGCGTGAATGGCGATGAAAAGATCAGCTTTTTCCTGTCGCGCGACGTCAACGCGCTGCTTCAAGCTGATGAAGTGGTCGTTGTTGCGGGTGAGTACGACATCATATTTGCCAGTTGCCATCAGCGCGTTGCGCAAGATGGTCGCGAAAGCCATAACCACATCTTTTTCTTTTACGCCGCGCGGACTGATGGCGCCGGGATCAATGCCGCCGTGACCAGGGTCCAGAACAATAACCTTGCGTATTCGCTTCTTGGCGGGAATAGCTTCCGTCCTGGGAGCGTCATCGGGCTCTGCGCTTGCTGCCACGATTTCAGGCTCTGCCGGTGGGGGGGCAATAGGATCGGCTGCGAGTGCCGCGATTTCCTGGGCATAGCGATCCTGTTCGACAGCATAGGATTTGGCAAACGCTTCCTCGCTGGTTTTAACGATATCTACGACAATGCGCGCGGGCTGGCCGGATTGGGGTTCGACCAGGAAGGATTTTTCAATGAGGACAGGCCCCTTGGTATCAATTACAATGCGGGACTTGCCCGGCTCCAGCATTCCGTAACGGTATTGGGTTACCAACCCCCGGACCTTATGACCGATGCCGGGCGGCAAATCAAAATTCATGTCAGGCAGGTCAATAATAACGCGGTAGGGTTCCGGCAGCACATAAACGCTATAACTCACCGGTTTGGAAATATCGGCCACAAAGCGGGTTCGATTGTCATCGCCGCCCACACGGGCACCTGTGGCAACCGCATCCGCGTTGGCCGGATTGGTTCCTAAGCTTATGAAAAAAAAGAATAAAATAATAGCCAAGAGAATCACGGCGGCGCCTCCATTGCGCGTCCGGCACCACCAACCAAGCTCCTGATTTTCCGAAATCATTGCGTTCCCAATCCAGGGTGGGAAGGTTAGCGGCCCCATGGTTAATCCAAGGTTTCCGAAATGGCGATTAGCCGCCCTTGCGATACGACCTTGCATTGTTGCCCCGCCATCTCTAAAAAGGATTGTCTCTTCGGCAGACTCGATTTAATCGTTTGGGTTGCAAGAGCAAAAATTTCGCGGCTGAAGGATCCGGAGAACCCGTTGGTTTCAACCTTTGTGTCGCGTCTAGTTGGGGTGTCTTATCGGGATGCCTCGGTGTACCATCAGGTGTGGAAACCTGCGGTGGTGCGTAATTGAGTTTAACCGTTCGGATTCTATAGGATCTGGGCAAAACATAAATGTGGGCCATGGTTCAACACACGTCGATAGCGCCTCTGAAAGCTGATTTTTCAGCTTTAGAGCCGTACGCATCGAAAAATACGGTGTACTGGACATTGCCCTTTTCGCGCCGGCTGGCCTGTCGGGCTGTGCGGTCTTTCAATCCCGGAATTGAAACCATGCATGCCCCACCGCCAGTGCGCGCAGAGGATATAAGACCATGGGCAGCAAAATGCTCATCGATGCTACGCATGCCGAGGAAACACGTGTTGTCGTGGTTCGCGGTAACCGCATCGAGGAATTCGACTTTGAAAGTGCTGCGCGCAAGCAGCTAAAAGGCAATATCTATCTTGCCAAGGTAACCCGCGTTGAGCCGTCTTTGCAGGCAGCCTTCGTGGAATATGGCGGTAACCGCCACGGCTTTTTGGCCTTCTCGGAAATTCACCCCGACTATTATCAAATTCCCATGGCCGACCGTCAGGCGCTTCTGCGTGAGCAGGAAGAGGATGACGCGCTTGAACGTGATGATGACGACGACGAAGACAACGAAGGCGAAGCTCCACAGGAAGCAGCGCCCCTGCAATCGGCAGAAGAGCCGCAGCTGACTTCGGAAGTTATCGAGGAAGAAGCCACCGAAGTTGTTGATGTCGAGGAAGTGGGGACCGCAGACGAGGCTTCCGACGCATCTGACGAAGCGCATGAAGCACCTGCCATTGGGGAAACCGGTGAAGGCATTGTAACGGTTGTGGAAGATGCCGAGAGCCAGAAGATTGAATCCATCGGTGCCGAGGACGCGCTTGAGGAAGTGCCGCGCCGCCAGCGCCGTGCACCACGCCGCAGCTACAAGATTCAGGAAGTCATCAAGCGCCGTCAGATTATTCTTGTGCAGGTTGTGAAGGAAGAACGCGGCAACAAGGGCGCTGCTCTTACGACCTATCTGTCACTTGCCGGTCGCTATTGCGTTCTCATGCCAAACACGGCGCGCGGCGGCGGTATTTCCCGCAAGATTACCGATGCCGGCGATCGCCGCCGTTTGAAGGAAGTTGCCCGTGATGTTGAAGTGCCGCAAGGCATGGGGCTGATCGTGCGCACCGCCGGTGCTCAGCGCACACGGCCTGAAATCAAGCGCGATTTCGATTATCTCATGCGGTTGTGGGAGAATGTGCGGGACTTGACGCTCCATTCCCAGGCCCCTGCCCTCGTCTATGAAGAGGGCAGCCTCATCAAGCGCTCCATCCGCGATCTCTATACCAAGGATGTGGAAGAAGTCTTTGTTGAAGGCGATGCCGCCTACCGCGAAGCCAAAGACTTCATGAAAATGCTGATGCCTTCGCATGCCAAGAACGTGAAGCTTTACAAGGACACCCGTCCGCTATTTTCCAAGCACCAGACTGAAACCCAGCTGGATGCGCTGTATTCGCCAACGGTCACGCTGCCTTCTGGCGGTTATATCGTGATGAACCAGACGGAAGCCTTGGTGTCTGTCGATATCAACTCCGGCAAGGCGACGCGCGAGCATAATATCGAAGACACGGCCCTCAAGACCAACGTTGAGGCATGCGATGAAATAGCCCGCCAACTGCGCCTGCGCGACCTTGCAGGGCTTGTGGTTATCGACTTCATCGACATGGAAGAAAACCGCAACAACCGCACCGTTGAACGCCGCTTGAAGGATGCGCTTAAGAATGACCGCGCCCGCATTCAGGTTGGCCGCATCAGCCATTTTGGCCTCATGGAAATGTCGCGGCAACGCTTGCGCCCCGGCCTTCTTGAAGGATCATCACGCACTTGTCCGCACTGCGAGGGACGCGGCATGGTTCGCTCCATCTCATCCTGCGGACTTTCCGTCTTGCGCGCCATTGAAGAGCATTTGATGAACCGCAAGGCCGAACACCTTACTGTCAAATGTTCGCGTGAAGTGGCGTTCTATGTGCTGAATGAAAAGCGTGACAATCTTTTGGCCATCGAACAGGCCTATGGAATTTCCGTTTTCATCACACCAAGCGACGACATGAAGGGATCTCAGGCCGTTGTCGAACGGGCTGCCGAGCGCAATATTGGCGTTCGCAAAGTGATCGCCGCCCCCGTCAAGATCGACTCGGCTTTGGAAGAGGAAATTGAAACGGAGATCGACGAAACCGAGGACGCGGCGGAATTGGACGAAGCGCCAGCTCAGGCCTCATCTGAACAAGAGGCAGGCGAAGAAAGCTCAGACGGCCAACGCGGCAGAAAACGCCGGCGTGGACGCCGCGGCGGAAGACGTGGCGGGCGCGACAGGGAGGACAATCCCGAAGCTCAAGCCGATTCCGACAATGATGCGGATGGCGAGATACCTGAAACTGTGATGGCCGACAACGACGGTACCGCAGAACTGTCTGGTGACGTGGTAGCGGAAGGCTCTGAGAGGCCCGCCGAAAAAGAAGGTGGTGAACGTGGTAATTCTCGGCGGCGTGACCGCTGGGGCCGCAATAGAAATGGCCGCAACAGAATTGGCCGCAATTCTCCGGAGTCCGTAGAAGGCGAAGACAGGGCCGAAACTGTGAACGGAAGTTATGAGCCGCCAGCAGAACGGCCTGCACCAGAACGTGCATCTGCATCTCCTCCCGCTCCTGTTATTGAAGTCATTTCACAGCCCGTCGAAGTTCGAAAATGGCAGCCTCCTGCTGCTACTGTCGCGATTCAGGAAGCGGCGCCAAAACCCAAGGCCGGCTGGTGGAGCAAGCGCACTTAACGCCATGGCGCCAAGCCTCAAACTCGCCGCATTTGGCCGTGAAACAGCGAACGCCAAATGCGGTGTGCCTTTACCTTTTGAGTGAGCCATGATTGCCAAGCTATCTGCCGTTATTATCGCCATCACGCTGGCTTTCTCCGGGCTTGTTGAGGATGGCGTTGCGGCCACACGCAAGAAGCCGCGGGGCCCTTCGCTGCCGCTTATTCGCGATGCGGAAATTGAAGGTTTGCTGCGGCTTTATTGCAAACCCATTTTCAAGGCGGCGGGCCTCGATCCGTCCTCGGTCAAGGTTTACATTATCAGGAATGACAAGATTAACGCCTTCGTGGCGGAAGGGCAGCGCTTGTTCATCCATACGGGGCTTCTTACGCGCGCCAAGACACCCAATGAATTGATTGGCGTGCTGGCCCATGAAACAGGCCATATTGCCGGCGGTCATCTGGCGCGCATGGGCATTGAACTTGACAAGGCGAGCGTGCAGGCAATCATTGGAACGTTGATTGGCGTTGCCGCGGCAGTTGGTGGGTCCGCCGCAGGCCAGGAAGGTGCTGCATCGGCTGGACAAGGCATCATGATGGGCTCACAGGGTTTTGCCCAGCGCGGCATTCTTTCTTACCAGCGCGGCATGGAAGCGTCCGCTGACCAGGCTGCCTTGAAATACCTGAATGCAACAGGGCAATCCTCCAAAGGCATGCTTTCACTTTTTCAGGTTCTTGCAAACGAATCCATTGCCTCGCTGTCTGATGCGGATCCCTATTTGCTGTCGCATCCCATGCCGCTTGAACGCATTCGCAATCTTGAGATTGCGGCAAAAAAATCCGGCAATTACGAAAAGACTGATTCACCGCAAATCGTCATGCGTCATAAACTGATGCAGGCGAAGCTCGAAGGCTTTTTGGGTTCAACACAATCCGTATTTCAAAAATACCCGTCAAAGGATAATACCCTTCCTGCCCGTTACGCGCGTTCAATTGCGATGTTTCGCAAAGGCGACAACAAGAATGCCATTCCGCTGATTGACAGCCTGATCAGGGATTTGCCGGAAGACCCGTATTTCTGGGAGCTGAAGGGCCAGGCGTTGCTCGATGGGGGCACGCCGGCAAAGGCTTTGGCGCCCTTGAAGCAAGCGAACAAACTGTTGCCCAACAGCGGGCTCATTCAAATACTTTACGCCCAGGCGCTGCTCGCAACTGAAAACAAGGCCAATGCCAGGCAGGCATTGAGTTTGCTGACGCTGGCCAAGCGCACTGAGCCCGATTCAATTGATGTCTTCAAGTATTCGGCAAGCGCTTACGCCCAGCTTGGCGATGTTCCCCGCGCTGAGCTTGCCACTGCAGAGGCTGCGATGGCCCAAGGCGATACCGCGCTTGCGGCTGAGAAAGCAAAAACCGTTGTTGGCCAGTTCAAGCACGGAACGCCTGAATGGCTCAAGGCTAACGACATCTTGAATTTTGCCAACAAGAAGTAGGATTGACCGCTGGCAAAAATTTCGGACAGAATGTGAGAAAATGAGGTTTATTATGCGCAATGCCGTTCGTTCCCTGTTGCTGTCCGGGATACTGTCGATGGGCTTTGCCCCTCATGCGCTTGCTGCCGGGTTTGACGGCGGGCAACGCAAGGAACTTGAAGCGATCATCAAGGATTACCTGCTCAGTCATCCTGAAATCCTGAAGGACATGAGCGAGCTGCTTCAGGAAAAGGAAAAGAAGGCTGAAGATGAGTTGCGCAAAGGCGCCCTTGCCTCAAATGTTGAGCAGGTGTTCCGCGACAAAGGGGACTTTGTTGCCGGAAACCCCAGGGGCACAGTCACCATGGTGGAATTTTTTGATTACAACTGCGGCTGGTGCAAGAAAGGTTTTTCCGAAATTGTGGCCCTCCTCGATTCTGACAAGGAATTGAAACTGGTGCTGAAAGAGTTTCCAATATTTGGCGAGGATAGCGAATATGCCGCGAAAGCCGCCATTGCTGCCGGGGTGCAGGGCAAGTACTGGGAGCTCCACGTTGCCATGTTCCAGAATGAGGGAAAAATTACCAAAGCCGTTGTTGATGAATTGGCCGCCGCCCAGGGCCTGAACATGGACCAGCTAAAGAAAGACATGGAATCGGCTGCAACCACCGATCTTATCAACCGGAATCGCGCGCTCGCCCAAGCGCTGGCAATTAATGGGACACCGGCATTTGTAATTGATGACAAGCTTGTTCCGGGTTATCTGCCGCAGGACGAATTGGCCAGCACAATCAAGGAAGTTCGTGAAAAAGGCGGCTGCACACTGTGCTGAAACGTTAGAAGAGTTGCTTCCCTGCAAAGGCCTGGCAGCCTATAAGACTCTTCAACAATCGATTCCGATGGCACATTGATGAAACCAATCTACATCCTTAACGGACCCAATCTCAATCTCCTTGGCCAGCGCGAACCCGGAATTTATGGCCATGAAACGCTTGCCGACCTGGAAAAAAATTGTGCCGCCAAGGCCAAGGCCGTTGGCATTTCAGCAGATTTTCGCCAGTCAAATACTGAAGGCGAGTTGATCGGCTGGATTCACGAAGCGCAAAACAAGGCTTCCGGCATTATCATCAATGCGGGCGCCTATACCCACACGTCGGTGGCAATCCACGATGCGCTGCGGGCTGTCGCCATGCCCACTATCGAAGTTCATCTTTCAAATGTTTACAAGCGCGAGACGTTTCGCCATCACAGCTTCATATCTCCTGTTGCGCATGGCGTCATATGCGGTTTTGGTGCACAGAGCTATGAACTGGCCATCGACGGCATGATAAAAATACTGAAACTGAATGGAAAGGGGTAAAGAATGCCCTCGAAAAAAAGCCCGCCAACGCGTGGACAGGCCAAAACCGCCAGCCCTGAACTGGATCTCATCCGCAATCTGGCGAGCATCCTGAACGAAACGGGGCTTTCGGAAATTGAACTTGACCAGAAGGGCACGCGGGTTCGGGTTTCCAAAACGGTTACGGCCTATGCCAGCGTGGCTCCACAGGCCCACGCGCCAGTAGCGGCTGTTGCGGCGCCTGTTGTCGCGAAGATCCCGGATGCGGATCATGCGGGCACGGTAAAGTCTCCCATGGTTGGCACCATCTACATGGCGGCATCGCCGGGCAGCCCCAATTTTATCGAAATCGGCTCTCAGGTGAAGCAAGGCCAGACCCTGCTCATTATCGAAGCCATGAAAACCATGAACCAGATTCCCTCGCCCGCCTCAGGCAAGGTAACCCGGATATTTGTCGAGAATGGCGATCCCATTGAATATGGCGCTGCACTCGTGACGATAGAGTAAGAGATGTTTGACAAGATACTCATCGCCAATCGGGGAGAGATTGCCCTGCGTGTGTTGCGGGCCTGCCGCGAGCTTGGCATTCAAACCGTTGCCGTTCACTCAACCGCGGATGCTGATGCCATGCATGTGCGGCTTGCGGACGAAAGTGTTTGCATTGGGCCGCCGCCGGCGCGCGACAGCTATCTGAATATTCCGGCCATTGTTTCGGCCTGCGAAATTACGGGCGCAGACGCTGTTCACCCCGGCTATGGTTTTCTTTCGGAGAATGCGAAATTTGCCGAAATCCTGACTGAACATGGGGTGAAGTTCATCGGTCCCTCGGCAGAAAACATCCGCACCATGGGCGACAAGATCGAAGCCAAGCGCACGGCAAAGGCGCTGGGCATACCCGTTGTTCCGGGCTCGGACGGTGGGGTTTCAAATATTGCAGACGGCAAGCGCATTGCACGCGATATTGGCTACCCCGTTATCATCAAGGCAACGGCGGGCGGCGGCGGACGCGGTATGAAAGTTGCCCGCAGTGAAGCCGATTTGGAAATTGCGCTGAGCACGGCGCAAACAGAAGCCAAGGCTGCCTTTGGCAATGAAGAAGTCTACATCGAAAAATATCTCGAATTACCGCGCCATATCGAAATCCAGGTGCTGGGTGACGGGCAAGGCAATGCGGTTCACTTGGGTGAGCGCGACTGTTCATTGCAGCGGCGCCACCAGAAGATTTGGGAAGAGGCGCATTCCCCTGCCCTCAATGCGGCTCAGCGCGACCAGATCGGATCAAGAGTTGCCAAGGCGATGGCTGATCTCAGTTACGAAGGCGTGGGCACGATCGAATTTCTCTATGAGAACGGCGAATTCTATTTCATTGAAATGAATACGCGCCTGCAAGTTGAACATCCGGTAACTGAAATGATCACGGGGCTTGACCTCGTGCAGGAGCAGATCCGCGTGGCGAGCGGTGCCAAGCTGCAATACACGCAAAGCGACATTACTTTCTCCGGCCATGCCATTGAATGCCGTATCAATGCCGAAAATGCCAAGACATTTGTGCCGTCTCCAGGCCGCGTTGATGCCGTGCATTTTCCAGGCGGCCTTGGTGTCCGTGTGGATTCAGCGCTCTATGCCGGATATAAAATTCCACCCTACTATGATAGCCTGGTGGGCAAGCTCATCGTGTTTGGCAAAACCCGCACTGAATGCATGATGCGCCTCAAGCGGGCGATGGGTGAATTTGTCATTGAGGGTGTGGAAACCACGATTCCCCTGTTCCAGCGTTTGCTGACTGAACCCGATATCATCAACGGGCATTACGACATTCACTGGCTGGAGAATTATCTCGCGCGTGATGCCTAGTGACTGTGATAACCCCTCAAATCCTGTTGCAGGCCTATGCGGCAGGTATTTTCCCCATGGCGGAAACGGCGGAAGACAACGCGCTCTATTGGGTTGAACCCGACGAGCGTGGAATTATTCCTTTGCGCGGATTGCATATTTCACACTCGCTCAAGAAACAGCTGCGCAAAAAATTCTTTGATGTGCGCGTTGACACGGCATTTGACCAGGTCATGGAATTATGCGCGGCCAAGACTCGCAACCGGAAAGTAACCTGGATCAACCGCCGCATTCGCAAGCTCTATAGCCAGTTATACGGCCTTGGCCATTGCCACTCGGTTGAATGCTGGCGGGACGGTGAACTGGTGGGCGGGCTTTATGGCGTGACGATCGGCACAGCCTTCTTTGGCGAAAGCATGTTTTCACGGGCTGCTGATGCCAGCAAGGTGGCACTGGTGCATTTGGTGGCGCGGCTGAATGCTGGGGGTTTCACGCTTCTCGACGCGCAGTTCATGAACCCGCATCTCGAAAGGATGGGTGCCATTCCGGTTTCCAAGGTGGAGTACCTGAAACTTCTGAAACCCGCGATTGAGGGCACGGCGGATTTTTCGCGTTTCGACGGGGATGGCGATGCAGAACGGGTATTGCGCTCGGTCGGCAAACCTTAAGTTGAATTTAATCCTAGGGCATCCATGATGCTTCTACAGCAGATTCAGCACCTGTGGGCCATCACCCCCTAGCTCCCCATGCCCAGAACCCGCTCCAGCGCGCTCCAAATCAATTTAAAAGCCTATTGTAGGCTTATAGTCCTCTAACGTTAATCCAGGGGTTCGCCTTCGTCGATCTGGTCCTGCAGGGTTGAGAGGTCCGGCGCCTCCTCAACGGCGGGCGGCGGTGCCGCGGGATCGCGGCAATTGATCAGCCACACGTCATAGATCGGGTGTTCAACGCCGTTGAGCCCCGGACTTTGGGCAAACATCCAGCCTGCAAAGATGCGTTTATGGCTGTCATCAAGCTGCACTTCATCAACCTCAACAAACGAAGTCGTTTTTGGCTCTTCAGTTGCCGATCTTGAATAACAGACGTCAGCTTTGACGATGAGGCCGCCAAACTGCTTTGCCTCGCCCACTTTTGCCTCAAAGGTTGTTGTGAGACCCGTAATTTTATCGAGCCCTGTGAAGACCGCCAATGGATTTGAAATGCGTTCGGCTTGGGATGGCATCGCCAACATCACCACGATTACGCCCGCCGGAATTATACGGCCCAAAACAGCAACAGTTGAAAGCATGCCTAGTTCACTTTTTTCTCAGGCTCTGGTGTCTTGGCGCCTGACTTGTCGAACATGGCCTGGCTGATCAACGACCAGATATCAACCGCACCCTGCGTATAGGTTATCACGCCACCATCAGCCAGCGTGGTTTCCGAACCACCCGGCTCCAATGAAATGAATTTGGCGCCCAACAGCCCTTCAGAAGTTACCTTCGCTGAAGTATCGTCCGTGAGCTTGATTTTGGGATCAATGCTCATGCCAACCACTGCCTGAAAATTTGCCGGGTTGAGGAATTGCTCGGTAACCGTGCCGATCTTTATTCCCGCCATGCGAATGTCGGTGCCGACATTCACACCTTCGACATTGTCAAATTCGGCGGTGACCTTATAGGAGCCTCTGCTTTGCCCGCCGCCGGACGTATTATAGGCAAATACGAGAAAAATCCCGGCGACAGCAATCACGCCTGCGCCAATGAGTGTTTCAACCGTCGAGTTATTCATAGGAGATTTCGCCTTTGATTCTCTTGCTCTGCTGCGGCTGCAGAATAGCAGAAACAAGCAACAAAATACGGCACAATGAAGCCGGTATTATTCAGGCCGCCAGGCCTGATAGCCCGGTTCGTTTGGCTTGGGCTGCCCTGCCCCCACAATGCTTCCTGGAGGGCGATAGGATTTTGCGGTGCCCGTGAGGTTTGGCTGGTGGGGCTTTTCCCATTCGTGGGAGGGTGCATCGGAAGATGAGGGAACAGCATTGACGCGGTGATGCATCCAGCCGTGCCAGCCCGGGGGAATGGACGACGCTTCGGAATAGCCATCGAAGATGACCCAACGGCGCTCGGCGATGGAATCGGGCATGGCAGACTTGGCGCGGTAATAATGGTTGCCCGCTTCATCGGTCCCCACATGCTCGCCTTTGCGCCAGGTAAAAAAACGGGTGGCCAGCGTCTGGCCACTCCACCACGTAAAGAACTGCTTCAAAAAACGCATGTCAGGTTTCACCTTAGCCGGTTGAAATTTTGCCGGAATATGGCGCAAGCCGCTGTGTTCGTAAAGCACGCAAATTGGCGGGGGTCTTCCCGCCCAAGGTGGAATATGCGGAGCACGTCCGGCGGTTTGAACCTAACCAGAACTCCGCTGCGGGTTGGAATTTGACTCTACTCGCTCCGAAATTGAATCGATTACTGCAGCAACCTCACAGTCATACAGACCAGCAGTATTGAAATTATTGTATTCAATGATCTTCATCCCATCTCTCGTCTCGCATACATCGACTACAAACACTTCGGTCGGTCGAAACCTTTTGACAGCCTCTTGTACAGCAATAAGCGCTTCTGGCTCTATACTGCGTTCTTCCCACCTTCTCTGATGACTGCGATAAAGGCTAAATGCTGTAATATTCTCGCCGACGATCACGGTGCGCCACTCGCGGCCAGTTTCCTGCTGAGGAGCCAAAACGACTTCGACGTCGTTCTCTTCGAGCAGCCCTGTACTGCGCATCTGGCTCACCCAATCGGCAATGTAAGACCTGGAGACAACGCCACCAGGAAATGCCTTGCCGTCCGAATTTGGACGAATGAAGAAATTTTCCCATCCCAGGCCGTCGGCTCGCATTTCAGCCTCAGATAGATGACAGACAATCAACTCCCTGTTCAAATAGAGGTCTTTAAGCTGTCTTGCATACTCGGTGCAGGACAGCTCCTCGCTGGACCAACCTCCAGGGAACCAGCCTTGTTTGACTGCGAGCTTTGCAACACCGATGGAGCCGTAGACAACGCACGGATTCTCTACCATCGGAACCTCGCCCGCGACCTCGTGCGAGAAGGGGACGATGCGAACGACATGATGTGGCTGCCCGCGCTGGCGCAGGTGAGCGACCATCTCATCGAAGCAACGATGGGCAAATACATTTGCCTCAAGAACCCAGGTAACCGGCACAAAACCTCGCAATGTCTAACCAAGAGCCCCGATCATATCTATAGACTGCGCGCGAGTCTGCAACCGGCCCATCGCGTCAAACCAGACACTTGAATTTTCGTCTGCGATTGAGAGGTAAGCAGACATCGGAAAACTGAAAGCCAATTAGTCATCCCGGAAGTTCAAACTGACACACTGCCAAATCAGCGCTATGGGGCGATCAGCAGCAGGGGCTGGGCGGCAGTTGCTTCTGCCGGCCTTGTCACCTGATAAGCGCTGATGGGCGCTATTACGGTTTGTTCAAACTGCGCAAATTGTTCAAGCGTCAGCGGGGTGAGAATTGGCACGGCATAGGTTCTCATGGTTTTCCGCAAGCTCTCCTGCGTCAGGCTAATGAGGTAAATGGGCTTCACGGTTCCCGTTTTTTTCAGCAAGCCATTGGTTTTGTAAGCGCGAAGTGTAAGCCGGGCATTTTCCTGTTGGGGCATTGCCTTGGTCATCGTGAGCTTTGCCTTCAATCCCTGGTGCAACGCCGGGCGCGGCGCCACGCTTGCGAGTTTGGCGTTGGGATCAAGGTAGGCAAACGTATCACGCCAGGTCCATTTCGATGAAAAAACCCAGCCTTGCGATTCCAGATTTCGCTGCATTGCCTCGAGCGAGCCTGCCCACTGGATGCTGAATGTTTCTTCTGGCCTTCCCGCAAGGTCAACACGGCGCAGGGGAAAATTCTGCCAAGCCTTGTTCTGCCAATCTGCGGCATTAATGCCGTAGGTTGGCTGCGCCGCCGCATAGAATTTTTCGGCGCGGTCGATATTGGCTGACACGTTAAAGCTGCCCGCCAAAACGAAAGCCAGGAAAGTCGCGCCTAAAAGTCCGATTGGTTTTATGCGGCGCGGTGGAATGGCTTCGATGGCAACGCCAAATGCTGCCACCATGACGCCGCCAAACAGCAAGCCGCCAAGCACGTCTGACAGGTAGTGAACGCCGAGATAAACCCGGGAATAGGCAATGGTGATGACGATCAGTCCGCAAGTTGCGTAAACCAGCGAGCGGTTCCAGCGGTTCATGGCATGGCTTGCCAACACCGCCAGCACGCCAAAGGTTATGGCCGCCATGGTCGCGTGGCCGGATGGAAAACTGAATGCGTCGGCGCCAGAATAGAGTTCAACAGGCCTCGGGCGATGAATGCCATATTTAAGCAGTAGCGAAAACACCTTTCCCGCGACAAAAATAACCGTGCATGCGATGGCGGCGCGCCACGCCTTGCGCCACGCAAGCCAGCCCACAATGGTTGCCATCATGACAGTTATGACAATTGTATCTCCCAGCATTGTGATGGGGATCATCAATTCATCAGCAGGCGCATTGCGCATTTCCCGCATCAGGTTGAGAACCGAAAAATCCGCATTTGGCAACGTATCGCGGGACGCCATGCCGCTGACCAGCGCGATAAGTGCGATCAGGCCCAGTACAAGAACTGCGATAAAGAAAATAATGAGCAGCGAACGTGGGTTGTCGGGGGAAACTGCGCGGCCAAAACGGTGCATCGACCGGCTGTTGCGCGATTTTGCCCAATTCGAAATGCGCTCCAGCAGATGATCAAGATAGGGCGACAGGCTTGCGGCGAGCAGCCTGATCAACCAGCCTGCGATAAACAGGATGACAATGAGCTCAAGCAACACAAAGCCCAGGCGGCCGCTCAACTCGCCTGCAAGGGCCAAGCCCTGCCCGATCAAGATGCCCGGCACCACATGCATGGCGGCCCATACAAGGCCTGAGGAGATATTGATGGAGGCAAAATAGAGCTCGCTCATGCCCAGCATGCCGACAATGCCGGGCACCACCGCTTTCACACCGGGCACAAAACGGCCAAGCGCAATGCTTTTGCCGCCATGATTTTTTACAAACTCCTCACCGCGCGCGACAAGGGCGGGATAACTGCGGAGCGGCCAGAGGGTCTTAAGCTTGTCGCCAAAAAACCTGCCGGCCCAGAATGAAAACTGGTCGCCGATAACTGCGCCCACCGATGTGGCCAGAAAAACCGGCCAGAAGGACAGGTGGCCGGTGCCCACCAGAATGCCAGCTCCTACCAGCACTGCGGTTGAAGGAACAAAGAGGCCGATGATGAGCAAGGCTTCACCAAAGGCGATCAGGAATATGATAATGATTGCCCATGTGGGGTGAAGGGCAAAATAGTCGAGGTAAGGCTGGATATGTTCCATATGCGCGGCGGCCGCCCGAGTCTTTCTTTTCGTCAAATTGGGGGTAGATCGTAAGGTCTGTCTACTTCTTAATTGTTACAATAATTCCCGTCATTAGTTTTCTGTGGGTAAGACAATGGTTTAGGGTCAATACAGGGTGAATATGCAGGCGCTTTGGACCTAACATGCACAGCAATGGAAGAACTGCCAGAGAATCACGCAAGCCCGCCTCTTGCGACCATTGGCTTGTGGCTTGGATACGGCGCGCTCTGTGTTGGCATGTTCATGGCGATACTGGATATCCAGGTCGTTGTCACATCGCTCAGCATTATCGAAGACGCACTCGGCATCGGCGCCGATCAAATGAGCTGGGTGCAGACGACTTATCTCATCGCGGAAGTCATTTCCATTCCCCTCACGGGCTTGCTCATACGCATCTTCACCATTCGATGGCTGTTTGTGGGGGCCATCCTGGTATTTACGCTGGCTTCAATTGGGTGCGCTTTTAGTTATGACTTCATATCCCTGATATTCTGCCGGATATTGCAGGGCTTTGCCGGCGGTGTTCTCATTCCCCTCGTCTTTGCGGCTATCTTCCTGCTGTTTGGCAAGGGTATCAACCAAACCATTGCGACCACCGCTGGTGGATTGCTGGCCGTCTTGGCACCAACACTTGGCCCCCTCACGGGAGGTTGGATTACTGAGAACTATTCATGGCAGTGGCTTTTCCTGATCAATGTTGCGCCGGGGATTGCGACGCTTGTTTGCGGCTATTTCTTTTTGCCGCGGGGCCAAACAAAATTTTCACTGTTCAAGGAGCTCGACTGGGCCTCGCTGGTCTATATTTCAATTGCACTCGCCGCATTGCTGGTTGGGCTCAAGGAAGCGCCGGCTAAGGGGTGGCTGGCGCCTGAGATGGTTGGCGTGTTCTCAGCCGTTGGCATTTTTGCTGCGCTTACCTTTTGGCGGCCGCGGCCCGCCATTTCATTCCATCTCTTGGCCGACCGCAATCTGGCCTTTGGCTGCATGCTGAGTTTCATCCTGGGCCTTGGACTTTTTGGTTCGGTTTATCTCATGCCGTTATTCCTTGCCTTTGTGCATGGCATGGCACCGTTTCAAATTGGCATTGTCATCCTTGTAACCGGCATCGCACAACTGGTGACCGCTCCCCTCACCGTTCAGATTGACCGGCGCATGGACGCACGGCTGCTATCAGCCATCGGTTTTCTGGGATTTGCCGTGGGGCTCTTCATGAGCGGCTTCCAGACCATATCCACAGGCTACGATGAAATGTTCTGGCCACAGGTGGTGCGGGGGTCTTTCGTGGCACTTTGCATTCTGCCGCCCATTCGCTTTGCGCTCGGGCTTATTTCGCGTGAAAACATTGCGGATGCCAGCGGCTTGTTCAATCTGTCGCGCAACCTCGGTGGCGCCATCGGCATCGCCCTCATTGATACCATCGTGTTTTCCCAGGGGCCTGAACATGCAGACCAGATCATGGATCTCTTGAAGGATGACCCGGCAAAGGCCGCTGGCCTGCTTGGCCTGACAGTGGCGGATTTGCCGGATGCGGCTGACCCCAGCGGATTGATGGGCATTATGGATATCATCCAGCAGGCGAGCCTGACGCAGGCGATAAATGAGGCGTGGCTGGTGCTGGGCGGGATAACCGCACTTGGCCTCGTGGTTTTGCATGTCATGGGGCCAATTCGGCCTTCCCAGCTGCCCGCAAGTGAAGCCCGCGACGCTGGTTCAGCGTAAAAACGCAACTTTCGCTACGCGGTGTCCTGCAGTTCTCCCCAAAAAATATTTTGATGTGAATTATGGTTAATATCTTGACGAAAAATCGCCCGCGCGCCTTGCGGGGCATACACACCGTCAGGCCATGTCAATTATTCGATGAAATACTTGAGCTTGGCCCCAGAATTGGTTGATCATCAGGTTATCCACAGGGCGACAGAAGCTGTGGACACAACATATAGCGTTAGGGTTTTGTTAACACACTAGCTATTGACGTCGCGTGGGGTGTGTAATAGTTTAGTCATCAAGACGGTGGGACGGAGATGCGGGGGAAACCTCAGTCTCCCAAGAGTAAAAAAATCAAAAAGTCGGGCCTTAAATCTGGGGAATTAGCGTTTCTCGGACAGGGAAGTTTGTGACGTCAAACACGGGTAAATTATGCACCGTGAGCGCATTTTTGTGCGCTCCCGGCAATGAAACGAAAAAACAACGAGGGACTCAATGTTAGTCGAGCGCAAATATACGAAGGCCGGACAGGATGCTTACGCGGAAATTGAATTCCGCCGGGCGACAAGTGAAATCAAGAACCCGGACGGGTCCATTGTTTTCCGTTTGGAGAACATTGAGGTGCCCGCATCCTGGAGCCAGGTTGCGACCGATATTCTGGCCCAGAAGTATTTCCGCAAAGCTGGCGTTCCCGCAGCATTGAAGCGCGTGGAGGAAACCAGCATTCCTTCGTGGCTGTGGCGCTCCGTGGCAGATGATGCCGCGTTGGAAGCGTTGCCTGAGAAGCAGCGCATTATCGGCGAGATGAGCTCCAAGCAGGTGTTCAACCGTTTGGCTGGCACATGGACCTATTGGGGCTGGAAGGGCGGCTATTTCAACACTGAGGAAGATGCGCGCGCCTTTTACGATGAACTCTGCTACATGCTGGCCACACAGAAATGCGCGCCAAACTCGCCCCAATGGTTCAACACGGGCCTGCATTGGGCCTACGGCATTGATGGCCCCGGCCAAGGCCACTTCTATGTGGACCATGAAACCGGCAAGCTTACCAAGTCCAAGTCTTCTTACGAGCACCCCCAACCCCATGCCTGCTTCATTCAGGGCGTTGCCGATGATCTCGTCAACGAAGGCGGCATCATGGATCTTTGGGTGCGTGAAGCGCGCCTCTTCAAATACGGTTCAGGCACGGGTTCAAATTTTTCGCATCTTCGTGGCGAAAGCGAAAGGCTTTCGGGCGGCGGCAAGTCTTCCGGCTTGATGAGCTTCCTGAAAATTGGCGACCGCGCAGCGGGTGCCATCAAGTCTGGCGGCACCACGCGCCGCGCCGCCAAGATGGTGGTGGTCGACGTGGATCATCCCGATGTTGAGGAATATATCGATTGGAAAGTGAAGGAAGAGCAGAAGGTCGCTGCTCTTGTGACGGGTTCCAAGATCGTGAAGAAGCATCTCGGCATCATCATGAAGGCTTGCGTGAATTGCGAAGGCCCCGGCGATGATTGCTTCGAAATTGAAAAGAACCCTGCCCTCAAGCGCGCGGTAAAAGATGCCCGCCGCAACATGGTGCCGGATAATTACATCAAGCGCGTCGTGCAATTTGCCAAGCAGGGCTACACCGACCTTGAGTTCGACGCCTATGACACCGATTGGGATGGCGAGGCTTACCGCACGGTTAGCGGCCAGAACTCCAACAACTCCGTTCGCGTCACCGACGAGTTCCTGCGCGCTGTTGAAACCAATGGCCCGTGGAACCTGAATGCCCGCATGTCGAAGAAAGTCACCAAGACATTGCAAGCCCGCGACCTGTGGGACAAGATTGGCCAGGCCGCCTGGGCATCGGCTGATCCCGGCATTCAATACCACACCACCATCAATGACTGGCACACCTGCCCGGCATCGGGCGAAATCCGCGCCTCCAATCCTTGTTCGGAATATATGTTCCTCGATGATACGGCCTGTAACTTGGCTTCGTTGAACTTGCTGCAGTTCCGCGACAACGCCACGGCAAAGTTCGACGTTGCTTCCTACGAGCACGCCGTTCGCCTGTGGACCATGGTTCTGGAAATCAGCGTTCTCATGGCGCAGTTCCCGTCAAAGGAAATTGCCAGGCTCTCCTATGACTACCGCACGCTTGGCCTCGGCTTTGCCAATATCGGCGGATTGTTGATGACCAATGGCATTTCCTATGACAGCCATGAAGGCCGCGCCATTTGCGGTGCGCTGTCTGCCATCATGACGGGCGTTTCCTATGCCACATCAGCCGAAATGGCTGCTGAACTCGGCCCCTTCCCCGGTTATGCCAAGAACAAGGACCACATGCTGCGCGTCATGCGCAACCATCGCCGTGCCGCCTATGGTGCAGCCGTTGGCTATGAAGGCGTGAACATTGCGCCAGTGCCGTTGGACGACGCCGCTTGCCATGACAAGGACTTGATCACCCACGCTCGCGTTGCATGGGACAAGGCCGTTGAACTCGGCGAGGCCCATGGCTACCGCAATGCGCAAGCCACCGTGGTTGCCCCAACCGGCACTATCGGCTTGGTGATGGATTGCGACACCACAGGCATTGAACCCGATTTCGCCCTGGTGAAGTTCAAAAAGCTGGCTGGCGGTGGTTACTTCAAGATCATCAACCAAGCGGTTCCGGAAGCGCTTCGCACACTCGGCTATGACGCAACGCAGATTGAAAAGATCATCAATTATGCCGTTGGCCTTGGCACGCTGCAGGATGCCCCTGCCCTCAACCATGCACAACTCCGCGCCAAAGGTTTGGGCGACGCGCAGATTGATGCGGTTGAATCAGGCCTCGCGTCAGCCTTCGATATCAAGTTCGTGTTCAACAAATGGACGCTGGGCGAGGATTTCTGCAAGTCGGTTCTCAAGATTACTGACGAGCAACTGAATGACTACAGCTTTGACCTGCTGGCCCATCTCGGTTTCTCAAAGGCCGATATCGACAAGGCGAACATCCATGTCTGCGGTGCCATGACGCTTGAAGGTGCGCCTGGCCTCAAGGACGAGCATTTGCCGGTGTTCGATTGCGCCAATGCCTGCGGCCGTTTGGGCAAGCGTTACTTGAGCGTTGAAAGCCACATCCGCATGATGGCGGCGTCACAGCCCTTCATCTCCGGTGCCATTTCCAAAACCATCAACATGCCAAATGAGGCAACGGTGGAGGATTGCAACGCAGCCTACATGCTGTCGTGGAAATTGGGCGTGAAGGCCAACGCGCTGTATCGCGACGGCTCCAAGCTCTCACAACCTCTCTCCACCCAGCTCATCTCCGATGATGCCGATGAGGCAGAAGACGCCGTTGAGGGCCTCATGGCCAAGCCCATGGTTCAGCGCATTGAAACCATCGTTGAGAAGGTGATCGAAATCGCCCGGGGCCGTGACAAGCTGCCAGGCCGCCGCAAGGGCTATACGCAAAAGGCCGTTGTAGGGGGACACAAGGTTTACCTTCGCACCGGTGAATATGATGATGGCAAGCTCGGCGAAATCTTCATCGACATGCACAAGGAGGGTGCCGCCCTTCGCGCCATGATGAACAACTTCGCCATTTCCGTGTCGGTGGGCCTGCAATATGGCGTGCCGCTGGAAGAATATGTCGATGCGTTCACTTTCACGAAGTTTGAACCCGCCGGCATGGTGCAGGGCAACGAGTCCATCAAGAATGCCACATCCATCCTGGATTACGTGTTCCGCGAGCTCGCTGTTTCTTACCTGGGCCGCAACGACCTCGCTCATGTTGAAGCATCCGAAATGGGCTTTGATGCGCTTGGAAAAGGCGTTGATACGGATGAACCCAAGGCGCCTGCCTCCGTGCCAGCGCAGAAGTTCATGTCGTCAGGCTTTGTGCGCAAGCAAAACCTGTCGAATGTTGTGGTGATGCCGCAAGGCGCTGCCACGTCCCTGTCGCCAGCCCACGCGCTGCAAATGCGGGCCGCTGAGTCAGTGTCAGTCGGGTCGCTTGCGTTGGCCGAGGCAACCGTTGCGTATGTTTATGAAGAGCCGGCACCCGCTTCTTCTACCGCCTCAGCCGCCGATCAGCGCGCCAAAGCCCGCCTGCAGGGCTATGAAGGCGATAGCTGCGGCGAATGCGGCAACTTCACGCTCGTTCGCAACGGCACATGCCTGAAGTGCAACACCTGCGGATCAACGAGCGGGTGTTCGTAATGTGAGTATGCCTAGTTAGTATAGGAGTGTAGATATGACGCCATCGCGTGAATTTGAGATTGAACTCTCAGCGGAAACAGCACGAGCAAGGCTCTATGTATACAATTCTCCACCACTTGACCTTAAAGTAGCTATTGCTCGGATTGGTGATTTTGGTGGAATTCCACGTGCATCGGTCAATCTACTGCCAAAAAGGCAAATGAAATACGATGAGGCCTACACCGATTGTAATCGAGGACAGTGTTTTTACCGGATACTTTTCCCGACGAACTAGGAACAGAGTTTCCGTACAATCGATTCACATTTGCACACGAACTTGGTCATTTGGCTTTAGGTCACAAAGGTACAAGGTCTCGTGCGGTTATGGGGCGCGACTTTCGCAAGCAAGCAAACATTCCTGGTGTTTGGCAGGAGGAAGCCGAGGCGCACCAATGGGCGGGTGCTTTTTTAATGCCCACTAGAATGGTTCTTCAATGCAAAACGGCGAGTGAACTTGCGTCACGATGCGGGGTGTCCCCAGAGGCAGCACGGATTCGTACGGAGAACTTAAAGCAGCGTATTAGACGGGCCAATGGTGAAACTCGGCCTATCCCCAAAGATACTCAAAAAATCTTGGTTGATATTTTCCTCAAGGCTGGTGTATTTCCCAAAGCATTCAAAATTTCTAAACCAGAAAAAATTCAAGAAATAGAATCCGCTGGTTCTGCTGAAATCCAAGGATATCAATCCGTAGCATGCGGAGAGTGTGGTAAATTCGAATTTTTAAGAAGGGGCGGATGCATTACTTGTCAGAACTATGGTGACTCCAACTGTAATTAAATCAGGAAAAAGGGAACGCATGTTCCCGATTGTCTCATATTCCATTGTTATTATTCATCATGCCCGCGCTTGACGCGGGCATCTTCTTTGGTGGCATGCAAGAAGATGACCGGATCGAGTCCGGTCATGATGAGAGGTTTAGAGTTTACATTCCTGTTTTCGTCATCCCGGCGAAAGTCAGGACCCAGTTTTCAATGCTTCGAAAGATAATTTTTGTGTACGATCTTGCAGCCGCATGGGTCCCGGCTTTCGCCGGAATGACGGAATTAGGGTTTGATGGCGAGTTCAATCAACGCTTCGACGCCATCGATTCCCTCCTCTCATCGACGTGAAATCAGCCTCGCGCGACAAGTTTTCAACAATTTTTTTCAAAGCCATGCATTCATGCCACAGGGCGAAGGGGCGAATTTCCGGCCCATGAATGCCAGAATTTCCCATTCTGTCCGCATACGGACGAACCTTAAAATACAAGGATTTATTATGATATCTCGCTGAATCGGGTTATTTATCCGTATACGGACGACACGGCGCTTCCCTGATGTGTTTACCAATTGTTAGGGTTATTGGTGGCATACACTAGATGTTGACGGCATATTGCCGAATCGCACAAACGGGTACAAAAGAAAGTTCATGACGATTACGAATACAAAGTTATCGTATAGTAATCGTTGGTGTACTGGACTAGCCTGCGTTGTGGGGCACTAACAACAAAACTCTAGGAGAAAATAACATGGCCGCTAAAAAAGCTGCAAAGAAGCCTGCAAAGAAAGCTGCAAAGAAGCCAGCAAAGAAGGCTGCTAAGAAGAAGATCTAGTTCTTCTCTTACATAAATTATAGGATTGGACCCCGGACGGCACTGCCTCCGGGGTCAATTCTTTGGTGGGCCCCGGTTCCAAACAAAAAAGGCCGCGAAATTCGCGGCCCTTCCTGCAGATCAAAGTGTTTATTGATAAACGTAGATGCGCGAGCCGATCTTCACCCGGTCATAGAGATCAACCACATCGGCATTCATCATGCGGATGCAGCCTGATGATACGGCGCCGCCGATGGAGGACTCATTGTTGGTGCCATGAACGCGGTAGATCGTGCCGCCGATATACATGGCGCGGGCGCCCAGCGGATTGCCCGGGCCGCCTTCCATCACGGCTGGCAAGATGTGGCCCTTGGCCGCTTCCCGCTCAATCATCGTCTGTGGCGGACGCCAGGTCTGGCCACTCTGTCTTTGCGACAATACGCGAGGAACCGCCCCACTGGAAGCCTTCACGGCCGACGCCGATTGAATACCGCACGGCCTCGCCGTCAGGCAGCACATAGTAAAGTGCGCGCTCGGGTGTTTTCACGACCAATGTGCCGGGCGCATACTTGGTTTCATTCCAGTCAACCGTGCGGCGCAAGGATTTCCCGCTGAGGCCGGATGACGACAGCGATGCAGTGGCGGTGCCCGCCCTGCGATTCTTGCCGAAGAGGCACTGCAAGAAGCCGCCGCATTCACGCCTGGCGCGCGGCTTGGCAGCAAGGGTGACAGGCTTGGCTTTTGCCGCCTTGAGCTTCGCAGCCTTGATCTTCGCGGCCTTCAGCTTTGCATCGGCCAAGGCGAGCTCGGCCTTCTGCTTGTCGATGGACGCCTGCTGGGCCGCCAGCTGCTTTTTCTTTTTAACCAAAAGCAGCTCTTCCGCGCTTGGATTGGTGGCGGCAATCGCTGCGGGTGAAACGACAGCCAGGGACAGCAAAGCAAAAAGCATCGCGGCAACCAGTTTGTTCATCATTGTGATTTCCCTTATATCTCAGCGTGGGATAGCTAGCCATTTAATGCTGATTCATCAATAGCCTTCCAGTTCGTCGCCTGTTCACATATGCTTGTGCGTTGAGCCCATTCGAAAACATCATGCCTCAGAGGAAGCCCCATGAAAACCACGCTGAAATCTTACCTTTTCATCCTTCTTGCCTCATCCGTGCTTGTGATGCCTGCCCAGGCCCAGGATGTTCCGCCGGTTGCTGCCGCCATCTTTAAAAGCTGGGAATCCCAGTTAAAAGCAACTCCGGCCTATGACAAGATTGAAACCGATGCTTCAGGCAACGTGACAATCACCAACCTGACCGCCAATCTTGGCGTGAGCGATCCCACTTCAGGGGCAAAGCTCACCATCGGCTCCATCAAGCTGGAAAATGTTGCCGCTGAAGCCAACGGCATCATTGAAGTGGGCAATGCGACATTTTCAGATACCAAGATGGAAATAACCGGCTCCGGCAGCAAGAGTTTCCAGGTCGAAATGGCCAATGGCACCGCTGAAAACTGGTATGTCAGCGTATTGCCTGAAAACCCAACGCCGTTGCAGGCCTTCAGGGCCACAATGGGCATTGCCAGGAAAATGGCCTCAAGCGAAATCAAGATCAGCACCCTGGGCCAAACCTATTCGTCGCAGGGCGCCGAAATCAGCTGGGATGGCGATCCCGTTACCGGTGCCGGCAAGAGCACAATAAACATCAAGGACATCGTGATTCCAGAAGCGGCCATGGCCCTGATGGACCCCACGGGACAGATGAAAGCCCTGGGGTACAACAGCATCACGCTCAACCTCTCTGGCGACGGCGAGCTTGCGGTTTCCGACAGCGGCTTTGGCATGAGTGGCAGCGTTCTGTTCTCCAGCAAAGACATGGCGGGCCTCAAGCTTTCCTATGGAACAAGTGACATTCCCTTGAGCCTGATGACCGAATTGCAGGCCGCGCAGAAAGCTGGGCGGGAACCTAATTTCAACAGCCTGATGCCGCAGCTGATGAATGTTTCCATCAGCAATTTCCAATTCCGTTTTGAGGATGCCTCAATCACGAAAAAGGTTCTGCCGCTGATTGCCAAGATGCAGGGCATGAGTGAGGCCGCGATGGTTGCCAATGCTGGTGCCATGATGCAGATCGGCCTGATGCAGCTGAAGAGCCAGGCCTTTACCGACCAGGTGGTGAAATCAGTGAATGCGTTTCTGGCAGATCCAAAATCCATTACGGTGAGCCTGAAGCCTGCAGCACCTGTCAAAGTGCAGCAAGTCATGACACTTGATCCGAATAATCCGGCAGCAGCGATTGATTTGCTGGGAGTTACGGTTACGGCGAATGATTGAGAAGCCCTAACCCATTTCATCATGCCCGCGCTTGGCGCGGGCATCTTCTTTTGTGGAGGGTTACACTTCCGGCAGGTTCAGCCGGATGTGAAGCTCTCTCAATTGTTTCGGCGTTGCTTCTGAAGGAGCGCCCATCAACAAATCTTCGGCCTGCTGGTTCATCGGAAACAGCACCACTTCACGGATGTTGGGTTCATTGCACAGAAGCATCACGATACGGTCCACGCCCGGCGCAATGCCGCCGTGGGGCGGTGCGCCATACTGGAAGGCGCGGTACATGCCGCCAAACTTTTCCAGGATAACCTCTTCCGGATAACCCGCGATCTCGAAGGCCTTCTTCATGATGTCGGGCCGATGGTTACGGATGGCACCTGAAGACAGCTCCACGCCGTTGCATACGATATCATACTGATAGGCATTGATGGTGAGAGGGTCCTGCGTTTCCAGCGCTTCCAACCCGCCCTGCGGCATTGAGAAAGGGTTGTGCGAGAAATCCACCTTCTTGTCGTCCTCATTCCACTCATACATGGGGAAATCAACGATCCAGCAGAAGTCGAACTTGTCCTTGGCGATGAAGCCGAGTTCATCGCCAGTCTTGGTGCGGGCTTCGCCGGCAAATTTATAAAATTTCGCTGGCACGCCAGCCACGAAGAAAGCGGCATCGTCAATTTCGAGGCAATGCTAGTTGTCTGTCCGATGCTTGCGAGTTCGTCCATGGGCTCAATATTTTTTGCAATTGGACCTCGTCCCTCATCGTGGCCAGGCACTGACGGCTTCTTGGCCAATCTCTGCAGGAGTAAACATAATATATCCAAGTCCGGGTTGGCCTTGCTTTGCGCCCAGGAATTCATGCGGTCGCAGAAAGCGCGTGAGCCGCCCTTGGGCGCGGGGATGGCCCAGACTTCAACTTTAGGATCGCTCGCAATCATGCCCGCAAACACTTTGAAGCCGGAGCCAGCAAAATGTTCGGTGACATCCTGCATCTTGATAGGATTGCGCAGGTCAGGCTTGTCGGTTCCGTACCAGCGGACGGAATCCTTGAAGGCGATGTGGGGAAATTTTTGGGTGACGGGAAGCCCGCCGCCGAATTCCTCGAATACGCCGCGCAGCACGGGTTCAACCGCATTGAACACGTCTTCCTGCGTCACAAAACTCATTTCAATATCGAGCTGGTAGAACTCGCCGGGTGAACGGTCGGCGCGCGCGTCTTCATCCCTGAAGCACGGGGCGATCTGGAAGTAGCGGTCAAAGCCCGACATCATCAACAGTTGCTTGAACTGCTGTGGCGCTTGCGGCAGCGCATAAAACTTGCCGGGATGAACCCGGCTGGGCACCAGATAATCACGCGCCCCTTCAGGTGACGATGCGGTAAGAATGGGCGTCTGGAATTCAAAGAACCCCTGCCCCTTCATGCGGCTGCGAAGTGAGTCAATAATCGCGCCGCGCTTCATGATGTTGCCGTGAATGCGGTCGCGGCGAAGGTCAAGGAAGCGGTACTTCAGGCGTATGTCTTCCGGATATTCCGTATCGCCGAACACCGGCAGCGGCAATTCCTTGGCCTCGGAATGAACCATGATTTCTCTAGCTGCAATTTCAATGAGACCGGTGGGAAGATTGTTGTTCTCGGTTCCAGCAAGGCGTGGGCGCACGGTTCCATCAACCCGCACCACCCATTCCGAGCGCAGCTTTTCAGCCACCTTGAAAGCGGGCGAAGCGGGGTCAATGACGATTTGCGTGAGCCCATAATGATCGCGCAGATCGATGAACAGCAGGCCGCCATGGTCACGCACGCGGTGCACCCAGCCGGACAGCCTCACGCTCTCGCCAGCGTGGTCAATTCTGAGATCGCCGCATTTATGGCTGCGATAGGCGTGCATCATGGTTCAAATCCTTCAATTCCGCGCGGAAAAGCGCACGGGCACCATGATTTGTCAAGTTTTTAGGGGTGGCGGAACTATAACGACGAGCCGTCCAGCGTGTTGCCAAGGAAGAAGAAGCCCTTCTTCAGCTTTCTCCTCAGTTTCCTGGTTTTGTCCCCGATGTCAAAATCCTCAAAGCGACCCTGATCAAAGAAGCCGCCTTTAAGGACAATCGTTGTGTTCTGGGTTCCCGCCTTGCTGACAATTGAAAACAGCTTGGCCGCGTTGGCGGGCGCCAAACGCACGCAGCCATGGGAGGCGCGGCGGCCAAGGCTTTTGACATACATGCTGCCGTGAATGGCATGGCCACGGCTGGTGAAAAACATGGAATGGGGCATCGGCGCATCGTCCCATTCCTTGGAGAAATGGTCTTTCTCCATGCGGAAGGGGCGGTAGGTGCCGCTTGGCGTATCATAGCCCGGGGCGCCCGTTGAAACGGGCCAGACAAATTCACGGTCGCCATCAACTTCAACCGTCATCTTCTGGCTGACTTTGTTGATAGTTATCAGGACTTTGGTGGCAAAAGCGGCGCTGGGGGCGATGAGGAAAGAAAACACGGCTGCAACAATAGCCATCCTGAAACGCACTGTACCCACCATCGTCATACTTCCCTCAAAAGCTGATTTGGCATCTTTGTTAGAGGATTGGGAACAGGCCGTCGAGGGTATTAACCGCATGGTGTCATCACTTTTCCGAAAGCGTTGCCCACTTGCAATGCGGGAGTTCCCCAATCTAGGATTTGACGATGAACACCGCAATTTTCCATAAAGACTTCAAAGCCGCCCCGTTCTGGTGGGAGGCTCACCGCCCCACGGCGCTGCCTGAAATATCGCTGCCGCGGGAAGCGCGGGTCGTCATCGTGGGAGCGGGCTATGCAGGCCTTTCCGCCGCCCTTGAACTCACGGCACAAGGCCTGGATTGCGTGGTGCTGGATGCCAATGAACCGGGCTTTGGCGGCTCCACGCGCAATGGCGGCATGGTTTCAAGCGGAGCCAATGTGGGCAAGCGCTATCTGTCCAAGCCCATGCCTGCCGAACAGGCAGCACCCTATTTGGCCGATGCGGCTGATGCTTTCACGCTGATTGAAGACCTGATCGCGCGCGAGAGGATTGATTGCGGCTGGACCAAATCCGGCTACTTCCTGGGGGCATGGTGCAAGAGCCACTTTGATGAGATGGCGAAAAAAGTTGCAGCGCTTAATGCGGCGTCAGATTCCGGCTGTTATCTTGTGCCACCAGAGCGCCAGCGTGAAGAAATCGGCTCGGACTATTATCGCGGCGGCATGGTGGTGGCGCGATCGGCACATCTCCACCCTGCCCTTTATTTCAAAGGCTTGCTGGATATCTGTACCAACCGTGGCGTGAAGATTGCATCCAAGACGCCCGTTACAAAACTCACTGAAACGGCAACAGGCTGGAATGTTGAAACCCCGCGCGGCAGCATTTCGGCAGGCGATGTTATCGTCGCCACCAACGGCTATACGGGTGATATCACCCCGCAATTCAAGCGCCGGGTTGTGCCCGTGGGCTCCTATATCATTGCAACGGAAGAGCTCCCCGCTGAACTTGCTGCATCGCTCAGCCCCAAGAACCGCGCCATATCCGACACCCGCCGTGTACTCACCTACTACCGCCTGTCGCCTGACGGCAAGCGCATGATTTTCGGCGGCCGCGCAAAGTTTGGGCATACGGACCCCACGGAAACCGCACCCATTCTCTATCGCTTTATGGCGGATCGTTTTCCACAGCTGAGGGGCACGAAAATCACCCACGCTTGGACGGGCAATGTGGCCTTCACTTTGGACGAACTGCCGCATATGGGAAAATTTGAGAACCTGCATTATGCACTTGGTTGCAATGGTTCTGGCATTGCCATGATGACATATCTTGGGCAGCAAACTGCGCGCAAAGTGGCGGGCAAAAATAATCGTGTGTGTGCTTTCGATCAGCCCAAATTTCCAAGCCACCCCCTTTATACTGGCAACACCTGGTTCCTTCCGTGGATTGGAAGATATTTCAGGACACGCGACTGGATTGATCGGCAGTTGGGATGACAGCGTCAAAATATTTGTTGTCAGATTTGATAATAATTCGATGTTGAGGCCGGGAAATTAAATAACAATACGCTGACGGACCCTATCACAGTTCCGTCAGCCGTAAAGTCCGATAACTAGCAATCTTAGCGAAGTAGGCCCTTCAAATTTGGGGTCTGAGGCTCAAGTAGCCTTGCACGATGCGGCGTATGCCGGTTTCGCTTTCATTCAACAACGCTCGCTACCAAAATAAATGATCGGAACCTAGAATGCATATTTTAAGTCTTTTAACTATTTTGAAAATTACCCATCTTATGGGCCTCGTCATGGGCCTTGGCGGTGCTATACTTGCCGATACCACCATCTTTACACGTGGTGTCATCCGCCCCGTAAGTGCCTACACGATTCACCAGGCAAAATTTCTTTCGCACATCGTAACAGCAGGCTTGGTCATACTGTGGGTGAGTGGTATCGCGCTTATCTGGGTCAACACGTTGGCGCATCCGGAATTTATTACAAACCCAAAACTTTGGGCCAAGGTTATAATCGTGATGATGCTGACAGTTAACGGTGTGTTGGTGCACAAACTGGTTTTGCCGCTCTTGCGAAGCTCCCTCGGCACCCGGCTTTTTGACAATGCCACTACCAAGCAAGTGGTCGGCATGACATTTTTGGGCAGCGTGTCCTTGGTGTCATGGACGCTGCCATTCGTGCTGGGCAAGGCAAGTGAGCTCAACTATGTAACGCCGATTTGGGGTATCCTCACGGTCTATGCTTTTTGTGTTCTTGTTGCGTGGCTAGGGATGTTCACTGTGATGAGCACGATCCGCCGCATTCAGGATTTTGTTCGTCGGACCGCTGCGCTCACGTTGCAGCCGAGCGCAAACTGGGAAAAAATGAGAGCCTAGACTGAGATTGCGGGTGGGGTATTCGGCGCCTCACCCGCTTATCCGCACTTGGCCTGCAGAGCCCATTTGCCTTCAACATAGGCTGGGGCACCCTGGATTTTTCCGCGCTGGCCATCGGGGCAGGCAAAATAGGCCAGAGAAGACGTGGCAATGTTTGTCGCGTCTTTTTGCTGTTTGGGGCCTAGGCCCGATACCTTCACGTCAAACACGCTTTGGGTTTCGTTAAAGTCGTAATCCAGCTGGTAGTTTTTGCCATTGTAAAAAATTGGCTCAGAGCGTGATTTTGTTTGCACCTGCGCTGGTGCCTTTCGCGTGATATCCACTTTTTGTTTGGTGGCACAGCCCGTCAGTAGCGCCAGGCCCGAAGCAATGATGATGAGCTTTTTCATGGGGCCCTTATGCCTGTGAAGTCTCGACGCGGCAAGCCCAGCATGGCATATCGTGAGGCATGACAAAATTTGATCCCGCCTCCCTGCTTGTTGCCCGCACCAATGCCGCCGATGAGGGTGCCATTATCCGCATGGCACAGAAATCACGCGATCTCCGCAGCGCTGGTCATGATGTTGTCAGCCTCACCGTCGGCGAGCCGGATTTTGACACGCCGGACAATATCCAACACGCAGCGACAGCTGCCATGAAAGCCGGCTTCACGCATTATTCACCCGTAGCCGGCATCCCGGAATTGAAAACTGCGGTTTCCAAAAAGCTGAAGGCCGAAAATCATCTCGATTATTCGGCTGCCGAAATCGTGATGACCAATGGCGCCAAGCAGGCCATTGCCAATGCCATTCTTGCGCTGATTGACCAGGGTGATGAAGTAATCATGCTGGCGCCGTTCTGGGTGTCCTATGAAACCGCTGTGCGCTTTGCCGGCGGTGTTCCGGTTGTCCTCTATTCCGACATCAGCGAAAATTACAAGGTTCCAGCTGCCAGCATTGCCGCTGCTGTAACGCCCCGCACCAAATTGCTGGTATTGAATTCACCTTGCAATCCCAGCGGGGCCGTGTGGTCCAAGGCCGAGCTTGAAAAGATTGCCGCTGTTGTGTTGGCACACCCGCAGATGATGGTGCTGTCCGACGAAATTTATGAGTACATCATTTTTGAAGGCGAAATGCTGTCAATCGGCGCGTTGCCCGGCATGCGTGAGCGAACGATTACGGTGAATGGCTTTTCCAAGGGCTTTGCCATGACGGGGTGGCGGCTGGGGTACGCGGCAGCAGTTGAACCCATAGCCAAAGCGATGGCACGCATTCAAAGCACGATTACGACGGGCGCCAACCAATTCGTGCAACGTGCTGCGATTGAGGCGCTTGAGGGCCCGCGTGATGCGGTTGAGGCCATGCGGCAGCGCTACAAAAACCGCCGCGACATGGTGCTGGAGGCACTGCGCCACATCAATGGCGTGGAAATCGGCGCCATTCCTGCCACGTTCTATGCCCTGCCGGATGTTTCAGCGCTGCTGGGCAGGAAGGCGGGAAATCATGTACTGGATACGCCCGAACAACTCTGCGACTGGCTGCTGGAAAGTCATGGCGTCGCTGTTGTGCCGGGCACCGCTTTTGGCGCGGCAACGTCAATCCGGCTTTCGTTTGCGGCAAGCGAACAGGACCTCGAAAAAGCAATGACTCGCTTATCCAAGGCCCTGAACAGCTTAAGCTGATTACTACTCTGCCGCCTGCTTCATGGGCGGCTCATCGGCATCGTTGTCGCTTTCCGCCACTGGCCTATCAGCCTTATTCACTTTAGCGGCTTTCCTTGCCGCCCGCTTTTCATGCCGAATGGCACGGTTTTCGCGGAACACCGTGGGGGCGGCCAGGAGAACGGGCGTCATGATCAGCGTGAGCACGGTTGCCAGCAACAGGCCGAAGACCATGGCGGTTGACAAGTGAACCCACCAGGCGCTGGTCATGCTGCCGACGGCGATATGGCGCGTGAAGAAATTCACGTTCAACTCAAACATCAGCGGCAGGAGGCCGAGCATGGCGGTGACGGATGTCAGCAACACGGGCCGCATGCGCTGCGAGCAAGTGCGGATGGCCGCTTCAACGCCGTTCTGGCCCGCATCTCTTAGGCGGTGGAACGTATCAATCAACACAATCGAGTGGCTCACCACCACGCCGATCAGCGCGATAACACCTGTTCCTGTCATAATGACGGAGAAGTATTGCCCCGTAACCAGCATGCCGAGCATGACGCCAACCGTTGACATGACAACCGTCGAAAGCGTGATCAGCACGTGATAGAAACTGTTGTATTGCACGATCAGGATCATGAACATCATGAAGATTGATGCAATCAGCGCCTTCACCAGGAACTCGGACGACTTCTGCTGGTCTTCGTCCGCACCGCGGAACTTGAAGACAACGCCATCGCCCCATTTCTGCTCGCCAAGCCATTTTTCCAGCTCGGCAACCTTGTCGGTTGCGAACATGCCGGGCGCCACGTTGGCCTTTACGAAAATGGAAGGGACGCCATCGAAGCGATAAAGCACGTTGACCAGCGGCACAGCCTTTGACGTCACAAAATTCGACATGGGTACAAGGCCCACAGGCGTTGTGAGTTTCATGTCCTGCACGGCGGTGATTGAGCGTTCGTTTTCCGGCAGGCGGACGCGGATATCAATTTCGTCTTCGCTGTCATCGGGGCGGTAAGAGCCCACCTTGGCACCGGTCGTGGCAAGCTGCACGAGCGTGCCAGCGGAAAGAATGTCGGCGCCAAAGCGGCCAGCATTTTCACGGTCAACCGTCAGAGTCCAGTCATAGCCGGGCAATGGCAGGTCATCGTCGATATCCTGAATGCCTTTCATGCCGTTGATCATGTGGTCTTCAATGCGGTGGGCCGCCTCGAACGCCGCATCACGGTTTGCGGCGGTAATCTGCAAGCGGATGTCCTTGCCGGAAGGCGGGCCGCCTTCAAGCGGGCGCACTTCGACGATTGCACCGGGAACGCTTGCCACGGCCGCATCAAGCTCCTTGTTCATTTCTTTCCAGGGCTTGCGGCTGCCCACGGGCTGCAATTCAAGCTGGATCTGGCCAATGACATCGGCGGGCACGTCGTTGTCGCCGAAGGCGCCGTTATTGCCCTTGGGGCCGGCATAGGTCGAGTAGGTTTTGATGCCGTCAACCTTGAGCACAAGCCCTTCAACTTCGCGGGTGATGGCAAGCTGCTGGGGCGAGCCCAGGTTGCCGCGGGCGCGCACGTAAACGTTCACCTGCTCAGGCTCAGTATCCACAAAGAATTCAACGCCTGTGGGATGTGTGGCGAATGTCGCGACAATGCCGCCCATCAAACTTAACACAGCCATGCCGACCAGAATGGGATGGCGGATGATGCGTTCAATAAAACGGAGATAAAGTCCGGTGAGGCCTTTCATCTTGCGGAAGTCGGCCTTTTCATCGTCAGCGAAATGACCGAACTGTTCCATGGTTTCCTTGTCGGTCTTGCCGATGAAGAAACCTACGGCTGGCACAAAGACCATGGCGGTAACCAGCGATGCGGCCAGGACCGTGATCACGGTTACCGGCAAATAACTCATGAATTCACCGGCGATGCCGGGCCAGAACAGCAACGGAATGAAGGCGGCAATTGTAGTGGCCATCGAGGAAACGATAGGCCAGAACATGCGCTTGGCTGCCGCGATATAGGCGTCCTGCGGTTTAAGGCCTTCGGCCATTTTGCGGTCAGCGTATTCAGCAAGTACAATTGACCCGTCAACCAGAATGCCCACGGACAGGATAAGGCCGAACATGATCATGATGTTGACGGTGTAACCCATCATGGCGATGACGAAGAAGCCGATGAGGAACGAGGTCGGGATGGAGATGCCAACGAGGATGCCGGACCGCACGCCAAGAGCTGCCACAACCAGCACCATCACGAGAATAATGGCAAGGATAACGGCATCTTCAAGCGACTGGATGACGTCCTTGATGGTGTTGGACTGGTCGAGGGAATAGTCAACATGCATGGCGCTGGGCCAGGTTTTGAGCATTGCCTCGGTGACTTTGCGAACTTCGGCATTGTTCTCGATAATGTTGGTGCCTTGGCGCTTTACCACCTCAATGGTGATGGCGGGCCTGCCATTATAAAGCGCGTAGCGCGTGCGGTCCTCGAAGGTGCGGCGCACATCAGCCACGTCCTGCAGCGTCACCACGGTGCCGTTGAAAGTTTTAACAGGAAGGCGCAGTAAATCAGTTGCCGATTGCACAAGGCCCGGGACCTTTACGCTGAAGCGCCCGGTGCTGCTCTCGGCAGAACCCGCGGCAACCAAAAGGTTGTTGCGCGATACGATGTTATAAATGTCCGACGGTGCGAGGCCGTAGGATTCAAGCCGCTGCTTGTTGACAATGATTTCCAACACCTCGTCGCGCTGGCCTGTAAGATTGGCGGAAAGAACGCTTGGGATGCGCTCAATGGCGTCCTGCAAATCCTTGGCCTTGGCATCAAGCGTGCGCTCAGGCACGTCGCCCGACACGGCAACCAGAATGGTAGGCTGCAGGCTGAAATTGATTTCGGTGATCGTTGGTGTATTTGCATCGGTCGGCAATTCAGGTGCGGCCTGGTCAACCTTTTCGCGCACGTCGCGTGAGGCTGCCTCGATATCTACATCCGATTCAAATTCGACAATGACGGCCGCGTGGCCTTCGGAAGCGATCGACGTGATCTGCTTCAGGCCTTCGAGGCCACGCAGCTTCACTTCAATGGGCTTTATCAGCAGGCGTTCAGCGTCCTGCGGCGAAATGCCAGACAGGCTGGTTGAAACATAAAACACCGGAATGGTGATATCCGGATTGCTTTCCTTCGGAATGGTGATGTAGGCAAAGAGGCCCGCAACCACCAGCACAAGCATGGCAGATAAAACCGCGCGCGGCCTGTGGAGAATATTATCAAGCCAGCCAATCATGGGGTTGCCTCTGCAGTTTCAACAACGGGTTCCACTTTTTCGCCGTCCCGCACGTAAGACTGGCCGACAGTTACGAGCTTTACACTGGTGTCCAACCCTGTCACCCACATGCCATCCATTTCCTGGGCAATAACATCAACGGGCACGAACTTCGTCGTGTTGTCCGCATTCAGGGCGCGCACGCCGAAGCGGCCTGCATCATCCAGTATCAAAACTGAACCAGGCAACTTCTGAGCCATCTGCGGCGGCAGGGCGACGGAGAGCACAGCGGTCACGCCTTCGCGCATTTTATCCCCGGGATTCGGAACTTCCAGCTCAACGCGGAAAGTACGGGTTGTGACTTCTGCGGTCTTGGAAATGAAGCGGACTTTCCCTTCAACTTCTTCGCCAGTCGCAAGTCTTGCTTTCGCTGTCATGCCTTCAACAACATAGGGAATGTAGGTCTCGCTTATCTGTACCGCTATGAGCAGCGGGTCCAATGTGCTGATGGTTGCGCACAAACCGCCCACATCAAGCAGGTTCCCGGCTTCTGTTGGTTTTTCAATCAAGACGCCATTCACGGGGGCCTTGATGTCAACATAGGCGAGATCGTTTTCGATTTTGGCCAAAGTCGATTTCGCCATGTCCAGCCTTGCCTTATCAGACCAAAGCTTCAATTCGGTCGCGTAGGAATTTTTTACAAGTTTCTGCGTGGCCTGGTAATCGCGTTCGGCACTTTCAAGAGACGCTTTGGCCTGCGCCATGTCAAATTCACGGCTGGCCATGTCGAGTTTGCACAGCACATCGCCTTCCTTCACGTTCTGGCCTTGCGTGAAAAGCGACTCCATGATCGTGCCATTGGTGCGGGCACGGACCTCGACGCGCTTGGACGCGGCGGTTATGCCATTTGCTGTCACGACAGCGATGCGCGGAACGGCGGTAAATGTCTTTACGCGCACCTGAAAAAGTTTGGCGGCGGCTGCGGGCTCAGCCGTGCCATTATGCACAGCTTCTTCGGTGGCTGGCGCACCCATCAAATATGGCGAAGCCATCCAAAGGCCCAGACCAAACGTGATAGCAGTCGCCCAAATATAGGATTTACGCATCTTTTATGTTCTCCAAACTATTCCGCAGCCTGTGCAGCCATTTGCTGCAACAGTTCCGCCTTCTTATATTCCAGGCATTTGACACCAGCTGTCAGCACGGCATTGCCATATTCGCCCACAAACCGTGCGCCGTTCCCTTGCGCCTCATTCCCCTGACTGCATTCAGCAATACGCGAGAGGTCTTCATGAAGATCATCCAGTTGTTTTTGAATGACAACCAACATCATATCGGGGCTCATGTAGTCTTTAAGAAGCATCTGAAAAAGAAACTCAGACTTGTATTTGTCTTTCGCTGGGAGAACTGAAATGGCTTTGGCCAGCGCGTTTTTGCCAGCCTCCGTGATGCAATAGACCTTTTTATCCGGCTTTCCGGTTTGCTCCTCAGCACGGGCAGTGACAAATCCTTCAACGGCAAGTTGATTCAGGGCGGGATAAATCGAGCCGTAGCTCGCATCAATGAAGTGGCTGAAGAGGCCCTCTTCAACGTCCTTTTTGATCTCGTAGCCTGACAATTCCTGAAGCGAGAGAATGCCCAGGCAAAGTGTTCTAACATTCATAGTTATGACAACCCGATATATAACGATGCGATATAGGGCAGCTATATATCAAAGCGATATAGGGTCAAGCTTTATTTTGCATCGCAATATTTGCTGCGCGATAATCCGCCTTTTAATTGTGGCTTGTATTCAATTTTGGAAGTCTTTAATACGATTACCAATGAAAACGCGGCCACCTTATGCGCTGTGAACATAGATAAATAAAAGGGGGGCGCGTATGGAGTACTTTCTCCAACAGCTCATTAATGGAATTACACTGGGGTCAATCTATGGCCTTATCGCCATCGGTTATACGATGGTTTACGGCATCATCGGCATGATCAATTTTGCCCACGGCGACGTGTTCATGGTGGGTAGCATCGTTGCCTTCATTGTCATTCTTGCCTTTGGCGTTACCGGCGGTACCGGAGCCTTCATGCTTATTCTGGCTTTGGCGCTCATCGTGGTCATCGCCATGATTATCGCTGCGGCCTATAACTGGTCCATTGAGCGGCTGGCCTATAAGCCCTTGCGCGGCTCTTTCCGCTTGGCGCCCCTGATTTCTGCCATTGGAATGTCCATCGTGCTGCAGGAATTTGTGCGTGTTGCCCAGGAAGGCCGCCCTAAACCCATTCATCCCATAATCGATGGCGGATTTGAAATCATGCACCGCGCCAGCGAGAATGGCGAATTCATCGTGCGTATATCAAACATGCAAATCATCATCATCATTTCAACCCTTGTCCTGATGGCGATCTTCACGATGTTGATTCAGCGCACAGCGCTGGGAAGAGCGCAGCGTTCCTGCGAACAGGACATGAAGATGGCCTCGCTCATCGGCATTGACGTTGACCGCACAATTTCGATTACCTTCATCATGGGTGCAGCCCTTGCCGCATTCGCGGGCATCCTGTTCCTGCTCTATTATGGTTCGACAGACTTCTTCGTGGGCTTCCTCGCCGGCATCAAGGCCTTCACGGCAGCAGTGCTTGGCGGCATTGGCTCAATTCCGGGCGCCATGCTCGGCGGGCTGATTATAGGGCTCGTGGAAGTGATGTGGTCAGCCTATTTCACTGTCGAGTACAAAGACGTGGCAGCCTTCACGCTGCTCGTCATCGTATTGATTTTCCTGCCGCAAGGCTTGCTCGGCAAGCCGGCTGTTGAGAAGGTTTAAAACATGTCATCACTTGAAAATCCTCCAACGACACGGCCCTATGACTGGGCGGCCATCATAAAGGACGTTGTCGGTTCAGGCATCATCACGTTCCTCATTCTCACGCCGATTGTTGCGTTCAAGACCACCCTCGATCAGGGCTCCCTCACGTATTCCTCCCGTTGGCCCTTGGTGTTTTCACTGGCTGCAATTGTTGTTCTCGGCCGACTGCTGTTCCATCTTTTTGTGTGGAACCGCATTGAGACAGCCAAGCCCGCAAAAGCCGCAATTTCCGCGCCTACGTTTTTGTCGAACATCGGTAAATATATCGGCCCCATCATGTTGGTGATTGCGCTTATCTTGCCATTTGTGGCGCATATGTTTCCAATGAGCGACAAACGCATCATCGATCTTGCGATTTATGTTTTGACCTATGTGATGCTGGGCTGGGGATTGAATATTGTGGTTGGCCTCGCGGGCCTTCTGGATTTGGGCTACGTCGCGTTCTACGCTGTTGGTGCCTATGCCTATGCGCTTCTCTCCACAATTTATTTGCCGGAGTGGTTTGGTGCAGGCGTCGTACCTTGGGCTTTCTATTTAACTTTTCCACTTGCCGGATTATTGGCGGCGACATGGGGGGTTATTCTCGGTTTTCCCGTGCTGCGATTGCGCGGGGATTATTTGGCCATCGTAACCCTGGCGTTCGGTGAAATCATAAGACTGGTGCTGGTGAACTGGTTTGCCTTCACCAATGGCCCGCAGGGCATCATTGTGCCGAAGGCCACATTCTTCGGCTTGCCGTTCAAGGATGATCCGGGCGGCTTTGCGGCATTCTTCGGCCTCGAATACAACCGCATTCATTTTTATATTTTTCTCTATTACGTCATTCTTGCGCTGGCGCTTCTTACCTTTGTAGTTACCAACCGCCTGCGCCGCTTGCCTATCGGGCGCGCCTGGGAAGCCTTGCGCGAAGATGAAATTGCCTGTCGCGCCCTCGGCATCAACACAACGAATACCAAACTCACGGCGTTTGCCATCGGCGCCATGTTTGGCGGCTTTGCTGGCAGCTTTTTTGCCGCGCGTCAGGGCTTTGTTTCCCCAGAGTCGTTTGTATTTCTTGAGTCAGCCATTATCCTCGCAATCGTCGTGCTTGGTGGTTTGGGCTCTCAAATTGGCATCGTTTTCGCCGCAATCGCCATCATGGGTTCGTTTGAACTTTTCCGCGAAATGAACTTCCTCAAGGCAGTGCTGCCCCAAGGAACGGACCCTATCCAGTTCCGCATGCTGGCCGTTGGCCTGGCCATGGTGCTGATGATGCGATTCAGGCCGCGTGGTTTCGTTACCAAGCGGGACCCCACGGTTTATCTCAAGGAGAAAAAAGCCGTTTCTGGTGACCTGGTTTCGCAGGGGCACGGCTGATGACGAACTGGGAAACAAACGCCGTGCTCCAGGTGGAGCGGCTTACGATGCGCTTTGGCGGATTGACGGCCATTGCGGAATTGTCGTTCAGTGCGGCTCGGAAAGAAATCACGGCTTTGATCGGCCCCAACGGTGCGGGCAAGACTACCGTGTTCAACTGCATCACGGGCTTTTACAAGCCATCGGAAGGCATGATCAATCTGCGCCATCCCGATGGCAAGGAGTTCCTGCTGGAACGCATGGATGATTTCTTGATTACGCGTCATGCGAAGGTTGCCCGCACCTTCCAGAACATCCGCCTCTTCCCTGGCATGACCGTTCTGGAAAACCTCATGGTGGCCCAGCACAACACGCTGATGGTGGCGTCAGGCTTTACGATTGCCGGTATCTTTGGAAGCCCCGTCTACAAGAAGGCGGAAGACGCCGCGATTGAAAAAGCCAAATATTGGCTGAACAAGATCAACCTGATTGACCGCGCCGATGATCCGGCTGGCGATTTGCCTTACGGCGACCAACGCCGGCTGGAAATCGCCCGCGCCATGTGCACGGACCCCCTGCTGCTGTGCCTTGATGAACCTGCTGCTGGCCTTAACCCCCGCGAGTCCGAAGAGCTGAACAAACTGCTGCTCAACATTCGCAGGGAACATGACGTGGCCATTCTGCTGATCGAGCACGACATGAGCGTTGTCATGGGCATTTCCGATCACATTGTGGTTCTGGATTATGGCCAGAAAATTTCCGATGGTTCGCCCGCCGACGTGCGCAATGATCCCGCAGTTATCCGCGCCTACCTTGGTGTGGAAGACGAAGAAGAGGCAGCTGATGTGGCGCCAGAAGTTATGCAAATAGCCGCGGCGGCTTCGGCCAAGACTGTAACCCCGGTAGTTAAACCTGTGCCGGCGAAGAGAGCCGCAGCCGTTGCCAAAACAACTCCCTCCAAGACGGCAACTCCGCACAAAAAAGCAATGCCTGCCAAGAAAAAGACCAGGGGCCGCAAATGACCAGCGCCCTCCTCACAGCCCGCGGTGTGCAAGCCTTCTACGGCAAAATTCAAGCCCTCAAGGGCATCGACATCGACGTAAAGCAAGGCGAGATCGTAACCCTCATCGGTTCGAACGGTGCGGGTAAATCCACGCTGATGATGACCCTGTGCGGCTCACCCCGCGCCCGCCACGGCAGCATTACTTTTGATGGCAAAGACATAACCAACCTGCCCACCCACGAGATCATTCGTTTGGGCATTTCACAGTCCCCCGAAGGACGCCGTATTTTTCCGCGGATGACGGTGCTGGAAAACCTTCAAATGGGCGCAACGGTTGCCGATCCGCAATATTTCGAGGCGGATTTGCTGCGCATTTTCAAAATGTTTCCGGTTCTGGAAAAGCGCCAAGGCCAACGCGGCGGAACGCTTTCTGGCGGCGAGCAGCAAATGCTGGCCATTGGCCGTGCGCTGATGGCGCGGCCGCGGCTGCTGCTGCTTGACGAGCCTTCGCTTGGCTTGGCCCCGCTCATCGTGAAGCTCATCTTCAATGCCATCAAGGAGTTGAACGAGAAGGAAGGCCTCACGGTTTTCCTGGTTGAGCAAAATGCCTTCCACGCCCTCAAACTTGCCCACCGGGCCTATGTCATGGTGAACGGCAAGATCACACTGAGCGGCACAGGCAAAGAGCTTCTGTCGCGTCCCGAGGTGCGCGCCGCTTACCTCGAAGGAGGCCATTGACCATGTCATTTTTTACGGAAGGCAGCTTCGGTGTATTTCTCCTCTTGACCGTGATCCTGGGTGGCGGTGCCGCGTTCCTTGCGGGCCGTTCGCTGGCCAAGGATTGGCGATCAGTTACCTCACTCCTCACTTTCATGATCCCATTGGGCGCGGGCGTGCGGTTCCTGCATTTTGCGCTCTTCCAACATCCGCTGTTTTCGCTTACCCACTTCATCAGCACCACACTCATCCTCATGGGCTTTGCCTATTTGGGTTACCGCCTGAAGCGCGTCAGCCAGATGGTCACCCAATATCCCTGGCTTTACGAAAGGTCAGGATCTCCTGACTTGGAGGAATAAAACATAATTCCAGAATTTGGCTTGGGGAAACCTGTTTCCCCTTTCCAATCATGCCCCTTTGAGCAAGTATGTGGCTCAAGGGTTATGTCAACCCGAAGACTAATTATTCAGAAAGAATAAGGGAGACGACTTTATGAAGAAAATTATCCTCGCGGGCGTTGCACTCAGCTTCGCTGCAGCATTGAACGCTTCAACAGCGCTTGCTGATATCACCATTGCCACGGTTGGCCCGATCACGGGCTCGCTTGCAGCAAATGGTGAACAAATGAGGCGCGGTGCTGAAATGGCTGTTGCTGACATCAACGCAGCCGGCGGCATCAATGGCGAAAAGCTTGTGCTCGAAATAGGTGACGATGCCTGCGATCCAAAGCAGGCCGTGGCCGTTGCAAACCAGATGGCATCCAAGGGTGTCAAGTTCGTAGCTGGTCATTTCTGCTCAGGTTCTTCAATTCCTGCTTCAAAGGTTTATGAAGAAGAGGGCATTCTGCAAATCTCGCCATCTTCAACAAATCCAAAATTCACCGATGAAGGTGGCTGGAACGTTGCGCGTGTTTGCGGTCGTGACGATGCCCAAGGCGCCGTTGCTGCAGCATTCATCCTCAAGAACTTTGCTGGCAAGAAGGTTGCTGTAATCGATGACAAGTCAGCTTACGGCAAAGGCCTGGCCGACGAGACACGCAAGGGTCTTGAGGCTGGTGGCGTGAAGCTTGCTCTCAGTGAATCATTCACTGCTGGCGAAAAGGACTACACAGCCCTCGTGTCCAAGATGAAAGATGCGGGCGTTGAGGCCATTTATATCGGTGGCTACCATCCTGAAGAAGGCATTATTGCCCGCCAGATGGCAGAGCAAGGCTTGAAGGCCCAGATCATCTCCGGTGATTCCATGAATGTTCTTGAGTTCTGGACCATTGCAGGTACCGCCGGCGAAGGCCTGATCTTCACGTTCGCTCCAGAACCACGCAACCTTCCAGAGGCAAAGGCGGTTGTGGAAAAGTTCAAGGCAGCTGGTTATGATCCAGAAGGCTACACACTCAACACCTACGCTGCAGTCCAGGCTTTTGCCGCCGCAGCAACAGCAACCAAGGGATTTGACAGCAAAGCAAATGCTGAATGGCTGCGTGCTGGCAACCCATTTGACACCGTTCTCGGTACGATTGCTTTGGATGCCAAGGGCGACGTCAAGGATGCCAAATACGTTTGGTACAAGTACCATGATGGCAAGTACGCTGAAGACCCATCATTGCAATAAGCTGCGGCTTGTTTAATTGGAACCCGCGTGATTGTTTCACGCGGGTTTTTTATTGCGAAGTGTGAGACTTGTGGCGATACTTCATTTACGTGTCCCTCTCCCTTGTGGGGAGGGATTAAGGGTGGGGGTCGCTCCGGCATCACCACCAGACCCCCATCCCTTCCCCTCCCCACAAGGGAGAGGGGCAAAAAGTGACAGGCATATGCGCATCCTCGGAAAAATCCTTATTATACTAACTTTCCTCAGCACACCTTCCTTTGCTGAAATCCTCGTAGCAACCATAGGCCCAATGAAGGGGCAATATGCGCCGCTAGGGGAACAGTTGAAGCGGGGAACTGAACTTGCGGTAGCCGATATAAACGCTGCGGGCGGCGTTAACGGGGAGCAGCTTGCGTTTTCCGCCGAGGATGACAATTGCGACCCTCGGCAAGCCATTGAAGTTGCCAACCAGCTGGTGACCCGCGGCGTTAAACTCGTGGTTGGCCACTACTGTTCGGGATCTTCCATTGCTGCCGCAAAAATTTATGAGGCTGCGGGGATCATCATGATCAGCCCCTCTTCCACCAACCCGAAATTCACCGATGAGGGCGGATGGAATGTGCACCGGGTTTGCGGGCGTGATGATGCGCAAGGCGCTTTTGCGGGCCGTGCCATCGCCAAGGCTTACGCGGGAAAGAGTGTTGCAATCATCAATGATGGCTCGGTTTACGGCGCTGGCCTCGCCAAAATGTTCAAGTCAGCACTTAACGCAGGCGGCGTGAAAGAAACGGTACTTGAAAGCTACAAGCCCGGTCTCAATGACTATGACGAACCCGTGCAGAAAATTCTCAGCGCCAACGCCGAAGTCCTCTATGTCGGCGGGTTTGCTGGCGAAGCCGGCACCATCATCAGGCAGCTGCGCGAGCTTGCCTCGCCCGCAGTTCTGGTGGGCGGCGATGCTGTTTTGACGGAACAGTTCTGGTCGGTGGCCGGAACGACCGGTGAGGGCTCGCTCGTGACGTTCACGCCAGATCCGCAAAAACTCGATGCAGCCAAGCCAACAGTCACCCGGTTTCAGGCTTTCGGATATAATCCAGAGGGCTACACGCTTCACGCCTATGCCGCGGTGCAAGCCTTTGCACAGGCGGTTCAGGCGACAAAATCACTCGAAGGCCGGGGCTTGAGCAATTGGCTGCGGGCCGGAAACACCTTGAACACGGTACTAGGGCCGTTGGCGCTTGATGCCAAGGGTGACGTGAAGGACGCAAGATATGCATGGTACAAATGGGCGCAAGGCAAGTATGCTGAGGTCCAACCCTTTCCCTAAAAGCGAGTCATCATGAAAGCAGTTTTTGTCCAAATCAAATGTGAGCTTGGCAAATCATACCCGGTTGCAACAGCTATTGCCGATGCCGAAATCGCCTCGGAGATTTACTCGACAGCCGGAAATTACGATCTCATGGTCAAACTCTACCTTGAGGATGACGAGGATACGGGCCGTTTCATTTCCGAGAAGCTGCAAGTTATTCCGGGCATAAAGGATACGACGACAATCATCACTTTCCGGGCATTCTGAACATAATACTCGCACTCTTTGCCGGGATTTGTTACAGCCTCTTGAGAAGAGGTAGTCCATGATCCCGCGCTATTCCCGACCTGAAATGACCCAAATTTGGGAACCGCAAACCCGCTTCCGTATCTGGTTTGAGATTGAGGCCCATGCGGCAGATGCCATGGCTGAACTTGGCGTTGTTCCAAAGGCGGCGGCGGCGAAGATATGGGAAAAGGGCGGGAATGCGGTTTTTGATGTGGCGCGGATTGACGCGATCGAGGCCGAGACCAAGCATGACGTGATTGCCTTCCTCACCCATCTCTCGGAAATCGTGGGGCCTGAAGCGCGCTTTGTGCATCAGGGCATGACATCATCTGACGTGCTGGATACCTGCTTCAATATTCAGCTCGTGCGGGCTGCTGATATCCTAATTGCAGATATCGATGGTTTGCTGGCGGCTTTGAAGCGGCGCGCCATGGAACACAAGAATTCGGTCTGCATAGGCCGCAGCCACGGCATTCATGCCGAACCCACCACCTTTGGCGTTAAGCTGGCCTTCGCGTATGCAGAGTTCACCCGCTGCCGCGCACGGCTCGATGCGGCAAAACTCGAAGTTTCGACCTGCGCCATATCGGGTGCCGTTGGCACTTTCGCCAATATTGATCCCCGCGTCGAAGAATACGTGGCGGCAAAACTGGGACTTTCACCGGAACCGGTTTCAACCCAGGTTATTCCGCGCGATCGTCATGCGATGTTTTTCTCGGTGCTGGCTGTGGTGGCAAGTTCCATTGAGCGGCTGTCGATTGAAATTCGCCATTTGCAGCGCACGGAAGTTTTGGAAGTTGAGGAGTTTTTCTCGCCCGGCCAAAAGGGCTCTTCCGCCATGCCACATAAACGCAATCCAGTGCTGACGGAAAATCTTACCGGCCTTGCGCGCCTTGTGCGCTCAGCTGCCGTGCCCGCCCTTGAGAATGTAGCGCTTTGGCATGAGCGCGACATTTCACATTCGTCAGTTGAGCGTGGCATTGGGCCGGATGCCACGGTCCATTTGGACTTCGCCTTGAAGCGGCTCACAGGTGTGATCGATAAGTTGCTGGTTTATCCTGAGAACATGCAGCGCAATCTGGACCGGCTTGGCGGCCTCATCCATTCGCAGCGCATTTTGTTGGCGCTGACGCAAAAAGGCATGAGCCGCGAGCAATCCTATTCGGCGGTGCAACGCAATGCGATGCCGGTTTGGCGCGGTGAAGGGAATTTTCTTGAATTGCTGATCGCAGACGAGGAAGTGGCGGCCCATCTCTCTGCTGAGGAGATGAAATCACTGTTCGATCTCGGCTACCATACCAAGCATGTGGATACGATCTTCAGGCGGGTGTTTTCCTGACAGTTAATCCCAAGTTTGATGAATTTATTTTAACATATTGAAATTATTAAATAAAATATATTTTTACCAGCTCGAACGCGGTTCTGGTTGACCTAGCCCCTCGACTCTGGCGAGGTAGCCCCATGGAACTCATTAAAGATACGAAGGCGCTGGAAGCGCTATGCATTGCTTTGGCAGACGAGGTTTTTGTAACGGTTGATACGGAGTTCATGCGTAAATCAACCTACTGGCCGGATCTTTGTCTCATCCAGATTGCCGGCGCCGAGCTTAACGGCTTGATTGACCCAATGGCTGAAGGCATTGACCTTAAACCGTTTTTTACACTTATGAAAAACGAGAGCGTTCTCAAGATTTTCCACGCAGCGCGGCAAGATATTGAAATTATGGTTCATCTTTCAGGCACGGTGCCGCACCCAGCGTTTGATACGCAGATCGCTGCCATGGTTTGCGGGTTTGGCGACCAAGTGAGCTATGAAGCCATCGTGCGTAAATTGGCCAAGGCCCAGATCGACAAATCTTCGCGCTTCACCGACTGGTCGCGGAGGCCCTTGACCGACAAGCAGCTTACCTATGCGCTCTCAGATGTCACGCACCTGCGCACCGTTTATGAAGCGCTCAAGAAGGAACTGGACGCAACAGGCCGTGAACCCTGGCTTGCCCAGGAAATGGATATTCTTACATCGATTGAAACCTATCGCACCGAACCTGAAGATGCATGGAAGCGCGTCAAGGTTCGCCTCAAATCCAAGAAGCAGCTTGGCGTCCTTATTGCTGTGGCGGGATGGCGCGAGCTGGAAGCGCAGGAAAAGAATGTACCGCGCAACCGTATTCTGAAGGATGACGCGGTTGCCGAAATCGCAACGCAGATGCCGCAGACGAAAGAAGCGCTCGGCCAATTGCGCGCTCTTCCGAGGGGAATGGGTAATTCGCGATTAGGCGACGCACTCATCAAGGCAGTGAAAGAAGGTTTGGCGCGGGATGCGGCCACCCTGCCCCACGCGAACTGGGGCCGCGATGAAACATCTGAATCAACCCAGGCAGCTGCCGAGATTTTAAAGCTCGCTTTGAAGATTGTTTGTGAGCGCGAAGGGTTGGCGCCGAAGCTGCTGGCGAACACGTCTGACATCGAGGCCGTCGCTGAAAGCGATGATGCCGATGTGCCGCTGATGCACGGCTGGCGGCGCGAAGTGTTCGGCAATCTGGCGCTCGAACTCAAGCGCGGCAATGCAATGATCGGTTTCAAGGATGGACGGGTTGTGATTACGCAATCACAACTTTAGCTACCCTGCCCATTTCTGCCGCCAATCCGGCAAGGCGTTTTTCAACGCGCTCCCCCATCAAGTCCTGCAGCTTTTTCGGCAATATGAGTTGCAGCACTTTTCCTTCCGTCATTTTCAACCCGATGCGCGGCAGCATACCTGGCATGGCGGCGGAAAGGATATAGGCAAGACGGAAAATTGAGCTCAGCAAATGGGCACGCTCAATCTGATTGTCATCCAGCAAATTGATCAAACCATCGCCCATATCCTCGCCCTCATAGCGATAAAATACAGTGAGCGCCAAGAACACGCGACCGGGATGGTCAATTCCCACAAAGGCCGCCTGTGAGATCATGCCAAGCGAACGTTCGGCGCGGTAATCAGGATGCGCGCGCCAGCCGATGTCGGCCAGCAAACAGGCGGCATAACGCAAGCGCTTTTCCAGCTCGCTTTCCTTCATGCCGGCTGCGCTGAAAATCTGGTCGGTCCAATCGCAGAGTTCCAACTCATGTTCAGGCGAGCGTGCGTAACGTCTTGCAAAATCCCAACAGGAAGTCAGCAATGCATCGGACGCCATTTTGCGGCGTGGCAGTTTTGAATAAAGCAGTCCTTCGCGAACCCCATAGACCGAGGCAATCACGTCAGTGGCCTTGCTTCTGGCCAGCAAGCGTTCAAGCACCAGTGCACCATAGGGCAGTGTATCCGAACGGCTTCTGGAAACCTCGCGCACATCCTTGAGCGATGACGGCGACAGCCCCGAAACAAGATCGGCAACGCCAGCGGCTTGACTGCGCGTCATGGAATAATGATGGAGTACATGCAGCGGGTATTTGTTTTGCGCCATATGAAGCCTGGCCAAATTTCGCCACGTGCCGCCTACCGCGTAAAAGGTGCGGCCAGCCAGCTTCTCAAGGATCGCGGCTTTCTCCAGATACTCGTCGACAATGACCTTGGCCCGTTCGATTGAGCCACCGGACATATCAATCAAACGCAGCGGGCCAATAGGCAGGGTGATTCCGTCACGCAGCTTGCCTTCTTTCACGTCAATCAACTCAAGGGAGCCACCGCCCAAATCGCCCACAATGCCATCAGCTTCGGGGATGCCAGCAATAACGCCCAAGGCTGCATAACGCGCCTCTTCCTTGCCGGTCAGGATATTAATGCCAACGCCTACGGCATCTTCCGCACGCTCAATGAATTTTTCGCCATTGGAAGCTTCACGGGCTGCCGCTGTTGCTACGGCGAAAATCTGTTTTGCACCTATCTGTTTAGCGAGGGCGCGAAACCTGCGGAGGGCTGCAAGAGCGCGGGCAATGCCGCCATCGGCAAGCTTACCGGTTATGGCCACGCCTTTGCCAAGACCGCACAGGATTTTTTCGTTGAATACTGGGGTGGGCGAACGGCGCAAGCCGTCATAGACGACAAGGCGAACGGAGTTCGAGCCGATGTCAACCACGGCAACCGGACGATAGGTCGGCGGTTCTGTTCTAAAGCCTTTATGCCAACTCACTTCCGAACCTTGGACTTTCCTTTGGGGTTGCCTGCTGAAGTTACATTACCTTTCAGGGAGCGTCCGCGTCCAGAGAGGGAAGGATTATTCATGAAATAATCATGGGCATTAAACGGCGTTTCTTTTGGCCCTGGAACAATGCGATTGGCTGAGCCATCAGGCTGGATTTGCCAGCTTTGCTGGTTATCCTTGAAATTCACCACCATTATCTGGTCCTGAATTTGCTCGTGTACGGTCGGGTTTTCGATCGGGATCAGCGTTTCCACACGACGGTGCAGGTTGCGTTGCATGAGGTCAGCGGAGCCGATGTATACCTTGGCTTTAACATGGGGAAGTCCGTGGCCCGCACCAAAACAGATGATGCGCGAATGTTCCAGGAAACGCCCGACGATGCTTTTCACGCGGATATTTTCCGAAAGGCCAGGCACTCCGGGGCGCAGGCAACAAATGCCGCGCACGACGAAATCTATCTGAACGCCAGCCTGACTTGCCTTGTAAAGCGCATCAATAATGCCGGGGTCCACCAGTGAATTGAACTTGCCCCAGATTTGCGCGGGCCTGCCTGCCTTGGCATGAGCAATTTCATCGTCAATGTGCTGAAGCAGCCGCGACTTCAGATTTATTGGAGACAGGGCAAGTTTCTCCAGATCTTCCGGCTGGGCATAGCCTGAAATGAAGTTGAACAGGCGTGCGGCATCCCGGCAAAGGGCGGGATCGCTGGTGAAGAAGGAAAGGTCCGTATAGACCTTGGCTGTGATCGGGTGATAGTTGCCAGTGCCATAATGCACATAGCTGCGCATGCCGCCGCCCTCACGGCGAACCACCATGGAAACCTTGGCATGGGTTTTGAGCTCAATGAAACCAAAGACGACCTGGACGCCAGCGCGCTCCAAATCGCGGGCCCACTGAATATTGGCTTCCTCATCAAAGCGTGCCTTGAGCTCAATGAGTGCCATGACCGATTTGCCAGCCTCCGCCGCCTTGGCAAGAGCCGCAACGATGGGCGAGTTGCTCGAGGTGCGATAGAGCGTTTGCTTGATCGCCACCACATTAGGGTCATCAGCCGCCTGCAGCACGAATTGCACCACAACATCAAATGACTCGTAGGGATGATGAACGACAAAATCCTTCTGCCTGATGGCGGCAAAGCAGTCGCCGCCGTGGTCTCGCACGCGTTCAGGAAAGCGGGCAACATAGGGTGTAAACTTGAGGTCGGGCCGCTCATCGAGAATGAGTTGCTTGGTGTCAGCGTAACCCACGAGGCCTTCGCAGGTTACGGTTACATCTTCGGTGACGTCAAGCTGGTCGGCGATGAAAATCCGAATGCCAACCGGGCAATCGGCGTCAACTTCCATACGGATAACCGAACCGCGGCGGCGGCGCTTGAGGGCGCTTTCGAACACGCGCACAAGGTCCTCGGCTTCTTCCTCAATTTCAATATCGCTATCCCTGATGATGCGAAACAGGCCCTGGCCCAACACGTCATAGCCAGGAAAAAGTTTCGGCAGGAATACCCGCAACATGTTTTCGAGCGAGATGAAACGGGCGGCGGTTCCCGGCAAGCGGAAGAAGCGTTCAAGCTGCGGCGGAATTGGCAGGATGGCGTTCATGACGCCGTTGTCGCGCCTGCGCTTCAGCTCCAGCGCGATGATAAAACCCCGATTGAGGATAAACGGAAAAGGATGGGCGGGATCAATGGCAATCGGCGTAACGATCGGCAGGATGTATTCAAGGAAGCGATTATCCAACCACTTGTGCTCATCCTTCGTCAGGTGATGTTCGTCAACTATTGCAATGCCATTTTCATTCAGCTCCGCACTCAGCTGAAGCCAGCGGCGGTCCTGTTCTGCCATAAGCTCCTGTGCGAACTTCCTGATTTTTTCGAGCTGTTCGGCTGGCGTCAGGCCATCATCGCTGATTTCAACGATTTGCTCGCGCACCTGCCCCACGAGGCCCGCCACGCGCACCATGAAAAACTCATCAAGGTTATTGCCTGAAATCGAGAGGAAGCGCAGTCGTTCCAACAGCGGATGGTTCTTGTTGCGCGCTTCTTCAAGCACCCGCATGTTAAAACCCAGCCACGAAAGCTCGCGGTTGAAAAACCTTTTGGGGTCATTAAGGCCAATGGCAGTCGGTGAAGCAACCGGCATATCGTTCATTTTACGGTCCTTTTTCGCAACCGATAATAAGCCTGTATGACAGAATCGTGAAGGTTAAGTTTTACGGCCTACCCTTCATCTGAAAAGAGCTCCGGCGACGCAAATTCCGCCAAAACCTTGGCAACGAAGGGACGCGTGACTTCGGCCTGTTTTTCAAGTGCGCGTCTGTCAATTTCAGCCACGAGCAGGCGGGCGGCTTCAAGTGATCTTGGCATGCGGGCGAGCATGAAACTGATGATGGATTCGTCGGCATTTATCTGCCGGTCAAAAAACAGCTTCACCAGCACTCCGCGCAGCAACGCATCGTCTGATGGGAGTATTTCCAAAACTGGCACCGCGCGAAGCCGCGACAGCAAATCGGGTATCCCGATGTTCCATTGTTCCGGCCTTGTGCAGGATGCGATGAGGCAGAAGCCGTTTTGCTGCTTGACGAGGTTCAGCAAGTGAAAAAATGCGCGCTCGTCATGGGGAGCGCCCGTATGTTCAATGGCCACGGCGCCCGTTGCAACCAATGCGGGGGCATTTTCCACCGTCACGTCGGACGCCAGCACACGGGCAGCGTTTGACTTCTGCCGCCAAACCTCAACGAGATGGGTTTTGCCGCTGCCAGGCGGGCCTACGATCAATGCCGTGTGAGCGGGCCAGTTTGGCCAATCGTCAACAAGGGCAACTGCCGCAGCATTGGATGATGTCACTAAAAAATCATCCCGGCCCAAGGCTTGGCGGTGGGGAAGTTCGAGGGCGAGCTGTCGGCTTCGACCCGTCATTTTGAGGTTTTGCGAGCGGAGATCTTGATGGGTGTTGGCTCCGGCATATCGCGCGGAATCCCCTTATAGAGATTGCTTCCCAAATACTGGTTCAGCGCAAAGCGCACCAGCACGCCAGCCGCCGCCGCCATCGGAACGGCCAGCAACAAACCTACAAAGCCAAAGACATAGCCAAACGCAAAAAGGGCGAACATCAACCACACGGGATGCAAACCAATGCTGCTGCCGACGAGTTTCGGTGATAGGAAATTTCCTTCGATGAACTGACCCGCCACAAATATGGCAACAATCGTGAGCATGCTGCCGTAGTCCGGCCAAAACTGCACCAGCCCCACCCCAATTGCCAATATGCCGCCAATCAGCGCGCCAACGTAAGGAATAAAACTCAGAAGCCCTGCCACAAGCCCAATGACAAGGCCAAATTTCAAGCCGGCTATCGTCAGCGCAATGGCATAGAGAACACCCAACGTTAGGCAGACGGTGCCTTGCCCTCGGATGAAACCGGCGAGAGCTGAATCAATATCACCAGCAATGGCGCGGATTGAATGCGCGTGGTCGCGCGGCAACCAGCCATCAACCTTTGCAACAAGATGGTCCCAGTCAGCCAATAAGTAGAATGCAACGATTGGCGTTACCACCATGAGCGATGCAAGATTGACGAGTGCCATGCCGCCGGACCAAATAGAGCCCAGCAATGCTACAATCCAAACGGCGGCTTTTCCTGCGATGTCCGAAATTGCCCCCTGAATATCTGCGCCAGATTTTGCAATGGCGTCTTTCACCCATTGTGGCGCCACCTCATTGAACCGCGCCAGTAGTGACTGCAGAAGTGAGGGAAGATCGCTCGCAAGCTTCACAATCTGATCACCCAGAATTGGCACGATGAGCAGCAAAATAAACACGATGGCAAGTATGCTGAGAAGCAGGATCAGCAGGGTTGCGGCAATTCGCGGCAAGCCCAGCCGTTCGAGTGCATCTGCAATTGGATCCAGGAAATAAGCCAGCACCAGTCCTGCAATAAATGGCAGGAGGATGGGGCTCAACAGCCACAGCACAAGAATGAACAGGGCGAACGATATCAACCAGAAAGCAATTTGCCGCTGCAAGGTCATATCGATGCTTTACTCCTGATTGCCATTGGCCATGTGCTTGATCCAGCTCCGCATGTATAAAGCACCCGAACCAAAGGTCAAAATTCCCACGACCACAAAACCTATCATTACCATCGGCTCCAGGCTCATCTTCATCGCAAGCATGCCCAAAACAATCACCACGAGGATGATCTGGCCCGCTGTATTCACTTTACTGGCCATGGAGGGCGCAACCTGCATCGGCCTGTCCAGCATCCAGGCCAGGATAACGGCTCCGACAATGAGCACATCGCGCGTCACCACGAGGATGACAAGCCATGCCGGCAGGAATTTCAGGAGACCCAGGGAAACATATATTGAAACCAGCAATGCCTTGTCGGCGATGGGATCTAGATAAGAGCCAAGTTCCGTGCGCTGGTTAAATTTCCTGGCGATAAATCCATCCACGCCATCGCTAATGCCCGCTGCAGCGAAAGCCACAAAGGACAAGGCGAACTCGCCAGAGATGATGAGCCACACAGTTAAGGGCACAAGCAGAATGCGGCCAATGGTTATCAGGTTAGGCAGGTTCATGGAAGGTTATGACAAAGGTTGGATAACCCAACTCCCCCCAACTTGAGTCATTTGAAGGCCCGTCGACTGGATAGAATCCTGCATTGTCTGTAAATCCCCCACATACATTAGCCGAATGACAGCGCCATTGCCAGCAAGGGTCGAAACATCAACGCCGATAACGCCCGGTGTGGAAAGTATGCGGGAACGAATGCCGTTCCACTCAGAAGGACTGGTGAAAGGAACGGCCACTGGAATTGAGCGCGAAACATTTGCCTCTTGCTGCGCCTTGTCGGCCTCCGCGACGGCCATGGCCTTTTTCCTGTCGGACTTGTACTTATCAACCATCACCCCATGAAAACGGCTGGCAGCCAAAATTGCCGATCTTTCCAACGTAGCTTCCTCAGCAGTATAAATCTTATCAAAGTTGATCTTCCCCAGTTCTGAACTGCCGGTCATCACGGCACGCACGCCATTCCCCTCGGCTGGTTCCGCAGTGGCCACAAGGATTGTTTGCACGTCGTAGCGGCGGCGCAAGGTTTCCAGTTTGACCGTGTTAAGCGTGAGAACGTCGTCAGCGCGTCACGGCGGCGGAATCTTCAGCATCACCCAGCGGCACGATGATGGGAACTGCGCTTTGCCCCAGATTGAGTCCCAGCCATGCCTTGCGCCATAAGTTATCTTCCCACAACTGAACTCCCTCAGCCGTTTTCCAAAGCGGAATTACCAGCATCGCCTTGGCCTGGTTAACATCGATATTCACGCCGTAACCGGCAAACAGCTTGAAAATTTTGGTAGGCAGAAAGCGCACAGTGAACTTGCCAATGTAACGCCCTGGGCCCGTGCTTTCTTGCTCGATCGACAGCGACTTGAGCAAGGGCAAAACATCCTTTGCCTCCATCTTGGCAATTTCAGCCGCCATGGATTCATTGCCCAGCCGCTGGGCTAGCATGACGATAGCCTTCATCTGAACCTTGGTGAGTGCGATGTTCTTGGCTGACGTCGCATCCTTATCGGTCACGTCGACATCGACGCCCTGCACGGCAAAAACATTGGTTTCGATGGGGCCGCCGGCAAGTGCCGGCCACGGGCTTGCAAGCATGACCATCGCGGCCGCAAAAACCAGCCAAATCCTCCGATAGTTCATGCCGCCGACTTCTCCAATTGATCTGGTGATTTTTCACCAACGCGCTTTATTCCCACGCCGCTTCGGGCTATGAGGCCTTTTAGCACGAATAATGGGGCAAACTAGCGGCATGAGTGGCGACAAACAAGCAAAACGAAACAGCGTGACTTATGCCGATGCGGGCGTGGATATTTCGGCAGGCAACGCCTTGGTGGACGCCATTAAGCCCTTGGCGAAATCCACACGGCGCAAAGGCGCTGATTCGGCACTGGGCGGCTTTGGCGGACTGTTTGACCTCAAGGCCTGTGGCTACAAGGACCCGGTTCTGGTGGCCGCAAATGATGGTGTGGGTACCAAACTTCGCGTCGCCATTGAAACTGGCATTCACCACGGTGTTGGTATTGATCTGGTGGCCATGTCAGTCAACGACCTTATTGTGCAAGGTGCAGAACCGCTCTTCTTTCTGGATTATTTTGCTACAGGGAAGCTTGATGTCGCTCAGGCGCGTGCCGTGATTGCAGGGATTGCCGATGGCTGCAAGCAGGCGGGCTGCGGACTGATTGGCGGTGAGACAGCAGAAATGCCCGGCATGTATCACGGGAAGGATTATGACCTCGCAGGATTTGCCGTGGGTGCGGTTGAGCGCAAGCGCATTCTGCCTGCGAAAGATGTGGGCGCCGGAGATGTGATTTTGGGACTGGCCTCATCGGGCCCGCATTCGAATGGCTATTCGCTCATTCGCAAGATTGTTGAAATGAGCGGGCTTGGCTATGCTGCACCAGCACCATTTGCAGCAGGCAAGTCCCTCGGCGAAGCATTGCTCACACCCACACGGATCTATGTAAAGCCCTTGCTCAAGGTGTTTGCCAAGAGCAAATCCATCAAGGCATTGGCGCATATTACGGGCGGCGGATTTCTTGAAAACATCCCCCGGGTTTTGCCCAAGGGAATGGTTGCCGACATCAATCTGGACAACGTGCCTTATCTGCCAGTGTTCAACTGGCTGCAGGAAATCGGCGGCACATCGGAGCGCGAAATGCTGCGCACGTTCAACTGCGGCATTGGCATGATCGTGGTGGTGAAATCGAAAGATGCAAAATCGGTAGCCGCATCCCTCAAAAAATCAGGCGAAAAAGTTGTCACCCTTGGCTCCTTGCGCAAGCGCAGAGGCAAAGAAGAGCAAGTGGCAACGACCGGCAGTTTACGCGTTCAATGAGCCGCAAGCGCGTTGGCGTTTTGATTTCCGGGCGCGGATCCAACATGGCGGCGCTTGTGGAAGCCGCGCGCAATCCAGCCTATCCAGCAGAGATTGTTTGTGTTGTTTCAAACCGGCCCGATGCAGCTGGATTGCAATTTGCGCGAGATAACAACATTGCAGCGCACGCCATTGACCATAAAAAATTTTCTTCGAGGGAAGAATTTGATTCAGCCCTCAATGATTACCTGCAATCGCAACGGCTCGACATTGTCGCCTGCGCCGGCTTCATGCGCATCATGTCGCCGGTCCTGACCAAGGCCTGGGCGGGCCGCATGATCAACATTCATCCTTCGCTGCTGCCGCTCTACAAGGGCACGCACACACATGCGCGCGCTTTGGCTGATGGTGCCAAAGTGCACGGCTGCAGTGTGCATTATGTCTCGGCTGAATTGGATTCAGGCCCCGTGATTGCGCAGGCCGAAGTTCCCGTGTTGCCCGGTGACACGCCCGAAACCTTGGCCGCGCGCGTGCTGGTGGAAGAGCATAAGCTGTATCCCAAGGCGCTCGCCATGGTGGCGCTTAGGTGAACACATCCAACTGGGGTTGGCCGGTTTCCTTCCGCACTTCCTCCTGCCAGCGCTTTAACAATACCTTGCGGCGTTCCGGGTATTTGTCTTTCAATACGTCCATCGCCAGCATGCGATCCGTGCGGAAGGAGCGGAAGCCCTGGCGCAATTCGCACCAGCCGATGATGATGCGCTGGGCATCGAAATAAGAAACGGCGATTGGCCAAATCACGCGGGAAGTTTCTGCCCCCTCCTCAGCGCGATAATTCAACGACACTTTTTTGCCCTCGCGGATGGCGCCGCGGAACAGCGCCACGTCAATCTTGTCCGGCACATGGGCATAGCGCGGCGGCACAAGCAGTGCTGCATCAAACAGGAAAGGCCGCAGCCTTTCGGGCAGCACGGTACCGATTTTGGCGACCGTGTCCTGTGCCGCACGCGACAGGTCCACATCACCCCGCCGCATGACCCAGCGCAGGCCCAGCATCACAGCTTCAAGCTCATCGGTGGTGAACATCAACGGCGGCAGGTCGTAGCCTTCACCCAATACATAACCCACTCCCGCTTCCCCGCGAATGGGAACTCCGTCAGTTATCAGTGTGGAAATATCGCGGTAAACCGTGCGGAGCGAAACTTCCAGCTCATGGGCCATCACATCCCCGGTCACCGGCCTGCGGTGGCGGCGGAGAATTTGGATCAATTGCAAAAGGCGGTCGGCTCTGCGCATGTTTTTCCTTTATCGAATGTTGCTGACAGAAACTGTCAGCAGCATGGCAGTAGTAGAACCTGGTATAAGGAGACACAAGAATGATCACGCTTTGCACTTCCGGCCCAATGTTCGACCTCCCCCACCCCAGCCCCTTCGTTATCAAGGGAGATGTTTTGCTGAAAATGTCTGGTATTGAGTACAAAGAAGAGCCGATGAGTTTTAGCGGGGCACCCAAGGGCAAAGTTCCCTACATCAAAGACGGTGATTTGGTGCTTGGCGATTCCCATTTTATCCGGCGGCACCTTGAGACAAAATATAAAGTAGATTTCACTGGCGGTTATGATGATGGAAAACTGGCGCAGGCTTGGGCTATTGAGCGGATGCTGGAAGAACATCTCTATTTTCTGAGTGTTTACGAACGCTGGCTCATTGATGAAAATTTTGAAAAAGGCCCGCGGCAATTCTTCAACATGGCACCTGCTCCGATACGCCCAATCGTCCGCTTGATAATTCGCCGCAAAGTTAAAAAAATGCTCATGGCGCAGGGCCTGGGACGGCATTCGACAGCCGAACGCCTGGAACTCGGAAAGGGCGATGTCAACGCCGTGTCAACACTGCTGGGCGACAATACCTATTTGCTGGGCGATAAAATTTGCGGTGCTGATGCCACTGTCTTTGGGAGTTTGCTTTCAGCAAGTTCCCCCTATTTCACAACAGAACTCGGCGCATACATCCGCTCGCTGCCAAAAATCATGGACTATTTGAAACGCATGGGTTCAAAATTCTATCCGGAACTGCAAAATGCCGAAAACTAGGTTCAAGGATGCAGGCGTTGAAGCTGTTTTCAACGCTTATCCCCTTCCCGTTCAGCGCAAGCTTTTAGCGTTGCGAAGCATGATTTTTGATGTGGCAAAGAAAACTTCTGGCGTGGGGCAACTGGAAGAAGCGTTGCGCTGGGGACAACCCAGCTATCTTACTTCCAAAACAGGAAGCGGCAGCACGATCAGAATTGACCAAATCAGAAATGAGCCAAGTAAATATGGCATTTATTTCATTTGCACGTCGGGCCTGATTGACGATTTCAAAGAGCTCTACAGGGATGAGATGGATTTTGTAGGTAATAGAAGCATTGTGTTTGGCATTGCGGATAGGCTACCAGAGGATGCCTTGCGCCATTGCATTTCATTGGCGCTTACCCATCACCTGCGCAAACGAGCCTAAACATGACCAAACCCCTTCCGATCATTATCGACACCGACCCCGGCCAGGACGACGCGGTTGCAATTCTCCTGGCGCTGGCTTCGCCGGAGTTTGAGGTCTTGGGGATCACGGCGGTGGCGGGAAACGTGCCTTTGGCGCTCACCGAAATCAACGCGCGCAAGATTTGCGAGTTGGCGGGAAAACCGGACATCAAGGTATATGCGGGTGCCGTTCGTCCGCTGCTGCGCACCTTGGTAACGGCAGAGCATGTGCATGGCCGCACCGGGCTTGATGGCCCGGTATTGCCTGATCCCGCCATGCCGTTGCAGAAGCAGCATGCGGTCGACTTCATCGTCGAAACCCTGATGGGCCGCGAAGCCGACACGGTGACACTTTGCGTATTGGGGCCAATGACGAATGTGGCCCTCGCCCTTATCCGCGAGCCACGCATTGCGTCGCGCATCAAACGTATTGTGGCAATGGGTGGCGGATTCTTTGAGGGCGGCAATGTTACGCCTGCGGCCGAATTCAATATCTATGTGGACCCGCAAGCGGCACGCTGTGTGTTGGAGGCTGACATTCCCATCACGCTTATTCCGCTGGATTGCACCCATCAGGCCCTGACCAGTGCTGCACGCATTGAAAAATTCCGCGCCATGAACAACAAGTCCGGCCCGGCTACAGCCGCGCTGCTTGACTTCTTCGAGCGCTTCGACGAGCAGAAATATGGAACGGACGGCGGCCCGCTGCATGACCCCTGCGTCATGGCGTGGCTGTTGAAGCCCGAACTATTCACCAGCCGTGATGTGAATGTGGCCATCGAATGCGAGTCAGAGCTAACCATGGGCATGACAATTGTGGACTGGTGGAAAGTGACGGACCGTAAACCCAACGCCACAGTCTGCCGTTCAATTGACGCGCAAGGACTCTTTGACCTGCTGACAGAGCGTATTGCGAAGCTGGCTTAAGCCGCCAAGACAGCCACGGGAGCCAGTGTTGCCAGTGCCAGCACGGCAGCCATCAGCAACAGCCAGGCTTGTGGTTTTGTGATGCGGCATTCGATCATGGCTGGCACCGTGGAGCGATTCTGCACTCCAGGAAAATGATTCTTTTCAAACACTTGAACGGACTCGAAAAGGTTAATCATTGATGAATAGTCGCGGTCAGGCTGGGAGGCGTCATGGGCCTGATTTTTAGTTTGATATGGCGAACCGAGGTTTGCTGGTTTGAACTGGCGGCCTGGGTTTGAGCCGTACGATCATGATCATCAGCGCGGGACATGGCTGACGAGGAAATAAGCAAAAGGGCAGCCAGTGATAGGGCGTTCAAGGTTTTCATAGGGGCTCCGTCGGGTTTCAGGCGTTTAACTTAGCCCAAATTACACGCGGCTCTATGAGCCCGGCCTGAACCTGCAGTTCATCTCCGATTCATGTGGCAGGGCGCAGCCACACGCGGTTGTCATGATAGGTGCCGCCCGCCGCAGGAGCTGGCTGATCACTTCCCGTCAAGGTGTTAATGCCCTGCCCGTCCTCAAAGGCGTCATTGGGCCAGATTGATTCTGCAATCAGCACGCCGCGCCTTTGGCCTTCATGGGCCTTGGCGTGGAGCGTTACAACGCCCCGTGCGCTGCCCACTTTTACCTTGTCACCATCGGCAATTCCTGCCGCACCCAAATCCACGGGATGCACAAAAAGCGTCGGCCTGCCTTCGCGCTTCAGCGATGATGGTGTTTCATTGAAGGTGGAATTGAGGAAGGTGCGGGCGGGGCTGGTGGCGAGACGGAAGGGGTATTCCTCGTTTGCTTCCTCAATCGCTTCCCAATGATCAGGAAATTCCGGCATGTCATGCACGGGACCCAATGCGCCAAGGGGCGACAGGAAGGCCGCTTTCACCCAATCGGGCTTGAAATGGAACTTGCCGTCGGCATGGCCGAAGCCTTCGAGATTGTGCGCCGTTTCAAAATCGGGCTGCACGTCAATCCAGTTTTCTTCGTCCAGCTTCTGCAAATCGGGGCGGCGGGAATGTTGCAACGTCCAGTCGATGAGTTCGCGGGGACTCATGGTGAAACCTTCGTGCTCGGCACCAAGGCGCTTGGCGAGATCACACAGCACATCATGATTGCTGCGGCATTCGCCCGGTGCTTCCACCAGCTTGCGGCCAAGCATGATGTGCTGGTGGCCGCCGCCCTGATAGACGTCATCGTGTTCCAAGAACATCGTGGCGGGCAAAACGATATCGGCAAATTTTGCCGTCTCGGTCATAAATTGCTCATGCACGCAGACGAACAAATCCTCTCGCGCCAGTCCCTGCTTTACTTTGGTTTGATCGGGGGCGACCGATGCCGGATTGGTGTTCTGGATGAGCATGGCCTTTACCGGGGGGCCACCTGCGAGGTCATAGGCATCGCCCAGCAAGGCCGGCCCAATGCGGCTTTGATCAATGATCCGCACACCTGCCTTGGCGGCATCGGTGCCTTCGATCATTTTCTTGTTCCATTTGTAAATGCCGCTGTTGGAATGCAGCGCGCCGCCGCCTTCATATTTCCAGGCGCCCGTTACAGCGGGAATGCAACTCACGGCATGCATGTTTACGGCACCATTGCGCGAACGGGCAAAACCGTAGCCAAGGCGGAAGAAGGTGCGTTTGGTTTCGCCGATAAGTTTTGCAAAGGCCTCAATTTCGGCAACCGGAATATCGCAAATCTTCGATGCCCATTCCGGCGTTCGGGTCCTGAGATGCGCCTCAAATTCCTTTGGGCAATCGGTAAGGGCTTCGAGATATTGCCGGTCGGCGTAGCCATCCCTGAACAGCACATGGTTGATGGCGCAGGCCAGCGCCCCATCGGTGCCGGGGCGGATGAGGATTTTCACATCAGCCTGTTTCATGGTGCCGGTATCATAAATATCCACGCAGGCAATCTTGGCGCCGCGATCTTTCCGCGCCTTCATGGCATGGGTCATCACGTTGACTTGCGTGTTCACCGGATTGCCGCCCCAGATCACGATGAGATCGGATTTCTGCATCTCGCGGGGATCAACGCCGGCAATCTTGCCAACACCTGCAAAGTAGCCCGGCCAGGAAAGCGCGATGCAGAAGGTGCCATACATGCCGGAATATCTTTTGGTGTGGCGCAGGCGTTCAATGCCATCGCGCATCACGAGGCCCATGGTGCCGGCATAGTAATAGGGCCAGACGGATTCACTGCCGTAGTCCGCTTCGGCTTTCAGAAATGCCTTGCGCGGTTTCCTCCATCGCTTCGTCCCATGAGATGCGCTTGAATTCGCCACTGCCCTTGGGGCCGCTGCGCTTCAGGGGATAAAGCAACCGGTCCGGATGGTGAATGCGCTCCGCATAACGCCCAACCTTTTCGCAAATCACGCCCAGCGTATAGGAATTGTCCTTGGCGCCGCGCACCCGGCCAATGGTGTTCTCGTCCAGCAACTCCACCTCCAGCGCACAGGCCGAAGGGCAATCATGGGGACACACGGAAATGCCGGTTTTGATGTTGGGGCGAATGTTCATGAGCCCGAGCCTAACGCAAATGGCTGGCCAAATAAAGCCACCACCGCCCGCAAAGCATGGATGCACTCAGGATGTATCTCCGCACAGCGCGTCCCGCGCCAGCGCGTGACACTCTTTCAGCACAAAGTCGATCTCGTCTGCGGGCTTTTTCCGGTGGCCGGGCGGAGGCCCCGGACGCAGCGGTGACTTGAAGGCGGGGCTTTGCATCCCGTCGCGCCTGATTTGCCAGCGCGCCAGACGCCTGGCCTGGCGGGGCAGGTCCTCGAGCGCCATCTTGACCGCGGCGAGGCGGCGGCCGAGACGCAGCGCACTGACAGTCCCATCCGGCTCCGCGACCTCACGCGTCGTCGGCCGGGGTTGAAACAAGGGGACCAGCGGACTGGCGCCAAAGCAGTGAATGCGGGGGCCTCCCTTGGCCACGGCGCGCGTTGGGTGCCAAGGCGCGAACCGCTGGCGCGTGTCGAACAGCTGAAACGGGACGCGTCCGCCGCCCGTTCCGGCGAGCGCAAGCCCCCGAGGCATCGGACGGGCTGCAGAGAGTTTCACCACAACGCCGCGCGCCGCGATGACAATCAGGCGGCGCACCGCTGATTCCGCCGGGTGCAGCACCCGCAACACGGCGCGGTAAAGCGGCTGCGGAAGCCGCGCCGCAGCACTGCTTCCCGCAAGCTCCAGCATGGCGACGAGCGCTGCCACAATGCGGGTCGAGCGCTGCCTGGTTGATTTCGATGGCCTTGGCCCAGTCCATGAATTGCTCCTCCAGATCCCTTTAGAACAAAACAAGAACATTGTCAAGAGCCCTTGGCCATAAATTTTGGATTTCCGCTTAGGGCCGATACTGTTGCAAAAGTCGGTGATGCCTTCCGCGCGCGCAACAAATGAATCAAGAAGGTGCTCTGCACGAAATAATCATGCACAATAGCTCTGTTTCTTGAATCAATATTGCGCGTCGAGATACCAAAAATACTTTTGCAACAGTATCGGCCAATAGCGGACTCAATGGCCGGAAGAATCTCGATCATGCTAGGTGAACAAATCTGCCATTCGGAGGGACGATACCGCAGAAATGGCTTGGCCAGCAGCAGTTCTGCAGTTCCAGACCCAGTGAATCCAAAAAACCGCCACATACTTATGCACTATGGGGACTGGTCGACGGTAATGGGGAGCCGCAAGCTGGAACTCGTGAAACGGGAGGTAACAATGCAAGCATTACGGACACATTCATCATTGGCGCTCAGGTTTGCGGCTGGCCTCGCCCTTGGCCTCCAGTTCGACACGACCACCGACGCGGGTTCGCCGGCGACGAAGGAGATCGACGTGAACGGCATGACGATGACTTATGTCGAAGAAGGCTCGGGCGAGCCGATCGTCTTCGTACACGGCGCAGTTTCCGATCTCCGGGCCTGGGAGCCGATCCGGGAGGCGATTTCCGCCAATTACCGGTTCATCGCGCCGACGCAGCGCTATTTCGGCAGGGGAGACTGGGCGGACAAGGGCGAAAAGTTCGGCACCGCCACCCACGCCGCCGACATCGCTGCCTTTATCGAGGCGCTGGGCCTTGGACCGGTGCATCTCGTTGGCTGGTCGATGGGCGCCAATGTCGCTACGGTCGTGGCACTCGAGAATCCCGAACTGGTCCAGAGCGTCGTTCTGTTCGAGCCGGCCATCGACTCGCTGATCAAGGCAGGCGAGGCGGGCAACGCTGCGCGAGAGGCGGCGGGGAAGATGTTTGGTCCCGCCGACGGAGCCGTCAGGGAAGGCAACGCGGAGAAAGCGACTAAGCTGCTCATCGAGGGTGTGTTCCAGATGCAACCCGGTGGCTGGGACAGTCAGCCGGAACCAGTGCGCACGATGCAGCTCGACAATGCACGGACGATGCCGGTCATGTGGAACGCGCCGCCGATTCTCATTTCCTGCGAGAAATTGCAAGCGTCCGATAGGCCGGTGCTCATCATCTATGGTGGGGAGAGCAACGCTTACTGGCCGCATGTCGCCGAGGTGATGGACGAGTGCCTACCCCAGGGCGAGACAGCTGTGCTACCGAACGTCAACCACGACGGCCCGGTCCGCGACCCCGCCGGCCTCGCCGCGATGATCGAGGATTTCGTGGCGAAGCACTGAAGGTTGATGGGCGCCTCGTCGACGCTCACTAACCAAGGGCCTGCTATCGGCTAGGGTTCTTGGGCTCGTGTCTAAAGACACGCTTGGAAGGGAGAGACGTCCGCTTCGAGTCGATAGTGTTGCAAAAGTCCCGGAATGCCGCGTGACAATTTTCCCGCCAAAAGGCGTAACAAGCAGAAATCGCCGGTCGATGTGCCCTCTGGTGCGCTACCGAAGTCGCCTGTAAGTTTAGCGCACGATGAAGTAGTCCCCCACACACAGATTTTCGAGCGCTGCACCCACAGCCCGGAAAATTTGTGCTCAGTGCTGCAAAAAGACTTTTGCAACAGAATCAGTCAAAAGCAGAAACCAACCTCAAACACTATTCGCTATCCCAAATGATGCACCTTCCCCATGCCATACACCGGCGTATCCAACCCCTCCATCCGCGCCTTCAACTGCAACGACAGGAACTGCGAATAATGCCGCGACTGGTGCAGGTTTCCGCCGTGGAACCACAGCGCATCCTGATGGGTGGGCTTCCACATGTTGCGAAGCTCGCCCTCCCACGGGCCGGGGTCTTTTCTCGTGTCGGAACCCAGGCCCCAGCATTTGCCTACCTTGTCCGCCACATCCTTCGAAATGAGCTTTGCCGCCCAGCCATTCATGGAGCCATAGCCCGTGGCGTAAACGATGAGATCGGCCTTGAGTTCGCTGCCATCATCAAACACCACAGCCTTGGGCTTGATCTCTTTCACGCCAACGCGGCTTTTCAGCTTGATCTTGCCATCGGCCACCAATTCACCGGCACCTACATCGATGTAGTAGCCGGAGCCGCGCCTGAGATATTTCATGAACAGGCCTGAACCATCCTCGCCCCAGTCATGCCAGAAGCCGGCCTTTTCCAGCCGCGCGTAGAAATCAGCATCTATTTCCGCCATCTTCTTGTAGGCGGGAATCTGGAAGGTGTGCATGATCTTGTAGGGCACGGATGCGAAGATGAGATCGGCCTTGTGATGGTCAATGCCATTCTTGATGGCGCGCTCGGAATAGAGATCGCCCAAGCCCACCTCCATCAACGTGTCGGACTTCACGATATGGGTGGATGAGCGCTGCACCATGGTGACGTCAGCGCCTTTTTCCCACAGGGCCGCACTGATGTCGTGGGCGGAGTTATTGGAGCCGATGACCACGCATTTCTTGCCTTTGTAGGCATCGGGGCCGGGGTGCTGGCTCGAATGGTGCTGGTCGCCCTTGAAGGTGGACGCCCCTTCAAACTTCGGAATATTGGGAACGCCAGACTGGCCCGTGGCGAGGATCAACTGCTTGGGCCGCAGGGTGACAGGCTTGCCATTGCGCACAACCTTCACCACCCATTCCTTTTTCTTCTCGTCATACTTGGCGGATTTGCAGGTGGTTGACGACCAGTAGTTCAATTCCATGATTTTGGTATAGGTTTCCAGCCAGTCCCCAATCTTGTCCTTGGGGCTGAAGACCGGCCAGTCATCAGGGAATGGCAGATAGGGCATGTGGTCGTACCACACGGGATCATGCAGGCAGAGCGACTTGTAGCGCTTGCGCCAGCTATCACCCGGCTTCTTGTTCTTCTCGATGATGATGGTGGGAACACCCAGCCTGCGCAACCGCGCGCCCAAGCCAATGCCGCCCTGGCCGCCACCGATGATGAGGCAGTAGGGTTGTTTCTTGTAACCCAGTTCTTTTTCTTCCTTTTCGCGGGCTTCAAGCCACGTCTGGCGCGACTTGGATGCGCCATGTTCCACACCTTTGCCGCGCGCTGCTCCTTTTTTCTCTTCATGGCCCTTGAGTTCAACCATGGTGGTCAGCAGCGTCCACGCCTTGCCATTTTTAAGCCGCACCAGCCCGCGCCCGCGCGCCACCGCTGTTTCAAAGGTAAACCACGCCTCCGTCATCGCTTCATCGCCGGAGGCTTCGCCTTCAAGTTTGAAATGGGAAGGTTTCACGCTTTTCAGCGTGGCTTGCAGCATGTCGGCGATCTGCTGCTTGTTCTCAACGGTTTTGATGTTCCATGTATAGGACACCAGATCCCGCCAGTAACATTCCTCGTCAAACAGCGCGAGGGTGGCTGCGACATCGCCCCTTTGCTGCGCGGTTTCGAAATCAGTGAGCCAGGAAGAGGCGCGGTCTGATGCGGTTGTCGTCATGGGTGCACTCCAAAGCGGGATCAGGTGCATGCAAACTTTGCACATATTTTTTGGCCTGAACAGGTGGAACCTTGTTTGCAGTACAAAACAGCGCTAGCTCTCAGCCCATGCTTGCCATCACTTCCTCGCAGAACCCCACGGTTAAACTTATCCGATCGCTCGTCCGAGAAAAAATTCCGGCAGGAACATGGGTTGTTCGTGGCCGAGGGCTGGGACATGCTGGACCGGGCGCGGAAGGCAGGGCTGGCTGCCGGAACACCTGCTTTCAACCCAACCGGTTTCGCCGTGGGGCGAGGCGCAGCCCATCTATGTGACCGAGAAGATCATGGAAGGCCTGAGCGGCCAGAACAACCCGCACACGGCGCTGGCCACGTTCAAGCAGCGCTATATGGATGAAGTTGTCCCGCAAGGCGTATGGGTGGCGCTGGAGGATATGCGCGATCCCGGCAATCTGGGCACCATCATTCGCACCTGTGACGCGGTGGGCGCGGCGGGCGTTATCCTTGTGGGCCAATCCTGCGATCCCTATTCGCGCGACTGCGTGCGGGCCACCACCGGTTCGATTTTTGGTATATCACTGATGCGCATGGAAACGGCAGCGTTCATCGCCCTGGGCAAGGCGTGGAAAGGCGACGTGGTTGGCACACATCTCAAAGCGACGGAAGATTTCCGGCGCAGCTACAGCCTGCCCACCCTTCTCGTCATGGGCAGCGAAGGCCGCGGACTTTCCGAAGAACTGGCTGAGGCGTGCAAAATTTTGGTCCGCATTCCGATGCGCGGCGGCGCGGAATCGCTGAATGTGGCAACCGCCACGGCACTCATGCTGTATGAAATCGTTAAGCCTTAGGCTTTATTTTATGAGGCATGACCAGTATTGCCTATATCGCATTTGTTCTCGCCGCCTCCGTTATTGGCGGATTGCTGGGCATTGCGGGCCATTACTGGCGCGCCCATGCCACCATGTTTGCGGAAGACCTCGGGTTGGGCGAACCGTTTGATACGTTGACCCGCGATGATTACCAGTTTGAGAAGCACGTTGTGGGCGCCGAGTGGGATGATGCCGGTTTCTGGTCGGCCGACAGTGTGCGCAACCTGCTCTACTACATGGGGAGCGGTGTTGCGGTTCCGCTGGTTCTGGGTTTCATATTCTGGGGCGAGCGCGCTGAAATCGTTCGGGTGACATGCAGCACCTTCACGGCAATGGGAATCAACTCACCGGTTTGCTTTTAACTTACGGGCAATCACTGTCGCGCACGTAGCGGGCTTTCACATAGCCATGCAGCACGCTTTCCGCATCATAGACTGATACCTTGCACCAGCGTTGCGCCCAAGGCCGGTTTGCGGGGCCGCAGGCTGCATCAAGATGGATGATGCCGTGTTCGCCGGGCACCAGTTCGCCAACGATACGTGAACTCGGTGAAGGCCGTGAACGCAGGTTGAGCACGTCATCTTCGGCCACATTATGCACCACGAGGCAGCCGGGGCCGGAGGTGGCATGGGCGGCGGGGGCAAGGACGATTGTCATCAACAGGGCAACGGCAAATTTGCGCATTTCAGTTCTCCTTGCATACCTCATAGAAGCCGTTGCCTGAACCAGGGATGAACCAGGCGCTGGTGAGCGCCATTCACCTCCTGTCGGCGAAACTGCATCTTGAGCGGGTTATTGCTTGCAGGCTATAGAGCGCTTCCCGACGAGATGGAATCATCTCGTCGAAAAGGAATCGCTCCAGATCAATATGTTGGAGCATGTCCCGACCGCCAAACCGCTTCACACTTTGGCGGGACATGCTCTAAATTTCTCAACGGAGGAATCGAATGAAGTCTCATGCGCGGGTGGTAGTGGTTGGCGGCGGCGTCATGGGCGTGGGGCTGCTCTATCATCTGGCGCTGGAGGGCTGGAGCGATGTGGTATTGGTCGAAAAGGGTGAGCTGACATCGGGTTCAACCTGGCACGCGGCGGGGCAATGCCCGCAGTTCAATGGCTCTCTCAACATGTCACGCGTGCATCTCTATGGCACGCAGCTTTACCCGCAGTTGGAAAAACTCACAGGCCAAGCCGTGTCCTGGCATGGCTGCGGGGGTTTACGGCTCGCCACTACCGACGAGGAAGTGAACTGGTTCAAATATGTTTACGGCGTTTCGCGGCTGGCGGGCTATGAATGCGACATCATCGGGCCAGACGAGATCAAACAATACCACCCCTATCTTGAAACCTTCGGCGTGAAGGCAGCTTTTCACACAATCACCGATGGCCACGTGGCGCCCGCCGACATTACCAATGCCATGGCCGCAGGTGCCCGCCAAAAAGGCGCTGAAATTTATCGCCGTACGCGGGTGATGGACATCAGGCAGCTGCCGACGGGCGAATGGGAAGTGATAACCGACAAGGGCAATATCATCTGCGAGCATGTGGTGAATTCTGCTGGCTCTTACTGCGATGTGGTGGGTGCATGGACGGGGCATAATGTGCCCATCGCCAACATGCTGCACCATTACATGATCACCGAGCCCCTGCAGGAGCTCATCGATCTCAAGATGGAGCTCCCCGTGGTGCGCGACCCCTACTCCCACGCCTATTTGCGTGAGGAAACCAATGGTGTGTTGGTTGGCCCCTATGAAACGGAGACAGCCCATGTGTGCTGGAATGGCAATCCTCCAACCTGGGATTTTGAGAGCGAATTGGTGGAACCGGAATTGGACCGTCTCTTGCCGTGGCTGGAACGCGCCACGGAGCGCATGCCGATCTTCGGCAAGTCGGGACTGAAATCCGTTATCTCGGGTGCGATAACCCACACGCCGGATGGCACCTATCTTTCAGGCCCGGCGCCTGGCCCCAAAAATTACTGGATGCATTGCGGCGCTTCCATTGGCATTTGCCAAGGCGGCGGGGCTGGCAAATATCTGGCGCAGTGGATGGTGCATGGCCAGGCTGAAATCAACATGCGCGAGTTTGACCCGCGCCGCTTCGGCAACTGGGCCACCAAGGAATACACCACCGAGGTTTCCATCGCCGATTATCACCACATGTATTACTGCTATAAGCCCGGCGAGCAGCACCACGCAGGCCGCGGCCTCCGAAAGTCTTCGCTGTTTGAAAAACTGAAATCCCATGGCGCGCAGTTTGCGCAAATCTTCGGGTGGGAACGGCCTCGCTGGTACGACACGACAGGCAAGGGCGAGGATTTCTCTTACAAGCGCTCCAACTGGTTTGACGCGGTGCGCGAGGAAGCGCTGGCGGTGCGGGAACGTGTGGGGCTGATGGACTTGTCAACCTTCTCCAAGTTCGATGTGAAAGGCAGGGACGCATATCCTTTCCTTGAACGCATTTGCGCCAACAAGATTCCAACTAAGGATGGTGGCATTATTCTTGGCCATCTCCTCAATGCGAATGGTTTCATTGAGTCCGAAATCACAGTCACCCGGCTGGGCGCTGGGCATTTTTATGTGCTTTCCGCTGCCGTTGCCCAGCTTCATGACAAGGACCAGTTGGAATGGCGCAAGCTCGCTACTGAACACGTCGAAATCACAGACGTTACGGATGATTATGGCGTGCTTGTCCTTGCAGGCCCCAAAGCGCGCGATGTGCTGGCTGCTTGCACGGCAATTGGCCTCGCCAACATCTCGTTCCGCTGGCTTACGGGCAAGGTTGGCGAAGTCGCGGGCGTCAAAAATGTGCGGTTGTTGCGCGTGAATTATGTCGGCGAACTGGGTTGGGAACTGCATGTGCCCATGGCTGAAATGCCTAAAGTTTTTGACGATTTGCTAAAGGCCGGGAAACCCTATGGGATAAAATTGTTTGGCACCTATGCCATGAACTCCCTGCGCATGGAGAAATCCTATCGCGGCTGGGGTTCGGAGCTCACCACGGAAATTGACATGTTCGAAGCCTCGATGGAGCGGTTCATCCGAATGGACAAGGCGGATTTCATCGGCAAGGCAGCAAGCCTCTCCAAACACCAGCGCGGCCCCCGCATGAAACTGGTGTGCATCGAGGTTGCCAACACTGATTCGGATTGCGTGGGCAATGAACCGGTTTATGCTGGCGACAAGATCGTCGGCCTCACCACGTCTGGCGGCTACGGCCACGCGGTCAAAAAATCATTGGCCTTCGCCTATGTTGATCCAACCATGACACTTGAGGGCACAAAATTCGACGTTCTTATGTTCAACGAAAGGCGTGCCGCAAATGTCATTGCGGAATCAATCTGGGATCCAACGAACGCTCGGCTGAAGGCCTAAAGCGAGGTCAGGTTCTTCGTTGGCGGCAAATCTTCCCAGGAATTTCCGGTGGCAATGATGCAGGTTTTTCCTTGCGGAGCCGTCATCAAAATGGTCCATGACCCTGATTTTGCTGTGAAAATCTCCAGCAGATTGGTTTGGCCAACGATACCCATAGCCTTGCTCTGCTCATGATATTTGTCGGCCAGCGCCTTGATAAAATCTGCGCGCTTGCCGCATAGGGACGTCGCTTCAGCGGAATTTGCAAAAGCAACACCGGCTATGATTGCACTTAAAACACTTGTCTTAAACATAGTCCCTCCAGTCTCGCCGTCCGAGGCGCTGCCGGAGGTCTTCTAAAACCTCCTGAAGGTCAGGCAGGCCCCGGAGCGGTTATGCCAATTTGATCACTCATTAACTGCTCCAAAAACTCATACCCGCCCATCATGCGCCCAATTGGTAAACGAATTGCGAATGACCAGCCGATGGGTTAGCAAGTCGCCCATGCCGGAAGCCCCTGCAAAAAATTCCAACAGCCTGATTGGTATTATTCTAATGGTTGCGGCCATGCTGGTTATGCCATTTCTGGATGTGGTGGCGAAATTCCTCGGCCAACAAAGCTTTCCGGTTCTGGAAATTGTCTGGGGGCGGTTGTTTTTTGCAACACTGCTAACGGCGCCATTCGTTATGGCCAGTGAAGGCCGACAGGGTTTCGTGCCAACCAAGCCGGCTCTGCATTTGGCGCGCGCGGCCCTTGTGTTAGTGGCAACAGCGCTGTTCTTTGGCGCCCTCAAGTATCAAGGCATTGCCGAAACCCTGGCCATATTTTTCGTGCAGCCCTTGGTGATAACGGCGCTTTCGCCCCTTGTGCTGAAAGAACATGTGGGGCTTCGGCGCTGGATGGCGGTGGTGGTTGGATTTGTCGGCACGCTGATCATCATCAGGCCTGGCATCCAGCAATATAATCCCGGCATGCTTATGGCGCTGGGCGCCGGCTTTTGTTCAGCGCTTTACATGCTGCTTACCCGTATTCTGGCGAGCCAGGCGCGGGCCATGGCTTCCACCTTTCACACCAGCCTTGCAGGTGCCGTACTCGCAACATTCATTGTGGCCCTGGTTTGGGAAACGCCTACGCTGGAACAATGGGGTTTGCTGGTGCTGCTGGCTTTCATAGCTACAACTGGAAACTACCTCATTGTGCGTGCCTATGAATATGCTGAAGCGTCACTGCTGGCACCTTTCGGCTACAGTGAAATGATCATGGCCGTTATTGCGGGCTGGTATTTCTTTGGCGATTTCCCCGATGGATGGACATTTGTCGGCGTGGGCATTCTCATTGCCTGCGCAATTTACATTTCCTATCGCGAACGCGCCAGAAACCTGTCCCACGGTTACCAGCCGCCGGACATTGTTACCTAACCCTTGATCACCCTTTCCATGCGGCGATCGGGGATAAACCACATCATTGCCACAGCAATGAAAAGCGCGCCCGAAACCCACGGATAGTAAAACGCCAGCGGAATGGAAATCAGGTAGCAGGCAAGCGAGATGTTGCCCTTGGTATCGGATCCGATTGCCTTGGCGAAATCCGACGTATTGCCATGGGTCTTGATGATGCAGCGGACGAGGATTGTGTAAGCCGCCGCTGCCAACAGCAGGTTGACGCCATAAATCACAACGGGCCACGTGGCGAAATGGTTTTCACCCATCCAACCGGTGGTGAAGGGGAAAAGCGAGAGCCAGAACAGGAGATGCAAGTTGGCCCAAAGAATGCTGCCACTCACGTGCTTGACCGCATGGAAGAGATGGTGGTGGTTGTTCCAGTAGATGCCGACATTGGCAAAGCTCAAAACGTAGCTCAGGAATATGGGCGCCAGCTCCCACAGATTTGATAGTTCAGCGCCGTGCGGCACCTTGAGTTCCAGAACCATGATCGTGATGATAATGGCTATTACGCCATCGCTAAATGCCTCAATTCGAGATTTTCCCATTGCCCGCCTCACCTCAGAATCTGCACCACCACTCTAACGTCATCTTGCTTTACCAGCAACGCAATGCCTCAAAGGGGTGCCTTCGGTTTGCGCCGAAGCATGGGGATCAGCCTGAACATGAATGCGGTCAGAATTTTTTGGGAAGCCCAGCCTGTCTCAAAACCGCATTTGCCGTATGACGTGATTTTATCCCACTGTCGACTACAAAATTCTGCCGTGAAATTGGACTCCACCATATTTCATGATCGCCCCTGCCTGCCCGCACGAAACTACATCCGGCTTCTCGCAAAACCTTTTTCAGGTCTCTTTCCAAGTCACCCATCTTAAGTAGCCTTCATGTTACGATGTGGAAAGCGAGCTCTAAACCCGGTGCGGGACTGTCAAGGGTAAACCGATATCAAGCCGCCTGGGGATTGGCCATCCGGTCAAGGCTGTGGGCCACGATATGAACGGGAATTTCCGCCAGCTTTGAATCTATTCCATTGAGTTCGATCAGGTCCGCGATCATTGCCAGCAATTTTGGCCTTAGACTCTCAAGGGTCGGCGCTTCAGCCACCAAGCCAGCAACATCGTCACTGGTGGCAACCCAGACTGCGGCGTCAACATCCCATTCAGCTTTGACAAGAATAGAATTCATTTTTCAATCCTATCACCACATTCCCAAGAGGTCAAAACCCTCAATGGACCGCTGCGGGTTCTGCTCCCGCCCGCAATTTCAGCAGATACCAGACAACAGCTACGCCAAGCGCCTTGCTCAACACTTCCGTCGTGAATGCGGCCGGCGTCAAATAGCCCGCAAGGTGCTGGAACACGACTGTATCAAGCGGCACCGCCACAAGGCTGGAAATCAGGATGCGTGACTGCAGCGGGCGCTTGGTAAAGGAGTAAATCGCCCAATCCGCCATTTCTGAAAGAACAAAGGCTGTGACACTGGCCACCGCAATAGCAGGATCCACCATGAAATAGGTAACGACACCTGCAAAGAGCGTTGCCAGCAAAACCTTATGGCCAATTTCGCGCTGCGCATAGTCACGCAGCACAAAGACAAAGCCAACAATCACATTGGCCAAATAAAGGTCGCCCCAAACAGTGTTCCACACCGTAATGCCAGGTACAAGCTGTGCTGGCGCAAACAGCCAGTTCACCAGAACAATGGAAACAACATAAAGAGCGACCCACATTTTGTTATCCTACGATTTCAGCGGCTTTGAAGTTCATCTTGATTTCCTTCTTCGCATTCTCGAGGCTGTCCGAACCATGCACCGAATTTGCTTCGATTGACTCAGCAAAATCCTTGCGGATCGTTCCGGCGTCGGCGTTGGCAGGATTGGTGGCGCCCATCACCTCGCGATACTTGGCAACTGCGTTGCTGCCTTCCAGAATCTGGATGACGATCGGGCCCGAAGTCATGAACTTGACGAGATCCTTGAAGAAGGGGCGCTTGGCGTGCACGCCATAAAACTTCTTGGCGTCCGCCAGCTTCCACTTCACGCGGCGCTGGGCGACGATGCGGAGCCCGGCACCTTCGATCTTGGCGTTGATGGCGCCCGTCAGGTTGCGGCGGGTTGCATCCGGTTTAATGATCGAAAAGGTGCGCTCAATGGCCATCGAAAAATCCTGTGGGTTAAAATGATCAGGGCCGCCTTTTAGAGGCGGCCCTTCAGTCTTGCAAGTGCTGAGAGATTATTCGTCGAGTTCGCCGATCAAGGCCGTGGCACGGCTCACTGACACGCGGCGGTTTTCCTGTTCGGCTTCTGCCGTTGGGATTTTCAGGTAACGTTCGCCATAGCCCACGGTTTCCAGATTCTTCGGCGGAATGACGTAGTAGGTGGTCAGCGCTTTCTTGATTGCCACTGCGCGCTCGCGCGAAAGTTTGAGGTTTGCGGCATCCGAACCCACTGCATCCGTGTGGCCTTCAATCAGGAACACTTCGCGCGGGCTCTTGCGCAGCACGCGTTCCATGATTTCAGCGATGCGGTCAAGGTTCGCCACTTCTTCGGCGCGCACAAAGGCTTCATTGAAACCAAACCGCACGGTGTCGATTTCAACACGGGGCAATGCCTGCCGCAGGTCTGGCGAATCTTCCACTTCCTTCACCGTGTAGCGCCGGGTGATTTTCTTGCGCGGCGGCGCTACCAGCACATCCTGCAATTCCTCATCATCAACCTCGGCAGCGTAAACATCTCCCGCTGTCTGATCTTCGTCAAAGTTCGAATCATCGAGCTCAAAATCAAACTGGTCGTCCTCGAACTGTTGGTCGAGATTGGCCTGGCGATCGCGGCGTTCACGCAGCAAGCGCTGCTGCAAAAGATACTGGTCACGCTCCATTACGGCGCGCCAATAGCCCCGTTGCTGTTCTTCATAGCGGCGGTCGTAGGCTGCCTGGCGATAGACTTCGAGGCGGCGGCGCAGTTCATAATCCTGCAATTCGTCTGAAGGCCTGCGATCATTCAGCACAATCTCAATATTGAAATTGTATTCCTTCTTGTCGATGCTCGATGGCGGCAGGGGCTTTGCCTGTTGGTTGCCAGTTTGGCTCTTGGCAGCTTCCTCTGCTGCTTTCTGTGTTGCAAGTTCTTCAGCCTGGGCTACACGCTGGCGCAATACATCACGCTCGGTGCGCAGTTTCTTGCGCAGGTCGCGTTCCGTCGCGCGTGACAGCTGGTTGCCTGCCATCAGGTCACGCATGCCGTCAAGGCGGGCTTTCAAGTCAGCATCCGAAAGCTTGTCCGCTGGGCGCGGGTCAAGCAGGAATTCCTGCGCTTTTGTTTCTGCTTCCGGGTTGCCTGCATTCCCATCAAGCTGCTGAGCTTGCTTGGCGTCAACCGCTGGTGCAGCGGCAACAGGTGCAGGAGCTGGTGTCGCTGGAACCTCAACAACAGCAGGTGGCGGCGGCAACGGCGCGGTTGGTGCCACTTCAATCACCGCGGGTGGCGGTGGTGGAACGGCTGCTTCCAGCGGTGCTTCAGGCGTTTTCCCGCCGGATTCACGCGCCAGCAATTCACCGCGGGCGGCCTTCGCAATTTGCGCCAACTGGTTGCGTATATCCTCCGGCAAGCTTTCCGATTTTGAAAATTGCCGCGCAGCTTTGAGGCGAGCATTCAGTTCTTCGGGCGTCATTTCGCTGGGCGCGCGGGTGTCGTTCAGCAAGGCGGCGACATCGGCTGGCAATTCACCCGGCTGTGGGCTTGCAGTTTCAGCAGGAGCAGCTTCTTCTACCTTTGGCGCTTCAGTTACCGCAGGTGCCTCTTCGGCCTTGGGCGCCTCTGTAACCGCAGGCGCTTCTTCGGTTTTCGGCGCTTCGGTTACGGCAGGAGCTTCCTCGGCTTTCGGCGCTTCTGTTACAGCCGGGGCTTCCGGCGCTGCCTCAGGCTGCTTTTGTTGAGCTGCCTGCTCTCGGGCTGCGATTTCGCCACGCGCGGCCTTCGCCATATTCTGCAACTGGCCTCGCAAGTCATCCGACAGGCCTTTCATCTTTGCAAAGCTGCGGGCCTGCTTGGCGCGCGCTGCCAACTCTTCATTTGAAAGTTCGCTGGCGGGGCGCTGGTCAGCCAACAGCGTCATCACTTCAGCCGGAACCTCCGCGGCTTGCGGCGGCTCCGCCTCAGCGGCGGGCTGCTGTTCTGCTGGTTGCTCGGCAGCTTTTTCAACCGGCTGCTCTGCAGCTTTTTCAACGGGTTGTTCAGCAGGCTGTTGATTTGCCTGCTCACGGGCTGCAATTTCCGCCCGAGCGGCTTGTGCGATCGATGCTAATTGTTGCTGAACATCAGGGGCAAGGCTATCCATCTTTGAAAATTTGCGGGCCTGCTTGGCCCGGTTTACCAGTTCCTCGACTGAAAGTTCAGCCAGAGGCCTGCTGTCATTGAGCAAGTTCATGACCGCTTCAGGAATTTGTGGTGAAGCCGCGTCAACTGCGGGTTGGCCTTCAGCCGGCGCTGTTTCTTGGGCGTAGGCTGGAACTGCAAACAGGGCCAGGGCCAAGAAACTAGCAGCGAGGGGTGTAAACTTCATGTATCGTCTCCAAATATTCAGCTGGGTTGATATCACGCTGAAAAATGTGATTTCGTGCGCGTTACCTAGATATAGTATACGGCAGAACTATGGGTTGTTTTAGCCCGGTTGCCACAAGTCTGAACGTCTGTTGACGGGATAAGTTCCCGTTACAGCCTGCCCGCTTCAATGATTCTTTTGAGAAAGGCGCGGGTTCGCTCTTCCTTTGGCGCGCCGAATACCTGCTCAGGCGCGCCCTCCTCATGCACAACACCTTCGTAGAGAAAACACACTTTGGAGGCTACTTCGCGGGCGAACCCCATTTCGTGGGTGGCCAGCAGCATGGTCATGCCCTGCCCCGCGAGGTCGCGCACGATGTTCAAAACTTCCGATACCAGTTCAGGATCAAGCGCCGAGGTTATCTCATCCAGCAGCATGACCTTGGGTTCCATCGCAAGCGCACGCACGATGGCCACACGCTGCTGCTGCCCGCCTGACAGGCGATCGGGATATTCGGTTGCCTTCACTTCGAGTCCAATGCGTTTCAGCAGAGCCATGGCGCGCGCTTCGGCCGCACCTTTCTCCATGCCCAAAACTTTTGTCGGTGCCAGCGTCACGTTGTCAAGCACGCTCATGTGCGGAAACAGGTTGAAGCTCTGGAACACGATGCCGACTTGTTGGCGCAACTTGTTCACATCAACGCCGGGGCCCGACACGCGGTCGTTCTCAAGGCGGATTTCACCACCCTGTATTTTCTCAAGGCCGTTGATGCAGCGCAGCAGGGTGGACTTCCCGCAGCCCGATGGGCCGATGAGGCACACGACCTGATGCTCATTCACACTGAGGTTCAGCCCGCGCAACACCCGCACCGGGCCAAACTCCTTTTCGACATCCTTCATTTCAAGGAATGCCATGTCAGCCCCCTGCCCGTATGCGGGCATTGTCGCGCTCAATGATCTTGTCAACAAAGCGGGCCTGCGGGATGGTAATCAGTACAAAGAGGATTGCGACGATGGTGACGGCCGAAAGATTGAAGGCGTTGGAGGCGATGATGCGCGACTGGTTGAAGGCGTCGATCACGCCCACCACCTGCACCAGTGCGGTGTCCTTCTGCAGGCCGATGAAATCATTCAACAGCGGCGCCATGATGCGGCGGACAGCTTGCGGGATGACGACATAACGCATGGTCTGCATATAGGAGAGGCCAAGCGAGCGGGCAGCGGAAACCTGGCTCCAGTGAATGCTTTCAATGCCGGCGCGATAGACTTCAGCGACGTAAGCGCCGTAGGTAAGGGTGAGTGCCAGAATGCACCACCAGCTCACGGGAATACGGGTCGCGGCCTTCAATTCCATTGGCGTAAGTTGGGAGAGGTCGGTAAATAGCCCCACAATTTTCGGAACAATCATTTCCGGCAAGCCAGATATGGGAAGCCCAAAACCAATGAGATAAAGCGTGACGACCGCAGGCAGGCCACGAAAGACATCACAATAGATAATGGCCAGCGCACGGATCGGTTTTCCGGCGGGGCCTGGCATCATGCGGGCCAGCGCCACAACAAGGCCCCATACCAGCACCAGCGCTTCCGCCACAACGAAGATGAAAATGTTGTTGAGAAAAAAGGCTTTGGTGACCAGCCACCACTTTGCCGACATCAGCGGAAGAAGGAAGAAAGTTCTCCCAACAGCGGCGTCGTTGGTGAGGATGAAACAGATAAAGGCCAAAGCAACCAGGCCGAACACCCCCCAGCCAAAGGTAAGATAGGCACTATCGCGCGCTTCAGAAGTTGCAATGCGCATTTCAACGAGGTCGCCGGCGGCGGCGGCGGCGCGTGCTGCGTTGGTTTTGCGGTAGGACTTTAACGCCGGCAGGAATGTGAGCGCCGAGACCGCGATCACGGCGATAAAAACAATTTCCCAGGCGATGCCATAGAAATCCAGGCCTTTCAACGCGCCACGAACAAGGTTCGTCGCCGCAATTGCGGCAATCGAGCAAAAAGCTGCAAACCAGACGGAGGCTATGCTGATCCGCAGGGATGAGTTCGGGTTCTCGACAGAGGCGCGCGGTTCGTTCAAAATATTGCCTGAGCAAAACAAAGCCCCCGCAAAAGTTGCGGGGGCTTCAATTTATTTATTATTCAAAGTAGGGAATTGTCGCCGGATCCTTGCCCCAGGCGGCGGCCAGATACTTGGCACCAAGCTTTGCCATTGTGCCATCGTCAATCATCGCCTGGATGATCTTGTCGACGGTGGCAGAATTGGTTGATCCCTTTTCATAGATCGCGCCATAGGTTTCGCCGGTCTTGTATTGGCCCACCACGAAGGACTTGCCTTCCGTGCTTTTTTCCTCGGCGAGGGTGATTGAGGTGTCGGTCATCGCCGCATCAATCTGGCCAGCGCGAAGTGCCGTAAACATGTCCCCCTGATCCGGATAAACCTGCACGTTCGTGAGACCCAGCTTGTCTGTTGCAAATGTAGCACCCGTGGTTGCCTGCTGTACGCCCACTTTTGCCGTCTTGATGGTCGTCGCGTCGACAGGAGCGTCCTTGCGGGTCAACACTCCGATATCCGAACTGAAATAGGGTACAGAAAAATCCACAACTTTCTTGCGGTCATCGGTGATGGAAACCTCTGAAAGCGTAAGGTCGTAGCCGGAAGTTTGGCCAGCCACGAGTGGATCCCAACTCACGTTCACCACCTCAAGCTTGTCGTATCCGGCGCGCCAGGCAATTTCAGCTGCCATGCAATATTCCATGCCGTCCTTGATGGCTTCCGGCGTGTCGCCGTTCCACCAGATAGGGGCGGGCAAGGAAACCTGAACCGTAAGCTGTCCCGCCTTGGCAGGTGCTGCGATGGGAATTGAACCCTTGGCTCCTGACAGTTCGCAATTGCCGATCATGTCAGCGGCAAGTGATGACGTGGAAAAGGCCAGCAACGCGGCAAGTGCCAGAAAATTACGTTTAGTTTGCGTCATTATAGTCTCCCTGTTTTGGCAATAACCGAAAGCATACACCGAAAGGGGGTGCTGGCGGCAAGGACATAATTCGATCGCAAACCCATGTTCAACAGCAATGGAATGGGAGGTATACTGACGAAATGAAGCGCAAATTGCAGTTCGGCGCGTTTGGCATTGTTGCGGGATTGGGCAGCTATATGACTGTGTCAGCGCTAGATGGCACATCTGATACCGCAGGAGTTCCGGGCATTATGCCTGATTTCACGGGGGTCAAACTGACGCCCGTTGCCAAACTTCCCCCCTATCCGATCTCCAATGGAAACATCTGGATTGCGGACTCCGAGACAACGCCATATGTGTTGTACAACCAGCTGGACATTTTGACCGGGAAACTCTCCGACTAGTGTAATTATCCCGTCCAGCCCAGCCCCTGCGCCACGCAGTTCATTGTCATCAGAAGGGGCATGTTGAGCTTATCGTCGCGCTGTTCACTGCGGGTTTCCCTGAGCAATTGCACCTGCCAAAAGTTGGCGCGGTCGACAATGGGGCGCACGCGCTCAAACCTTCGGATGAAGCCGTGGAAGCGTTCGCACAAAACCTTGCCGCCTGTGAGTTCCAGAACGGCCCTGCTGGTGCGGCGATGCTCGTGGGAAATCAGGGCAAAAATCCGCTCGGCATCAATGCGCTCCGGCACGAGCTCCGCGTATTTTTCCGCCACTTTCATATCAGCCAGGTAGAGGGATTTTTCAACTTCATCGACGGCCAAGCGGAAGCCCCGCGATTTGTTGAACATGTCGCGCAGCAATGTCAGCCCTTGCGGCCCTCGCGCACTTACGAAATCATCAAGTGCATAGCCCAGGCCATACCAGCCCGTGAGCAAATGCCGGTTCTGGCTCCAGGCAAAAACCCAGGGAATGGCGCGCAAGTCATCAATGCCCTTGGCGCCAAAGCGCCGGGCGGGGCGCGAACCCAATTTCAAAAGCGCCAATTCCTCGACCGGGCTTGCGGAATGGAAATAGGTAAGCAAGGCCTTGTCTTCCGCCAGGCGGCGGTAGGCCTTGAATGACAGGCTGGCAATTTCCTCAACGGCCTTTTGGTGCTCGGGATTGACGCGCAGTTCTGGTTCTTCGGCTGATTTCAGGGTGTGAACCAAAACGCTCGAGGTGAGAACCTCCAGATTGTTAAGTGCTGTTCCGCGATTGGCGAACTTTGAGGATACAACTTCACCCTGCTCGGTTACCCGCATATGTCCGTTAATGGTGCCCGCGGGCTGGGCGGCGATGGCGCGGCCCGTGGGTGCGCCGCCACGGCTGACCGATCCGCCGCGGCCATGGAAGAAGCTAATGGCGAGACCGGCATCCTTGCCCACGCGAATGAGGCGGCGTTGCGCTTCAAACAACTCAAAACTGGCGCAGAAAAAACCGCCGTCCTTATTAGAGTCGGAATAGCCCAACATGATTTCCTGGCGGCCGCCTGAAGCCTTCAGGGACTTTTGCACCACAGGTGTTGCCAGCAGTTCCTTCATGATGGCGGGTCCGGCGCGCAGGTCGTCAATGGTCTCAAACAGCGGCACCACACGCAGCCGGCAGGTTTCGCTGCTCGTGTCATCGCTGAAGAGCCCGCAATATTTTGCCAGCAGATAAAGCCCCAGAATATCAGCAGCGCTCTTCGTCATGGAAAGAATAAACGTGCCGATGGATCGCGGATCCGGCCCTTCAAGGGTTTCGCGGCAAAGATAGAGAAGGTCCAGAAGTTCCTGCGCTTCTTCCGAGACGCCACGAAACTGCGGCAGGAAGCCGAGCGGCTTTTTCAATTCCTCAGCAATCCATGTTGACCATTCTTCGCCGCCGGGTTCCGGCAGTTTGGATTTTGAAACCGGATTCATCTTGTGCCAGATTTCCTGCAGCACGCGATTGATTACCGTCGTGTTCTGGCGGACGTCGAGGCTGACGCTGCGGAAACCAAATATTTCCGCTTCCCAGCGTACGGGCCGCACGAGGGTTGCCGCTATGCTGACGGCCTTCATTTCAACCAGCGCGTTTTCCGCGGCGGAAATTGCCGCAATGAATTCACTGATCGTGCTGAAGGGCTTTGCCTTGGCGTTTGTTGCGATGACGGCATTCAGGCGCAATTTCAACGCACTGAAAAACTGGCGAAAGGGTTCAACCGGGTTGCGGTGCTTGATTGAATTTGCGCGGCCCGATGCTTCCAACTGGGTTGCAAGATTGGCGAGGAATATGTCCGGAAATTTTACCTCATCGCCGCTGAGTGAAATGAGCTGGATGAGTTCGGTCAGGCGCTTCTCCAACCGCTCAATGGCGGCCCGTCGATTTTCAATGAGGGCATAGCGCGTTGTGGCAACTGTCACGAATGGATTGCCGTCCCTGTCGCCGCCGATCCAGGACGAAAAGCTAAGTGGCGGACGAACCTGCATTGGCAATTCCGGATAGTGCCGCCGCAACCCATGCTCCATGAGATCACACAGCGAAGCCGTCCGGTCAAAAAGCGTTTCGCGAAAGAAATGCAGGCCCCAGGAAATTTCGGATTCAACTGTTGGCTTCTCAATCCTGATTTCGCCGGTCATCCATAGAAGGTCGATTTCATTGCGCAGGAGATCAAGCAGCGCCTTGCGCTCGCGCGGCGTCCAGCGCGGCGATTCAAGTTCATAGAGCTTGAGGTAAATGCGGCGGTGAATTTCCAGCACGGTTACGCGCTTGGCCTCCGTTGGGTGCGCGGTGATCGTTGGCTGCACATCAAGTGTGTCCAAAGCTTTCTGCACCCTATCAGGTGCAACACCTGCAGCTGCCACGATGCTGAAAGCGTGCGAGAGCGAGCCCGCCACCACATCTGGCCCTCCCTGCTTTTCGCTTTGGCGGCGCTGCCGGATGGCCGCATTTTCTTCGGCAATGTTCAGGAGCTGCAGCCATATCCCGGTGGCCTGCAACGCATGTTCAACGAGGTGAGGCGGAATGCCGGAAGCCGCTTCCGGATCATCAATCACGGTGAGAACGGTAGGTTCGCGCTGGCGAATAACCTGGCGCAGAAGGTCGCGCAGCATGACAGTGATTTCGTCAATGTAGGCGGCGTCTTCAGCGACCGAAAATTCCGGCTTGTTCATCCCACCCGCTCCAAATTGATTAGCGCACCTCAATGCTGGAGGATATTTGTGCAGCGCAACATAAGTCTTGTCAATGTGATATTGTGGGTTGCCCCCAAACCGCTTCCCCAGCTAAGACGCGGGCCATGTTACAGATCAATAATCTTACTTTTCGAATCGGCGGCAGATTGCTTCTTGAAGGCGCCAGCGCCAGCTTGCCGACGGGCCACAAGGTTGGCCTCGTGGGCCGCAACGGCACGGGTAAATCCACGCTTTTGAAGCTTATTCTTGGCGAGTTGGTCACTGAGTCCGGTTCAGCCAGCGTTCCGAGAAATGCCCGCATAGGTACGGTTGCACAGGAAGCGCCGGGGGGATCGGAAACGCTGTTGGAAGTCGTGATGGCGGGCGACAAGGAGCGCGATGCGCTTCTGGCTGAAGCTGAAACCGCCACCGATCCGCACCGCATTGCGGAAATCCAAATCCGGCTTGCCGATATTGATGCCCATTCGGCTCCTTCGCGTGCCGCCGTCATTCTGTCTGGTCTCGGCTTTTCGGACGCCGCTCAGAACGGCCCCTGCTCGGCGCTTTCCGGCGGCTGGCGCATGCGTGTGGCACTCGCAGCGGCATTGTTTGGCGCGCCCGACGTTTTGCTGCTCGACGAACCCACCAATTACCTCGATCTTGAAGGCACCATCTGGCTTCGCAGCTACATCAAGGACTATCCGCACACCATTCTGCTGGTGAGCCATGACCGCGACCTGTTGAACGAGGCGGTGGATTCCATTCTGCATCTCGACCAGGGCAAGCTTACGATTTACGTTGGCAATTACGATAACTTCGAGCGCCAGCGCCGCGAGAAGCAGGCCCTCACGCTGAAAATGAAGAAGAAGCAGGAAGAACAGCGCGACCACATGCAGGCGTTTGTTGACCGCTTCAAGGCCAAGGCATCGAAGGCCAAGCAGGCCCAAAGCCGCATGAAGGCCTTGGCGAAGCTTGAACCCATCGCGGATGTCGTAGAAAACCGGGTGGCGCCTTTCCTGTTTCCAAATCCGGAACGCGCGTTAGCACCGCCATTGGTGCGGTGGGACAAGGCAGCCGTGGGTTATGGCGGCGCCAAACCGGTTCTGAAGAACATTACGCTGCGCATGGACCCCGACGACCGCATTGCACTTCTGGGTTCAAACGGCAATGGCAAATCCACCTTTGCCAAGCTGCTGTGTGGAAAGCTGAAAGTCTGCGATGGCGAAATGCGCCATCCGCCGCGCATTACCATGGGTTACTTCGCGCAGCACCAGCTCGATGAACTCTCCGAGGATTTATCCCCTTACGAGTATATTTCGCAACTCATGCCCGATGCCACCGTTTCGCAGCGGCGCGCCAAGATTGGTGCGGCTGGATTCGGCGCAGCCTTGGCCGATTCAAAATGCTCGGTACTTTCGGGTGGCGAAAAGGCGCGGCTGCTGTTCATGCTGGCCACCTTCCACGGCCCGCACATTCTCATTCTTGACGAACCCACGAACCATCTCGACGTGGATAGCCGCGAAGCGCTGATCATGGCGATCAATGATTATGAAGGCGCTGTGGTTCTCATCAGCCATGACCGCCACATCATTGAGACCTGTGTGGACACGCTGTGGCTGGTGAATGACGGGACGGTAAAGCCATTTGACGGCGACATGGACGAATACACGGACCTCGTCTTGGGCCGCACCACACTCAAGAAAACCGAGCGCGTGGCGGCGCCTGCTTTCACGCCAGCCGCCAAACCGCCGCAGAAACTGATGACCCCTGCACTTAAAAAACAGATTCAATCACAAGACCTTAAAATATTGAAAATAAAAGATAAAATAATCGTTCTCGAGCAGGCTTTGGCGGATCATACGATCTATGCCCAAGAGCCCAAAAAAGCCGCTGACTTTGCGCGGCTCAAAAGCAAGTTTGAAACCGAATTGGAACGCGAAGAAAACCACTGGCTTGAGCTTCACGAAGGCACCTTGAATGCTTGATCTCACGCAGAGCTGGTTCGGGTATCTCGCTCTCGGCATTTTCGTGACTGCCTACCTTCTGGTGATCCTGGAAGAAACCACGGAACTCAGGAAGTCAAAACCCGTGTTGATGGCCGCAGGCCTCATCTGGGCGCTGATCGGCATGGCCTATACGGCTGCCGGCATGGGCGAGAAAGCTGAACTCGAAGCTCAGCACGTGATCATGGAGTATGGCGAGCTGTTTCTTTTTCTGCTGGTCGCCATCACCTATGTGAACACTTTGGAAGAAAGACGCGTGTTTGACGTGCTGCGCGTGAAACTCACACAACGCAACCTGTCCTACCGCAGTTTGTTTTGGCTGACGGGCACGCTGTCATTCTTCCTTTCGAGCGTCCTTGATAATCTGACAACCGCCCTCATTATGGGCGCTGTCGTGCTCGCAATTGGCAAAAAGTCTCCGAAGTTCATCGCTATTTCATGTATCAGCATTGTCGTGGCCGCCAATGCGGGCGGCGCATTTTCGCCCTTTGGCGACATTACGACTCTCATGGTTTGGCAAAAAGGCAAGCTGGCATTCTTCGAATTCTTCGCGCTTTTTGTCCCGTCACTTTTGAACTGGCTGGTGCCAGCACTCATCATGCAACTCGCGGTTCCCGCCGAAAAACCTGAAGCTGCAACTGATATCGTGCATGCAAAGCCCGGTGCCAACGGCGTCATCATCCTTTTCGCCCTGACGATTGCGACAGCCGTTGCCTTCCGCAACTTCCTGCATTTGCCGCCGGCGCTCGGCATGATGCTGGGGTTGGGTTACCTTCAGATCTGGTCGTACTTTCTGCAGCGCCGGGGTGCGGCCCAACAGAACAGCGACATGGTGCTGAATTCCTTCAAGCAGATTGAGCGGGTGGAGTGGGATACGCTGCTGTTCTTCTTCGGCATCATTTTTGCCGTGGGCGGCCTTGGCGTCATGGGCTATCTCGCAATGGCCAGCCAATATCTCTATGTTGACCTGGGGCCCACCACCGCAAACATCGCCATCGGCGTATTGTCGGCCATTGTTGACAACATTCCCCTGATGTTTGCCGTTCTCACCATGGATCCCGTGATGAGCCATGGGCAATGGCTGCTGATCACCCTCACGGCGGGCGTTGGCGGCAGCTTGCTGTCGATTGGCTCTGCGGCGGGCGTGGCGCTGATGGGGCAGGCCCAAGGCCATTACACTTTCATGAGCCACCTCAAATGGACATGGGCTGTGGCTCTTGGCTATGTCGCGAGCATTTTGGCGCACATGTTCATCAACGCATCACGCTTCTAAATGGAAAAGCACGGTGACCCGTCGGCCCTTATGCGCTTCATCAATCATGAGGCCACGGCCGGGCTGATCCTCGTTGTCGCCGCCGCGGCAGCGCTTGTGCTCACCAATGTTGGCTTCGGAGACGAATACGAATATTTCCTTGAACTTCCGGGTTCGGTGAAAATCGGCAGCATTGGGCTTGATAAACATTTGATCCACTGGATCAATGATGGCCTCATGGCGATATTCTTCTTCCTCGTCGGTCTCGAAATCAAGCGTGAGGTATTGCAGGGCAATCTGTCTTCACGGGATCAAATCATCCTGCCAGCCATGGCAGCCCTTGGCGGCATGGTGGCCCCTGCCCTCATTTTTGCCTACTTCAATTGGGGAACCAGCAATATTGGTGGTTGGGCCATTCCGGCGGCCACGGACATTGCCTTTGCGCTGGGCGCCCTGGCACTCGTTGGCAACCGCGTGCCTCTATCCCTGAAAGTATTTCTGCTCACGCTGGCAACCCTTGATGATCTCGGCGCCATCGTCATCATTGCAATATTTTACACCGCGGATCTTTCGCTCGTTGGCCTCGCCTTGGCGGGTATTGCATTTTTGGGCTTGCTCATGCTCAACCGCCTGAAAATTGACCGCGTGGCCCCTTACATTTTTCTCGGCATCGCCATGTGGATATTCGTGCTGAAATCCGGCGTGCACGCGACACTTGCCGGTGTTGCCCTGGCCATGACAATCCCGCTGCTGAAGCGCGATGGCTCCAACTTCATTCACGCGCTTGAGGAAGCATTGCACCCATATGTAAAATTTCTCATCCTACCGTTGTTTGCCTTTGCCAATGCGGGCATTCCACTGGAAGGATTCACGCTCGCATCCCTAACCGCACCCTTGCCGCTTGGCATTTCCGCAGGTCTTGTCTTGGGAAAGCCCATTGGCATTTTGGCGGCTGTTGCAATTTGCGTATCCCTGAGATTTGCAAAATTGCCTGAAAGCGCAACTTGGGTTCACATGCTCGGTGTGGGCTGCCTGGCAGGCATTGGCTTCACCATGAGCCTGTTCATCGGCACGCTGGCGTTCAGTGCGCCCGAACAAATCGATGCGGTGCGCGTGGGCGTGATTGGTGGTTCGGTTGCGTCAACGCTGTTGGGGCTGGTGATATTGTGGACGGGATCTACGCGGACCTCAAAATAATAGCCTGTGCCATAACCTTCCTCAAGCGCCTTTGAAATTCGCTCGTAACGCAACTTATCAGTCTATTCCCCAGATTTGGATTTGTTCACCCAGCGATTGTTTTCGTCCTGCTGGTAATAGGCAATCTGATGGCCGCCAGCCTTAAAGCGCTTCCAGTCTTCGCGTGCGGCTGCCACCGCGCTTTCATCCCGGCCATCAAACAGGACGACGGCGCGGTCAATATCTGCCGCCACTTCAACAACAGCGCCTTCAATGAAAAACCTCACCGTTGCGCCATTTGGATTTTCGCTTCCGGCGGTCAGCCAAATGGGCTGGTGTTCCGCCTTGCCATCCGCCTTTGTGCCGTGCGTTAAAAAAACATCAGAATCCTGCTGCCAAAGCCGTTGTGAAACTTCCTCCACCCGTTCCTCATCGCCCAACTGCACGACGCAGCGCCAGCCGCGTTCCAGCGCTTTTGAAAGCAGGCCAGGCAGCACCTGTTCCCAGGGCTTGTGTTCGAGATGGTAAAACATGATATCCGCCATGGCCCTATTCAGCCGATGGGGTGTTCGAAATCAAGACGGAATGTTTGCAGGAACGGGTTTTCCCGTTAGTATTGCCTCCATCAGAATGGGGGCACGGGGATGAAATATTTCAAAACAATCCTGTCAACAGGCGTTGGCGTTTTTCTCACTGCCACGTCATTACAGGCGGCGGGCCTTTGCAGTTGCTGCGAAACGGGCGTGGCCGCAAGCTGCAAGGCGGCGTGCGCGCCGGTGAAAGTTGAGGCCAAACAATGCGTGGCTGTTGTGGACATCAAGGGAAAATCCGGCATCAGCGCCAATGCAAATCCGCTTTATGGGGTTTCGCTTGCCAACATCCATCTCGAAGATGCCGATCACGGGCAGTTGGAAGATTTCCGCAAGCTGCTTGAGGCAATGCGCAAGGGTGTTGAGAAAGACCGCAAGGCTTCGCTGCGGGATTTTTCAAGACGCAGGATTGATGAATCAACGGCTGCTGCCCGGGCCAAGCGCTATGAGGCGGCAATCGTGAATTATTATCTCGGCCTGCGGGCTTACCGGGGCCGCGTTAAAACGGCCCCGGCAAAATAATCGCTTTAGGCTGCCTTGAGCAATTGCGGAATGCCGTCAAGGGCGGATTGCACGGCCTTTTCCGCAGCCTCAGGCCCAAAGGCGATGCCTTCAACGGCCACAAAATTTACATCCGTGATGCCCATGAAGCCCAGGAGGTGGCGGAGATAGGGCTCCTGGAAATCAATGGCCTTGGCGGGCCCGCTTGAGTAAACGCCGCCACGGGCCTGAACCACATACACTTTCTTGCCAGTCATCAGGCCTTCCGGCCCCTTCTCCGTGTATTTGAAGGTGACGCCGGCGCGCAGCACGTAATCGAACCAGGCTTTAAGCTGGGTGGTCGGGCCAAAATTGAACATTGGCGAAGCGATAACCACAACATCCGCCGTTTTGAGTTCGCCAATCAGCTTGTCGGAAAGGTCAATCGCTGCCGCCTGGGCCGTGGAGCGCTTGTCTTCCGGCATGCCGCCGCCGGTCACAAAACTGTTGTCGAGGTGGGGTGGCGCATCAACGGTGAGATCCCGTGTTACCAGCTTCGCAGCCCTATATTTTGCCTTGAGTTGGGCCACCAGTTCGAGAGCCACCTTGCCGGAAACAGAAGCTTCGCCGCGCGGGCTGGAATTGAGAAGAAGGATGTTTGTCATGGTCAGTTCCTTATTTTGTTGAATTTGCCTAACGCAGTTGCTATCTGTGACTAGGTATATTAATGTTACCGACACTAAATATGTAACTTAAATCTGTAACGCAAGTAGGCACATTTATGGAACCGGGTATCAAAAATGAAAGCGGCGACTGCCGCGCCGTGGCAGACGTTCTGGCGCGCATCGGCGACAAGTGGACCGTTTACATTGTGGGCCTTCTCGCCAATGGCCCCATGCGCTTCAGCGAAATCCGCCGCGCGGTGACCGCCATTTCCCAGCGCATGCTTTCGCTCACGCTGCGCGGGCTGGAGCGCGACGGACTGGTCACGCGGACGGTTTACCCCACCATTCCGCCGCGGGTGGATTACGAACTCACTGAAGTTGGCCGCACCTTGACCATACCGCTAAAGGCGGTCGGCACTTGGGCCATCGCCAACCGCGAATTTGTGGAAAGCTCGCGCGCCAGGTTTGATTTGGCCAATGCGGGCAGCAAAACGGCGGAGGCTTTAGGCCGCCGCCGCACCAACGCGTTGCCCAAGAACCCCGGCTTTGGCGCGCATAATTCTCCGCTTCTGGGGGAATGAGGAAAGGGTCGTGGATCAGCCTGAAACTGGCGGTATGGGGTCAGCTTGAATTTCCGCTTTTTGACCAAAAGACGAACCGCAGGAGAAGCCCGTCACATCTCAGTTTGACCAATCCGACTTTGTGGACGGCGCAGCAAGAAAGACTTGAAACTGAAATCGGCCAGGATCGCGCCTGCAGCGAGATCAGGCTTTCTATCTGGCAGGGCCAGAGAGTAGGAAGTCATGCACCGAGGGCGCCGCTTGAGGGCAGTAGAGAACATTAGATCCGGCATCGCCGCCCGGCAGGGCCGTCCCAACCAATAGGCTTTCGCGCGGGATCAGCCAGAACGCCCATTCCCGGGCAACCCGCGCGTTCGTCTGCGCGCAGTCAAACAGAAGAGGGTTGGCAAGGTAGGCCGCTGCCATCCAGTCGAAAGGGTAGAAACCCGGCAAGCCGATATCTTCATTCCAGAACGCCAACCAATCCCGCGCTGTTTCAGCGAGACTTGCAAAGGCAGGCCCCTGAATGCGCAGCCGGACCAGGTCAGGGCCGGTGATCGTGATGTTGCGCGCCGCGTCATATGGGATCAGCGTCAGGGGAAGGTTCATCGCCAGAACCCGCTTCGCAGCATCCGGGTCCATTGAAAAGTTCAAGTCGCGGAAAATCGGACCATGGCCAAACAGCGCGCCAGACCCTTTTCCCTCTGTCGGATGAAAGAGGTGCCCCGGCCTGTGGCCCATCACGGCGACGACCCGTAGAGCGTTCCGCTTCAGGTCCGGTCTGCCTTCCAGAGCTGCCGCGAGATTGGTCAGAGGTCCCAAGGCAAGAATGGTCAGCGGGCCTCCTTCGAGGGCCTCGCGCAGTTCCGTCACGCCTTGTTCAGTGATGGCCTCGCCGGATGATTGCGGTCCCCCAAGGCCTTTCCAGACGGGGATAGCTGGCATGCCATTCTGCGTCATCTTGGCAACCAAGGACTTTACAGTCTGCTCGACCACGCCCCCTTCCGCATTGCCGAAACTGGTTGAAATGCCGATTATGTCGAACCCGCGCGATGCCAGCCAAACGATCGCAAGGCAATCATCCGGGTCAGTCCTTGGCGTCGCCCCGCATGCTGCATCAGTATCGATCCACAGCCGTGCAGGTCGCGCCACCTCCGGCCCTCCGATGACAAACTCAAGCGGAGCAGACGAAACGCGCCCGGTTTTCCAGGTATCGTATGGCATGGCAACCAGCACGATACTGGCCACCACGATGATGGCGAGAAACATCAAGAATGATCTGGTCAACAGGCCTCCCCCTCGATCGAGCCCATCCGGCAACCCGATGCGGCATCCCTGCGCCCCATGGTCAACAGACACAAGGGGAACTGTATCGGTCGCACGTAAAGGAACCATGATCGGGCAGGCGCCAGCCTCATCGTCATGCGCTCGCCGGAAGGGGGAGATGCCAATCGCGGCATCATCCTCGATGTCGTAAAAAACGAGAAACTGGTGTTCACGGACGATTGTTCATGAAGGCTTTCGACGGTTGGCGTTGCACTCACGGCGTCGCCTTGACAATCATCATTTTCCGGACACAATCACTTCCTAGCGTTTCGACGCGGATAATGGAGGACGTCATGTTTGTACACAAGAGTAAGCCACTTGCCGCCGGTTTTGCCTGCGCCACCGCCGCCATGATTATCGGCCTTGCGGCAGATCCCGCCCAGGCCGACCGCCGCAAATCCCACCCGCAGGGCGATTATTGCAGCGCGCCCGAAGTCTGCAACCAGCGCCAGATCGGCATTATTCAGAAAAGGCGCGATGGGGTGAACTACTTCTACGGCGGCAGCGACGTGCCCCCGCCGCAGGTCAGCTATATCTACCTGAGGGGAGATAATATCGACCAGCCCGTCAATGAGCCCATTCGCTCATCCAATCTATATACGACCAGCTTTGAAGCGCCGCTGTCCAGGCAACAATTCAGGATGAAGAAGGACCATTGGAAGAAGAAGGACCACTGGAAATGGAATAGGCGCTATCCGCGCCCGTTGGAGCTTCCGGGCCTGCCCTCGGTTGACAAGTACACGGCCCGGTAAATCTCCGACCTGCCGATGCCGATATCCTTCAGTAGGTAGTCATCCATTGCCATCCGATTCAGGCGGGCACGGCGTTTCCGCCACCAATCCTGTATCTGTTGCACCGCGTGCAGGGCGCTGGCGAGAATCTGTGCAACGAACCTGTGTTCATTGCCTTCAGGGGCTCTCGCTTCATTCATTTTTGCAGTCATCATCATGTCCTGGCCAGACTGTGTAAAAACGCGCGGCTATTTTTTTGTAGCTTCGTATTTTTTGCAAGACCGGCATTCGCGGGTTAATTTCTCTGTTTCGGCGTCTGATGTCATCTTATGGGCGGGATATGGGACCCTGGGTGGTGACTTTGCCGTATGGGGAGATAAATTCGCACAGCAGGGGCTCACATTCTCATTGCCGACATCAATTGGTTGATGCCAAGGATATTGATAACGCGTTTAAGATTGTAGGCCAGCACATGCAGCGCCATCTCGGTGGCGACCCGTTTCAACGTTTTCATTTGGAAGTGGGTGGCCCCCATCCAAGACTTTATTGTGCCAAACGTATGTTCGACTGTTTCACGCCGCTGACGCATCTTCTCAGGGTGCTCGTAGAGGCGTTGCTGGACAGCTTCAAGAATGTGTTCGTGTTCCCAGCGGGTGATCCGACGTTCCTTGCCGGTCGTGCAACGATCCCTGATGGCGCAGCTCTGGCACGCATTGGTCCAATAGCGGCGCAGCGTCAGCGCTTTTTCCTCATTGGTAAAGTGATGGACCAAGCGTTCGCCGGCGGGACAAAGATAGACATCTTCGCCCGGCAGATAGCGAAAGTCCTGCTTGACGAACAGGCCTTTGCCTTTGTTGCCTGAGGTCTGTGGTTTGGGCAGTGTGACCGTGATACCCGCCTCGTCACAGGTCAGGATTTCCGTGCTGCTGAAGTAGCCCCGGTCGGCAACCACATCCAGCGCATCGGTTTCGAGAATGGCTTGGGTTTTCTGCGCCATTTGAAAGAGCTGAGACCGGTCCGTGCCGACATTGGTCACGTCGTGGGCAACAATCAGATGATCCGTGGTATCCACCGCAACCTGAACATTATAGCCTACCATGCCAGAGCCCCGGCCACTCGTAGCCATGGACCGGGCATCGGGGTCGGTGAGTGATATCTGCTGGTCCGGTGTTGCAAGCATCCGGGTCTCAAGTATTTCCAGGCGCTGCATCTCCTGCTTCAGTATCACGACCTTGTCCTTCAACCGGGTGGTCTTGCTGGTGCGCGCCGGTGACGGCTCTTGCCTGTCGGCGCTGTCCAACTGGTGCAGATAACGCTCAACGCTTTCTTCAATCTGCTCCATGCGCCGCTTCATTTTGGCGCGGGTGAAGTTCTTGTCGCGTGTATTGACCGCCTTGAACTTGGACCCATCAATTGCAACGCAGGCATCGGCGAACAGGTCAAGCTGGCGGCACAGGACAATGAACTTGCTGCAGACATTGCGGATCGCACGACCATTGTCCTTGCGGAAGTCGGCTATGGTCTTGTGATCCGGCACAAGTCTACCAGTCAGCCACATCACTTCAACATTACGGCAGGCTTCACGCTCAAGGCGGCGGCTCGATTGAACCCTATTGAGATAGCCATAGACATAGAGCTTCAGCAGAACCGCAGGATGGTAGCCCGGCCTTCCCGTTGCCAGCGGGTCCACGCGGTCAAATCCAAGACCGCAGAGATCAAGCTCGTCAACAAAGACATCAATCACCCGAACCGGATTGTCTTCACCAACCCAATCCTCAAGTGCATCTGGAAAAAGACTGCCTTGCAAGCGATCAACGCCTTCAACAAAACGCTTCATCAAATCCTCCCGCAAGAGACAGAAGAATCATAACATGAAACACGTTTTCACACAGCCTCGACCACAAGACGAACCCGCAGGAAACACCTGTCACATCTCAGTTTGGTACACAGCAGCCAGAAGAAGACGGTTCTCCTGTAAAAAGTTTTCATTGCATGTCGGGAGGCGGATAGTCAATCGTCCTTGGGTCAGATACGCTGATGCAAGGAGCTTACCATGACCAAAACACCAAAAATAACCGAACATGAACACGACCTTGTACTGACCCGGTTGATTGATGCGCCGCGCGAAAAGCTGTTCCGGGACTGGACCGAGCTGGAACTCCTGAAACAATGGTTTGCGCCAAAACCTTGGACGACGCCACACGCCGAAATGGATGTTAGGCACGGTGGTGCCAGCCTCATCGTCATGCGATCGCCGGAAGGGGGACATGCCAATCCCGGTATTATCCTCGATGTCGTGAAAAACGAGAAACTGGTGTTCACGGACGCTTGTTCATGAAGGCTTTCGACGGTTGGCGTTGCGCTCACGGCGTCCCCTTGACAATCATCATTTTCCGGACACAATCACTTCCATGCGTTTCGACACGGATAATGGAGGACGTCATGTTTGTACACAAGAGTAAGCCACTTGCCGTAGGTTTTGCCTGCGCCACCGCCGCCATGATTATCGGCCTTGCGGCAGATCCCGCCCAGGCCGACCGCAGCAAAGCCCACCCGCAGGGCGATTATTGCAGCGCGCCCGAAGTCTGCAACCAACGCCAGATCGGCATTATTCAGAAAAAGCGCGATGGGGTGAACTACTTCTACGGCGGCAGCGACGTGCCCCCGCCGCAGGTCAGCTATATCTACCTGAGGGGCGACAATATCGACCAGCGCATCAATGAGCGCATTCGCTCATCCAATCTATATACGACCAGCTTTGAAGCGCCGCTGTCCAAGCATCGGTTCATGATGAAGAAGGACCATTGGAAGAAGAAGAACCACTGGAAATGGAACAGGCGCTACCCGCGCCCGTTGGAGCTTCCGGGCCTGCGCTCGGGTGACAAGTACACGGCCCCGTAAATCTCCGACCTGCCGATGCCGATATCCTTCAGTGGGTGGTCATCCATTGCCATCCGATTCAGGCGGGCACGGCATTTCCCAGCGCATGCTGTCGCTCACCCTGCGCGGGCTCGAGCGTGACGGGCTGTGATGACGCGGACGGTTTACCCCACCATTCCGCCGCGGGTGGATTACGAACTCACTGAAGTTGGCCGCACCCTGACCATACCGCTAAAGGCGGTCGGCACTTGGGCCATCGCCAACCGCGAATTTGTGGAAAGCTCGCGCGCCAGGTTTGATTTGGCCAATGCGGGCAGCAAAACGGCGGAGGCTTTAGGCCGCCGCCGCACCAACGCGTTGCCCAAGAACCCCGGCTTCGGCGCGCATAATTCTCCGCTTCTGGGGGAATGAGGAAAGGGTCGTGGGTCAGTCTGAAATTGGCGGTATCGGGTCAGTTTGAATTTCCGCTTTTTGACCAAAAGACGAACCCGCAGGAAACGCCCGTCACATCTCAGTTTGCCCCTGAGCCGACTTCGCGTTCAGCTACGAAGTTGACAGCCATGCGGACAAAGCTGCATCGTGGTTGCTTCGGGATCGAGTTCGCGACATTGCGTGTCGAACGATTTGTGTCGTGGGCGGCCAGACAACGCTCCAATTCCATTCGCATTTGCAGCAGCGATCGGCTGATTTGCTGCCGCCGCCCCGCGAGAACGAATTGGCTCGTGCCACCCATGGATACGTCATGTTATCTGTTTGGCCCATTCTTCCTTTTCAAGCGCGAGCCAGCGATGGATTGAGGTTAGGGGAGGGAGATGACGGTGGCTACTGAATGGCGTGTCACCGTTGTCTCACACATGACAAGCTCTTCTACTTGACAGCCTGAACAATCGAAGCCCGGTCTTGCTAATGACGCCCGTCCGCGCCAACCTCAGTTCCATAAAACCGGCCTTCGGCTGGATGTCGGTTAAGGAGTGTTCGCCATCACAAGCCGCTGGTCGATCCTTGTTGTGCTTTTCGTCACCAGACTGACGATGGCATTTCAGTTTCAGTCGGTTGCCGCGCTGTCGCCGCTCATCATCGAGGATTATGCAGTGAGCCTGGCAGATATCGGCCTGCTGATCGGTCTTTATCTGGCACCGGGCGTGATAGTGGCAATCCAAGGCGGTGCAATCGCGGCCCGTTTTGGAGACAAGCGCATCCGTACCTCAGGATGAACTGCTGGTAGGCGGTCGCGCGATATGTTTTGGCCCGGGGATCGTTGTGGCGGGAAGTGTGCTGGCTGGTGTTGGCGGTGTCATCATCAACGTGGTGATGACAAAGATGCTGGTAGACTGGTTCATCGGACGCGAGATCGCGACGGCGATGGCCATTTACATCAATTCATGGCCCGTTGGAATTGCGCTGGCTCTGCTGATCTTGCCGAACCTCGCGGCAATGGGAGGGCTCGCACTCGCATGGGCTGCCGTCATGTCTTTTATCGCCGCAGGCCTTGTGTTGTTCCTTCTCATCTATCCGCGCCTGAGAGTGCGGTCGTGTCAGCAGTCAGAATCAAGGTACAGAAGCTGCCGGTGCTAGCCCTCTTTCTGGCAGCCGTCATCTGGGGGCTCTACAATGCAGCACTCGCCATGGTGTTCAGCTTTGGGCCTGCGCTGCTCAACCAGCAAGGATGGTACCTGACATCGGCCGGTTCGATGACGAGTGTCTTCATGATTGTCTTTTCGGTCTTCCTGCCGCTTGGCGGTATTCTAGAAGACAGGAAAGGGCGACGCGATAAAGTCATCATGAAAAGATTTCTGGGATATGATCTATTCAAGACGATGGCTCTATATGAGCTGACTGCGGTGGTTCCGATAATTTTTGTTGTTGTGGGCTTACTGTTCAGTCTGTGTGCAGGACCGATGATGATCTTGCCGTCTCTGATCCTTCCGCCGAGTATAGTGCCTTCGGGATGGGTGTATTCTGGTACATTTATTACGGCTGATGATGGTAACACCAACTCTTGCTGGCGGATTGGCAGAACGGGACGGCAATGAAGGGGTTGAGTTCATATTTGGATAGTTAATGTTGGTAGTCTGCATGATAGCGCTAGCACTCTTCCGGCGTGTCAGTGCCGAAAATTCATAATCGCAACGCGCTATATAGATGGAGAGGGAACACAGCTGGATGTGGATAGGGCCGCTTATTGGTATCAAAAAGCGGCTACGGCTGGCTTGGCTCCGGCACATACCGCTTGCAACTCTCTTCAAACACGGCTGTGGCCTGCCCAAGGATGCGTAAAGGCATTGTTTTGGTAACAGCGCGCCACCGAGCAGGGCAATATTAGGGCCATGCACAATGCAGCCGTTATTGCGGCAGGCACCGAAGCCGGAACGCCTTCCCCAAACAAGAGCGTTGCCCCCCCGCAGCGCCTGTGAAAGCTCAAAGCAGCATTAATGCCGTTGATGGAATTTTGACCGGCTCATTACTGCCGCAAAGGACTGACGCCACACATTCCTCCATCGTTACCGAACCTGGTTCAACGGACAATGAACCGAGGCACCGCCCAGTGAACTGGGACCAGAAGCCTTGCGGCAGGCCGCAGAGCATGGTGATCCTGCCGCCCAATTCATAATCGCAACGCGCTATCTTGATGGCGAGGGAACACAGCCGGATGTGGCCCGGGCCGCATAGGTATCAAAAAGCGGCCACGGCTGGCTTGGCTCCAGCACAATACCGCTTGGCAACCCTCTCCGAAAGCGGCTGTGGCCTGCCCAAGGATGCGTCAAAGGCATTGTTTTGGTACAAGAGAGACGCAGAGCAGGGCAATATCAAGGCCATGCAAAAGCAGCCGTTATAGCAGTAGGCACCGAAGCCGGAAAGGCCAATTATGACCTAGACTACAAGTGGTTACTCGCCGACAGACAAAATGGCTAGAAGGACAGATAATACAATATGGCAGTTTAGTATGAGAGTGGATAGGGAACGAAGGTAAACGAGGGAGAAGATCTGTTATGGTACACCATTGCGGCAAACCAGAATGATGCGGATGAAAAGAAGCTAGTAGTAGCTCTGTCAAAGAGTATGACGACTTAGATAGTGAATGATGTACAAGACAAGGTGATAGAATGGATTAAGATGAAGGACAAAGAAAATGACAATGCGAATTAGAAGAAAGGGAAGGGAATGCAGGGATAGTATTAATATTAGGATCATTGATGTTGGTAGTTAGCATGATAGAGCTAGTGCTCTTACGAAGAGTTAGTACCGCGCAGGGGATATATGAAGTTTGGTAGAAGGATGAGAAGAATAGGAGAGATGATAAAGGAAGAAGTTAAGAAATAGATGGAACTGAGAAGAGTTAAATTCAGCTTATCAATAATACTACTTCCCGGCCCGTCGTACGAAGCAAGTATAGCGACACTTTGGCTGGCCAGAGGGTTCGGTGAGTCCGCTATTCCGCCGGAACGATCTTTTGCGGAGGAATATCGCCATATATGTTCTTCTGCGGGCCATCACCGGTCGTTAGGGAAGGTCGGGTGGAAATGGCTGGGCCATTCGGAGCCATGCCCTTCAGGAATTTGAAGAGATCGCTGTCCGTCGATAGAACCAAGGTCGTATTTGCCGAGATGATGGATTTGTATGACTGCACAGTCCGGGTGAACTCATAAAACTCCACGGCTTGTGGGCTCTGGTTGTAGGCGCTCGCGTAAATTTCAGTGGCCTTCGCATCAGCCACGCCACGGATTTCCTCGACCTGGCGATAGGCTTCAGACTGGATTTTGTTCAAGTCGCGCAGGCGGTTGCCACGGATCCTGGCGGCCTCGCCGTTGCCCTCCGACAGGAATCGTTCCGCGATCTGCCGCCGCTCGCTTATCATGCGATCGTAAATCTTCGGGCGCACGCTCTCGTTATAGTTGATCCGCTTGAACCTTATGTCGAGCAGTTCGATGCCAAACACCCGGACCTTCTCGGCAGCCGCGGTAAAAATTTCCCGCTCGACCAGTTTGCGCCCCTTCTGGATCGGGACCAATGACCCCAGATCAATTTTCGCATTGGTGAGGAGGACATCACGCAGCGGCACACGGTCCTTGGTGGTGCGGATGATCTCGATCAGCTCATGCTTTGCGACGGCATTGCGGGTTTCGCTGCCGAGAATGTCATCTAGGCGGGACTGCGCGCTGCGTTCGTCGCGCAACCGCAGAAAATATTGGAGGGGATCGGTGATCCGCCAGCGGGCGAAGAGATCGACCGCAACGTAAAGCTTGTCTTTGGTTGGCATGTCCGAAGGATTGCCGTCCCATTCGAGAATCCGCCTGTCAATCCGGTTGACATCCTGGATGAAGGGAAATTTGAGCTTGAGGCCGGCTGTGGTCACCGGGTTGCCGACTGGCTCGCCAAACTGGGTGATAATCACCTGCTCTACTTCGCTCACCGTGTAGAATGAGCTTGCCGCGATCATGATTCCAACGGCAGCGATGACAGCGAGGATGGAGACAATAAACCGGGTCATGGCTGAACTCCCTTCTGGGAGTCGAGGTTCAGGAGCGGCAATATGCTGCGTGTCTGCCCGTCAACAATGATCTTGGACCGGATATCCGGCATGACCTCCTGCAGGGTCTCGATATAGATGCGGCGGCGGGTTACCTCCGGGGCCTTGGTATATTCCGCAAACAGGGCATTGAACCGGGCGATATCGCCTTCCGCCTCATTGATCCGCTTGAGGCGGTAGCCGTCTGCTTCACGGATGCGCTGATCTTTCTCGCCTTCCGCCAACGGTATGACCTTATTGTAGTCGCGCCGGGCCTCATTGATCAGCTTCTCTTTTTCCTGCTGTGCCTGATTGACCTCGTTGAACGACTCCTGCACAGGCTGGGGTGGATTGATGTTTTTCAACTGTACCTGGTCAATGCTGATCCCCATCTCGTACTTGGAAGAGAGCGCTTGCATTTTGGTAAGTGCTTCCGATTCAATTTCCTGGCGGCCAATGGTAATCACTTCGTCTACCGTGCGGTCACCGACGACCTCCCGCATCACCGACTCGGAGACGTACCTCAGGGTTTCACTTGGTTCCCGAACCTTGAACAGGAACTTGGTAGGATCGGAGATGCGGTACTGAACCACCCACTCCACCAGCGCGGCGTTGAGGTCACCGGTCACCATTTGTGTTTCTTTCTCACCATCGCGGGGACTCTGATATGGATCAGTGGCGCCTGGAGTCGTGAATCCAAATTCCTGTTTCAGCTGCCGTTTGACAGGAACGATTGTCGCTACATCAACACCCAGCGGAAGCTTGAAGTGCAGCCCGGGCGGGACCTCTTTGAGATATTTGCCGAAGCGCTGCACGACAGCCACCGAGTCACTCGGCACGGTGTAAAAGGATGACCATGCGACCAGTCCAGCCAGAATGAGAAAAAATATGATGGCTTTCTCACGAAAGCCGCCGCCAGACAAAAATTGCTTGAGCTGGTTCTGCAACTGGCGGACGAGGTCTTCAAGGTCGGATACGCGGTTGGTTTGATTAGCCCAGGAACCGCCAGCCGGTTGATTGTCGCTATTCTGCGATTGCATTTGGGTGCCTCTTTTTGCAAGAGCTTATAATGACCCGCTTCGATGCTCCTAATCCGTAGACAGTTTCCGAAGCGGGCAGACAGTTGCCCGTATCACTGGCGCGTTCGCAGCGAAAGGACGACAACCTTGTTGGAACTTACATCGATTTCAATGCCCAAGTTACCACCAATTAGTGGGCGGTGTCGAGTTTAAGAAACGTAATTTTGCGTCAAGTCCGGCCATAGGGATGGCGCGTCGAATGCGGGCTATATTGGTGTCACGGTCTTCTCCGTTCCTGGCCCATCGCGTCAAATTGTGAAAGTGTGAAGGGGGTGAGAGATAGTATACTTTAAGAAGAAAATTACATCTAGAAGAGAAGCGCTCTAGATACGCGAACACTTCGTCTGCCATAGAGTATTAAGCAGGCATTGTGCCGACAAGGAAAGCGGCGGAAAAATCGGCTCGGAAATTAAACTGAGACATAGCGAGGGAAGGCTTGAACTGCCTTAGCCTGCAACTGCAGCTATAATTTAAAGGGTTAGCTTAAAAGGCTTTCGATGACCGGTCACAAGAATGGCGGTTGAAAATCAAATGCGGCGCTTTCGCGCTGTTGCTCGCAGTGCTTTTCCAGCTTGATATTCAACCTGTGCATTCGCAGAGCTTGGGTCTGTGGACAAGACTGCCTCAAGATGTATAAGCAATGGCAATCCAAGCCGTCGCACAAGGCTTTTGCGGTCACGAGTGCAACGGCCAACAACTACGGCCAGGCCTGAGATTAATGTAGATGTAAGAGATTATCAATAGGAGGCAGGAGAACCTGGCAGAAGAACTCGTGGATGAGCATGAGACGATGACTGAGAGAGCGGCTACGATGCCCTAATTCTACGCTACTGGGGGAATGAGGAAAGAGTAGAGAGTAAGACTGAAACTGGCGATATGGGAAAGCTAGAATTTCCGTTTTTTGACAAAAGAAGAACAAGAAGGAAACGCTCGTACATCTCAGTTGGCAAAGCACATGTGCCTCGTAAAGTTGGTTCGACGATCAACAATCCGACAGCTCAGCCTTGCGCTTCCTTCCCTGAGAAGGGAAAAATCTACGTGACCCCAACAGGCTGTAAGTTGTAGAAATAGTGAAATCCGGCTTAAGACGCAAAATCTCGGCGATCGTTGCGCGCTTCTTCCCTGCGACTAAGCTGGGCGTAGCGGCGGAGAGGAGGGACAATACCCATGCTAGGGGATTTGCCTTCCGCTTATATGCTACAATCGCATCGACATAGCGCCGCGCCTTATAAAGAACGCGCCGAGTGTGTACAATACCATTAGGGATGATAGGGATAGATCCGCATGGCTACGAGAATGTGCGCGATGCCTTCTAGATCTGGCCAAATAGGGCACGCGTAGCACCTATGTGGCAAGAAGTTCGCGTCATAAGGATTAAGACTCAGGGCATTGAGAACTGTAGCTCTACAGCCGCCACATTGCCAAAGCAGAAATACAAAACTACAAGAAGACAGCGGCAGCGGGCGTCGTACGGCTCCATGTCCACCGCTCCTGCACCATGATAATGGATTTTTCCAAAATATCCATCGGCGTTGCGTCATAGCCATTGATCACAATCAGCAAAGCCGCGATAGGCGCGCGCAAGGGCATAGTCCGGGTCAAGGTCCATCGCCCGATGAAACAGCTCAACGGCGCGCTGGTTGTCGTCAACGCCATAGCCCCGTAAGTGTTTGATGCCACGCAGCAGACATTCATAGGCGGCAAGCGTCGGTTTGCGGCGGCTCTGTTCAAGGAGAGAGGTCTCAACCCATTGTGCAACGTCGCGTGATTGCCTTGCTTATTTTCTCGGGAATTCCGGGCACATCGTTCGACGCGCAATCGAATGTGTCGCCCCACAGTTGCATTCGTGCGCTGCGTTGACAAGGCGAACCGTGATACGAATGTGATCGGTAATACTGCAGACTGCCCTGCAACACCAAGCTCACCCAAGGCGCTTGCCGATTTCCGCTGTATCGGCGGTGAGTTGGGCTACGGCCAAAGATGAATTGCGGTCAATGACAAACAATGAGCGAAACCGTCCGAGGCCAGTAATAATATCTCGGCAAGACCTACACATAGCGGGTTCAACGCTGGATCGGCGCTGATATTGCTGAACGGCACGACTGCCAGCGATGGACGCCGCTATTTCGCCGGCCCCTTCTGAGATTGGCCCAGGACAACAGGTGCACCCTGCCGATCTGTCAGAATATCCGTGCCGATCTATCAGAATATCCCGGTAGAGCTGCTCCGTTTCAAGTTCGGGCGCGACCCCAATTCTTCCATCAAAGTGTCCGGCACTTGGCGTAGCTTCATCGCCCCGGCCCGGTCACGCTGGCGGGCAAGCAGCTGCATCAAGGCGCGGTAAACCGGCTCACGCAACCGGTCGAGGTAGATCAACTGTCGGCAAGTTCTAGCGCGCGATTAACAGCGGCTTCCGGCCAGTCAGAGACAGCAACTTGCTTCACGACCTTTGCAGCAAGGTCCGTATAAGCCGCTCGGGCTTGAGCCAATGTTCGAACTCAGGCGTCGGCGGTTCAATTCCCGCCAGAAGTTCCCCACGATAGAGGATGACGGCCTGATCCAATGACGCGCATCACTAGCAAGACGCGCAAAATCAAGGGCGTCGATCTCCATGCCGTCGGGTCCATGGTCACTGTGTCGCGATCCGACATCAATGGATCGAGGCTCGCATTGTGAAATGTCTCGCGAAGAGCCGCGAGAGATTGCCGAAGGCTTCCGCGCGCCTGGGCCTCCTCTCGATCAGCCCACAACAGGCCATAGAGTTTTTCGCGCGACAGTGCCTGCCCGGCGTTGAAACCCAAATAACTCAGGAGCAAGCGGTCCTTTCGCGTCGGCAAAACGATGTTAGTCCCGTCACCGGACATTAGGGCGAAGCCACCGAGCACCGTAAGTTTACATGCAGACACGGATAAGGCCCTGTCCAAAAAGGAGCGATACTGTCGATTTAACGGACTTTTCACGGATAAGCCACCTTTGAAAGGATTTCTGGGCGGGTCATTTCACGGACAACCCCCGCCGCATTTCACGGCAGCCATCCATTCTCTTGGCTAAGGCCAGCCACCCAAGAGAGGAATATAGACATGGAAAACTTTCTCACATTCAGCCGGTTCGCGTTAACCAAGTTGTTGTCTTTGTTGGTACTTGGGGTTTCCGGGTCGCCAATTTCGGCCACGGCTAGCTCGAGTCACGATGACCGTTGCTGGCACGATGATTATCTGGTCGGTAAATCCGATATGGATGCAGCATGGTATTACGAACGCCGCCGCTGGCGGTCATAGGATGCTACGATGAATCTCCGCCCACGTGGCGAAGCGCCAATAAAAATGGCATTGACCGCCGAACTCGTGAAGCTATGCGAGCGGCCTGAACCCGATCAGGGGCCAAACCAGAATTTCATACCCATCGAGCCCGCCGAGCTTGATGATCTTACCGAGAAACTTCTTGATGAACTCGGCGGCAATGCACTTTGGCTGTTTGCTTACGGTTCTCTCATTTGGAAGCCCAATTTCAGCTTCGTCGCACAAGGGCGCGGGACCATTCATGGCTGGCATCGCTCCTTCTGCCTTGAACTGACGCGGTGGCGCGGCACTCCACAATTGCCTGGCCTGATGTTGGCTTTGGACCATGGGGGCCGCTGTGATGGAGTGGTCTACCAGTTGCCTGACGGCCAGCATCGCGAACATATCCGCCGTCTCGTTGGCCGCGAGATTACTGCTAGGGAAGACCTCGAAATGGTGCGCTGGGTTAGAGTCCATACCGCATCAGGCCCGCTCCGTGCGCTGGTCTTTTGGGCGGGGCCGAAAGGCAAAGGCATTACCTTGAAGCTGCCACTTGAGAGCGTGGCCTGGGTCTTGGCCAGAGCCTGCGGACACGGTGGCTCATGTGCAAGTTACCTCTACCATACGGTAGCTCATCTTGAGGAATTGGGCATTCATGATCGGAACCTGTGGAAACTGCAGGAATTGGTGGCCGACGAAATACTCACTTCTGTTCGCACCGCCCAGAGGATGGCAGCTATGGCGTAAGGTCCGCTTCCGGCCCATCGCGTCAAACGAGATAAGCGAACACTTCGCCTGCCATTGAGGATATGCCGGAGGGAGGCTTAATTGCCTTAGCCTGCAACAATGGCAATCCAAGCCGTCGCACAAGGCTTTTGCGGTCACGAGTGCAACGCCCAATGCACTGCGTGCCGCATTTGGGGTCCTGCCGGGTCGCCAAATCAAACTGATGTTTTCTAACCCTCGTAATGGTCCGCGACCAGCCGGTTCAACAGCCGCACGCCCCAGCCCGACGCCCAGCTTTGGTTGATGGGGGATTTGATGGAATCCATCGCCGTGCCCGCCACGTCCAGATGCGCCCACGGCACCTTGTTCACGAAGCGCTGGAGGAATTGGGCGGCGGTGATGGAACCGGCGTGGCGGCCGCCGGTGTTTTTCACATCGGCCACGTCATGGTCGATGATCTTGTCGTACTCCGGCGTTAGCGGCATGCGCCAGACTTTTTCGCCCGTGGCATAGCCCGCATCGGAAATCCGTTTTGACAGTTCGTCATTGTTGGAAAACAGCCCGGCGTGTTCCTTGCCGAGTGCTACGAGGATGGCGCCCGTAAGTGTTGCGAGGTTCACCATGAATTTTGGCTTGAAGCGGTCCTGCACATACCACAGCACATCCGCCAGCACGAGGCGGCCCTCCGCATCCGTGTTCAACACGGCAATGGTTTGGCCCGACATTGATTTCACCACGTCGCCGGGGCGCTGCGCCTTGCCATCAACGGCGTTCTCCACAACGCCAATGGCGCCCACCACATTCACTTTCGCCTTGCGCTTGGCCAAGGCCAGCATCAGCCCTGTCACGCAGGCGGCGCCCCCCATGTCGCCCTTCATGTCTTCCATGCCTTGGGCGGGCTTGATCGAAACGCCGCCCGTGTCGAAGGTGACGCCCTTTCCAATGAAGGCGATGGGTTTTTCGCCGGCCTTGCCGCCGTTCCATTTCATCACCACGAGGCGGGCTTCAAAGGGTGAGCCCTGCGCCACACCCAGCAGCGCGTCCATGCCAAGTTTTTTCATCTGTGCGGGCGTAAGTATCTCCACTTGAACACCCGCCTTGGCCAAAGCTTTGGCCCGACTGGCGAACTCAACGGGGTGCAAAATATTTGCGGGCTCGTTCACCAGGTCGCGCGCAAGATGCACGCCTTCACGAATGGCGCTGAGCGGCTCAAAGGCCTTCTTGGCTTTGGCCGCCGAATTGACCAGAATTGTGAGTTCGGAGATCGCGGGCGGCTTGTCCGCTTTCTTGGATTTATAAGCGTCAAAACTATAAACCCGGAGGCTGGCGCCGGAGGCAATCAGGGCGGCGGCCTCGTCGAGCTTCACCGGTGTCTTGGCCGGCAATTCCACCGCAACACTTGCCTCCCTGGCTTTCACGCCCTGAAGTGCGCCTGCAATGGTGCCGCCGAGAAGTTCAACCTCCTTGGCGCCGAGCGAGTCGGCGGCACCCAGCCCCACGATCAGTACGCGGTCAAAACCATCGCCGGGGGCCAGAATATCCAAGACAGAATCACGTTTTGCCTCGAATTTTGCGGCCTTCATCGCGCGGGTAAGCTGGCCGTTGCAGCGTTTGTCAGCCGCCTCCCCCATCGGCAGCAGCGCGCAGTGTTCCAGTCCGAAAAGAACCAGCGTCCCCGTAGCCGGCAGCCGTCCCCCAAAAAACTTGATTTTCATGTTTTATTCCATTGATTTGACTGTCAGATTGCTTAGCTGCTTTGCCGTTGCCATTCAACCATGCAACACTTCGTTAACCCTGCCTAAATACTGCCCTTTGATCGCCAAGTTGAAGGAACATGATCGGTTAATTCTTTGCTTCACGACGCAGGTGAAACCAGTTAAGAAAGCGTAAAGTATCGTGATTGATTGGCAGGAAACGTGAAGGCCACGGAAATTCCCAACAAGCTGGCTATGGAATTGCGAGGTATTGTGCCTCGCAGCACCCTGTTGGTTTGCGCTAGCCTCGTGGCACTATCTGCGGCTGTACCTTCTGCCTACGCCATCGTTGAAAAGAAATTCATCAAGCCGGTTACCGAAAAACCAGCGGCTGGAACGCGTGTTGATGTGGAAGCAGACCGCATCGCGTATGACAATGCAAAGAAGATTGCTACCGCGACAGGCACAGTGCGCATTACTTATGGCCCTTATGTTCTGGTTGCGACAAAAGTCGTTTACGATCAGGTCAATGATGTTTTCAAGGCCAATGGTTCAGTTGAATTGCGCGAACCTAATGGCAACATCTTGCAGGCGAAAACCGCTGAGCTTCGCAACAAGTTCAAAGAAGGATTTGCCCGCCACCTCCGCGCCCTGCTTACCAATGATGTGACGATTGCCGCCGAATATGCCAAGCGGACAGCGGATGGCATTACAGTTTTTGAGAATGCCCATTATACTGCATGTGTTGACTGCGCGACGGATGGGGGCGATCCCCTGTGGGAAATCACAACCGACAAGACCGTTCACGACAGCAACAAGAAAACGCTCTATCACACCAACCCGCGGCTGAAGATCGGCGGCACAACGGTCGCATGGCTGCCATATGCGGAACAGCCAGACCCAAGTGTAAAGCGCCGCACGGGCCTGTTGCTGCCGAAATTCAAGAGTGGCAAAGCCTATGGGGTCGGAGTCGTTACGCCCTACTTCCTTGAACTTGGCCCAAGTGCCGACATAACCTTCAGCCCGGTGTGGACAACCAGGCAGGGTCCGGTTGCCGATATCGAGTATCGCCAAAAGTTGAAATCCGGCGAATACAACATTCATGGCTATGGTGTGCACCAATTCAACGACAGCCATACAGACTCCAACAAAACTTGGCGCGGCGCTCTTACCAGCAAGGGTGATTTTGAACTGAACGATGTGTGGAGTTACGGCTGGGACGGAACACTGGTGAGCGACAAGCATTTTCTTGACCGCTATGATTTTGACAACCGCCACATCGTCACCAGCCAGGCCTATGTTGCGGGACTTGCGGACAGGGATTATTTTTCAGCGCAAACCCTGCATTTTCGCTCACTGACAGACCATGAAGACCAGGATTTCATCCCCACTGCCCTTCCTTATGTCAATTCCGAATATACGTTGGACAGTGCGGTGCTGGGCGGCGAACTGAGTTTTGACTGGAGCGTGTATTCGCTTGCGCGCGACGAGGCGAACACACCTTTCCCTGACATCAATCACGGAACGGACCAAACCCGCGCCATAGCCAACATCAATTGGCAAAAGCAGATGATCTCTGACATAGGCCAGATTATCACACCGTTTGCGAAACTGCGCAGCGATTTATACATCTCCAAGAATGTTCCCGGCAGTTTGAGCGATGATGAGGTGACCAACCGTGTTCTTCCATCCGCCGGCGTTGACATGCGCTGGCCCTTCATTTCGTCTTTCAATACGGGCCAGAGCATCATCACCCCGGTGTTTCAGGCCATCGCCGCCACGGATGAAACCGACCAGGAGAAAATCGGCAATGAAGACGCGATTAGCGTAAACTTTGATAGCGCCAGCCTTTTCCTGCATGACCGTTTTACGGGGCAGGACCGTTATGAAGGCGGCAGCCGCGCCAATGCAGGTTTGCTCTATACCTACCTTGGCGAGAATGGTGGTTTTGCCCGCGTCAGCCTTGGCAAATCCTTTCATGTTGGCGGAAAAAACAGTTTTGGCAGCGGTTCTGGCCTGGATGGCAGCAAATCTGATCTGGTCGGCGCACTCACCTTTCAGCCTTGGGATGATCTGAGCCTGTCCTATCAGGCGCGGGTGGAGGAAGACCTTTCAAAAATAAACGTGCAGGAAGCCTTCGCCAACTACAATCTGGACCGCTTTTCAGGCTCTCTCGGCTACTTGTATCTGGGCAGTGAACCCAATGCCGGCCGGTTGGCTGCAAATGAGGAAGTGGAAGCCATCACGACTTTCAAATTGTCAGAAAGCTGGGGGCTATTGGGCGGCTTCAAATATGACCTTATTAATGACCAATTCCTGAGCAAAAAAGCCGGCATTGTTTTTGATTGTGACTGCATGAACGCGAGCCTTACCTATACGGAAACCGACACAGCCGACATAGGCGACAAGACTGATCGCACATTAAAGCTGTCGGTTGAGCTTCGCACGATTGGTAAGACTAGCGTTTCTGCTGGTTTCTAACTGGGATATTGATGAAGAGTTTTCGATACATATTGACTGCCGCTCAGCGTGGCGCTTTGCTTAACGGCCTTGGCTGCGCCCATTGCAGCAGCTGCCAATCAGGGCGTGGTTGCCACGGTAAACGACAAGCCCATTACCAGTTTTGACATTGATCAGCGCTTGCGTCTGTTGAAAATCCTTGGCGCAAAACAGGATGGCGACCGCAAGAAAGCATTGCGAGCCATGATTGATGAAGTGATCAAAATCGGCGAAGCCAAGAAATATAATGCTGCCCCCACCGACAAGGAAATTGATGCGCAATTGCTGCGCATGGCCAAAGGCCTCGACACGGATGGCGAAGGGCTTCGTGCCAAATTGAAAAAACAAGGTATCGCCTTGAGTTCCTTGCAGCAATACGTGGCGGCGCAGATTGCCTTTGGCCGAATCCTGAGCGGCAAATACCAGGTGCAAATCAAGGTCGAGCCTGCCGAAGTGGACAAAAAAATGGCCGAAATCAAAAAGGATTTTGAGCAAAAAGTCGGCGCCATGATGAACGACCCGCGCATGAAGCCGGTGGAAATTTACACCATCCTGGAAATTGACTTGCCGGTTGAAACGGCGGATGATCCCATGTTGCTGCAGGCCCGTGCCGTTGAAGCCAATCAGTACATCCAGAATTTCAAGGGCTGCGGCAATGCCCGTGCCGCCGCATCCGGTATTTTCAATGTGAAAATCGGCAAGAAAATTGATGCCGTTGCCGCGAAAATACCAAAGCCCATGAAGCAAGCACTGGACCGCGTTGGCCCCGGCAAAGCCATGGGCCCAGCACGCGGCCCCAAAGGCATCCAGGTTGTTGGTTTCTGCGGGAAACGTACGATTAAGCCGCCAAAACCAAATTATGTTATGCCAACAACCCAACAGGTTGAGAACGCCGTTTCAAATGAGAAGTATGCGGCAGTTGAAGAAAAATACATGTCACAGATGCGCAAGTCGGCATTGGTTGAGTATAAAGACGCCACCTACGCACAGCCATAATTGATGGGGCGAAATTCAGATCGCGTGAAGCCGATTGCCCTCACCTGTGGCGAGCCCTCAGGTATTGCACCAGAAATCACGGCCAAAGCTTGGAATGAGCTTCGCAATTTTCCGGCGCAGACGTTTTTTCTGATCGGCGATGCGGATTATTTCTCCACGCGCGCGAAATCTGCCGGCTTGCCGCTAAATATTTCAAAAATTTCCGGCACATATGAGGCAGCAGCTGTTTTTCAATCATCGCTTCCGGTGTTGCACCGCCCGCTGTCGGTCCATCCCGCTGCTGGTGTTATTGAAGGCGACAACGCACATTCTGTTATTTCGGCCATTGATGAGGCGGTAAACCTGGTGATGTCGGGCGAAGCATCAGCGCTGACCACTAACCCCATTCAAAAGGAAACACTTTACGCGGCAGGCTTCAAGCATCAGGGACATACGGATTACCTGTCGTGGCTAGCTCGTTCCAAGGGTCACGCGGTGCAAGAAGTAATGATGCTGGTGGCCAAGGATTTGCGCGCAGTTCCGGTGACCGTTCATATTCCACTGGCGGATGTGCCAGAGGCGCTGACAACGGAAATGATCGTTGCGCAGGCCCGGGTTGTGGCCAATGACTTGAAAAAATTTTTTGGTGTCAACAATCCGCGGCTGGCATTCACGGGCCTTAACCCGCATGCTGGCGAGAATGGTGCTATGGGTGGCGAAGAGCAAACGACGATTATTCCAGCACTTGGGGCACTTCGCCGAGCTGGCATCATTGTCATGGGACCTTTGCCCGCCGACACGGCATTCCATGCGGAGGCACGGACACAATATGACGCCATCCTCTGCATGTATCATGACCAGGCATTAATTCCAGCGAAGACACTGGACTTTCACGGCGGCGTGAATGTCACACTCGGCCTTCCCTTCGTGCGCACATCGCCTGATCATGGCACGGCGCTTGGCATCGCAGGCACTGGCCAAGCCAATCCACAAAGCCTGATCGCCGCTTTGAGGCTCGCAAGCCAGATGGCGGCAACGGCTCGTGGTTGAAGATGGCCTGTCACCGCTGCGTGAAGTTATTGCGCGATATGACTTGGGTGCGAAGAAAAGCCTGGGGCAGAATTTTCTATTTGACCTCAATCTCACGCGCCGAATAGCGCGGAGCGCTGAACCACTTGAAGGATTCACCATAGTTGAAATCGGCCCCGGCCCCGGCGGGCTAACGCGGGCGCTGTTGATGGAGGGGGCTTCCCATGTCATCGCTGTTGAGCGTGATGACCGAACGATGCCGGCGCTTGCCGAGATATCTGATGCCTATCATGACCGGCTTACGGTGATTGCCGAAGATGCACTGGCCGTGAACTGGATTAAACTGATAACGGGCCCCGCCAAGATCGTCGCCAACCTTCCCTATAATGTTGCAACCCCGCTGCTCACGGGCTGGCTCACGCAAGGCACTTGGCCACCCTGGTTTTCGTCGCTCACGCTGATGTTTCAAAAGGAAGTGGCCGAGCGCATTGTGGCCAAGCCGGGAGGCAAAGACTATGGCAGGCTCTCTGTGCTGTGCCAATATCGTTGCGAAGTGAAAAAGCTGTTTGACGTTAACCGCAGTGCTTTCACACCGCCTCCCAAAGTTACCTCCAGCATTGTTCAACTTGTTCCGCGCCAAAGTTTTGCACTGGAATGCGACATCGGGGACTTGGAAAAGGTAACCGCTGCCGCTTTCGGCCAGCGCCGCAAAATGCTGCGATCGTCGCTGCGCTCGGCTTTTGAGAATCCGGAAGCTGTTCTCGGAAGACTTGGCATAAACCCCGAGCTTCGCGCCGAGCAATTGCCGGTGGGTGATTTTGTTGGACTGGCAAGGGCTTTGAGGGAGAAGTAAGAAGCTTTCATTCGCGCCCCGTCTGCCACTTACTTCAGTTCAAGAGCTTGCAGTTCAGCTTCACAAGTCCACCTCTTCATCGCAGCTGTGCGATGGCGCGGGCCTCAAAAACCGTTTCAACATCCAGCATCCCCATAACAAAAATGGCAGGGAAAACCCTGCCATTTGAAATTCGCACGCGCCAAAAAACTTAGCGTGAGTAGTATTCCACCACGTAGTTTGGCTCCATTTGAACAGGATATGGAACATCGGTCAGGGCTGGCACGCGCACGAGTTTCGCGGTCATGGCCTTATGATCGACTTCAACATAATCCGGCACATCGCGCTCGGCCAATACAACGGCTTCGAGAACGATTGCGAGTTCCTTTGACTTGTCGGTAAGCTCAAGCGCATCGCCGGGCTTGATGCGCATAGAGGCAATGGTCACGCGGCGGCCATTTACCTTGACGTGGCCGTGGCTCACGAATTGGCGGGCGGCGAACATCGTGGGCACAAACTTGGCACGGTAAACAATCGCGTCGAGGCGGCGCTCCAAAAGACCGATAAGGTTTTCAGATGTATCGCCCTTCATGCGCGAGGCTTCTTCATAAACCTTAGAGAACTGGCGCTCGGAAATATTGGCGTAATAACCTTTCAGCTTCTGCTTCGCCTTGAGCTGAATGCCGAAGTCCGACATCTTGCCCTTGCGGCGTTGACCGTGCTGTCCGGGGCCATACTCGCGCTTGTTCACCGGGCTCTTAGGGCGACCCCAGATATTTTCGCCCATGCGGCGATCAATTTTATGTTTAGCGGGCTGACGCTTTGTCATTTACGGTTCTCCATAACCTTTTAAGTTGGAACCCACCCTCCTCTTCTGGTCTCCCAGCCGACAGAGCCCTTGGGGCTCACGGGTAAGCAAGGTGCGGTTTCTAGCGGAGCAAATCCCCGATGTCAAACTGGCAAATCAATGAATTTATGCTGCGGAAAACCCATGGCAGCATAGGCTGCCAGGGATTCAGAAGCGCTGCCCCGGTCTGACGTCAAAAGCACTGTATTGGGCTTGGGAACCGAGTCGTTTGGCCCCGCCAAAACCACACCTGCCAGAACATCGGCCACCCGCCGGGCGATAGCCGGAGCGGGATCAAGGTAGGTGACCTCCCACGGCGCCACCTGCTTCATCTCTTCAACTAACAGTGGATAATGGGTGCAGCCCAGCACCACCACATCGGTTTTCTTTCCGTCGCGGGTTCTGAACACGGGAGCGACTTCCTGCCGTAGCTCTTCCATATCAGGCGCGTGACCTTTAAGTTTTTGTTCCGCAATCTCGGCTAAGCGCTTGGCACCATGCAAAAAAACCTTGCAGTGGAAGGCATAGGTGTGGATCAGGGTGTGGGTATATTCACGGCTCACCGTGCCGGGCGTTGCCAGAACACCAATCACGTTGGATTTGGTTTGCGCGGCGGCAGGCTTAATGGCGGGAACCGTCCCCACAAAGGGGATAGAGTATTTTTCACGCAACGCCACCATAGCAAGGGTGGACGCCGTATTGCAGGCAATCACCACGATATCGGGCTTGGCTTTTTCAATGAGCGCCCCGATGACATGCACAATGCGGGCAACCAGCGCTTCTTCCTTCCACGCCCCATAGGGGAAACCGGCGTTGTCAGCGGAATAAATCAAATGAGCGCTGGGCAGTTGAGCACGAACGCAAGATGCAACCGTCAACCCGCCCATACCGGAGTCAAAGAGGAGAATGCGAGGTGGACCGCTACTCATTCCTCTGTGCCTTTACGCCGCAAATGCGTGCGCGTAAGGGAGGAAACCATGCCGCGCAAGGAGCGAATTTCCTGTTCTGTCAATTCTGCCCGACCAAAGAGATTGCGAATATTGAGAAGCATGGTTGGCTTTTTCTTTTCCGTTTTGAAGAATCCGGCATCATCCAGCTCTCGCTCCAGGTGGTCAAAAAAACCGTAAAGTTCTTCCTTGGTAGCGGGCCGCGTGTCAGGCGTTTGCAGCCCGGGACCACTTAAAGCCGCCAATTCCGGTGATTGTTGGCCAAGGCTTTCGGCATGTTCCTTGTACCATTCATAGCCCATCAGCAAAACCGCCTGCGCTATGTTGATGGAGGCAAAAGCGGGATTCACCGGTGCCGTGACGATGACATCGGCGAGCGACACTTCGTCATTGCTCAGGCCCCAGCGCTCACGCCCAAACAACAGGGCCACACGTTCGCCCCGCCCAACACGCGAACGCATGTCATCGCCCGCCTGTTCCGGTGTTATGACTTCCTTGATCATATCACGGGGCCGCGCAGTGGTAGCATAGACATAGTTCACGTCTTTAAGAGAAGCGGCCACGTCATCAAAAACCTTGGCACCCTCCAATATCCAGTGAGCACCGGAAGAAGCGGTAGCAGCCTTCTCATTCGGCCAACCATCCCGCGGAGCGACAAGCCGCAATTCATGCAAGCCAAAATTCGCCATGGCGCGGGCCGCCGTGCCAATGTTCTCGCCCAATTGCGGATGCGCCAGCACAACGAGCGGCGCGGGGCTTAAAATCTGATTCTGTGTTTTGTCAGTGCCTGCCATTTGAAAAGGGAAATAGCGAAGTTGGAGCGGCGACGCTAGCCATTACCGTCGAGCTTCTTTGCCTTCCTGAGTTCGGGGAACCATTTTGCCCACAGGCCTGCGACGAGCATGGTACCAGCACCACCGACGGTAACGGCCGCTACAGCACCAATTCCGGCAGCAACAAAACCCGCACGAAATTCACCAAGTTCGTTTGAAGCGCCGATGAACACGCGGTTGACTGCGTTCACCCGGCCACGCACGGCGTCAGGTGTCCATAGTTGCATGAGTGTTTCGCGCACATAAACGCTGATCATGTCGCAAGCGCCCATCATCGCCAACGCGCCAATGGAAAGCGGGACCCAGGTTGAAAGGCCAAACACCATGGTGAAGAATCCAAACGCAGCAACGAATACGAAGAGAATGATGCCAGCGTTGCGCTTGATGCCATAACGCGCCAACCACGCCGCCATAACCAGAGCACCAATGCCGGGGGCTGCCCGCAACAGCCCAAGGCCCCACGGGCCGACCTGCAGAATATCGCGTGCATAGATCGGCATGAGGGCTACCGCACCGCCCAGCAGCACCGCAAAGAGATCCAGCGAAATGGCGCCCAGCACAATCTTTTCGCTGCGGATGAAATTGAATCCTGCAAACAGGGTTTCGAGGCTTGATTGTTCGGCATGGTTGGATTGCGGCACATGACCGATGAGCATCACACACCCCACCGCAATGAGCACCAGGGCCATAGCCGTGCCATAGGCCACCTCACCTGAAATGCCGTAGAGCAACCCACCGGCCACGGGGCCAAGAATGGTGCCGGTTTGCCAAACCATGGAGTTAAGCGAAATGCCATGGGCGATGGCTTCCTTGGGCAAGAGGTTTGGCGCCAACGCATCTGCCGCCGGATTGAGAAAGGCGCGGGCGAAACCAAGCACGGCGAGAATGCCAAATACAGGGAGAATATTGGCCGATTTTGACAGTGTAAAAGCCACGAGCCCGAGAGCGCAGAGAAACTCAATCCCCAAGCATATCGACATGATCAGGCGGCGGTTGAATTTGTCCGCTGCAAGGCCTGTGAACAACACCATCAACAGTGGCGGCAGGAATTGCACCAGCCCGACGATCCCTAAATCCAGCGGATCGCGCGTAATGTCATAAATCTGCCAACCCACCGAAACCGATATGATTTGCACGGCAAAGCCCGCAAGCCCCACACTCAGGAGATAAAATACATAGGGCCTGTGGTGAAGGGCATTGGTAGACGTCGTCATGCCACCTCCGTGCCATGCGGAGACGCGGTTTGTCAAAACCTAAAGCCATGTTCAAGGGGGCAATGCGCCCAATGTAGGGGTTGGACGGGGTGGGAACCTCCTGCTATAGCAGCGCCAAATTCCAACCGCTTTCGAGAGGCATTTCCGATGACCAAGATAAAAGTCGCCAACCCCGTCGTTGAACTCGACGGGGATGAAATGACCCGCATCATTTGGGACCTTATCAAGAAGAAACTTATCCACCCCTATCTGGACGTCGATTTGCACTACTACGATCTTTCGGTTGAAAACCGCGATGCCACCAACGACCAGGTGACCATCGATTCAGCCAACGCCATCAAGAAACATGGCGTGGGCGTGAAATGCGCTACCATCACGCCGGACGAGGCCCGCGTGAAGGAATTCAGCCTCAAGCAAATGTGGAAATCGCCCAACGGCACCATTCGCAATATTCTCGGCGGCGTGATTTTCCGCGAACCCATTATCTGCAAAAACGTGCCGCGTTTGGTGCCCGGCTGGACCAAGCCCATCATCATTGGCCGTCACGCCTTTGGCGACCAGTACCGCGCCACGGATTTTACCTTCCCCGGCAGGGGCACACTGACGATCAAGTTTGTGGGCGATGACGGCAAGGTGATCGAGAAGGAAGTGTTCAAGGCGCCAGATGCCGGTGTTGCCATGGCCATGTATAATCTTGATGACTCCATCAAGGAATTTGCCCGTGCGAGCTTGAACTATGGCCTGAACCGCAAGTATCCGGTTTACCTCTCCACCAAGAATACCATTCTCAAGGCCTATGACGGCCGCTTCAAGGATATTTTCCAGGCGATTTATGATGCCGAGTTCAAGGCGGAATTTGAGAAAAATGCGATCACCTACGAGCACCGACTGATTGACGATATGGTGGCCTCCGCCATGAAATGGACCGGCGGCTATGTCTGGGCCTGCAAGAACTATGATGGCGATGTGCAGTCAGACCTTGTGGCGCAGGGCTATGGTTCGCTTGGCCTGATGACGTCAGTCTTGATGACGCCTGACGGAAAGACTGTTGAAGCCGAAGCGGCTCACGGCACGGTAACGCGCCACTACCGCCTGCACCAGCAAGGCAAGCAGACGTCCACTAACTCGGCCGCCTCCATCTTCGCCTGGACCGGCGGGTTGAAGCACCGTGCCAAGTTAGACGACAACGCAGCATTGAAAAAATTTGCGGAAACTCTCGAAGCCGTCACCATTGCCACGATCGAAGAAGGCAGCATGACCAAGGATTTGGCCGTGCTTGTGGGGCCAGAACAAACCTGGCTTTCCACCGAAGGCTTTCTTGATGCGATTGACAAGAACCTTCAGAAGGCTGCTGGCTGATTAGGCAGTCTGCTCGACCACATCGAGAACCTTCGGCAAGTCGACGGGCTTACCGAACACACCCATGGCACCGCTGGCCATGGCTTTTTTGAGAAGATCATCGGCGCTATAGCCTGTCATGAAATAGATTTTCGCATCTGGCCGCGTTTCGCGGATTTCGAGAAAGCTTTCAACGCCATTCTTGCCGGGCATCATCACGTCAAAAAATCCAAGGTCATAGGGCGCATCACGATAGGCTTCAATCGCGTCTTGCCCGCTATAGGCCACGCGAACCTTGTGATCATCCATTGAAAGCAACTCTGCCAAAGCATCGGCGTTGTCAGCATTGTCATCAAGAACCAATATGTTTAGTGCGCGCCCCATAAGGCTGCCTCCTCAAGTGTTTTCACAACGGGGATTTACGCACAAAGCGGGTCTCCCATGTTTTAAGTTCTTCCTGCCTGTGCAGTTTTTCGGTACTCACGCGGCCAACTTTTCCAGGCAATTGAGTAACAAGAGCGGATCAAATGGCTTATTCAGGATGCCGGTCACGATGACATCATCAAACAGCGCCAGTTCCTTGTTGTGCTCGGACGAGCTGCCGGTGATGATAATTGTTGGAACGCTTCGCCCCTCGTTTTTCAAGGTATTATAAACTTCAATGCCATTGATAAGCGGCAACCTGAGATCAAGGACAAGTATGTCCACACCGCCTGCCACAACCCGCGCAATGGCATCTCGCCCGTTGGTGACCAATTCAGAGTGATAGCCGTTGCGATTGATCAATTGGTTTATGCTCGGTCCAAAATCCGGGTCGTCTTCCGCCACCAGCACAATGCCGGATTTACCCAGACCTGCAACTGTATCCATCACCTGATAAAGATTGACAGGTTTTGAAAACACGCCCATCGCACCGCCATCAATGGCCTGTTGCAGCAGTTGTTCAACACTGTAGCCGGTCATCATATAAACATGGGCTGCGGGCTTCAGGCGCTTGATCTCCAGGAAGCTATCCACACCATTCTTGCCGGGCATCATCACGTCCATAAATGCAATGTCGAAATCTTCTTTGAGATAGGCAGCAATGGCTCCCTCGCCATCATAGACCGCGTGCGGCCTGTGGCCTTCCATCTCAAAGAGCTCAGCAAGGGAATTGGCATTGTCCTTATCATCGTCAACAACAAGTATTCTAAGCGAACGCGTCATGCTGCTTGCTCCCCACTTTTTGCCCCAATCGGCAACCAGATTGTGAAGGTGGCACCCTGCCCTTGACTTGATCGAATTTCCATGCCGCCGCCATGCTGCTCAAGAATTTGCTCAACGGCGGGAAGGCCAAGCCCCGTGCCAAAGTTCTTGGTGGTAAACAGCGGCTCACGGATTTTGGAAAGGTTCTCGGCGGAAATTCCAGGCCCGTTGTCGGTGACGGAAATCTCGGCGCCACGCAAAGTAATTTGTGTGCTGATGGTAATCGTTGGTGTTTCCGTAAAGCGCGCTTTTGGGTCATCCCCCTTTCCAACTAGCGCCTCGGATGCGTTCGACATGAGATTGATGATCGCCCGTTCGAAACGTCCGGGCTCAAGTTCAACCAGTTGTTCACCAAGGCCAAAATTGCAAATGATCGAAACGATTTCGGGAAGCCTTTGCGCTTCACTTTGGACCAGTTTTTCCAGCCAGGCATCAAGAACAATCAACTCTGCCTTTACAGCCTTTGATCTGGAAAAATCGAGGAGTTGCGTGATGATGTTGTCGCAGCGGATGACGCCATTGTTGATCCGCTGCAATTGTGGCTCAATCCCCAAGCCCTTGTCCTTGATCTTGCGGGCAAGCAGGTAGGTTGACGTCCTGACGGTGCTCAACGGATTGCGCAGCTCATGGGCGACGGTTGCTGTCAGGTTTCCAAGCTGGGCCATTTTGCCCTTGCGAAGCGCGTCATCCTGCGCTTCGCGCAGCTTGGCCAGATTGTCTTTGAGCTGCTTGTTCAGCGTCCCCATGTCGCCGTTGACAGTCTGAATTTCCTTGGAGAAGGCCAGCGCCTGCTGGTGCGACTCTTCCAGTTCCCCATGGGCTTTTGCAAGTTCACTGAACTTGCGCTTCAGCAGGCGCCCCATGAAGTAGCCATAATAGGCGAATCCGCAAATGATGAGTGCCAACAAACCGCTGATATAAAATTCAAATGTGCGCAATCTGGAGAGTGTCTTATCTACATCGTTTAGCGCCTTTAGTTTGACACGACCAATAAGCTGGTTGAGGTCAATGGCGTTAAACCGCAAGGACGAATAGCGATCAACCATCTTGACCAGCGCTGCACGTGTTGCTGCTTCATCGCCAGTTATGAGAAGAGAGGCTATTTCATCTGCCTGTTTTTTCATTGTAGCCATAGCGCTATCCATCTGCAGCAAAATGGAGAGCGCGCGCTTTGCTGGCTTTTCTTCAAAATTGTTTGGGATTTGCATCCGAAGCCGGTTCACTGCTTGGCCGAACTCAAAGGACTTTGAATTGAACATTGAGATGGCGTGGTCCAACGCCTTAGTATCGAGCACACGGATGTACTCTTCCTGTGCTTTTGCTGCAGCGTCAGAGATAGCCCAAGAGTCTGCCATTTGCCGGTCAAAAACGGCAGTTTGCTGAACGCTCCTTTGATGGACGTCAATAAGCAAACGATTAAGGTAAAGGCCACCCAGAATCGCGGCCAGGTTAAGGGCAGCAATCAGAAAATAGAAAAGGTGTATTCTGGGCCACGATTTTTGCCCAAAATTTCGGTTTGCGGTCCCCAACATCAAGTACTTTCCCCGGCCAAATCGATCGGCAATTGAAAGGGCACGCTGCTACCGTTATGGTAAACAAAGTGTTTATTTTGGCAGATTTGGACCGCAAACATTGGAAAATAGCAGCGAGAATACCGGTGGTTGTCAATGTGGCGCGGTGCGATACCGGGTTGACAGCCCCCTTGGAAAGGCAGGGATTTGCCACTGCCGCATGTGTCAAAAAGCATTTGGCTCGTGGGGTGCGGCCCTTGTTTCCGTTCCCGCCGAAGCTGTGGTGTGGACCCGGGGCACAGCTTCCGAATTCAGGTCATCAGCCATCGTTTCCAGGGGCTTTTGCACTGTCTGCGGCACGCCCCTTTATATGCGGGAAGATGATGATCCCCGCATTGAATTGGCAATCGGCACCCTGGATAACCCAAATCAAATTGGACCAATGATGGAGCAGTCAGGGATCGAAAGCAAAGTAGCCTGGTTTGACAGCATGAAGGAGTTGCCATCGCAAACTACCGGCGATTACCGGACCCCTGAAGATCTGGTAAAACTCAAAAGCCTGCAGCATCCCGATCATGATACGGAGCATTGGCCATGACCGAGCCGATAACCGGCGGCTGCCAATGCGGCCATGTACGGTACGCGATCAACGGGGCAATTTTCAGCGCCCATATCTGTCATTGCCGTATGTGCCAGAAAGCCTTCGTAAACTATTTCGCGGCCCTCGTTGGCGTGGCAAAAACCGAGATCAAATGGACCCGCGGGAAACCGCGCTATTTTCGTTCATCGACCGCCGCAAAGCGTGGCTTCTGTGGCGATTGCGGCACGCCCCTGACCTTTGCTTATGACAACGCCGCACATATGAACATATCCATCGGGTCTTTGGACAGGCCCGAACTGGCCAAGCTTGAGAAACAGTTTGGCGTTGAAGCAAGGCAGGCAGCATTTGAGGCAATGCACACCCTGCCCCCTTCCCGCACGGAAGACGACATTTCTGTCGGCGACCTCAGGAATTTGAAGAGCCTTCAGCACCCCGACCATGATTGGCCGGCAAGTGCTGACCGGATAGCAGCTATCGCTTCTTCTGCCTTTCCACCATCGGGTCCGCCAGCCTGGGCCATGTCTGGCCGACCGCCACCGCCCTTTCCTCCAAGCACGGCAGAGCCTGCGCGAACGAGATCGACAGCGCTCAGTTTCGGCAACAAATCTTCGGTAACACCGACGTAAAGCCCGGCCTTGCCATCCCCGCTCGTATTGAGCAGCACAACAACGCCTGAACCGAGCTTTGCCTTGCCTTCGTCAACCAGACCCTTCAGCACCTTCACATCCATGTCTTTCAACATGCGCGACATGAAGTTCACACCATTCACGACTTCAACATCGGAGGTGGTGCCGCTGGAAGAGCCGCCGCCCATCGCCAAGGCTTTTTTGGCTTCGGCCAAATCACGCTCAAGTTTCCGGCGTTCATCAAGCAAGCTTTCAACGCGGGCAACAAGTTCGGCGGGCGAGGTTTTAAGCGCCGCCGCCGCTGCAGAAACGCGCTTGTCCTGCATCTCAAAATATTCGCGCGCGGCTTCACCGGCCAAGGCTTCCATACGCCGCACACCCGCGGCTGAACCGCTTTCGGCCAATATCTTGATGAGGCCAATGTCGCCGGTGCGTTCCACATGGGTGCCACCGCACAGCTCAAGGGAATAAATGGGGCGGCTGGCGCCGGGATCATTATGGCCCATCGAAACCACGCGCACTTCGTCGCCATATTTCTCACCGAACAGCGCCATCGCACCTTCAGCCACCGCCGCATCAACCGACATGAGCCGTGTGGCAACCGGCGCATTCTGGCGCACCACCTGGTTGGCCATGTCTTCAACGGCCTTGAGTTCGGCAGCCGACATGCCCTTGTTATGGGAGAAATCAAAGCGCAGCCGGTTGGGTTCAACCAGTGAGCCCTTTTGGGCCACATGGGTTCCCAGGGTCTTACGCAAGGCCTCATGCAGCAAGTGCGTGGCAGAATGGTGCTGGCGGTTACCGGAACGGCGCACATGGTCGACATGCAGCTCAACCGCATCGCCGATAGCGAACAAGCCCTGCTCAACTTCGCCTACATGCACAAACAAATCGCCAAGGCGCTTTTCCGTTCCTGTTACACGGAAGCGTGCGCCCCCGGCGGATTTAATCACGCCATGGTCGCCTGTCTGGCCACCCGATTCAGCATAGAAGGTAGTTTGGTTGACAACGATCGAAGCCTTGTCGCCGGCCTTGAGTGACGATATTTTTTTGCCGTCTGCTACTATTGCGGTGATGACGCCTTCAGCAGTTTCCGTGTCATAGCCCAAAAATTCGGTTGCCCCGACGGCTTCGCGGATTTCGAACCACACGGCATCAGTCTTGGCGTCCCCCGTGCCTTTCCAGGCACGCCGCGCTTCCGCACGCTGCACGTTCATGGCCGTCTGGAACGCATCCGTATCAACGACAATGCCGCGCGAACGCAAGGCATCCTGCGTCAAGTCGAGCGGGAATCCATAGGTGTCATAGAGCTTGAAGGCGGTATCACCATTAAACGTGTCACCCTGGTTAAGGCCTTCAGACGCATCATCAAGAATGCGCAGGCCCCGCTCCAGCGTCTTGCGGAATCGGCTTTCCTCAAGCTGCAAGGTTTCGGTAATGAGGTCCGAACTGCGGTTGAGCTCTGGATAGGCCGCACCCATTTCACGAACCAGCGTGGGAACCAGTTTCCACATCAGCGGCTCGCGCTGGCCCAGCAATTCGGCATGGCGCATGGCGCGGCGCATGATGCGGCGAAGCACGTAGCCGCGGCCTTCATTGGAGGGCAGCACACCATCGGCAATGAGAAAAGACGATGCGCGCAAATGATCGGCAATCACCCGGTTCGATGCCTTGTTCTTGCCCTCTGCTGCAACACCCGTGCGCTCAACAATCGCCGAAATCAGCGTGCGGAACAAATCCGTTTCATAATTGTCGTGGGTGCCTTGCAACACGGCGGCAATGCGTTCGAGCCCCATGCCCGTATCAATGGATGGCTTGGGCAAGCTCACACGCTCAGTCTTGCTCACCTGCTCATACTGCATGAAAACCAGGTTCCAGATTTCAATGAAGCGATCGCCATCGGCATCCGCACTGCCGGGAGGGCCACCTGGAATTTTGTCGCCATGGTCATAGAAAATTTCCGAACAGGGCCCGCAGGGGCCCGTATCGCCCATCGACCAGAAGTTATCTGTGGTCGGAATGCGGATGATGCGGCTGTCAGGCAGGCCAGCAATTTTGCGCCACAGCCCATGGGCGTCGTCGTCTTCGGAATAGACGGTGACGGTCAGCTTGTCGGCAGGAAGGCCATATTCCTTGGTGACGAGCTTCCATGCCCATTCAATGGCATCCGGCTTAAAATAGTCGCCAAAGGAAAAGTTCCCCAGCATTTCAAAGAAAGTGTGGTGGCGTGCCGTGTAACCGACATTATCCAGATCATTGTGCTTGCCGCCAGCGCGCACGCATTTCTGCGCAGTGGTCGCCCGGCTGTAGGGGCGCCGCTCGTTGCCGGTGAACACATTCTTGAACTGCACCATGCCCGAATTTGCAAACATCAGGGTTGGATCGTTGCGCGGCACCAACGATGAAGATGCGACAATCTCGTGTCCCTGGTTCTTGAAAAAATCCAGGAAGGTGGAGCGAATTTGGGCAAGGCTGGTCATATGATATCCAAAAAAATTTAGGAAGCTTTTAAAAGGATGCAATCGCATTGCTCTTTAAGGGGCGATGGGGCTTCCTGTCCAGAAATTCCGGCACGCCCCATGCCCAGCAAAAAAACAGCGCTCCCCGGGGGCAACGGGGAGCGCTTCGCCTGCGGTGTGGATACACACCACGCGTAGCCTTCGCCCGAACTGGGGCGGAAGGAAATCAGGTAAGTTGGGGACTAGTCTTCAGATTCTTCCGCCGAGGGGCCAACCGTAATCTTGGCTGCAATGAGACCCGCATTGGCACGAACCGCCGCTTCGATGGCATTGGCCATATCTTGGTTCTGTTTCAGGAATTCCTTCGCCTTGTCACGGCCCTGCCCGATGCGTTCCCCGTTATAGGAATACCATGAGCCGGATTTCTCAACCACGCCGGCGGTGACACCCAGGTCAACAAGTTCACCCACCTTGGAAATGCCTTCGCCATACATGATGTCGAATTCAACCATCTTGAACGGCGGGGCAACCTTGTTTTTGACAACCTTGACCCGTGTCTGGTTGCCAACAACTTCTTCCCGGTCCTTGATCGCGCCAATGCGGCGAATATCGAGACGAACCGAAGCATAGAATTTGAGCGCATTGCCACCCGTTGTGGTTTCGGGGCTGCCAAACATCACACCAATTTTCATGCGTATCTGATTAATGAAAATGACCATGCAATTCGATTTGGAAATAGAGGCCGTCAGCTTACGCAAGGCTTGACTCATCAAGCGGGCCTGCAAACCGGGCAATAAATCGCCCATTTCACCCTCAAGCTCAGCCTTGGGGACCAAAGCCGCAACCGAGTCAATAACCAGAATTTCAATCGCACCGGAGCGCACCAGCGTATCAGCAATTTCAAGTGCCTGTTCGCCCGTATCCGGTTGCGAAATCAGGAGCTCCTCAATGTTGACCCCAAGTTTCTTGGCATAGCCCGGATCCATTGCATGCTCGGCGTCAACAAAGGCGCAAATTCCGCCGCGCTTCTGGGATTCCGCAATGGTTTGCAGAGCGAGTGTGGTTTTACCGGAGGATTCAGGACCGTAAATTTCGATAACGCGGCCGCGTGGCAAGCCACCAATGCCCAGCGCAATATCAAGCCCCAAAGAACCCGTCGAAATTGCTTCAATTTCAATGGCCGTATTGGCACCCAGCTTCATTATGGAGCCCTTGCCAAAAGCCCGTTCAATTTGGCTTAAAGCCGCGTCCAGTGCCTTGTTTTTATCCATAAGATCAGTGTTTTCAATTACCCGAAGATTCGTTTGCCCCATCATCATACTCCTTAATTCAGATGTTTCGCTTGATGCAAACTATTTGGTCCGTACCAGCGATGTTTTTGTTATGTTCTAATTTTGTTCTAAAGGCAAGAGAAATCTCTGACAGAAGAAAATTTAATGAATTATGCGCTCAACAGCCTCCGCCGTCGAAAAAAGCCCCGCATCGCACCCCCAGACATTCATCAGCATAAGGCCAACTGGCGCTTCACCCGGCGCATTCATCGGAATTGAAATCGCGCAGGCATCCAGAAAATTTCCAATATAGGTATTGCGCAAGCTTATGCCGTTGAACCGCAGATAGTCGGCATCACTCTCCAAAGCGGCGATGGGTGGCGGCACGTTCAGCACCGTGGGCAGGACAACGGCGGATAAATCCGTCGTCACCTGATTGTATCTTGCAATGATTTCAGCGCGCCGTTTCAGGATGGAAATATAATCGGCAGCACTGATATCGGCAGCGGGCAAAAGCCGGGTGCGAACGCGGGGGTCATATTGCTCACCCTTCTGCTCAAGCATTTTGCGGTGATGGGCATAGGCCTCGGCAGCAATGATGCCTCCCTTCCGCGTGAGTGAGGGAAGCTCCAGCAATTCTTCAAACGGCAAATCCTGGAGCGTGACGCCAGCCTTCGAAAGGTGTTTCAGCGTTTGTTCATACGTTGTGGCAACAACGGGATCCAATCCATCAAGCACCACGGTTTTCAAAACACCAAGACGAAGTGAAGATGCCTCGCGCTTTACAATTTGCCCCGTCCAATCGTTGGCCATAAACGCGTCAACAGTCGCACAGCAGGCAACGGAATTGCCCAGCGGCCCGATGGAATCAAATCGCTGTGACAAGGGATAAGCGCCAGCCGTGCTCACTCTGCCGGTGCTTGGCTTGTATCCGACAATGCCATTGTAAGCCGCCGGAATGCGGCATGATCCGCCTGTGTCAGTGCCAATGCCCACCGCGCACATTTGCCCCGCAACTGAAACCGCAGCGCCTGATGACGATCCGCCCGGAATGCGCCCTGTCTTGCGGTCATAGGCCGACTTTGGCGTGCCATAATGTGGATTGAGGCCAACGCCAGAATAGGCAAATTCCGTCATGTTGGTGCGGCCCATCACCACAAAGCCCGCTGACTTCAGCGCCGCGATGGCAGGTGCATCCCGAAGTGCCGGCGGTTGCGATTTGAGCACGACCGACCCGGCGGTTGTAACTTCACCGGCCTGATCAAACAGGTCCTTCACTGAAACGGGAATGCCAGCGAAAGGCGAGGGATGCCGGTTGGCCTTGCGCAATAGGTCGCTGTAGTCAGCGGCTGCCAAAGCCCCTTCAGCATCAACGCGAATGAAGGCACGCTCCCCTTCGCCGCTTTTGTCATTGATGTTCGCCAATGCCTGTTCAACCAGACTGCGCGCGGTCGTTTTTCCGCTGCCCAGATTTTTTGAAAGTGCGTCAAGGGTCCAAACGGCCATGCTCAGCTTTCCATCACTTCCTTCACCTTCTCCACCAGCTGCTTCAGCGAGAATGGCTTCGGCAAGAACGCAAAGTCGGTTTGCCCTTCAAGGTTCTTTTCAAACGCATCCTCGGCATAGCCTGAAACGAAGATCACTTTGGTTTTAACGCCGCGTTTGCGAAGCTCGCGCAGCATGGTGGGCCCATCCATTTCCGGCATGACAACGTCAGACAAAATGAGATCAAAGCCCTCCTCTTCGGCTGCTACAGCTTCCAGCCCGCTTTCACCCGAATCCGCCTCAACAACCGTGTATCCACGAGACGTCAGCGCCCGTATTGCAAATGCCCGCACCGCATCCTCATCTTCCACCAGAAGAATACGGCCTTTGCCAGTCAAGTCTGAAAGCTTCTCTTTGACTTCTTCCTTGGCAGCAACAGCTGTAACCGGAACGGGTTTCGGGTAGTGGCGCGGTAGATAAATCCTGAAGGTTGTGCCTTTACCCATTTCACTGTCACAGAAAATGAAACCGCCAGTCTGCTTGATGATGCCATAAACGGTAGAGAGGCCAAGGCCCGTTCCCTTGCCCACTTCCTTGGTGGAGAAAAATGGCTCCCAGATTTTTTCAACGATCTCAGGCGGAATGCCAGAGCCCGTATCGCTCACTTCGCATGCCACATATTCGCCAGCTGGCATCGGGTCGCGGATGATGCTGCGTGATTCCTCTACGCTGATGTTCTTGGTTTTCACAAACAGCGTACCGCCCTTCGGCATGGCGTCGCGCGCATTTACCGCAAGATTGATGATCACCTGTTCAAACTGGTGAATATCAACCAGCACCAAGCCAAGATCGCGGCTGTGGCTGATTTTCAGTTCAACCTTTTCACCCAAAACGCGGCCCAGCAAATTGTCCAGTTCCGACATGGCGTCGGTGAGTGAATGCACCTTGGGCTGCAGGGTTTGCTTGCGCGAAAAAGCCAACAATTGCCGCACGAGGTTGGCGGCACGGTTGGCATTCTGCTTGATGTTCATGACATCCGCAAACGATGGATCCGTCGGCCGCATTTTTGCAAGCAGCAAATCGGCAAAACCAATGATAGGCGTCAACACGTTGTTGAAATCATGGGCGATACCGCTGGCCAACTGACCGACAGCCTGCATCTTCTGGCTTTGCGCCAACTGCACTTCCAGCGTTTTGCTCTCGGTCCGATCGACCGCAAACACCGTGAGGTTGGGAGCATCCTCGCTGAGTCGCGCAAAGGTGAATTGCACAAGACGCGGCTTCTCATCCTTTATCGTTGCATCCACCACAACAATCTGATTTTTCGCTAACAGCTTTTCATCAAGGCCTTTGCGCAATTCAATGCGGTCCCCGTCCACAACCATGGCTTCAAGGCTGGAGCCACGTTTGGTTTTTGGCGAATAGGAAAGGAAAACCGAGTTTGCCGATTTGACAATCCCCGCAAGACTGACTTCCGCCACGCCGATTGGCGCCACGCTGACGAACCGAGACATTGCGTCACTATTGATATCCGCCGAAACAGATTCGCGCCGCGGTACAATGAGCGTCCGTGACGGCAGCAAATTTGACTGCGCGTCGAAATCAACCCGGTGGATGACTTCGACCGGAAGGATCGATCCATTCTTGGTTTTGAGATCGAGGCTGAAAAATTCGGTGCGTCCGCCGCCGGCAACCGGATCAATGGCCATTACCTGCTTGGCGCCTTCGCTGCCCAAAACATCGCTGAGTTGAAGTTCGCCATTCTGGCTTTCCAAAACATCAAAGCCCAGCCAGTTGGCAAGCGTTGCGTTCAGGTAATCAACCTTCTTGCTCGGCAGCGTTGAAAAGAAACCGGCAGGCGCATGGTCAAGATAGGTAATGATAAATTGCAGGCGGCCAAAGGCCTGCTCCTGCTTGGCGCGGTCAACACTCACATCCTGCAGCCGCCACAGGACATATCCCCGCTTCGATTTGTCGGCGATGGGTGCTACACTTATCTTCAGCCACTTTGGCGCATCCGCACTGCCGCCGGGCGCAGATGTGCCAGCGGGAACGCGAATTTCCCGCGCATCATTTTCCCCATCAAGAGCCGCCTGGGTAAGCTGGTAAATGGGCTCAACAAATGCCGTTTGCCCTGAATACAAGAGGTCAAAACCTACGAGCCGGCTTACACCCGCAGTTGAGGCAAGCTTCAAGTAGGCCGCGTTGCCATAGACCGCGCGCGCCTTGCTGTCTGTTACCACACAGGCATCACCGATCGCGTCGGTCAGGCCATCAAAAAAATCCCGGGTTTGGTTTTGGCTCTCAAACCGGAATATCCCCGCCAAGAATCCCAGAATTGCGAATAGGCCGACAAACGACAACAGGGCACCGCTGACCAGCAGCCAAGCTGAAACCTGCGCCTTCAGGAGCCAGACCGCACAAACCACCGCAACGGCAATCAGCAGTGCCAGCAATAAGGACAGCGCCGCAGCGCCATATCCGCCCGTCGAAGCCATGTCGGCCACTTCATATCTCTCAGAAGGACCGTCTTTCGTCATACCATTCCCATCCCCGAATCATGTGAGTATAGGCGATTCCCTGCGTCACGGAATTCGCCCTGCTTCCGGAATTGCGAAAATCCTGCTCCAAATCACTGGATATTATGTTATAACGAGTTTCGAATGGGGTACAACTTAAGGAAGTGAACTATGGAAATCCTCCAGCCTTATATGGGAATGATCGCCACCGCTGCCGTTATTCTGGCTGCGCTGTTGCTTGGGCTATGGGTTTTCAAAGCCCTTAACCAGCGCGTTCGCGGGCGCAAAGGCCAGCGCCTGGGAGTTAGCGAGTATCATGAAATTGACAAGACGCGTCGCCTTGTTCTGGTCCGCCGTGATGAGATGGAACATTTAATTCTCATCGGTGGCGCGCAGGATATCGTGGTTGAAAGCCGCATAGCTCTCGCCTCCGACATGGATGAACAGCCAGAACCCGTATCACGTGCACCAATCCCAATCAGAAGCGCACCGCGTGCGCCAGTGTTCGCTGAGCGCCGCCCTTCCCTTCGGCCGGTTGAGCCACCGCTGATGTCCAGCAGGAATTTTGACGAAGACAGCAATTAAGGCCGCAGCCATTCTAAAAAAGAAGCCCGGAATTTTCATTCCGGGCTTTTTTGGTTTTAGGCCTGTGGCGGCGCGTTGCGCTCTGCCATGAACCGGTCAAACTCTTCCTGGTCCTTGGCTTTGCGAAGGCGATGCAGATGATCGCGGAAAGCTTTCTGCTCCTCATCCAGCTTGCGGCGCTCTTCTTCAAGGCGTGCAAGTTGCGTGCGCTTGTAATCATCAAATGCCGCGTTGCCGGTTGCGGCAAATCCGTAACTCTTGGTTTGCCAATTGCCCACGTTCGGCATTTTCCAGGCGGCCCAAGGGGCGGTGCCTTCTGCGGCACCCGGCCACATTTCACCATTCTTGAATTTTACGAACAGGGCCAAGAGGCCCAAGGGCCAGAATACGACAAAGCCCAGAATCATCGCGCCCAACTCAAAGGCCGACCAGCGGGTTTTGCCCTTGCGGCACCCCCGGCGGGGATGCTCGTCCGCACCCGCAGTCTGTTCAAACGTACCCGAAGCAGTTTGTGACATCAAATTCCTCCTCATTAACTAACAGAACTCCAAATGGGGAACCTGTTTGGCGTTTCAAGATAATTCGAAAACAATTCTGTTTTGTGCCACCGTTTGGAACTCTATAACCCTTCTACTGAAGAACTTTGGGGAGCGACTTATGTTTGACTACGGCGGCTTCAAATTTCAGTCAAAACAAGAACTTCTTGATAAATCAATCCGCTATTGGAATCCTGGCAAAACCAAATTCTGGCAAGAGGCGGGCATCGATCTTGTCATCGACAAGCGCGAGGGCTACTGCCTTTATGACATGTCAGGCCGCCGCCTGATTGATTTGCACCTCAATGGCGGCACCTACAACTTTGGCCACCGGCACCCCGAACTGGTTGAAACGCTGAAAACTGCCCTCGATCATTTTGACATGGGCAACCACTGGTTTCCGTCCGTAGCACGTACGGCCCTTGCCGAATCCCTGATCAATATCTCGCCCGGCATGAAATATGCGGTGTTTGCGGCCGGCGGCGCCGAGGCCGTGGACATTGCCTTGAAGAGTGCCCGCTACGCCACCAAGCGGCGCAAGATTGTTTCCATCAAAAAAGGCTATCACGGGCATTCCGGACTATCAGTTGCTACGGGCGATGACCGTTTCTCAAAAATATTCCTGAGCGACCAGCCCGGCACATTTATCCAGGTTCCTTTCAATGACATCGACGCGATGGAGAATGCACTGAGGGGCAACGATGTCGCTGGCCTTATCATGGAAACCATCCCCGCCACCTATGGGTTTCCCCTACCAAAGGAAGGCTATCTCAACGCCTGCGTTGCCTTGGCAAAGAAACACGGCACCATGTACATCGCCGATGAAGTGCAGACTGGATTGATGCGTACCGGTTCCATGTGGGGCTGGCAGGCCTACGGCATCCAGCCCGACATCATGGTAACGGCCAAGGGGCTTTCCGGCGGGCTCTATCCAATCAGCGCCTGCCTGGTGAATGAACAGGCGGGCGAGTGGCTGAATGAGGATGGCGCCGCCCACATCTCAACCACCGGCGGTGCCGAGCTTGGCTGCGTTGTTGCGCACAGGGTCATTGAAATGCTGTTACGGTCCGAAGTGGTTGCCAACGTCCAAACGGTCACCAAATTCATGGCCAGCGCCATGCAAGGCATGATGGAAAAGCATGGCGATATCTTTACGGGTGTCAGGCAAAAGGGCTTGATACTCGGCCTTGAATTCAATCATGCCGAAGGAGCGGTTGCCGCCTCGCGTGCGCTTTATGAGAATGGCGTATGGGCAATTTTTTCGTCACTTGATAAAAGAGTGCTGCAATGGAAGCCCGGCATTCTGTTGAGCGCAGAGATGTGCGCCGAAATCATGGAACGTTTTGACGCCGCCATGCCGCGCGCGCGGGAACTGATCAATGTTTGAGGGTTTGCAGAAAATTGCCGAACAGGCCATCGCGCATTACGCGTTGCCAGACAAGGTTTCCGTATCGCTCCTCAACCTTTCGGAGAATGCAACCTACAAGGTCGAAGCACCAGACGGCCGCAAATGGGCCTTGCGCATCCACCGCGTTGGCTATCATTCCAAGGCTGCAATCGCATCCGAACTTGCCTGGCTCATGGATTTGCGGGCGCAAGGCGTGGTCGCAACACCCCGCCCGGTAAAAGGCATAGATGGCGAAATCATTCAACAGGTGGCTGGTCGTTTTGTTGTGCTGTCGGATTGGGAAACGGGCATTGAGCCCGGCATTGAGCAAGACTTGCGCAAACCCTTTGAAATTCTCGGCGAGGTTACAGCCCGAATGCATGCCCATGCAAAGGTGTGGAAGCGGTCCCCCTATTTCGAGCGCTTCACCTGGAATTTTGAAACCAGTCTTGGCGAAGCCAAGCCCCACTGGGGCCGCTGGCGCGATGGCCTGGGTGTTGACGCCGAAAAACAAAAACTCTTCGCCCGTACGGTTGATTTCATCGGCAAAAGGCTCCGCGCCTATGGCGACGGCACTGAGCGTTTCGGCCTCATTCATTGCGACTTGCGCCTCGCAAATCTTCTGATTGACGGTGACTTGGTAAAAGTCATTGATTTTGATGACTGTGGCTTTGGCTGGTATATGTATGACGCGGCAACGCCTGTTTCATTTTATGAGCATGAACCGCAGGTGCCGGAATTGATTGAGGCATGGAAAAATGGCTATCGCCGTGTAACTGACCTAAGCAAGCAGGACGAGGCGGAAATTCCAACTTTCGTCATGTTGCGGAGGCTGCTGTTGGTGGCGTGGATTGGCTCTCATTCCGAAACCGACTTGGCCAAATCCATGGGTCTTACTTACACGGAGGGAACGACGGAATTGTGCGAAAAATATTTGAGCAGCTTTGGGTAATCACCCCTGCGCCAGCGCGTCCAGGCTCTCCGGCAGTATCTGCCCGCCATCAACAATGATGGTTTGCCCCGTCACATATCCCGCTTCTTTCGAGGCGAAATACAGCGCGGCATGGCCGATGTCTTCGGGCGTGCCCAGCCGCTTCAGTGGAACAGACGCCTCCATGGATTTAATGTAGTCCTCGCCATTTCCCAGCAAACCCTCGGTCATGATGTTGCCCGGCATGACGGCATTCACCGTAATGCCGTACCGCGCAAGTTCGAGACAGGCGGTGCGCATGAAGCCAAGCTGGCCCGCTTTTGAAGCGCCATAATGCGTCCAGCCCGGAAAGCCGGTGATCGGGCCAGTGATTGATGAGGTCATGATAATGCGCCCCTGATCAGATTTTTTGAGATAGGGAATGGCGGCCTTTACGGTATGGAAGGTGCCTTTGAGGTTTGTGTCAATAACTTCGTCCCACTGTTCGCTGGTCATGTCTTCCAGTCTTGCAGGTGGAAAAATCCCGGCGTTGGCGCATACAATGTCAATGCCGCCATTCTTGTGGGCCACCTGCTCGAACGCGGCTTCCATGCTTTCCATTGAGGTGACATCCCCGGTCAGCCCAAACGTGCCATGGCCAATTTCATCGGCGGTCGCCTTTGCGTCATAAAGTTTTCGCGCAACAACAGAAACCTTGGCGCCAGCTCCCGCAAACACCCGCGCAATCCCCTTGCCAATGCCCTTGCTGCCGCCTGTTACCAGTACGGAGCGGCCTTTAACGGAATGCGACATGACTTCCTCCAGCTACGCTTACAAAAAGAAATGGGGACAGCAGCAGAACCGCTGTCCCCACCTGTTGTCAAATTAAAACACCTATTCGTTGTTCACCATGTGGCCAATGTTCCGATAGGCCGCGGGGTTCATCGACTTCAAGGCAAACCCCCAGATCAGCCCGACGAGGATGATCGCAAGCCCCACATAAGGAATGCTTTGGGCAAAGCCATTCGTGCCGCCCAACGTGGCGAGGTTGGCAATCAGCGTGTAAACAAGCCAGAGCTGCACCACGAAGGAAATCGCCGGTGCAATCACGGTCGTAAACACATTGCCGCCGCCGTTTTTCCGGAACCACTGGATGATGGCCAGAGAAACGATCGCCTGCAACACCAGCAAGAGGCCAGTGCCCAAGACGGCGAACAGCGTGTAGACGCCGAGCCAGGCCTGCCCTGAAGGATCGTCAAAGCCATAGCCGACCCCGTAAAGGATCACCCATACGGCAGCCAGAACCGACTGGACGGCGGAGGCCTTGTGGGGGCTCTTGTGGTGGTCATGGGTTTCGGCAACGGCGCGCGGCAGCACACCCTCGCGGCCCAGCGAATACATATAGCGGGAGGCCGTGTTGTGGAACGCCATGCCACAGGCAAATGAGCTTGTGAGGATGAGCAGGAACATCAGTTCGTAGGCCCACGTGCCGACAAACTGCTGGATGGGCGTGAGGTAGAAGTTCACGCCGTCGGAAAACGCCTTGGCCGCCATGTCGGCTTCCGTCGGATAGGCAGACACGGCACACCAACTTACGATCACGTAGAAGATGCCCAGGCCAACGACTGAGAGCAGCAAGGACTGTGGAACAATGCGCTTGGGATCGCGTGATTCTTCGGCGTAGTTAGGCGCCATTTCGAAACCAACCCATGACCAGAAGGCCATGAAGATACCCACTGCCGCGGCACCGGCGGGAATGGCCACCGTGCCAACCGTTTGTGCCGGCAAAGGCGTGTAGACGTTGAAGACATTCAAAGCTTCCGGGTTAAAATTTGTGCCGCTTGATGCAAGCACCACGCCTAGCACAAAGATGGTGAGAATGGCGACCTCGGCCACAAGGGCCACGCCCAATATCTTGGCCGAGAGCTTGACATCGCGGTAAGCCAGAACGGCGATGACGGCGATCATGAAGAGCGCCAGCCAAAGCCAAGGCACATTGATTCCGAGATGGTCGCTCAGCCACTTGTTGCCAAAGAAGGCAAAGAGACCCGTGAGCGAGGCCTCAAAAAGAGAGTAGCAGGCCAAAGAGGTGATGCCTGCCGACATGCCAATCTCGCGGCCAAGGCCCTGTGAAATGAATGAGTAGAAGCCGCCAACCGAGGAAACGCGCGATGCCATGGCGGCATAGCCGATCGAAAACACGGTCAGAACGATGGTGGCCAGCAGGAACGCCGCCGGCGTGTAAATGCCGATGCCGTAGCCGGCAGCAAACGGTACGTTGCCGAGCATGGCTGACATGGGTGCAGCACCCGTGACCGCCAGGAACAACACACCGACAAGGCCCACGGCCTTGGATTGAAGTTTGTGAATATCTTTCCGGGATGAAACTTCGATTTCATCCCGCATAGTTTCAATTTGAGCCATAAAGCCCCTCCAATTCCTGTTGACGTTTCGTTTCCAAAACCAGAAGGCGGCCACTTATCCCGAGACTCACTTGAGCTGGTTTGGCTTATACTATGGTCTAAAGCCTCACTTTGCCAAGCCCATCATTTTCACCAGCTCAGAACACGACATGACATGGCAATAGATCATGTTGATGATCTCAAGCTCCTTGTTATGAAGGTCATCTGTTCCGGCAGCGCAGCAATCCTCGACAACCACGACATTGTAGCTTTCGTCGGCGAGGCTGCGAACCGTGGATGACACGCATTGATCGGTGAATATGCCGGCGCAAATGACGTTCTTGATGCCAAGATTATGCAGGATGAGCCGCAGGTTTGTGCCTGTGAGTGCCGAGTCTGTTGTCTTGGTGACAACGATCTCGTCACCCGCAGGAGCCAGGGCAGCAACAAGCTGTGACGGCAGTTCATTCTTTGGCAACAGAAGATTATTCCAGCCCGGCATTTTTTGCGAAAGCGAACGGTCGCGCCCATCCAGCGTATGGGAAGCTATGCGGGCGAAAATACATTCAACCCCTTTAGCGCGGCATAGCTTCAAGAGCTCCGCCGTGCGCGGAATGACCTGGTCATGCATGCGCTGGTGAAAGGGTGTCCATGCATCATAACGCGCCTGTTCAGCCAGCGGGAGCGTGGCCCGATCAGGCCGCTCCAAATAGGTGTTCTGCACATCAATGATGAGGAGCGCCGTTTCCGATGGCAGCAGGACGAGATCACCAGGCTCCGGCGCGCCTGCGTAATAGATGGATCGGTAGATGGTTTTCCAAGTCATCTGGTTTTCCTAATAACGCGGAATGAAAAGCCCGCGGCGCTCATAAATGGCGGCTGCTTCTTCAATAAAATCCGCCATGCGGTGTGCTTTGTAGGTCTCACGGAAGATGCGAGCGACGTCCAGCAATTGATCCTTGGATTTTGAACGCCCGGGCCGTAATAGCTCATAGGCTGCCATGACAAAATCCTGTGGCACATCAACGAGTTCAGCAGCGCGCTCAAAGTTAAGGGCGAGGGTTGACCGCTTGGCCGCCCGCGCAATTTGCGCCTGATCGGCAAGTGCTTGAGGTGTGATGCGCAAATCTTCCATCTCCACATCACCGGCAACCACGCCACTAAGCGTAATCTCATCAAGTGATTTTCCACGCGCACCGCGAATGCTTGCACTTTGGGTTTCAGCCAGCGGATAATCCGCAATCGTCAATTTCCTGCTCATGGTTTTGCACTCGTGAACTTCACATCTATTTCCTCAGGGGCGGCACCTTCCGCCGTCAGCCCGGTTTCAATGGCATAGATCAGCGCCACGCGGGCATGGTAACGTGCGCCCATCGCCTCACCGCGCGTGGGCACCACCACAGGCTCAGGCATTTCGCCCAAGGCGTAGGCTGCCGCATTGGACCCCATGGCCCGATAATGTTCCAGCTTTGTAATTGGCGCGTTGGAAAACAGTTCGAGATTATTGTGCGGCAGGCGTTCCCTGCTGTGAATGACTGCCGTTCCCTTCGCCTGAATGCCAATGCCAATGCCAGAACCGGAGAGCCCTGCCGCCGAGAGGCCAAGAAACGACGTATCCGCCGTGTGCATGAAGCGCACCACCCGAACGCGAAGCCCGCGCTTCTCAATCGCTTCCTTCAAGCCTTTCAAAACCGTTGAAAGCCTGTGCCCAGCCGTGGTCTGAAACAATTTCAAACCAAATGCGGGGCTGATGCCGATGACAATTTCCGTTGCATCGCCGCCTTTCGTGGCTGGCCCCAACACGCGGTATTGGATACGCTTGGCTTCCTCCTTTTCATGTTGGGCTTCTGACCGCAGGACTTCTTTCTGGTCCAGCACGTCGCGGATGGAGTTGAGTTCAAGCCGTCGTTCTTCCGACACCCGGTAACCGCTGCCCGGTCCCTGATAATCATTGGGATCATTGACAGCGCTTACGATCTTGCCTTTGCGGATCATGGCAGAGGTCTGCAGGTAATCGCCAGACACGCGAAGCTTCACCACAGCCAACAGGTTTTCCGCTTCTTCAGCAAAGCCGCGCTTTGCCAGCGCCTTGATCACATCAATAACTGAAATTTCGCGTTCTTTTATCGCCTCGCTGATGCCCGCCACATCGCGGGGGCTATAGCTTCGCGTTTCATCAGAGCCCGAAGCCACGACAACGCTTTGCTTCATGTCAGCAGTCGGTGCGCTTAAACCCAGTTCTTCAAACACTGCAGAAATTGCTTCAACTGCGCGGGAGCGCAAATCCAGCGCCCTGGTTTCCGGCAAGGGCGTCAGCCCGCCATCAGTCTCAAAATCGCGCTGCAGAACAAGATAGTCTTCCATCTCCTCGCCATTGAAGAGAGAAGCGTTGAACGAATTGTCATAGGCGAGGATGGATCCAAAACCTGAACAGATCAAATCGGAACCGGAAATAAGATAGGGCAGGATTTTCGCCCCCACCCGGATTTCAGATTCCGTCGAGCGCGCGTCATTGCCCGACGCACATTCGAGGTCAAGCCATACGGCAATAAGGTTTTCCGCCATCAATTCGCGAATGCCGCCGGGAACCGTGGCAGTGAGCGGCGCACCATCAATGCCGCCGTTCTGGGTGCCCTGCGCGCCCATGCCCCGCTGCAGGCACAGGCAGCGCGCCTCAAGATAAAGCAGGGATTTCGATTCATGAAAGCCCATGAGCAGTTCTGAACCCGCACCCGAAGTGCAGCGCATCTTGATGCCGCGCGAGGCGTAGGCCGCTGCCAGAAAGGCTTTCGACCATGGCGTGTCATCACCATCAATGAAAGTTTTCTCCGTGCCATAAACGGAAACGGTTTCAGCGTAAGAGGTAAAACCCGCCATGCCAATGCGGAGTTCTTCGGCCTCTTCGCTGGAACATTGGAACAGCGTCCCCCAACGCCCAACGGCACCACCTACGGCACAAGCCACGGCGTTTGACCAGGCATTGCGCGAAACCCGCATGGTGGTTTCAATTTCATCGAAACCAAATGCCACTGCCGTTGCCGCATCAGCCGCAAGCTGCAAAGGATCATCCTTTGCGTTGGTCACATGTGCCTGGTTGCCAGGAGTCTTCCGCGCTCGCATCTTGGAATAGGCGAACGAAATTTCCAAGGCATTCAACTGGGAAACGACGTCGGCAAGCTTGGCGGGCGTCATGCCGTGCGCCAATCGCACCAGCTTTTCGCGCGGCACATTCATGTCAACCAACATCCGCGCAACGAGGCCTGAATCCATCGACATGGCTTCATCCACCATGGCGGGATCAAGATGGTGCTGTGCAATGAAAGCATCGATCATATCAAAGTCATGGGCTAGCACGCCATCCATGCTGACGATCTTGCCGGCCTTGATGGAAACACCAGGCTTGGGATCTGCCGGGCTCTTGAAAGCGGAAAATCCGTTAGCTGCATCTTCCACCGCAAATTTGTCCAGCCGCAGGGGGCGCTCATCCCATTGTGCGTAACGCCGCCAGCGGTTTGGAGTATCGCTCAATATCTTTGACCTTCATGCCAAGCTGAACCTAGAGTGCGTGACGAAGCCATGTGAAGTCAATAAGGGAGAAGTGGGGATGCCAGCCGTGCGGAATGTCTATCCGGCTTCAAACCAGTTGGGCGAAGCGGCCATCTGGCATGCTGCTTCCCAATGCTTGCTGTGGATCGATTTGTATGACCCGAAGCTTTTCATCCACGATCCCGCAACGAACAAAACCATCGTGCGCGATGTTGCCCTGAAAGGGCCGCTGGGTGCGATTGCCGCAACAACGGACCCTGCCCTGCTGATCATTACCCATCTCGAAGGCATCTCAATACTCAATATTGAAACCGGAATAACCCGGCTTTTTGCCAAGCCTGAGCAGAACCGCGATGCGCTGATCTATAATGATTGCAAGGTGGATCGTTTTGGCAGGCTGTGGGTTGGCAGTTCGCACAATCTGGAGACGGACGCGCGCGGAGCTTTGTGGTGTGTGCTGCCCTCCGGTGAATGCTTCCTCGGCGATGCGGGCTTTGCCGTGTCAAACGGCCCTGCCTTCTCGCTGGATGGCAAGACGCTTTACTTCAATGACAGTGTAGGCCGCAAAACATTTGCCTATGACATCGCGGCGGACGATCCTCACCCGCGCAATCGCAGATTGTTTGCGGCCTATGCCGAAGAAGAAGGCATGCCGGATGGAATGACGATCGATGCTGAGGATTGCCTGTGGATTGCCCATTGGGGCGGTGCACGGATCACGCGCATTTCGCCGGCCGGTGAGCGCTTGCAAAGCGTCGAAACCCCTGCCCTATTCACAACAACAGTTGGTTTTGGCGGCGCTGATTATACAACGCTTTACGTGACAAGTGCGAAGGCAGGCCTCAGCGAAGCGGCAATTGCCAAATTCCCCAAGTCGGGTGATCTCTTCGCGTTCGAACCCGGCGTAGCAGGCATAGCCGAACCACTGTTTCCGCTCACGTAGAGCGGCGTGAGTTTTGGTTGACCCGCATTCCCTCTGCCCCTTGTGCGCAGCTTCCAGCAAGAGGGCACAGCTTCGCCGGGGGTGAAAACGGTTATGCCGTTTTCGGGGGTGGAGAAAGAAGGCGAAGGGTTGCGTGGACGCAAAGCTCGCAAATATGCCGGTCGTGTCGTCCGGCGGATGACGCTAACTCAGCGTCCACGCTTTTGCGGCGGTTTTTGCCTCGGTTTTCGCGCTTGCAGAGCCCCAGATCGCACGGTGTCTGATGTTTGCCGCTGAGGTTGTTTAGCCATTTAAGGCGCTTGGACCGTAGTGTCCAAGGAGCGAAGCCGAAGCTCCCGGGTGCTGAAGGAACGTTACCCCCGGCCCGCAGGCGCCACATCCACCCCATCACTGATCACCGTCATGACCGAGACCCCTTCCGGGATGGACAGGAACAAACATGGCATATTAGGAATATAGTGTCAAGGAATAAATTCAAAAATATTGCACCTCAGCCCCTCCCCACGAGGGAGAGGGAAATTGGTCCTATTATGTCAAAACTCACTCCGCTCCAAAAACGGCCTTCGAAGTTCCTATTGATTTCTTCTGCACCAGCAGCGCGGCTTCAAGCCGGCTGCGGACATTGAGCTTCTGGAACACGCCTGTCATGTAATGCTTGATCGTCTTGTCGCTCAAGTTGAGTTTTGCGGCGATTTCCTTGTTGTTCAAACCCTGTCCAACCAATTTGAGTATTTCGCCTTCCCGGCTGCTCAGATTGCCAAAAACCTCTCCCTTGGGCGTTGATTTGCCAAGGCCGACATTTAGCAGCAATTTGGCACCCAGGCTGGGCGACAGGTAGTGTCCATCCAGAAACACCGACCGCAAAGCCTGCACCAGTTCCGGCCCGCTTGTACCTTTTAGAACATATCCATGCGCGCCAGAACGCAATGCGGTGAGGACATCAGCTTCATCGGCTGACACCGTGAGCATGAGCACTTTGGTTTCTGTCTTGCTTGCCATGATTTTTGCAAGTGCCGATAACCCGCCGCCAGGGATACTGATGTCAAGCACGAGGACATCAAGTTTCTGGCTTTGGACCATTTCAATGGCGTCTTTTGCTGAAGCCCCCTGGGCCACGACCTCTATATCCGGACAGGATGATAAAATGTAAACAACACCCTCGCGCAGAAGCGGATGATCATCAACAACGCCAACACGGATACTTGAACTCATCTTGCCATCCTCAAATATTCACCGGCAAGGTTGCCGTTAATCTTGAACCAGTTTCTGGATTACTGCTAATCACCAGCTGTCCGCCAAAACTTTCCAGCCGGTTTTTAAGGCCAACAAGGCCCAGCGGCTGGCGTTTTCCGTCATTCGGCTTGGCGCTGAAGCCGGGCCCCTTGTCGGAAACTTCAACCGTGATTTTCGCGTCATTCCACGTGGCTTTGACGCGCTGCCCGACCCCGCCCGCATGCTTGAATGAATTATTCAAACACTCCTGGACAAACCGGCAAAGGCAAAGCTTGACAGGGTGGGACAGTGAAATTTCATCTTTCGGCAAATCCAGCATCACTTTGGTTGAGGTGCGGCGCTCATGCCCTTTTGCAATAAGCATGATGGCCTCATTGACTGAAAGTTTTTCGATTTCAGGCAACGCCATGCCGCTTGAAATATCGCGTATTTCGGTCATTGAATCATTGAGCAGGCCGCGCACCAGCTCCAGGTCCTTGGGCTTGTTCTTTTTACCTCGAAAAAGCTGGTCAAGCCGCAAAAGGGCGAGCGCCAGCAATTGTGCAATGCCGTCATGGAGATCAGTGCCAAGCCTGCGCAGATGAAACTCCGTGTCTTCCGCCGATCGCCGTGAGGCATTTTGGGCGTTCTGGCGCAACTCTTCGTTTTGCTTCAGCAAATCCGATAATTGATCAACCCTGTTGGCCAGTGAAGCCCGCTGCGAAACAATGGTTTTGCTGCCATTCGCGACAATGGAATAGAGGCCGGCAATAATGGATAGGCTCACCAGCGCCGTAATCGCCCAGCTTTCCAGCCGGGCAAGGGCCAGTTCCCGCCGCAACGCGGAGGCTTCCTGGTAAAACTCGGCGATGGCGATGATTTTCGAAGTCTCCCGGCTGCTGATCGGCACATAGATCTCGAGCACAGGATCGGTGATGACAACCTTGGGGTTGATTTGGTTCAAATGCGGCTCTTTGTCGAAATCGATGGCGATACTGCCTGACCATGCCCGGGTGAGTTGCCCGGTTACGGGGAATTTTTGCCCGGCAATTTCCTTGTTCGTTCCATAAAGTATCGTTCCGTCGCGGTCCCAAACCTTGGCTTCGACAAGCCGCTGGCTGATCGCATCCCTTGCCAACAGATGGTCCAGCGCCTGTTCCGAGGCTTCAGACAGTTTCGACTGGCTCGAAAGCTCCTGCAAATGCGGTGAAACAAAACTCTCCATGTAGAGGGCGGCACGTACCGCAACGTCCTGCTTAATCCCATCCTCAATTTTTTGAGATACCCAAAAACCGATAATTCCCAATCCGGCAAGAACAAGGGCCGAGCTTGCCAAGGCAAATTGGTGCGCCAGACTTAGGGTGGTCCACCAGCCCTCAAGCCGCCCCCATGTTTGGCGCGTGGGAATTGCCGACGAAGTACTCACGTGGCTTCCTTTTGAGTAAAAATTGCCCTGATTAGACTAACGTATAATGCCCTAATTTAATTAAATTATAACATATCACTTGACTCCACAAGCTGCCACTTATCCGTTGATTCGTGGTGAACTGCCTTGGTTACCGCATGCCTGCAAAGCCCGGACAGGTTTATCCTTTTACGATTAAAATCCGACCAAAGTTCCCACTACGCCGTTAAGTACCGGCCTTTGATCGAAAATTTCCAGACTTCAATCTCCATAGCGAAAACACGAAATCCGAACGTATCCTGAGGACGGTGCGGGGCAGACGTATCAACAGGGCGAGTAAAATCATGGCTACAATGTTAGCAGCTTTCAGCAAATCTATGGATCGGCTCAGGCCAGCGTTTAGGCGGCCGCGTAGCAGCTATTGCACCGATCTTCCCGGCGCCACGCCGCGGGCCGTCTGCTCATCACAACACTAAAACCGCGCTGACCCCTATCTTGCGTTGAAAGACGCAAGGCAAGGAAGGGTGCCAACCCACCAATTTTTCCCAAGCCGCAGTTCGCTGCGGCCAGCGCAACGTTTTTGTCCAATTTCATCCTCTGACAGGAGTTAACATCATGGCCGCCAACTACACAACCAGCTTCACCGTCACCAAGGCCGACCTCGAGTTCATGCTTAAGCAGATCAAGATCGCCGAAGCCACTTCGGCGGCGCATACGCCAGTGGGAACCAAGACAACCATCCAGTCCATCATGGACGCTTTTGGCGTGACAGCTGCCAACGCCGCCCAGATGCCAGCGGGCCTTCGCACGGTTGATGGCACCGACAACAACCTCATTCCCGGGCAGAGCGCATTTGGCGCAGCCGATCAACTGTTTCCCCGCCTGACCGATCCGGTTTTCCGTAATGATGCGGATGGCGACCAGATGCCTCTCGGTGGCCCAACTGTCATCACGAACACCAACTATGGCTTACCAGGAGTGAGCGTTGCCGACGCGGATCCGCGTATTATTTCCAACCTGATCGTCGATATGTCGGTGAACAATCCGGCAGCGATTGATGCTTTCCTGAACAACCCGCTGTCAGTTGCAGCATTTGAAGAGGCAAATCCGCTTGTTCCCGATGTTGCGGCATGGTTCGCAGCAGCAGCTGTTGGTACGCAAGCAGAGAAAGATGCCGCCAATGTATGGCTCCAGACCATCCCCAATCAGTCGCCTGACATTGGCCTGTCGCCCGGCTTCAACTCGTGGATGACCTTCTTCGGCCAGTTCTTCGATCACGGCCTTGATCTCGTTACCAAAGGCAACTCGGGCACGGTTTATATTCCGCTGCAAGCTGATGACCCGTTGATCGCCGGTGCTGATGGCATCCTTGGAAATGGCGATGATCTTCCATTAAACCAGCGATTTATGGCGTTGACGCGCGCAACGGTGACACTCGACGCCAATGGCGTTCCGCAGCACCAGAACACAACCACGTCATGGATTGACCAGAACCAGACCTATACCTCGCATGCCTCGCATCAGGTGTTCCTGCGTGAATATGTGCGCGTGGAGACCTCACCAGGCGTATTTACAACGCTCTCGACCGGCAAGTTGCTGACGGGGCCAGGTGGCACCATTGGCAACTGGGGTCAAGTCAAGGAAGAGGCACTGTCGAAGCTGGGGCTCATCCTCAGCGATTTTGACGTGCATAACGTGCCGCTGCTCCGGACCGACCAGTACGGCGAATTGATCCTTGGCGCGAATGGCTACGCTCAGGTTGCGACCTTGACGGGCTTTGTCGAAGGCACAGCTGCTGGATTGGATCTTAGCACGCTTGTCGGAATCCAATATACTAACCACGCTTTCCTGAATGACATTGCGCATCATGCGGCGCCGAGCATTGTCGACGTCGACGAATTTGGGGTCCGCGATGGAATCAAAAGTACAGTTCAGGTAAAGGATGCAGACATTGATGCGAACGGCAACGGTGTCTATGACTTTGGTATTGACACCCTCACTGACGTCAATGGTGACGGCATTGTCACGACCGCAGACTTCTTCGCAGCCGACAAGAACCTGGACGGTTCGCTGAATGAACTTACCTACGACGATGAAATGCTTGGTTCGCACTTCGTCACCGGTGACGGACGCGGCAACGAAAACATTGCGCTCACCACCGTTCACTCGATTTTCCACTCGGAACATGATCGTCTGGTGGACGTGAACAAGGCGACGATCCTCGCTTCGGGCGACCTGGCCTTCATCAACGAGTGGCTGCGTGTCGATATTGCCAGCTTGGCTGACATTGCCACACCAGAGCAGAAGGCAGCACTCACCGCCAATCTTGCTGCATGGGATGGCGAGCGCCTGTTCCAGGCGGCACGCTTCGCCACGGAAATGCAATATCAGCATCTCGTGTTCGAGGAATTCGCGCGGCGCATCCAGCCGATGGTTGATCCCTTCATTTTCAATAGCGTGACCGAAATCGACCCCTCCATTGTGGCCGAGTTCGCGCACACGGTCTATCGCTTCGGCCACTCGATGCTGACCGGCACGGTTGACCGCCTTGAGAATGACTTGACAACTGTCAACGGCGCACTGGACCAAAAGACGCTGCTCGCCGTGTTCCTCAATCCGCAGGAATACATCGCCAGCGGTGCCGATGCCGCCACCATCAATGCGAACCTTATTCGCGGCCTGAGCCGCGACGTGGGCAATGCATTGGACGAGTTCATCGTGACTGACGTACGCAGCAACCTTCTCGGCCTGCCGCTCGACCTGGCAGTGCTGAACATCGCGCGCGGTCGTGACACCGGGATTCCGTCTTTGAACCAGACCCGCGCGCAGCTTTATAATGACACCGGCCTTGCCGATCTCAAGCCCTACGAGAGTTGGGCCGACTTCGCGGCCAACATCAAGAATCCGATGTCGATTATCAACTTCATCGCGGCTTACGGCACACATGTATCAATCGATGCGGCAACCACACTGGTTGACAAGCGCGCCGCAGCCGTTGCGTTGATCAACGCGGCGCTTGCAGGCGGACCTGGCGACGACGCTTTTGACTTCATCCATGGGCTTGGCACCTACGCAGCTGGTCTCGGCGGCCTTAACCTGGTTGACCTGTGGATCGGCGGTCTGGCCGAAGCAAATCCCGAATTCGGCGGCATGCTGGGCACCACCTTCAACTTCGTGTTCGAATACCAGATGGAAAGCCTGCAGTTCGGCGACCGTCTGTACTATCTCACACGCACGCAAGGCACGGGCTTCCTCAACCAGCTTGAGCCCAACACCTTCTCCGATCTCGTCATGCGCAACACAGAGCTTGGCGATATCTATTCAACGCACTTGAACGGCGCGCTGTTTGTGACGCCCGATCACATTCTTGAACTGGATCGCGGCATTGCGCAGACCGACTATGACGCGGGCGCTGGCATTGACCCGCTGTGGGCCCCGGGCGAGCCACACTGCCGTACTAACTCCGCTCAAGGTGACCCGCACCTACTCGGGCGTTACGGTTGTTGATGCTGAAACCGGCATTACTCACGATGTTGGCGGCACCCTCCGCTACATCGGCGGCGAGCATGTTGTGCTTGGCGGCACGGAAGGCAACGACAGGCTTTACGGCGATCGCGGCATCGACACCCTGTGGGGCGATGGCGGCAACGACTACCTGAACGGCGGCACCGAATCCGACGATGTATTCGGCGGCGAAGGCGATGACATCATCGAAGATCCATTCGGCGATGATGTGCTGCGCGGCAACCAGGGCAACGACGTTATCTCAAGTGCCCGCGGCGCCGACCTGCTGTTTGGTGATGAAGGCAAGGATGCCATCTTTGTCGGCCAGGATGCTTCCGAAGTTTTCGCCGGCACCGGCGACGACTTTGTGCTCGGCGGCGCTGGCAAGGACTTCCTGCTCGGCAATGAAGGAGCTGACTGGATTGAAGGCGGCGCCGGCTTCGACACCATCGCCGGCGACAACTCGGAATTGTTCTTCAACTCGCCGATCCAGGGACACGACGTTCTGTTCGGCCAAGGCGACGAAACGGACTACGACGCGGAATCGGGCGACGACATCATGGGCGCTGGCCCCAGCGTGTTCCGTTACGAAGGCATGTTCGGTTTCGACTGGGCAATCGGCAAAGGCGACCTCAGCCCGGACGGCGTCAACTTCGATTTCCAGATCCCGATCTTCACCACCATTCCAAACGACATCCTGAAAGATCGCTTCGACCAGGTTGAAGCGGCTTCCGGCGGCCAGTTCAACGACGTCCTGCAAGGTGATGACCGTGGCCACAAGGGCGGCGGCTCCTCGGCGCCGGATTCGGTTCCAACTGAACTGTTTGCTGATCATCTGTTGACGCAAGAGGGCATCAACCGCATCAATGGACTGAATCAGTGGCTCGGTGGCAACGCCGATGGCACCATGGATGGCACTGACGCGCGCATCACGCTGTTCGGCGGCGCTTCACCGGTTCCGGGTTCGACACCCGTTTCAACCTTCCGTGACGGCAACATCCTGCTGGGCGGCGACGGTAACGACACGATCAGCGGCCGTGGCGGCTACGACCTGATCGACGGCGATGCCTACCTCAATGTGCGCATCAAGATTGTGCACAATGGCTTTACATATTCGGCTGAATCGCTGAGTTCGGATGTGACGGCCATGGGCCAGTATGCGGGCAAAGTGTACAACACCAACACGGATGGCAGCCCGAACTTCGCCAGCCCTGCCTTCAACGGCGTATCGCTCACCTCGCTGCTGCTCAACGGCACCATAAATCCGGGCAGCATGAGCATCGTGCGTGAAATCCTGACCGACACCACCAATGTCACCGGCGTCGGCCAGAATATCGATACGGCCGTCTTCCAGGGCACAATGGCGGAATATGAGATTGAGGGTCTCCAGACCGACGGCATCAACTATACTGGCCAGGTGCTGCGGCAGGCACAGGACATGGACGGCGACGGCTTCATCTTCGTCCGCGACAAGGATACGGGTCTTGTTGGCGCCGTGATCCAGGGCGTGGATGCCGATGGCAACGTCATCGACGTGCAATTGCCTAGCAGCCGCGGCGCCCTGACCGACGACCGTGATTTGATCAAGAACATCGAGCAGTTGCAGTTCGCCGATAGAAGCTTCCTTATTGCTGGCCCAAACAACCAGGCAACGGGTACGGTCACGATCTCCGACGCAACGCCGTTCGATGGTAGGGTCACACCCTATGTTGGACAGGCCCTGGTTCCCACGCTGTCAGCCTTTGTCGACCTCGATGGCATTCCGCTTGATCCTGCCACTGGCATGCCCGTTGGATTGCAATGGGAATGGCAGACCACCGAAGTCGGTAACGATGCTGGCTGGTCCACCATCACGACCAATGCGAACCCCTACATTGTCCGGTCCGTTGATCCGGGACACATTTTGCGGGCCGTAGCGGTATTTAAAGACAGCAACGGCGTGACCGAGCGCATCTATTCCGTGCCGACGGACAACCCGACTGTTGCCTTCAACGTCAACGAGAATGCGCTGAGTGGTACCGTGGTCGGTCTTCAGATTCCGTTCAACGTCGACTACGATCCACAGTCGATTGGCGGCAATCCGCCACCCGATGTTGATCTGGCAACACTCTACCACGAGATTGATCCGGCCTTTAACGCTGGTGGACGCTTCAAGGTCGTGCTCAACGGTGTCGACTTCAACGGCAATCCACGCTACTCCCTCGTCGTTGATCAGGGTGGCCCGGTTCTGCTCGACTACGAGGCTTTGCAGACGCCCGCCGACAATCAATACCAGGTTGTCATCAACACCTATGATGCGCCTGGCGGTACGCTGGTCTCTGTGCGCCAGTTCACGATCCTCCTCAACGACATTGTGGATGAGTCGGCACCGGTGGTGAATGCGCCAACGGACATCAACTGGAACGGCGTGCGGCCAGTGAGCGAGACAGCGCTTCCGCTCACCGGCGTAACTATTGCCAACCTCAGCACCGTCGACGTCGACAACTCCCCTGTAACCTGGACGAAAACGGGTGGTACGGCACCCGTTACGATCAGCATGGCAGGTGTTGTGACAGTCAGCGCTGCCTGGGCAGCCAACTCGGTCTACACGCTCAATGTGCGGGCCGAAGAGACGGCAAATCCTGGCGTTGCGGTGAACGAGGCCATCACCATCCGCACTGGCACGGCCGGTAACAACAATGGTATTGCCGGCGCCCTCAATGGCAGCGGCCTCACTGACATTATCTACGCCTTGGCCGGAAACGACACCCTCAATGGCCTGGGCGGCAATGACACGCTGTTTGGCCAGGACGGTAACGACACGCTCAATGGCGGCGTCGGCAACGACGACCTCACCGGCGGCGACGACAACGACATCATCAACGGTGGTGATGGCGACGATACCATCCGCTACACGATTGACAATAACGACGACGACAACGACATCGTCGATGGCGGCGCCAACACCGACACGATGGTGATCACCGGCAGGTCCGATTTGACGATTGTTTCGAACGAAACGCTCGACGTGGACTTTGATGGCACAGTCATCACGCAGATTGAAGGCGGCGGATCGATCGTGAACGTCGAGCGATTCACGGCCAATCTTGGGGCAGGCACAGGTGATACCTTGAGCTACGCTGGAAATGCGGCTGACGTAACTGTCAACCTGACCACCAGCACGGCGTCCGGGTTCACCTCGATTGCAGGCATCGAAAACGCCACTGGCGGCGACGGCAATGACACGCTCACGGGCAGCTCGGTAGCAAACAATCTTGCCGGCGGTGGTGGCAACGATACTGTAGTTGCCACAGTCGACAATGTTCGTGACGTGATTAACGGAAATGCCGGCGATGATACCGCTGACTACTCCGCTTACACGTCTGACCTGAGCCTCGTCACAGCCGGAGGAGCTGCTACTACTCTCGGCGGCTTGGCAGTCGTTCGAGGTTCCGGCTCCACGGATGCCCTGTCTGACACCATCGATTCCATTGTGAACTTCACATCTGGATCAGGCAATGACACCATTACAGGCAACGGTGCGGGAAATATCATCATCGGTAACGCTGGCAACGACCAGCTGAGCGGCTCTGGCGGTAATGATACGCTAACCGGTGGCGCTGGCAACGACACTATCAATGGCGGCGCTGACAACGACACTGTTGTCTTCTCCGGTGCGCTTTCCGACTATGGTTTCTCGTTGAACGGTTCGGGCAACCTGGTCGTGACCGACAATCGTGGCGGCAGCCCAGACGGAACCGACACATTGATAGGTATTGAAAATATCCGATTCGGCGCTCAGACATTCGGGCTGGTAGCTGGAACGAATGCTGCGAACGGTGCGCTCAATGGCGGAGCCAACGCCGACCTAATTCTCGGCTTTGACGGTGCCGACGTGATCAATGGCAACGGCGGCAATGATATTATCCTTGCTGGAGCTGGCGCTGACATCATCAACTACGTCATCGGCGGCGGTGCTGACATAGTCGATGGCGGCGCGGACGCCGACGTCCTGAACATCCTTGGCGCAGCCAACAACGACACACTCGATGTTCTCTACAATGCTGTTGGTCTGATCACCGGCTTCGAAGGTGGCACGGTCACAGGCGTCGAAACCATCAACGTGAACCTCGGAGGAAATGCCGACACCATTTCTTACGCTGGATCAACCTTGGGCGTGACCGTCAACCTCGGCGCCGGTACGGCCTCGGGCCTCAGCTCGATCGCAAGCATCTTGAATGTCACCGGCACTGCGCAGGCTGATATTCTGATCGCAGGTGCTGGCAACAACACCCTGAATGGCGGCTTGGGTGCCGACATTTACACGGTCAATAACACCGGTGACGTAGTTCAGGATAACGGCGCGGGTATCGATTTGGTCAATTCGTCAGTGACGTACACCATCAATGATGCAGACGTCGAAAATCTGACCTTGACTGGCGCTGGCAATATCAACGGCACCGGCAACGGCTCAAACAACGTCCTTATCGGTAATACCGGTAACAACGTTCTGACCGGTGGTGCAGGGGCTGACACGATGACTGGTGGCCTTGGTGCCGATACCTTCGACTTCAACGCGATGGGAGATTCGGGAACGACCGCAACTACCCGTGACGTTATCACGGACTTCATTGGCGGAGAAATTGACACCATTGATCTCAGCACTATAGGTGGTACCTTCACCTTCATTGGAACAGGAGCGATCACCGCGAGTGGCGTCAACCAGTTGCGTTACCAGCAGATTGATACGGACGGTATTGGTGGCAACGACTCGACAATACTCCAGCTCGATAATGATGGAGACACTGGAATTGAATCTTCAATTCTGCTGCAGAACTATCTGGGTGCAGTCTTGGCAACAGACTTCATCCTTTAGGGGCAACACGGGAGGGAGGCCTGCTGTCAATGGCTTCCCTCTCTAACCTACAATCCCCCAGTCCGGCCTTCATGCAAATGGAGGCCGAATTGTTTTTGGGGAAACAGGGACTATAAATCTACAATAGGCTTTTAAACTCACAAAGAGCTTGCCACGGCAGGTTGCGGCATGGCAGGCTGGGGAGATAGCCTGAAGAGGCGAATTCCCGCGTACGGGCTTCCCAACCGCCTTAAAATCAATTTCAATCAATAGTATTAAAATCCTATTTCACACGCCATACGTGTTCCCCTGGGACGACGTGAAGTCAGCGTCCGTAGAGATGAAAATCCTGGCCATAGCTCCAGGCGGTTTTTACCGTGTCGTCACTGGCCCGGAGCAATACCTGCGCCTCAATGCCAATTTCACCCATGGCATAGGCAGCATCCACCGCCGCTTCAATGGCCTCTTCCTGGGAGCCATAGGGGCCGTAAAGCTTCTCGTTGAAGCTAATCTTCCATTCATTGTTTTGACGTACGATAAGATATTGCTCTTGCGCCATTGCCATATCTCCAAGAGTCTGGGCGCATTATACAGGTTTTTGATCATGAGTCGATCCATTGTTACTTACCCGCCCGAAATGCTGCCAAGGGCATCCGACCCCTGCACGGCTGAAATCATTCTTTGTGACGTGAGCGACGGAGACTTTCCGTTGTATTCAGGGTCTCGGGCTCTGCCCGGAACGCGGCAGTCAAAATCGGGGCTTTACAAAAAAGCATCAAGTTGATTGCAACGATTGCGGCCGCCCATCCCGCCAAAGCTCACCCCCTCGACCCACCGGCAAAGATGCAATAGCATCCCGGCATCTGCTAGCATTCATGCTTGAGAAATCGGGATCAGGAACAGCATGTCATCCGTCGGCGTTGTTAATGTGCGAAAATCCTACGGCGCGCAGGAAGTTATCCACGGCGTCTCGATTGATATCGAAGATGGGGAGTTTGTCATTCTTGTCGGCCCTTCAGGTTGCGGCAAATCCACCCTGTTGCGCATGATTGCAGGCCTCGAACCAATCACCTCCGGCGACATCAGGATCGGCGACAGGATCGTCAACACCCTGCCGCCAAAAGACCGCGACATCGCCATGGTATTTCAAACCTACGCGCTTTATCCACACAAGACCGTAGCCCAGAACATGGGTTTTGCGCTGACAATGCGGCGGACGCCGAAAGCTGAAATTGAAACCCGGGTGCGCCGCGCCGCGGAAATTCTTGATCTGGTTCCTTACCTCGGCCGCTATCCCCGGCAATTGTCGGGCGGCCAGCGCCAGCGCGTTGCCATGGGGCGCGCCATCGTGCGCGATCCAAAAGTGTTTTTGTTCGATGAGCCGCTGTCCAATCTTGATGCCAAGCTCCGTGTCCAGATGCGGGCAGAAATAAAGGAGCTGCACCAGCGCCTGAAAACCACCATCGTCTATGTCACCCATGACCAGGTTGAGGCCATGACCATGGCCGACCGCATCGTGGTGATGCATGACGGCATCGTGGAGCAGGTGGGAACGCCGCTGGAGCTTTATGACCGGCCGGCCAACATGTTTGTTGCAAGCTTCATCGGCTCTCCCTCCATGAACCTGATCAAGGGCACCATTCAGGGCACGTCCAACCCGTCATTCCTGACCGAAGACGGCATATCATTGCCGCTCGCCAAAGCGCCAGCTGCCTCTGATGGCAAACCGGCAATCTATGGCATTCGCCCCGAACATTTCAGCCTCGGCGGGCAAGGCGCCAAGGCCGCGGTCACGGTGATTGAACCCACCGGCTCTGAAACCCAGGTGATTGCCAAACTCGGGAAGCAAAAGATCGTGGGCGTTTTCCGCGAGCGCATTTCGGCCAAGCCCGGAGACGCTTTGCCGATGACGCCCGATCCCGGCGCTGCACATCTGTTTGACGCAACCACCGGTGCCCGGCTTTAATTACTGTTCGGGCCCGTTCACAAAGCCCTGTAGTTCCTTCGTCCGGGCTCGCGTCATTTCCGCCAGGCAGCCTGCCACCAGCATCGGCTCCATTGAGCCGCCACGCGCCTCGAAGCCAGCAAGCTCGCAGCTTCCATCGCGGTATGCCAGCCACCCGCGCTGCGCCGCAAGAAGCGCTGCCGCACTGCCTTTCAAATTGCCCTCCAAACCTTCATCTTCATCCTCAGCCGATTTCCGCGCCAGTTTCCACACGGCATTGAGCGCTGCATCAGCTTTTTCAAAATCCCTGTTTGCACAGATGTTCATTTCCTGCTGCGCTACAGGATTCTCGCAATTTGGCTCACTATCAGCAAAAACCGGGCACGCCATGAACAACAAGGCCGAAAGCGAAAGAGCAATTTTCCGGCGGCCCATGACGTCAACCGCCATTCTTCTGCAGATATGCATCAACTTCGTCACGATTGGGCATCGCCTCGTAAGCCCCGCGTCGTGAAACGGCAAGCGCTCCGGCTGCTGCTGCGCGCTGCATCATCACACGCATCGATAGCCCCTGAAGCAAACCTGTCACGAAGGTTCCCAGATAGGCATCGCCTGCCCCCACCGTATCAACGACCTTGGCGTAATAAGCTGCCTGATGGGTGATTTCGCCGTCATGGCAAGCTGTGCTCCCAGCCGTGCCAGCAGTGACCACGACAGTTTTGATGGCGAGTTTTTTGGAAAGCTCCGTAGCTGCAGCAGTTCCTGAAAGCGGTTGACCGAGCAATAGCTGCGCTTCCACCGCATTCACCATCAGTACAGTGACTGACTGGAGCAATTCCCTGGGAAGCTGAGACGCATTTTGTGGTGCAGGCGAGGCGTTGAGCACGACACATTTATTCTTTGCCCGCGCCAGGCGCGCGGCCTCGATTGAAACTGAAACCGGCACCTCCAATTGCAGCGCCAGGCCATCCGCACTTTCAATGACCGGACGGGCTTTTTCAATGTCGGCTGCGGATAAATGGCCTCCAGCGCCACTGGAAATGATGGAGCAGTAATCGCCTTCCGCTGCAAAAACCGTGCTGGCGCCTGTCGGATGCTTTGCATCAATTGCGATCAGCGACGTGTCCACCTTCCGGGCATTGAGCGCACTCACCAGCTGCTGCCCAAATCCATCATTGCCAACGCGGGAAAGCATGAATGTGCGGCAGCCCGCCAATGCAAGCTGGCAGGCCTGATTTCCCCCTTTGCCGCCCGGTGCCACCATAAACCCGTTGCCCAACACGGATTCACCACGCGATGGCAACCGGTCAGCCGTGGCGATGAGGTCCATGTGGACACTGCCAAGCACAACAACGGTTGGGGTGTGCCAGTCAATCATGCATCATGGCCTTTCGCATAAGGCGAGTAGCGGCTACTGCGTCCTGGCCATATTGCGCTTTTTTAAGTTCCTCAAGCGGCACACTTTCAAGAAGCTTCCACATGCGTTTCACCATCGCAACATTTTCAGCACATTCGGCTGCGGCATCAACACGATCCGGAAATGTATCAAAATAGATCGTGCCCTCAAAATGGCCAATGCGCAATTCATGCAGCAATTCAATCGTCTGCCAGAAATGCACAGATCCTACCATAAGCCCGTCATCCGCCGGGCCATAGCCATCATTGAGATGCACACCAAACAACTTTCCCTGTCGCATTGCCAGGCTTGCAGCGGCTGCGGGTTGCTCGCCAGCCATCAGCGCATGGCAAAAATCCAGTGTTACACCAAAGTTGGGAAGATTAACGTCGTGGGATGCGAGGAGTGAATCAGACATCGACCTTATGAGCGAGGTGCGCCGCGGATCGCTTGGTTTATATTCAACGCTGACACGCACGCGGGGATCAGAGCCTGCCACCTTCTTGAATCCCGCAATCTCCATTTCCCACAAATCGCGGTAGTTTGCCTGAAATGGATAGTCATAACCGTCTGGCCCCATCCAAAGAATAACGTGGTCAATGTTATTTTGGCCCGCCAGTGCCACAGCCTCGCAAGCCGTGGTAACCGCCCGATTTCGGTTTTCGGCTAGCGGATGCGTAAATGCGCCATGCACAAAATCTGGCCCATCCCAGCGGAGATTGAGGGCCGTGACACTGAGACCTGCGGCGGCGGCTGCAGCCAGTATGGAGCGATTGCCGTCACCCGAGAAATGTTGGGGGTAGTTCAGCTCAACCGCCGATACGCCTTCCACACTGGCTATGTTGCGCACTGCTTCCCCGGCAGAGATACTTGCATCCAATTTGCCGCGGAAGGAGTTAAGTCGGGTTGCAAAGCGCATATCAGCCATGTTCATCTCGTCCTGCCCCTTTGTGCCAGCCACATTGCTATGCTTTTGGGATTTTACAAACAGCATCTGCAGGGTCGAATTGACATCTAACAAAGCTCGAGCATAGTATCAATTGCGTTTGTCATCGATCTCGTTTGCGACATTTTCCAAGAACGCGAGCGCAGCGCCTCTACAACAAGAATTATAACCTAATGGGAGAATCCGCATGAAAATTGAACTCTATAATCGTATGGTAATGAACCGCCGCACCTGGCTTAAAGGTTCGGCTGCTGCTTCCGCCGCGGCTGTCACTGGTGCCTACGCTGCAACCGCGACAACAGCAATCGCCCAGGATAATCTGCGCGCCCAGATGCTCGCCATCCCCGGTGTTGGCAAAGGTTCGCCCACGGATGCGGACTGGCAAAAGGTTGGTGAACTCTGTCTTGGCGCCACCAAGGCAAACGTCAAGGAAGGCGAGTTCAAAGGCGTCGAGCTCACCTTCATGGGCCTCAACAACCAAAACCTTCATAACCTTCTGTTCCGTGGCTTCCTGAAGCCATGGGAAGCCTACACCGGTGCCAAGATCAATTGGATCGATCTGGCGCAGGCCGACTATAACGCCAGGCTTCAACAATCAATTGCCACCGGAACGGTTGATTTCGACATCATCGAAATGGGCGCTCCGTTTGAAGGCGACGTGTGCGGCAAGGGTCTTGCTTCCGTCATGCCCGACTGGGTCAAAACCCAAATCGAAATGGATGACTATGTGGGTTACCTGAAGGCGCCGGTTGGCACCTGGGATGGCAAAACCTATCGCATCTCCATTGATGGAGACTGCCACAACTTCAATTACCGCACGGATTATTTTGCCGATGCGGAGCTGGCCAAGGCATGGGCGGCGGAAGGCCACACGGATGCGTGGGCGGTTCCCACCACCTGGCAGAAGGTGCAGGAAGTCACCAAGTTCCTCAAGGGCAAGAAAATCGGCGGCCAGGATGCCTATGGCTATCTCGACCCGATCAAGGGCTGGGGCGGCTTCGGCTTTTATTTCCTTGGTTCGCGCGCAACGGCCTACGCCAAGCATCCTGATGACAAGGCCTGGCTGTTTGATGCAGACACCATGAAGCCACGTATCAACAATCCTGCCTGGGTGCGCGCCATTCAGGATGTGATCGATGCGCTGCCATCAGAACCCGCTGACCAGCTCAATGCCGATCCCGGCACCACGGGCTTCCAGCAGTTCCTCGCCGGCACCGGCTCAATGCTCTCGTGGTGGGGTGACATCGGTTCCAACTCAAAGACCAGCGACACCTCGGTCGTGGGTGACACCACCGGCTTCTCCATCCTTCCCGGTTCGGATGATGTTTACAATTCGAAAACCGGGGCCTGGGACAAGCTGGCATCGGGCCCGAACTTTGCGCCTAACATGGCCTACATCGGCTGGGGTGTTTATGTCATGGCCCGCGTCGATGCCGATCCCGCCAAGCAGAAAGCTGCCTGGAGCGCTGCCGCCCATCTCGGCGGAAAAGACATATCGCTGTGGTGTGCGGCCTACCCATCAGGCTTCCAGCCCTATCGCCAGAGCCATTTCGACATCAAGGAATGGGTCGCGGCGGGTTATGATGAGGCGTTCATCACGTCTTATCTCAATTCGGAAGCGGACTCCTACAACCATCCGAATGCGGCGATTGAACCCCGCATTCCCGGCATCTTCCAGTATTATAGCGCTGCCGAGGATGAACTCTCAAAGACCTGGGCCGGTGGATCAACAGCTCAGGAAGGTGCTGACAAGATTGCAGCCGCCTGGGAGAAGATCACCGACACGATCGGCCGCGACAAGCAGATTGCCCTCTACAAGGCCTCGCTTGGCATATAGGGAACCCGCAGCGATGCGGAAAGACTGAACATAAAAGCAACTGGTGGCGAAATGATTGCTGCCAGTTGCATTTTCTGCCGAAAGCGACAGCACGCGGATTTTCATGCAAAACGCCACGCCAGCAGCTCAACATTTTGAAGTCGCGTCGCAAGACATTTCGCCCGCCCGCCAAAGCGCTGGCCGCGCATTGATTGTTGCCGCAACCCTTGGCCTTGCCGCCTTGACCTTGTTTCAAACGCTTTACGCCGCCGGCGTCATCTCAGCCGGTTTTGAAAACTGGCGGCCGGTGCTTTATGGTTACATCATTTGGTCAATTGCCTTGGGCGCAGGCCAGGTAATGATCCGGGGGGAAGCAGGCCACCGCGCCCTGTTTATCCTGCCAGCCCTGCTCTTCACCATCGTCATGGTGATTTTCCCGACCTTCTTTGGCCTCTATATCGCCTTCACGGATTGGAATCTCAGCGCCTTCGACCCGCCAAAATTCAACGGCCTTGATAACATCCGTTCACTGCTGAATGACGCCTATTTCTGGAATGCGCTGCTTAACATGGTCTACTATGTGATGGGCGTGCTGGTGCAATATGTGATTGCCTTCGGCCTCGCGCTTTTGCTCAATGCTGAAATCCGCGCCCGCAAGTTTTTCCGCGTGGCATTCCTGCTTCCCTTCATGCTGAGCCCCGTTGCCGTGAGCTGGATGATCGGCAAATCGCTGATGGAGTTTCGCTTCGGCCCGCTGGCAAACTTGATGCGCTTCATTGGCTGGGACAGCCCGACATTCTTCACCACGCCGTGGATTGCACGCCTCAGCATCATTGCCCTTGATGCCTGGGTGTGGATTCCTTTCATCATGATCTTGCTGCTGGCGGGCCTGCAGGCCTTGCCGAAGGAAGTGCAGGAAGCAGCCAGGGTTGATGGCGCATCGCCATGGCAATCCTTCTGGCAGATCACCTTCCCGCTCATGCTGCCGGTCAGCGTAACCGCAATTGTACTGCGCATCATTTTCCAGCTGAAGCTGGCTGACATTGTCATCAACACAACATCCGGCGGGCCGGGCGGTGCCACCGACACGATTTCCAGCTTCATCTTCCGCGAATACCGCGAGCGCTCCAACGTTGGCTATGGCACCATGGTGGCGGAAGTCTACCTCATCATCATCATCATTTTTGTCACGCTGCTGCTGAGGTTCGTCAGCCGCTGGATGCAGCGGGAGAACGACATATGACCGCGTCCGCCGACAGCACTGGAAATTTCAAATTCTTCTCAAGCCGCGTCCTGATATATGGCGCGCTGCTGCTGTGGGCATTCGTTTGCCTCTTTCCCATTTATTGGACCATCACAACGTCATTCAAGACAGCAGTGAATGTGACCCAAGGCGACATCATTCCCTGGGTCGGTCGTTTTCAGCCGGACTGGAAGGGCTGGCGTTCGCTGGGCCTGTCGCCTGACACTTATGACCAGATATCAACCGTTAGGGATGAATTCTTCCTGCGCTTCAGGAACAGCGTTCTTGTTTCAGTCGGCGCGGCACTGCTGTCTGTCATCATCGGTTCGCTGGCAGCCTATGGTTTGAGCCGCTTCCAATACAGATTCGGCCCGTGGCGCAACAAGGACATTTCCTTCTTCTTCCTATCCCAGCTCATCCTGCCGCCTGTCGTGATGGCCATGCCATTTCTCGTGCTCTACAAGGAGCTGGCGCTTCTCGATAACATCATCGGGCTTATACTGGTTTATACCTTAACCGTTTTGCCCATCGTCATCTGGATCATGCGCGACCAGTTCGACACCATCCCGATTGAGCTTGAGCAAGCCGCGTTGGTTGATGGCTGCAGCGTGTGGGGCGCCTTCTTCCGCATCGTTTTGCCCATCGCACTTCCCGGCATGGTGGCCGCTTTCATTCTGGCAATCGTGCTGTGCTGGAATGAATATTTCTTTGCAGCGCTGCTGACCAGCACCAATGCAAAAACCCTGCCCGTGATGGTGGCAAGCCAGACCGGTTCGCAAGGCATCAACTGGTGGTCAATGGCCGCACTCTCAACCGCCGCCATTGCGCCGCTGGTTTTTATTGGCGTTTTCCTCGAGCGCTTCATCGTCAAGGGCCTTACAGCGGGTGCCGTAAAGTAATAGCGCTTAAGCTTTACGGCGGCGTGATTTGGCAAATGTGTCAAACGCCACGGCGAGCACGATAATAATGCCGATGATGATCTGCTGGATGTAGGACGAAACATTCATCAACACCAAACCATTCAGCAACACGCCGATGAGGAATGCGCCAATCACGGTTCCGAATATGGAGCCTGCGCCTCCAAACAGGCTGGTGCCGCCGATCACCACCGAGGCAATGACGGTAAGTTCATAGCCGGTGCCAGCCACGGCTTCAGCCGAATTGAGCCGTGCGGCAAGGACAAACGAACCGAGGCCCGCGAAAAACCCCATGATTACGTAGACGCTGCAGATGATGCTGTTGACGTTAAGCCCGGCAAGCCGCGCGGCCTCCGGATTTCCGCCCACCGCGTAAACGCGCCGTCCATACCGGGTGTAGCGCAACACGATATGGGCAATCAGGGCGGAAAACAGGAAGATGATAACAGGAACAGGAACACTCAAAATGCGCCCCTGCCCCCACCAGGTGAAGTCAGGCTGGAATCCGGAAATAGGCCCGCCCGCCGCAAACAGAAGTGCGGCACCGCGAAACACCGACATGCCCCCCAGCGTAACGACAAAGGCCGGAACCTTGAGTTTTGTAATTGCTATTCCCTGGAGATACCCACAGATCAGCCCGATCACAATTGCGGCCAGCGCTGACAGCGGCCAGCCATAGCCAATCGCAGCATCACCAACCGTAAACCTGTCCTGCATGCCGCCCTTGGCAACAGCCGCCGCAACCAAACCCGCAAACGCAAGCAACGAACCAACCGAAAGATCAATGCCCGCCGTCAGGATGACAAACGTCATGCCGATGGCCAGCAGGCCGGTGATGGAAACTTGCCGCATCACATTGAACAGATTGATAGAAGACAGAAAGCGCGGCTCCATAATGGCGAATACGGCCATGAGTATCAGCAGGAAAATGAGCGGCGCAAATCGTGCAAGAAAAGAAAAGGCGTCAAAACCCGTTGTCTTTTTCCTGCAGTGCCGGCTTGATCATGCCTGTCTCCGCCATTTTATGCTGCCCTCTCAACGCTCTTGGTCATCAGAGTCATAAGCTTTTGCTGGTCCGCCTGGGCCCGCATCACTTCACCCGTAACATGGCCTTCGCGCATTGTTATAATCCGGTCTGACAGCGCCAGGATTTCTGGCAGTTCCGATGATATCACAATGATGGCGATACCGGCTGCTGCCATCTGGAATAGCAGGTTATGAACCTCCACCTTCGCGCCAACATCAATGCCGCGCGTTGGCTCATCCACAACCAAGACGCCTGGCCGCAAGGCCAGCCAGCGGGCAAGCACAACTTTTTGCTGGTTGCCGCCAGAAAGATTGCCGACAAGCTGGTCGCCTGATGCCATGCGTATGTTGAGGAGCTTGCGATATTCCTCGACAAGGTCTTCTTCCTTGCTGCGGCTAATGAATATTCCGAATGCTGAAATCCGGTCGTGGGCCGCAATTGAAAGGTTGGTGCGTATGGCAAGCGCCAGGAAAAGCGCCTGCTGTTTGCGGTCTTCGGGAACCAGGCCAACGCCATAACCAATTGCATCCCGCGGCGAATGGATATTTGCCGTCTTGCCGCCAACAATGATTTTCCCGCTGTCGAAAACATCCGCCCCGAAAATGGCCCGTGCCGTTTCCGTGCGGCCCGCACCAACAAGGCCGGCAATGCCAAGGATCTCCCCTTTACGCACCGCAAGGGAAACATCATGAAGCTCAATGGCGCTTGCATCAGTGCTTTTGCGCCGGCGCGACAGCCCTACAACACTTAGCGCCACTTCATCAATTGCAAATGATTTGTCACGTTGGGCCAAGAGTCCCAATTCACGCCCCACCATGAGGTGGATGATTTTGTCCAACGTCGTGCTTGCCACGCTGCCTGAACCAACATGGCGTCCGTCCCGCAATACCGTGTAATGATCGCAGATCTCGAACACTTCTTCGAGACGGTGAGTGACGAAAATGGTCGCGATGCCATCCTGCTTCAGCGACCGTATAATCGAGAAAAGCTTTTCCACCTCGGCCCGGCTGAGGGCGGAGGTAGGTTCGTCCATCACGATGATACGCGACTTCATGGACAGCGCCCGCGCTATCTCAACCATCTGCTGTTCAGCGACAGACAGATCGCGGACGAGGGCGTTCGGGCTGCGGTCAAGGCCGATGCGCTTTGCCAGCGCACGGGTTTGATCTTCCAGCTTACTGCGGCTGATGAATAGTCGCGATCCCGGTTCGCGCCCGATAAACACATTCTCGGCAATTGTCATATCCGGAGCCAGCGTGAACTCCTGGTAGATGGTAACGATGCCGGCTGCCTGAGCTGCTTGCGGGCTTGCGAAGGTGACGGGAGTGCCTGCGAGCTCAATCGTTCCGGCATCCGGCAACTGCGCACCGGATAGTATTTTGAGAAGGGTTGATTTGCCTGCACCATTTTCACCCAGGAACGCGTGAATCGCCGCCTCACCAACTTCGAAATCAACCCGGTCAAGCGCCCGCACACCAGGAAACGATTTGGAAATTCCTGTCATGCGAAGCAATGGCGATGCGGTTGGGGCTGTCGTCATGCAAAATCCCATTCGGCCGGCTTTGGCTCCGGCCGAATGAAGGTTCCTTTTCGGCTACTTCACTTCGCCAAGGCGCTCAGCAATATTGAGGTTGTCCTTGGTAACCGCAACAGGAGTCAGTAGCGTGACCTTCTCGGCTGGTGCTTTGCCGCTTTTAATGAAGTCCACCAGGATTTGCACACCCATGGCACTTTGCTGGCCAGGGAATTGCTCAATGGTAGCCGTCAATCCGCCATCGCGAACCTGGGCAAGCGCTTCTGGCAACGCGTCAAAGCCGATAATTGAAATGCCGGAAAGATTGCGGCCTTTCACAGCTTCCATCGCACCCAATGCCATGTCGTCATTGGCAGCGACAATCACCTTGGGTGGCTCGGCCATACCAGAAAGTGCAGCTTCGGTCACAGCCAGACCCTTTGCGCGGTCAAAGCCAGCCGTCTGCTCAAACACGATCTTGTACTTGTCGGCCATGCCATCAAGAATATTATGAAGACCCTTGTTGCGGTCAATCGCCGGCGAAGCGCCGGACTGCCCCTGAAGGTTCACGATCGTTGCGCCATCGGGGAACATTTGAACGATCAGATTGGCTTGCGCTTCTCCACCTTTCACGTTATCGGCGCCTACATGGGCAAGAATGCCTTCAACCTGCGTCACACGGCGGTCAACCGTGACAACAGGAATCTTTGCTTCAACAGCCTGCTGAAGTGCGGGTGCCATTGCATCCACTTCATTTGGGCTGATGACAATGCCTTTCACGCCCTGTGTGATTGCAGCTTCAACGTCTGCAGTCTGTTTGGGTGACGAAACCTGGCCGTCACTTTCAATAACACCCATGCCTTGCTTTGCCGCTTCAGCCTTGAACGCGTTCATCATGTGGACAAAGAATGGGAACGTGAGACCTGGCACCGATGCCAGGATTTGATCTTCCGCGTAAGCGACAGGTGCTGTCGCTACGGTCAACGCAAGAGCGCTGGCTACAACTAGTCTTCTTGTGTATTTGCGCATTGTTGTAATCCTCCCGCGAAACATTTCGCGGCCAAAACATGCGCCAACAAACTGTTCCATTCAACAGGAAATATCGGCCACAGAATGCAAAGCTGGCGAAACTGTTATAATAGTATTGCACGTCTCGCATGTCGGATTATTAGGTGCAATGCAGCAATAAAATTTATCACGCTGAGTGATTTATTTTTCCAGGCTGAGCCACCGATTGTTCGTGGTTGCCGTGAAGATTGCCATCTAGTGTTCCATTTTTTGCAAAGCGTCTGCAAAGCCCGCTCTGTCTATGCCATAGCTCTTCGCAACGCTTCCGCAATAGTGTCGTGATCATCGCCCTTCAAGCACATGGGATTAATGAGAATCTTGTTCGCGTCACGATAACTTGGATCTACATGGATAGAAGGCGTATTACGTTGTAGCTTGGAGATGACGCTTGTTGCGTCGTGCCTGTCATGGTTCAGCGACATATGCACAACAGGAACAGCTTCAGTATTTTCTATATTCTGAATGCTCAGCTCAATACCACCGATTTTCGAACAGCTTGTGAGCACTTCTTGTGCTGTTTTCAACCAACGGGCATGACGCACAGCATCTCCTTCATTGACAAAAATACGGAGTGCAACGAGAAGCCCCATGATTTCTTCCTTGCCGACTTTACAACTTCTGCCAATGCCGTGAGGCGGAAAGCCCTTTAGGCGCGTTTTATCAATGAGGAATGCAGGCGGATCCCACATGTCCCAAAAAATATCCAAATCCAGATGCTGCAATGCCGCCGCCATAATAAGGTCGCGCCTTCCGCAGAGAAAACCACTGGCCTGCGGGCCACCGAGCGCTTTGCCACCGGAGAACGCCACCAGATCCGCCCCTTCGGCGATGAACCGTTTAAGATTTGATTGCGGTGGCAATTGTGCTGCAGCATCAACGATGACTGGCACGTCGCGCGCATGCGCAACAGTCACGACTTCGGAAAGTGTGGGCTTTGACTGCGTATCGGCAACATAGAACACAGCCGCGGTGCGCTCGGTGATTGCGCCGTCGATTTCCCATGCCTCTGCGTCGCGCACCCCTGCCCCGGCATAACGATCTGGCAGGCCTACCTCCACAATCCTGGCACCGGCAGCACGAACCGCATGGTCATAAAAATTGCGCTGGCTACGCACCATGATGATTTCATCTTTCATGCCTTTGGTATCAGGAAGTCGCGCCATTCGACCGGCATCCAGTCCCGTCATGCATGCGGCCGCTGCCAATAGCAGGCAGCCAGAAGCCCCCGAAGCGATGTACCCCAACTCTGCGCCCGTTACTTCAGCTATGAATTTTGCGGCGGCGGCTTGCAGTTCGGCGATATCCACGCAGTGCCTTGATGCTTCACGCATCGCTGTAGCGACTTCAGCATGCATAATGCCGCCAGACAGGCGGGTTGCTGGTCCCTTGGCATTTATGATGGTGGGGACACCAAAGGCTTCAAAGACGTTCAAGATTTCATCCCCATGATTGCGGTCCGATTTATTTTGGACGGGTTTATCAAACATATTGACGGAAAAATGCATTCAGTGTTTTTGGACTCCATTTGATTTTATATTTATCACGTGCTTTGCTGAAAAAGTTAAACAAAAAGAACCAAGCAAATGGCTCTTAAGGAAACCAACCAGGAGTTTGGGCGGCCGCATAATCGGCGGATCATGCTTGAAGCCATCCCGGCACTTGCCGTTGCGGGGGTTCTCCCGCCGCGCTTTGGCATCCAGTTTGCCCAAGAAGACAATCGTGAATTGCGAGGCTCCATGCTCCAGCGGGAGGAGGCAGCATGACTGATGCAGCGCCCTTGCTGAGGTTGCAGAATATAACGCGTAATTTTGGCGCCATCGAAGCGCTGCGGGGCATTAGCTTCGACATCAACAAGGGCGAAGTGGTAGCCCTGCTGGGTGACAATGGCGCGGGCAAATCAACGCTCGTCAAGATCATCGCAGGCGGCCTGGAAGCAACCTCCGGGAAAGTCATCTTTGAGGGCAAAGAATGCAATTTCAAGTCGCCCGCCGAAGCAAAAGCAGCGGGAATTGAGACCGTATACCAGGATCTCTCGCTCTGCACGAACGTTGATGTGGTGGCAAACTTCTTTATGGGCCGCGAGATTGTAAAACGCTATTTCGGCGTTCCCATTCTGCAGGAGGCCGAAATGTACCGGGCAACGGAGCAGGCCATTGCCAGTGCCGGAACAAAAATTCCTTCACTGCGTGTAAATGTTGAGCATCTCTCCGGCGGCCAGCGGCAGGCGATTGAACTTAATCGTTTCGTACACTGGGGCGGCAAGCTTGTTCTTCTTGATGAGCCATTCGCGGCCTTGGGTGTTGAGCAAACCAGGCGTGGCCTGGACATGGTTAAGCGCATTGCTGCGCAAGGAATTGGCGTTGTCTTTATCACGCACATCATGGCGCAGGCATTCCAGGTGGCCGACCGAATTGTAGTTATCCGACAGGGCAAGGTCGCTGGCGATGTTGATCGGGCCGATACCAGCCCTGATGAAATTGTTGGATTGATTACAGGTGAGGCTCTCCAGGCCAAAGCCCAAGAAACGAGGCCGAACGGCCCGAAGAAAACGTTCATCACAAAAGGAGACGTAAAATGAAACGATTATTCGGAGCTTTAGCGGGTTTGCTGGCGCTCACCACGCTTGCAATGATCCACCCAGCCTACGCACAGTCGAAGGGGAAAATCTATTACATGGTGCCCACGTTGCTTGACGAATTCCAAACGGAATCGGTCAGCGCAATTGAAAAATTCCTGAAGGATGTCGGCTATGAACCAGTCACCCTCAACGCTGACAATAAAACCGATGTGCAGCAAAGCCAGATGAATGACACCATCATATTGAAGCCTGCAGCGATCATTTTGGCCGCTGTGGACTTTAATGCATTGAAGCCATCAATTGAGAAAGCTCGCGCTGCAGGCATTCCGGTAATGCAATTTGACCGGCAAATCACCTCTACGCCATCTGACTTCACATCGGTGGCTGGCACGGTTGAAATCGGCTATGTCGCCGCCACCGAAATTCAGCGTTTGCTGAAGGAAAAGAAGGGCGACGTCAAAGGCAAGATTCTGCAGGTGCTTGGCGACCCGGCAGACCCTTACACACTCGACATTCAAAAGGGCTTTGAAGAAAAAATGAAGGAGTTCGCAGGCGTGCAGATCATTTCTTTGCCCGCAATGGCTTGGGAAGCATCGAATGCCGGAACTATCGTTTCCGACCAGCTCGTTGCCAATCCTGATATCGATTTGATCTTCGTGCATGCCGCCCATCTTGCCGTTGCTGCCGTTGCTTCTCTCGAAGCAAAAGGCAAGAAGCCGGGTGATGTGATGCTCGTTTCATCGAATGGTGCGCCAGTTGGCCTTGACCTTATCCGCAAGGGTTGGGAACAGGTTGAAGTAGAGCAGCCGCTCTATGCGCAAGCCGCAGCAATCGCGATGTTTGCTGACAAGGTGGTGAACAAGCAGGAGATCAAGCCTGGCACCTACAAAGTGCTCGGACTTGACTCGACGCTGACCATCGAATCCTGGGGTCCAAACATCAAAATTCCAGGTGCTGCGATCACCAAGGACAATATTGACGAACCGCGCTTCTGGGGCAACTTGAAAGCACCTGCCGACAAGATCATGCCAGTCGAATAAGCGCACTTTAATTTCCCGGGCCGTAAGTGGCCCGGGAATTTTAACTGGAAACTTGCCATGATCGGTTCACGTCAAAGGGCACTCGTTGAATTCGTGCTCGACAATCTCGTCTGGTTCATGCTGGTCGTGGTTCTTGCCGTTTTCTCGGTGACCATTCCAAATTTTTTTCAAATCGGCATTTTCGCCAACATTATTGAACAATCGACTTTTGTAGGCGTGATGGCCATTGGCCTCGCCATCGTAATTATTGCTGGCCACATGGATTTATCGGTCGAGTCAATCGCAGCTCTGACGGCAATGGTGACGGGAATCCTTTTCTGTTCCCATGGCATTGGGCTTGGATACACGTTCTCACCTGCGTGGTTGGTGGTGCCTGTTTCGCTGTTCTTGGTAATGTTGCTGGGTGGCGTTATTGGCGCTCTCAATGGCTGGCTTGTCGTTCGCCTGAAGATGAATGCTTTCATCGTCACGCTCGCATCCTACATCTGGGTGCGCGGGTTGGTCGTGGCAATTTCGGGGGGCCGTTCTGCGCAGGATCTATCGCCATCCCTGCGGTTTATCGGCATTGAAACGGTGGCCTTTATTCCGCTCATTGCATGGATTGCGATTTTCTGCTTCGCGCTGTTCACGCTGGTAATGGCGAAAACACCTTTTGGTCGGCATGTGACCATGATCGGCGGCAATGCGGTTGCCACCTTCCGGGCCGGCATCAAGGTTGACACGCTGGTCGTCATCACCTTCGTTCTGGCCGGTGCTATTGCCGGCGTTGCTGGATGGCTTTTGGCAATCCGCACGTCGGGTGCTACGGCAAACCTTGGAACTGGCATGCTGTTCAATGCTTTTGCCGCTGTGGTCATCGGCGGAGTAAGCCTGAAGGGCGGCGTAGGCAAATTACCCGGTGTTTACGCCGGGGTATTGCTGCTCTCTTCAATCCACACGGCCATCAATCTTATGGGGCTTCCCGCCCATTACACGCAAATGATACTAGGTGGCCTGGTGTTGGCCGCTGTGCTGCTTGATACAGTCAAACTTTCAATCCGGCAAAAGCTCGCCTGATGGCTCTTCTCAACAAGCGTGTGGCCCTTGTCATTGGAGCAGCCCGCGGTATCGGTGCTGCAATCGCTGAGCGTTTCGTCGAAGAAGGCGCCAAAATCATAATTGCTGATACAGAAGAAGAAGCAGGCCGCGCCACCGCCGAGCACCTCCAGAGTCACTTTATAGCAACTGACATAAGGCAGAAACCTGAGGTAGAGCGCGCCGTAAATGCGGCTGTTACGGCCTATGGTGGATTGGACATCATTGTTCAGAATGCCGGCATCTACCCTTGGACACTGATTGAAAACATTGAGCCTGAAGAGTGGGACAATGTTTTGGCTGTAAATTTGAAGGGAACCTATCTGGCTGCACGTGCCGCGCTGCCTGTTATGAAGGCGAAAAATTATGGCCGCATGATATTCACGTCGTCAATCACAGGGCCTCGTGTCACCAGTTCCGGTCATGGCCATTATTCCGCCAGCAAGGCAGGCATTAATGGATTCATCAAGGCAGCTGCACTTGAGTTTTCCGGCTATGGCATCACGGTCAACGGCATTGAGCCCGGCAACATTCTGACCGAGGGCATGAAAATGCACCGCTCACCCGCATTCATCAGGTCAATGGAAGAGGCCGTTCCGCTCGGACGCCTCGGCACACCGCGCGACATTGCCAACGCGGCCCTCTTCCTGGCATCTGATGAAGCGTCGTATATTACGGGCACAACAATCATTGTTGATGGCGGGCAAACCCTGCCGGAAGGCAAGGACTTTCGGCTCAAACCGGAGTGAGACCAATGAATATTCTTAGCCACTTCAATTTCGAAAACGTCGGAAACAGTATAGAGGACCTCGAAACGCCGGTTCCTGTAATTGATATTGATGTTGTCGAACGCAACCTCAGAAAGTGGCAAGCCCGTTGTGATGAGTTGGGATTAGCCAATCGACCCCATATCAAAACCCACAAACTGGTGGCCATGGCAAAAGCCCAGCTGGATCTCGGCGCAAGGGGCATCACGGTGCAGAAACTCGGCGAAGCTGAAGTTATGGCCGACGCTGGCATTGACGACATGCTGTTGACTTTCAATGTTGTTGGCCGCCGCAAGCTTGAACGCCTCGCAGCCCTGGCCAAACGCACCAATATTTCAGTTGTTGCAGACAGCAGGGAAGTTATCGAGGGTTTGTCCCTTGCCGGCCAAATGGCCGGCCGTGATATTTCGGTGCTTGTTGAATGTGACACGGGTGCTGGCCGCAACGGCGCGCAATCACCCGAAGCGGCGGCAGGGCTTGCAGTATTGATCCAGTCGTTGAAGGGGCTGACCTATGGCGGCCTCATGACGTATCCTGGAACGCGCAGCGACGCTGACAAATTTCTGGAGAAAGCGTTGGCGCTAACCGGGCTTGCCGGCCTTAAAACGAAAGTGGTGAGCTCGGGTGGATCGCCCGACATGTGGAAGGATGAGGGTCTTTCGCACGTCACCGAATATCGCGCCGGAACATATATTTACTTCGACCGGTCGCTCGCAGAACGCGGGACCTGCACATATGATGATTGTGCGGTGACAGTGTTGTCAACGGTGGTAAGCCGCCCCAATGACAAGCGCGCGTTGATTGATGCGGGCTCCAAGGCGCTCACCAGTGATCTGCTTGGCCTCTCAGGGTATGGCGTCGTAAGAGACCTTGGCTTTGCCAAAATATATAACTGCAACGAAGAACACGGATATCTCGACATCTCCGCAATTGCCAGTAAACCAAAAGTTGGCGATCTTGTTCGCATAACGCCTAATCACGTTTGTCCCGTCATGAATCTTTTTGATAAAGTCGTATTCATACGGGGCAAAGAAGTCCTGGGTGCTGTGAGGGTTGACGCACGCGGCAGAGTTCAGTGAGCAAGATTTTTGCCGCTTATAATGTTGTTCTGCAAAGCAACTGCCGTTGCATCATCAGCTGGCTTGAAACGCAAATACTTTTCACAGGTTGGATCGGCAGCCTCGGCGGCGCGAATACTGCGCAACACAGTGTTTACGCCATCCGCGGCAAATGACGATTCCAACAGGCTCTCGTCCGAATGCAGTCCATAATAATCGACGGCGCGATAGTAGCCATCTGTGCAGAGCAGTAAGTCACTCAGCTGGCCCAGAACCAAATACTCGGCAAACTCCGTCGCAGAAGGATTTGCTTCAAGAATACTGTATCCACCCGCTGAATTGCGGAGTTTGCGGCCTTCCAAAAGTTGCGGTTGAAATTCTGCAAGCAGTGCCTTGATGTCAAACACGCCCGCGTCGCGCCGTTTGGCCGCCTCGCCTGCAAGCCAATGATCAAAAGCATTATTGGGAGAGACCGCAAGCATTTTATGCCTGCCGTCTGATCCCCGTGCCAGAATGCAAGAGTCGCCAAGACGCACCGCGTGCCAACTGTCACCATAGCGTTTTGCAAGGATGAGGCATGCTGCTGGCGGGTCATAGTTCTTGGGAAGGCTCAAACCCTTCGCAACATCATTCCAATCTGTAATTAAATTCTGCACCAGTTGCGAGATAAGCTCAGGAAGGGAGACGTCCAATGCGGCAAGCGCTCGAACATGCCTGTCTGCTTGGCTAACCAACCATGCCGCATCGGTTCCGGCGGGCAAATAGTTTTTGCCGTTGATGCCAGTCACACCATCAAATATCCAGGCGGCGGTTACGTCTTCGGCGGCTCCAATATATCCCCAGCCATCTTCATTGATGGTACCACTGCCTTGCGTCACGGCACCTGCAAGTTTCACAGTTCGACCACTTGGCCAGTTCGCACACTTTCATCGGCAGCCAGCACGATCCGAAGGGAGTTTATTGCGTCTTCGGCATGGGCCGACATATCGTGATCATGCTGGATCGCTGCAAGGAACAGCTCCTGTTCACGGCTGCAAAGCTCCTGATGCCCCGGCTCATCATCCATGCGAATGATTTCGTCCGGTGTTACAAATTTCCCCTTGGGTGTTAAGGTCGCGTGGTGGAGCCGAAGGGCGCTTGTCCGTGTGTGGCTGTCCACATCCGATGAACCCGATTTGGTTTCCTCCATGGCAATCGAAACAGAACCCTTGGGGCCAATCATGTCTTTAACAAAGAACGCTGTCTCGCTCATCATGGGCCCCCACCCCGCCTCATACCAGCCAACAGACCCGTCATCGAAAGCCACATGCAAATGGCCGTAATTATACATGTGCGCGTCTATCTCGTTCGTAAGACGTGCACCTACCGCATGAACGCGAATGGGTTTGGCACCCGTGACCTGGCACATCACGTCAACGTAATGAACGCCGCAATCAACGATGGGACTGATTGAATTCATCAAGTGCTTGTGCACATCCCATTGCGCACCCGAAGATTGTTGGTTGAGGTTCATCCGCATCACCAGCGGTTTTCCAAGCGTCTTGCCAACCTCCACGAATTTCACCCAGGATGGATGTACGCGGAGAATATACCCAATGACCAGCTTCTTCTTGGCCATCTTGGCCATCGCGACAATTTCTTCAGCTTCAGCAACTGTGTCTGCCAAGGGTTTTTCAATGAAAATATGACAGCCTGCTTTCAACGCCATCTTGGCGTAAGCCGCATGCGTATCAGGCCACGTGTTGATTGATACTGCAGCAGGCTTCAAGGTTTTCAGCGCGTGTGCGTAATCGGAAAAGAGCGAAACACCGGGAAATTCCTGTTTGATGTCTTCGCGTGTCTCAATGCCACGGCTGCATAGGCCAACGATTTCAAATCCCTTTATCGATGCGTAAGCGCGGGCGTGGCTTAACCCCATGTTTCCCAAGCCCACCACGAGAATCTTGATTTTTTTCATTTACCATCAATCCATGTCTGCAATACCTGAAGATCATCATCCAGATGCACGAGGCTCGCAAGGTATCCCGGTTTTATGCGTCCCAGCTCATGGTCGCGCTTCATAAAAGCCGCAGGATTTAATGAAGCCATGCAAAATACGTTCTCAAGGCTAACACCAAGCCGCGAAACGCAATATCGCACCGCCTCATCCATCGTCAGATTGGAGCCTGCGAGTGTGCCATCTTCCAACATCAACCGGCCATCTACGCGACGCACAGTTCGGCCCTGCAGTTCAAAATTATCCGGGCCGCCCGCCGCTGCGGGCATCGCGTCTGAAATCAGCATCGTCTTGCTTCTCGCCTTTGCCGCAAGCGCAACCTTCATCGCGGCATCGTGAACATGCAATCCGTCGGCAATCAGGCCGCAAAAACTCTCACGATCAGAAAGGGCGGTGCCGACCATGCCGGGTTCACGTCCGTTCATTTGGCTCATGGCATTGAAAATATGGGTAAAGGCGCTCGCACCTGCATCAAGTGCAAGCTGGACTTCCGCGTTGGTAGCATTCGAATGGCCAAGACTTACCAACACCCCTCGTGCGGTAAGCGCCTTGATCAGGGCAGGATTCACGCGGTTGGGAGCCAACGTGAGCATCACGCTGCCGCAATCAGCATTTGCAATCTGCTCAACGTCTGCTGTGGTCATTGGACGAATAAACTGCGGGTCGTGGGCTCCCTTCCGGTCTGCATCCAGAAACGGGCCTTCGATGTGAATGCCGAGAACACCAGGAACTGCTGCGTCCCTTGCGGCTTTAACAGAAGCAATCGCCTCTGAAAGAATTTCCGGCGCATCAGTAATAACTGTCGGCAACATTCCCGTCGTGCCAAATTTTCGATGGGAGAACGCAATGCGCTTAACTGTTTCGATCGTGGGATTGTCATTGAGCAGCGCCCCGCCCCCGCCATTTACCTGAACATCAATGAAGCCAGGTGCCAGAATGCCACCCTGCAAACTGCGTAACTCAATGCTGCGGCCGAGTTTTTCTGCTGGCGCAACATCAACAATGCGCGCGCCGTCAATAACGATAGCCAAACCATCGCGGATGGTGTCGCCGTCAAATACCCTGGCACCTGCAAGCGCGAAAGCCATCAAATGGTCTCCGTCACTTTCTTGAGCAGCCGTGGCCGGTCTGGATCGCGCCCCTTGGCCTGCGCCGTAGCCTCAACAAAGCGGTAAGCGGTTTGAATGAGGGAGATGGGATCAAGCAGGGAATTGCCCGTGCGCACGAACGGCAAGCCCCCCTCTTCCGCCACCAGCACATGCGCACCAGTCTTCCGCATCTTGTCCAAAGCCTGCACTGATGCCGCGCGGGACTTGTCTTCGGGTGAATAGGCCAGAACCGGATAGCCATCGCCCAAAAGCTCAAGCGGCCCATGCATCACTTCAGCGATGGAATAGGCCTCCGCATGAATGGCGCAGGTTTCCTTGAGTTTTAGTGCCGTTTCAGCGGCAATGGGAAGCGTTGGGCCACGGCCTAGCACATATAAAGAATCAGCATTCTTGGCGAATGTGACCACTTCCGGCCAATCAATGACCATGGCTTTGGCCAAATGGTCCGGAAAGAAGTCAATAACCGCAAGCATGTCTTTGTCATTCAGCCAATGGGCAACGATGGCCGCACTTGCAACCAGTGAAACAATAAAGGACTTGGTGGCAGCAACGCTGAGTTCCGGCCCCGCGTGCAGGGGCAGGCAAATATCAGCAGCATGCGCGGCTGGTGAATCCTCTACATTGACAATGGCAACCGTAAGCGCCCCTGCCCGCCTTGCCGCGTCCTGCAAAGCGACGATGTCCGGGCTTTTTCCGGACTGGGAAATGGTTACACAAAACCCGTCCCGCACCTGCAATTTCGCATCATAGACTGAGACAACCGATGCTCCCATTGAACAACACGGAACGCCCGTCAAAATTTCCGTCAGATACTTGAAATATCCGGCCGCATTATCGGAGCTTCCGCGCGCCGAGGTGATGATTACCGGTGGCGGTTTCAACCGCAGTCTTGCGCCAATTTCGCTCAGGGTCTTGGAATTGCGACCAAGAAAGCGCGCCACTGCTTCTGGCGCTTCCGCAGCTTCCCTTGCCATGTGGCTCATGATCTGCTTCCCGGTGCAATGGTGAGTTCAGCCACAAAATCATAACTGTCGCCGCGGTAATGGCATCGCGTAAATTCCACAATGCGCCCATCGGGAAGATATGAAATCCGTTCAATGAAAAGTGCGGGGCTGCCGTTCGGCAAATCAAGCAGCTTCGCTTCATGGGCGGAAAGCGCTGTCGCGTGCAGCCGTTGCAACGCTCGCACAGGCCGCACTCCGCGCGCATCAAGGGCAGCATAGAGCGAACCTTTGACACTTCCGGGGTCATCCAGAAATTTGGCTGGAATAACCGCCAATTCTATTGCCATGGGTTCGCCGTCAGCACGGCGCAAACGGTGGAAACGAGAAACAAACTCACTCGGCGAAATGGAAAGCTTTAGCGCTTCCTCCGGCGTCGGCAACCCAACGGAACGTTCCAGCCAATCCGCATCCGTCTTGAGGCCACGGAGTTCCATATCCTGCGTAAAACTTGTAAGCCGTGACAGAGGCTGCTCAATGCGCCGGGCCGGGCCATTCACATAGGTACCTGAACCCCGTCGTTGCAGCAGAACACCTTCAGTAACTAGCTCGGTGAACGCCGTGCGCACGGTCACACGCGAAACATCAAGCATCACGGCAACGTCGCGTTCACTGGGAATGGAGTCACCGACTTTTAAATCGCCCGCCGAAACAGCGTCCTGTACTAGTTTTTTCACCCGCGCATAAAGCGGGGCGCTGCTTCCCGGCTCGAAGCGGCTGGATGAGAAAATTTTTTCGGCCCTGCTCATGTCCAGCGTTCCGCAACACCTCTGGCCTTGCGCGCCATCATGATCGCGCCATCCATGGCGTCCGCAATAGGCTCTGCGAGGGCTTTCTTTACGTCTGCATCAAGATAAGGCGGATAAACTTGTGACAAGCCACCAAGCAGGCAAATGCTGCCAGCACCCCGCGCCAGAAGTGCGCGGCCAAGATTGGAAATGGCGGCCGCACCTTCAATCACAATCGTCATGCCATGCACATCGCCTTTGGACGCGCATTCGAAAACCAGAGGCGCCATCTGTCCATAGTCCTTGGGCTTGGCCTTCTCGGACCAGCGCGACAGGTCAAACCGCGTGCGCCCCACCCGCGAAAGCACTTCTTCAATAAGCGGTGTGGGCTGCAGTAACCCGTCAATGGCAAGTGCCGCACGGCGAACCGCATGATGACCTAACCACGCGCCTGACCCATGGTCGCCAAGAGCAAAACCCCAGCCGCCGACCATATGACGCACGCCATTGATCACGGCGAACCCAATTGAACCTGTGCCAGCAATGACGATGCCGCCATCACCGCCGGCGAAAGCACCAACGCTGGCCACATAGGCGTCGTTATCGGCGGTGACAGAAGCAAATGGCAGGTTCGCCGCAACAATCTTTTCCGCACCCACTGAGGTAACGAGACCAGCAAGGCCAAGCCCTGCGTGAAGCACAGTCGTTTTCAGGCTTGCCTTCGCGGAGGCTTCCTCGGCAGTAGCAATGATGTTCGCTAAAGCCCCATCAAAACTCTGGTAGATATTGGAAGAGCCGCCCACGGCTTCACCCATTAGTTTCCCTGACCCGTCGCGGATGCGCGCGCGGCAGCGGCTGCCACCCCCATCAATTCCCAGAAAATATCCTGTAACATCGTCCATCGTTATACAATACCAAATCAATACCAAATTGGAAGGATTTTGTTGGATGCTGTTTAAAATTGGCCGGTATATTCAAAGAAATCACTGTTAATAATAAGCTCTGGACAAGTGGTAGCTATTTGGTATTAGTACTCTATGGCAAAAACAGAACAGCGTTCAACAGCCTACAAGAACATCGATACCTGGCCAGATGATAAAATTCTGGCAGCATTCGTTGATGGCCAGGAACGCGCCATTACAGCCGTTCGCGCGGCCATCCCACAAATCTCAGAAGCGGCTGATGCGCTGGCCACAAACCTCAAAAAGGGTGGCCGCTTGTTTTATGCTGGCGCCGGGACATCAATCCGCATTGGCATTCAGGACGGCTCCGAGTTGCCGGCAACATTCGGCATGGAAAAGGACAAAATCGGCTATCTCATTGCTGGCGGTCGCGCTGCAATGTTCGACACGCTGGCCGAAGCCGAAGACAACGCGGAAGAAGGTGCGCGAGCGGCTTCGGATATTAAACCGAATGACACGCTTGTTGCTGTCGCAGCCTCTGGCACCACACCTTACACCGTTGCAGCGGCAAAGTGCGCCAGGGAAAACGGGGCAACGGTTATCGCCGTCGTTAACAATCCGAATTCCCCCCTTGCCGCCGCAGCGCACATTGAAATTCTGCTCAACTCCGGCGCTGAGGTCATCGCCGGTTCCACGCGCATGGGCGCTGGCACATCGCAGAAAGCCGCACTCAACCTTCTGTCGACGCTTGCACACATCAAGCTCGGCGCTGTCTATGACGGCATGATGGTAAACGTGCTGGCAGGCAATCTTAAACTCAAGAAGCGCGCCCTTGGCATCGTTTCGCTTGTAACGGGCGCCAAGGAAGGCGTGGCAGCATCAGCACTGGAAGCTGCAAAAGGCGAGGTGAAACCCGCAATCCTGCTCTGCGCCGGTATTGAATCAATTGACGTTGCGCGTCAAAGATTATTTGAATCGGAAGGAAATTTGCGGCTGGCCTTGAAAGGTCTGGCCGCAAAGCAGTAGGCTCTAATTGAAGTCCAACAAGAGAAAAGGGAGAAGACAATGTTGAAGACCGGATTTAAGACAATGCTGCTTGCAGCAGTGGCCATAACGGCATGTGCCGGCGCTGCCTCGGCTGGCAAGCTCACCATCGAAAGCTGGCGCAACGATGATGCAACGATCTGGAAGGAAAAAATCATTCCAGCTTTCCAAGCCAAGCATCCTGACATCACGGTTGAATTCACGCCAACGGCCCCGAAGGAATATAACGCGGCGCTTAACGCCCGCCTCGAAGGCGGCACCGCTGGTGACATCATCACCTGCCGTCCTTTTGATGCTTCGCTTGAACTCTTCAACAAGGGTCATCTCGCAGGCTTGAATGATTTGCCGAGCATGGCTGGCTTCTCCGACGTGGCCAAGAGTGCATGGACCACCGACGATGGCAAAACCACATTCTGCGTACCCATGGCATCCGTTATCCACGGTTTCATATATAACAAGGACATCTTCGCTGAACTGAAGCTTGCAGAACCGAAGACCGAAGAAGAATTCCTCGCCGTTCTCGAAGCGATCAAGAAGGATGGCAAATATGTGCCGCTGGTTCTTGGCACCAATGACCAGTGGGAAGCCGCTACCATGGGCTTCCAGAACATTGGGCCTAACTATTGGAAAGGCGAAGAAGGCCGCAAGAAGCTGATTGACGGCACCGGCAAGCTCACCGACCCTGAATATGTCAGCACCTTTGCAGCACTCGCAAAGTGGGCGCCTTACATGGGCGATGGCTACAAGGCCCAAACCTATCCTGACAGCCAGAACCTCTTCAGCCTCGGCAAGGGTGCGATCTACGCAGCGGGTTCATGGGATATTTCCACCTTCCGCGGCCAGAATGTGCCCATGGGTGCGTTCAAGGCACCACCACCTGCGGGTGCTGCTGATTGCTACATCTCGGACCACACCGATATTGGCATTGGCATGAACGCCAAGTCAGCCAATGCGGCTGATGCCAAAATATTCCTGGATTGGATCGGTTCGGATGAATTTGCCAACATCTTTGCGAACGCATTGCCAGGCTTCTTCCCGCTGTCGAGTGCCAAGGTCACCCTTTCGGATGACGTCGCGCAGACCTTTGTGGGCTGGCGTGGTGAATGCAAATCCACCATCCGCGATTCCTACCAGATCCTGTCACGCGGAACGCCGAACCTCGAAAACGAAATGTGGAATGTCTCTGCTCAGGTTCTCAACGGTGCCATGACACCAGAAGCGGCCTCGGCCCAACTCGAGGACGGTTTGAAAAAGTGGTACGCACCGCATCAAAAGTAACGTAAGAAAATGAGGGTCGCTGACGCGTTGTTGGCGGCCCATTTTCATGGACGGGAACATGGCGGAACCAGCGGCAGCAGCAAGCAGTGGCATCATCGGCATGCGCCGCGGATCATACCTTTACTTGCTGGCTTTCTTTCTGGGTCCCGCTGTCATCATCTATACGGTGTTTTCGATCTATCCCCTCGTCGCTACAATTTTCAACTCGCTTTACTTGCGCCAGTCCGATGGCAGTTATCTCTTCAATGGCCTCGGCAATTTCCACACGTTGCTGACTGATACAACCTGGTCGGTTCCTTTCTGGAATGCCTTCCGCAACAATTGTTATTTCTTCTTCATCCACATGGTTGTGCAAAACCCCATCGGATTGGCCCTCGCCGCAATATTGAGCCTGCCACGCCTGCGCCTGCGCGCCGCTTACCGAACATTGATTTTTATGCCGACGATGCTGTCAGTCGTCATCATTGGTTTCAGCTGGCAGCTCATCCTCTCGCCTTTGTGGGGGATTTCAAAAATGTTCCTCCAAACAGTCGGATTGGGTTTTCTATTTGCACCTTGGCTTGGCCAGGAAAACACAGCGCTTGTAGCCATCTCCCTCATTTCGGTCTGGCAGTTTGCCGGTATCCCGATGATCCTGATTTACACGGCACTGCTGGCTATTCCCGAAGAGCTCATCGACGCTGCGACCGTTGACGGCCTCAACCAGTTTCAGGCGTTCATCTGGGTCAAGCTGCCGCTCATTCTGCCAACCATCGGGCTGGTTTCCATTCTCACTTTCGTCAATAACTTTAATGCTTTTGATTTGATCTATGCCATGAAGGGTGCGCTGGCCGGGCCCAATTTCTCGGCTGACATTATGGGTACGCTGTTCTACCGCACGTTCTTCGGAAACCAGTTGCAACTGGGCGACCTCTCCATGGGATCAACCATTGCCACCATGATGTTTATCATCATCCTCATCGGCGTGATGAGCTATCTGTTCCTCATTCAACGCCGCATGCAGCGCTATTCATTCTGAGTTAGCAACATGCGAAAACCAGCCAGCGCCATAGCAGTTCACGGAGTGCTCATCCTTTACACGCTGCTGGCGCTTTTTCCCATTATTCTCGTCATCATGAATTCCTTCAAGGCGCGCAAGGCCATCTTCGGCTCACCCCTGTCTTTTCCCACGCCTTCAACATTTTCGCTGGTTGGCTATGACAAGGTTTTTGGCGACAGTTCAATCGTCAGTTACTATATGAATTCAATCGCCGTCACAGGCGGAACCATTTTCTTCACGTTGCTGTTCGGCGCCATGGCCGCGTGGGCCCTGACGGAATACAAGTTCCGCTGGAACACGTTGCTCACGCTGTTTCTGGCCGTCGGCATCATGGTGCCCATCCGCTTGGGCTCGGTGGCCATCATCCAGCTCATCGTGCAATTGAACCTGATCAATACCCTCACCGCATTGATCCTGGTTTACGTGGCACAAAATCTGCCCTTATCTATTTTCATTCTCTCGGAATTTATTGCGCAAATTCCCAAGGACCTGCGCGAGGCAGCACGCTGTGATGGCTTGAGCGAATACAATATTTTCTTTTTCATCGTCATGCCGCTGATCAGACCGGCCATGGCAACGGTTGCCGTGTTCACCATGATCCCCGTGTGGAACGATTTGTGGTTTCCCCTATTGCTGGCCCCCACGGGTGGCAAACAAACCATAACACTCGGCATCCAGCAGTTTCTCGGCCAGTACATCACCGACTGGAACGCGGTGCTGGCGGCACTTTCGACGGCCATCATTCCTGTTCTCATCCTCTATGTCATTTTCTCCCGCCAGCTCATCCGTGGTTTGACCTCGGGTGCCGTGAAATGAGCAAGCCATGTCAGAAGTAAGAATTGAAAAACTGCGCAAGTCCTATGGCCCCGTTGAGGTGCTGAAAGATATTGACCTCACGGTTGAGGATGGCTCCTTCGTGGTGCTGGTAGGCCCCTCAGGCTGCGGCAAGTCCACCCTGCTCCGCGCCATCGCCGGGCTGGAGCCCGTCGAGTCAGGCACCATGACCATTGGCGGCAAGACGGTGAATGACCTGCCGCCCGCCCAGCGCGAAATCGCCATGGTCTTTCAGTCCTATGCGCTTTATCCGCATATGGATGTCTACAGCAACATGGCTTTCGGCCTGAAGTTTGCAAAAACCCCGAAGGCGGAAATTGATGCCCGCGTCAATGAAGCGGCGCGCATCCTGCAGCTGGGAGCGCTGCTGAAGCGCCGCCCGCGCGAACTCTCCGGCGGCCAGCGCCAGCGGGTGGCGATCGGGCGGGCCATAGTGCGCAAACCGCAAGTGTTCCTGTTCGACGAACCTTTGTCCAACCTGGATGCGGCGCTGCGCATCAACACCCGCGTCGAAATCGCCAAGCTGCACAAGATGCTGAAGGCCACCATCGTGTATGTCACCCACGATCAGGTGGAGGCCATGACGCTGGCGGACAAGATTGTGGTGATGAACAAGGGCCGTATTGAGCAGACCGGAAAGCCGCTTGACCTCTACTACAAACCGGCCAATCTTTTCGTGGCGGGTTTTATCGGTTCCCCGGCCATGAACTTCCTCCCCGCCACGATGAAAAGGGAGGGCATCCTGAGCCTGGCCGACGGGCAGGAATTGAAAATCAGGCTTCCAGCCTCTGTGAAAAAGGGGCATGCGGTCACCTTGGGAAGCCGTCCGGAACACATGACGTTGGGCGCCCGTGGGGGCCTATCGATAGCAGGCACCATCGATATCATTGAACGCCTGGGTGAAACCGGCTTTGCCCACGTGCGCCTGGCCGCGGGCCAAACCATCATCGCCGAGGTGCGCGGCGATCCCGGCACCCGCGTGGGAGACGCAACCCGCATCGGCCTCGATGCCAAACACCTCCATGTATTCGACGAACAAGGGCAACGGCTGGATTGAAGATTTTTTGATTTCAATTATTCAGCATGATCTTCAAACGACAGGAAAAACCCGTTTTAGGTCGATAAAAAGTAGGCGGCAAAATATTTGCGGCCGTTTTCTATCGGTGGCCATAAAAAATTTTTGGCGTTGGCTGCAAGTTGGCCATTACTTGGATGATCAACAGCTTCCACACCCAAGGTTATTTTAGGGGGTTTTGGGGCATGGCGCTCGATATGCGCTATGAAGTCGGTCTCCGCAGTGCCGGGACCGGCAATAAGAGCCGCGACTACTTGTCAGGTCATAAGTGATATTCATCTGCGATCACGCTGCAATTTCTCAGCTATTGCTTTTCGCATACTGTGCATCTGATCGAGAAGATTGAGGATAATACCAACACCTTCGCGGTTTACACCAAGGTCATCAATCAAATCATTGATCAATTTTGCACGTGCTATGTCGATTTCGGAAAAGACCACTTCGTCCTGCGCGGTATCTGGAAGCAGCCAATCCTCCGCAATCCAGACATTTAAGGTCTCTTCATCAAGTTTGGCGCGGTACAGAAATTCCAATTTACTGATAATCATGATAGCATGCCCTTACGCGGATCATAATTTGTCCCGCCCTCCCATGAAGAAAGAAAACCCTCTAACTCCGAGTTTGCTCCAGTTGGCAACATCACTTTGAACTTGACGATTTCGTCACCCTGCCCACCGCGCCGCATGACGCCTCTACCTTTGAGGCGCATCACCGTACCAGTGTTCGATCCCTTCGGCACCTTGAGCATTACTGGCCCCGTAGGTGTTGGAACTTTTACACGCGCCCCCAAGACAGCTTCTTTCAGGCTTATCGGCAGCTCCAAGTGGACATCATCGCCAACCCGCGTAAAATAAGAATGAGGATTAATGCTAACTTCGACCATAGCATCACCTGCATCGCCCTCGCCAGGAGATGGTGCGCCTCTGCCTTTCAGACGTAGTGTTTGCCCTTCCTGAATGCCGGCCGGTATTGTAACAACGAGGGTCCCGCCATCGGGCAATGTTATTCTCTTGGTTGCCCCTGTTACCGCATCTAAAAAATCGACTGCCAGGCGGAAGTGCAAATCAGCACCACGCATACGTCTGGACTGTCGGGCTTGCTGCCTGAAAAGCTCAGCGAAAACATCGTTGGCGCCTGCAAAATCCTGGAAGCTCGACGGGTTTTCATAGGCATGGCCTGCGCCAGCGCCGGCCGCATAGTCCTTGTAGTATTGCTGCTGCGGCTTTTCTGCCCCGGAGGCGTCAATCTCTCCTGCGTCGAAGCGTTTTCGCCTGGTCTCGTCAGAGAGAAGATCGTTTGCCATCGACACTTCCTTGAAGCGTTCCTCAAACTCCTTGTTTCCAGGATTCAAGTCGGGATGTAGCTTTTTTGCCAAACGCCGATATGCACTCCGAACATCATTGGACGTTGCGTTTCGGGGAATCCCAAGAATTTTATATGGGTCTTTCAAAATGACACCTGAGCCAGAATAGGATGACCGATAGCAATACTGCATTTGTTGCAGAGACGAAAGCTGCGGAAACTAATTAACCAAAAGCTGCAGAGCAAGCGGCCGCTGGTGCGGTGAACACCGGCATATCTGGGCACCAATCAATTCGCTGACAGGCTCCGGCTGAAGGGAGCATTCACGCGAG
>CAVXPO010000030.1:0-352558 GCA_963763635.1 uncultured Alphaproteobacteria bacterium
CGGCGGGGGTTCCGCCCAATGCGTAGAGGTAGTCAGGGGCGAGGGCTGCAAAGCCTTCCAGCGCCATGCGGCGGGCGACATCCTTGATGTGCGGATTAAGCCCGCGGTTTTCGTGGATGACGATGACGCCGGGGGATTTGCCTTCGGCTTTTGGCTTCACGAGATAGCCGCTGCCGCCTTCGAAGCTCAGCGTTTCGCCGGTGATACGATCATCGCCCTCAGCCACCATTTCGGCCCGCGCGTAATTATTCTCGAGGATGGGAAGCAGGGCAGCGGCAGCTGCGGTTCCGCCGGCGAGGGTTTTGAGCTTCTCCATGAATTCGCGACGGTTCATGCCGCCATGTGTGAAACGGTCAAACAGGGTGATGATCTTCTGGTCCATGACGCGGCTCCTTTTCTTTGCTTAAAGGGAGGTGATGGTTATTGATTCCAATTTCAATGGGTTAGATGTCGGCAATGTGGCGGTTCTGGCGGGCGTTCAGCTGCAGACGCAAGGTGGGCGCCTGCCTGCAATCGAAGGTCTTGCGGCTTTGGCCCAAGCGCCCTTTCTGGTTTGCCACGCGACGTACCTGATCGAGCGTTTGGCTTCGGCGGCCAATGCTTCGAAGGCAGCAATCCGGGCTGCGCGGGAGCAGAAGCATCTGGATGTGGCGGAGCTTTTCGCCTTCGTGTGCCCTGCCCGCATGGCCACGCCCACCGCTTCCGGTTTTGCGCGGTCGCTGGCGCTTGATCCTTCCGGCAGCGATGTTGAAACCTTGCGGATGGTGGCGGAAGAATTATTGACTCGGCTTTCCAACCGGCATTACCCGGCACCCCGCGAAGCTGCGGAAATTGCCACCTATCTGGCGCGTGCCAACTGGCCGTGGGCCAGGCCGGTTAGGGCGGCGCTGCTCAAGGCCAATCCCAAGCTTGATGTAGGGACGTTTGCCACGGGGCTTAACGTATGGGACCGGATTGAGGAATGGGAAGATGACGGCGTGCGGCCACCGGGCCGGCATGAGGGTGTAACGCCGGAAGAATCGACGCAATTCCTCGAAGAGATTCTGGGCAATTTTTCCGAGCGGCGGCCGCAGCAGAAAGATTACGCCGCAATGGCAACCTTTGCCTTTGCGCCACGGCAGAAAAAATCCGAAAACAACATTCTGCTGGCGGAAGCCGGCACGGGATTGGGCAAGACACTGGGATATCTTGCACCGGCATATCTCTGGGCGCGCAAGAACAATGCGCCGGTATGGATTTCAACTTACACAAAAAATTTGCAGCGGCAGCTTGACCAGGAAACAGCGCGCCTCGTGGGAGACCCGGAGGAACGGCGCACCCGCATTGTAATCCGTAAAGGGCGCGAGAATTACCTATGCCTGCTCAACATGCAGGAAACATTCGGGCGGTTGAACGGCTCCAATGCGCGCGGCGCCTTGCTTGGTGCATTGATTGCGCGGTGGGCGCGCTTCACGCGGGATGGCGACATGGTGGGGGGTGATTTCCCGTCCTGGCTGCTGTCGCTATTTTCCGATGTGGCGCTGGATTATGAGGCACGGGCCTTGTCGCCCGCTTCGTTGGGACTAACGGATCGGCGCGGCGAATGCATTTATTCGGCCTGCCCGCATTTCAAGAAATGTTTTCTGGAGCGCAGTGCGAGGGCCGCGCGCAAGGCTGACATCGTGATTGCCAATCATGCGCTGGTACTGAACCAGGCGGCGAGTTGATTACGCGCTTGGTGTGGCCGAGACCGATGAAGAAGAAGCCGCACCCGGCGGCTTGCGGCGGCTGGTGTTCGACGAGGGGCATCATTTGTTTGACGCGGCGGATTCCGCCTTCTCAGGCCATCTCACGGCACTTGAAACTTCCGAACTGCGGCGCTGGCTGCGCGGGCCAGAAACCGAACGGCGGCGCGGGCGCGGGCTGGTTGACCGCATTGGCGATCTTGTGGCTGACAGTGAAACGGCAGAGAAACAGGTGCAGAAAGTTTTACATTCGGCTTATGCACTGCCGGGACCGGGGTGGACGCGTCGCGTTCAGGCGGGCGCACCGGAGGGGCCGGCGGAACGGTTTTTAACGCTCGTGCGACAACAGGTGTTGGCACGGACCGAACAGAATGCCGGCAATACGATGGAGACCGATTGCGAGCCGCTGATTGATGGGCTGGGTGCTGCGGCAGAGGAATTGGCGGCGGCCCTTGGTGATCTCAAACGGCCAATGACGAAGCTTGCTGAAGTGCTGGCGAAGAAACTTGATGATGAGGCGGCAGAACTTTCAACCTATGACCGCGGGCGCATTGAGGCCGTTTCACGCTCACTCAAGAAACGCGGCGAGCTGATGGTGGGCGCGTGGATCGACATGTTGCAGCGGCTGATGGAAACGCGGAACCCGTTGTTTGTGGAATGGTTTGCTATTGATCAGGCATTTGGCCGCGAGTCTGACGTTGGCTTGCATTCGCACTGGATTGATCCGACGCAGCCCTTGGCGCAGGCGGTCCTGAAAAATGCTGACGGCATTATCATCACATCGGCCACGCTGAAAGACCGCCCGCCCGATGTGCCCGATGATTGGGCCAACGCGGAAATGCGCACTGGCGCCGTACACCTGCCCTATCCGGTGAAGCGCGTGAACTATGATTCACCTTTTGACTACGCAGCCAAGAGCCGGTTGATTGTGGTGAATGACGTGAACCGCGACGACATGGATCAGATCGCTGCCGCCTACCGCGAATTGTTTTTTGCCAGTGGTGGCGGCGCGCTTGGATTGTTCACTGCCATATCAAGATTGCGCGCGGTACATAAGCGCATAGACGCCGCCATGGCGCAAAAGGGCTTGTCGCTTTATGCCCAGCATGTGGACCCGATGGACACCGGCACGCTTGTGGACATGTTCCGCGCCGAGCGCGACGCCTGCCTGCTGGGCACAGACGCCGTGCGCGACGGGGTCGATGTGCCGGGCGATTCATTACGGCTTATTGTTTTGGACCGGGTGCCGTGGGGAACACCGACAATTCTGGAACGGGCGCGGAAGGAACTCTTCGGCGGCAATGCCTACGCCGACATGGTGGTACGCCTGCGCCTGCGGCAGGCGTTTGGCCGCCTGATCAGAAGCGATCAGGACAAGGGCTGCTTTGTCATTCTGGATTCACGGCTTGCCTCGCGGTTTACAACTGCCTTTCCGCCGGGTGTTGCGATTGAAAGAGTTGGTCTGGTTGAAGCGATTGAACGGGTGAAGGAGTTTACAACAGTTTCACTCGACAAAGCTGCCTTCACCCGCTAGCCCTTTTTTCCATTCAATGGAGAAAGCAATGCCCGGCACGATCAGCACTGAACAGGCGCTTATTTATATCATGGTCACCATGTCTGGAGTGGAAGGCAAGATCAACACGACGGAACTTGCGGAAATTGGCCACGTGGTAAAAAGCATGCCGATTTTCAAAAACTTTGACATTGCGCGGTTGACTACGGTAGCGCAGGAATGCGGCGAGATGCTGCAGGAGCCGGAAGGCCTTATGGCTGTGCTGGGACTGGCGCGCGACCAGCTTTCGCCGAAACTTCGGGAAACGGCTTATGCGCTGGCGGTTGAAGTGGCCGCTTCAGACCTTGCCGTGGGTAAAGAGGAGTTGCGGTTTCTGGCGATCCTGCGCGATACGCTGGGACTGGACAAGCTGGTGACGGCAGCGCTGGAACGCTCCGTCATCGCACGTTACCAGACGCTCTGAGCAATGCGTGAATTTTATCCAGCGTTGGAACCTTATGCCCGCGGGCGATTGCGGGTTTCCGATATTCACGAAATCTATTACGAGGAATGCGGCAATCCGAACGGCAAGCCGGTTGTTGTTCTGCACGGCGGACCAGGTGGCGGCATTTCGCCCTTCCTGCGGCGCCTTCACAATCCGGCGCACTACAGGATTGTGCTGTTCGACCAGCGGGGCTGCGGACAGTCAACGCCCAATGCTGAACTGCGCGAAAATACGACGTGGCATCTGGTTTCAGATATTGAAGTGCTGCGCGTGCATTTGGGCATCAACACGTGGCAGGTGATGGGCGGTTCGTGGGGGTCGACACTGGCGCTGGCCTATGCCCAAAGCCGCGTGACCCGTGTTACCGAAATTATCCTGCGCGGCATTTTCACGATCCGTAAGCGCGAGATTGACTGGTTTTACCAGGAGGGAGCGAGCGCACTGTTTCCTGATGTGTGGGAAACCTATCTGGCGCCAATCCCCGTCGACGAGCGTCATGACATGGTGGGAGCCTATTACCGGCGACTGACCGGCGATGACGAAGAGCAGAAAATGGCCTGCGCCAAGGCCTGGAGCCGATGGGAAGCCAGCACGCTCGCGCTTCTCCCCAATGCGGACCTTGTGAACCGTTTCAGTGCAGATGCTTTCGCCTTGGCTTTCGGGCGCATTGAGTGCCACTATTTCTTCAACAAGGGCTTCTTTGAACGCGACGGCCAACTCATCGCTGATGCGCACAAGCTGCGGGATGTCCCCGGCGTCATCATTCAGGGGCGTTATGATGTGGTGACGCCAGCGGAAACCGCATGGGCGCTGCATAAGGCCTGGCCCGAGGCCGCGCTGGAAATCATTCCGGACGCAGGACATTCGACCACGGAACCTGGAATCACTGACGCGTTGATTCGCGCCACCGACAGATTCGCCATGTGAGATGCACATAGCTCCTCAGCGGGAAATCGCTTGAAAAGCAATATTTCGTTCATATTTCAAAGGCATACCGCGTTGCAAAAGAAAAACCGCTGCATTGGAATGGGAAAATGAGCACGTTGTTTAAGGATATAGCCTACGGGTTGGCCCGCGGATTTGGGATTTATTTTTTTCAATATGATGGTCTTTACAATTCCGCGATGGAGCGCTCCGACGCCACCAAATTCTCGCGCTAACCTGCTAAAATAAAACGATAAATATCATTGTTGCGAAAATTCTGCAGGGCCGATTTGGGTTAATCTTCCTTGATTCTGCCACATTATTGCCCGCCTTTCGCCCAGCTCTGCCCGTCTTCAGGCCATGATCGAACGTCAACCTCACACGTAATCCAGCGGGGATTGGCCAGCCAAAAGCTGGTTCTTGAGAGGGAAAATTTTCGGGAACTGAGTGCTACCCCTGTTTGTGAGCGAGTTGACCTGTGCGGCTCCTGTCGCCGTCCCGAGTTGTGCGGGTCAAGGGCCCGTCCACGCTTAGTTGAGTGTGGGCGGGCCACGCTACTTCATCAACCATCCAAAACTTGCCCGAATCGGTTTAGAATGCGCTGATGCAGCTTGACCAAATCATTCTCCAAATCGGCACATCCCCCTTCACGTTGCTCGACGTTCTGCTTGCCGGTGCCGCATTGGCACTCCTGCTTATTGTCATAACGCTTGTTATAACTTGGCGGACTAACGGCGCGCGCCGGGGTGAAACGCTGGAAACCCTACGTCGTGCTTCCGAACTCGAATACCGTCTGGCGGAAATGGCTGGCTCTTTACGGAATTTTGCCGACCAGTCCCACGGCGCGCAGGCGCAACTCACACGTACGCTGGATGAGCGTCTGGACCATATGGGGCAGCGTGTGGGGCTTGGCCTTAATGATCAGGCGGAGCGCACCACGCAATCACTGACCCACCTTTATGAACGGCTGGCGGTGATTGACGCCGCGCAGAAAAATCTGACGTCCCTTTCAACCGAAATGATTTCGCTGAAAGATATTCTCGCCAACAAGCAGGCAAGGGGTGCCTATGGGCAAGGGCGCATGGAAGCCATCATCCGGGACGGGCTTCACACGCGCGCCTACGCTTTCCAGCCCACGCTTTCCAACGGCATGCGACCGGATTGCCTGATCAATTTGCCGGATTCGGAATTGCATCTGGTGATCGATGCAAAATTCCCGCTTGAAGCCTTCAATGCGCTGCGTGAGGCCAAAGGCGATGGCGACATTCGCGCAGCGGAAACGCGGCTGCGCAGCGATGTTTCAAAGCATGTGAAAGACATTTCCGAGAAATATCTCATCATGGGGGAAACCCACGAGACGGCCATCATGTTTGTGCCGTCTGAATCGATTTATGCCGACCTGCATGAAAAGTTTGAGGATGTTATCCAGAAAGCGCATCGCTCCCGGGTGATCATAGCATCGCCAAATGTGCTGATGCTGCTCATCCAAACCATGCAGGCGATATTCAAGGACTCGGCCATGCGCGAACAGGCACATGTCATCAAGATTGAAGTGACGCGATTGCTGGAAGATGTGACGCGCGTCAAGGAAAGGGTTGGCGATTTGCAAAAGCACTTCAATGCCGCAAGCGGTGATCTTGAAAAGCTCAATATCTCGGCGGACAAAGTTGTGAAGCGGGGCCTGCGCATTGAAAGCCTCGATCTTGAAGAGCCCGTGGCCAGCAAGCCGAAGCTGGTGAGCAACAACTGAGCCTTACTTGTTTGCAGCCAGCGCCATCTGGATATCGCGGTCACGTTTTTTCTCGCTGCGGTACATGAGATAACCAGCAAGGCCAACGCCAATACCGACGACGAGGACAATCAGGGTTGCCAGCGCGTTTATATCGGGGGTCACGCCAAGTTTCACCTTGCCCCAAATCAGGATGGGAAGCGTTGTGGCGCCGGGGCCGGTGGTAAAGTTGGTAATCACCACATCATCCAGTGAAATCGTAAAGGCCAGCAGCCAGCCCGAAATCATCGCGGGCGCGATAATGGGAAGCGTCACATCAAACAATACCTGCCAGGGCTTTGAGCCCAGATCCATGGCGGCCTCTTCCAGCGACACATCCATCGACAGCAGGCGCGACTGGATGATCACGGCAACATAGGACAGGGCAAAAGTCGTATGGGCGAGCGTGATGGTGGTGAAGCCACGGCTTGCGGGCCAGCCAATATATTTTTCCATGAAGACAAAGAGCAGCAGCATGGAAACCCCGGTGATTACTTCCGGCATGATGAGCGGGGCCGAAACGAGGCCTGAAAAGAGCGTGCGGCCCTTGAAGCCTGAAAAGCGCGCCAGCGCCATGCCCGCCATGGTGCCGAGAATGGTTGCAAGGGTGGCGCTGATAACGGCGATTTCAAGCGACAGGGTTGCCGCCTTGATGATTTGCGCATTCTTGAAAAGCTTGAAATACCATTCAACTGAAAAACCGCCCCAGACCGTTGCGAGCCGTGACTTGTTGAAGGAAAAAAAGATCATCGAAAGAATGGGAATATAAAAGAACGCGAAGCCAAAACTCAGGCAGGTAATCAGGAAGGTGGAGCGCTTGTTCATTACTTTGCTTCCCCAGCGGATTTTGCCTGCATGTTGTTGTAAAGCATGATCGGCACCACCAGAAGCATGAGCAGTGCCACGGCAATGGTTGATGCCATGGGCCAATGGCGGTTGAGCGAGAACTCATCGTTGATGACGCGGCCGATCATCGGGTCTGCGGCGTTGCCCACAAGACTTGGGATAACCAGCTCGCCGGTTGCGGGGATGAAAACCAGAAGTGCGCCCGCCACAATACCGGGAATGGACAGGGGAAGGGTCACATCCCGGAAGACCTGATAGGGCTTTGAACCCAAATCCATCGCCGCCTCATTCAGCGTGTAATCAAGTTTTTCGAGATTGGCGAAGAGCGGCAAGATCATGAAGGGAAGATAAGAGTAGACCACCACAAGGATGACCGCGAAATTTGAATTCATCATGGGTATTGAATTGAAATGTGACGTTTCAGGCAGGCCAAGATTGACGATCCAGGTGAGCCCCTTGTTGAACCAGCTATTGCTGCCCATGAGACCCATCCACGCATAGATACGGAGCAGGAAAGACGTCCAGAAAGGCAGGATGACGAGCAGCAACAAAATATTCCGCCATGCCCCTTTGGCGCGCGCGATGCCAAGCGCCATCGGATAACCCAAGAGCAGGCAGAGGCCTGTGGCAACCGTGGCGTTATAAAGCGAGGTAAGATAGCCGCGGAGATAGACACTGTCGGAAAACAGCCGCGCGAAATTGTCAAAGGTCACATAGGGCCAGGCATCTGCAAACTTGAAGGGCGGCTGGGCGATTACAGATTCCGCCAGGCTCATGGCGACGATGATGATGAAGGGCAATACAAAGAACAGCAGCAGCCAGAAATACGGCGTGCCAATGATAATGTCGCGCCAGGCGTTGCGATTCAGCCAATTCCTGAAACCGCTTTTGCCACCGGGCAGCTCAATTTCCTCTGAAACCGGTGTCGCGTTTTGCGGTGCGATGCCTGCCATGGAGCTAATCCCTCAGCAGAATTGCGGCGGAGGGATCAAAGGAAAGCCAGACCTTGTCTTCCCATTGGGCAACCCTTGCGGCCTCGCCGCCGCGCTGGTCGTTCACGCGGTTCACCCGCACCAATGACTTCGATGGCAGTCTCACGCGATAGAGCGAGTCCTTGCCAAAATAACCAAGGTCCAACACAAGACCCTCCGCTGCGTTCGCTCCATTTGCTGGCTTTTTCTTGCTGATCGCGATTTTTTCAGGCCGCACGGCGACGGAAACTTTTTGCCCAACTTCAACCGCTGCATCACGGCCAACGACGACATCGCCGCCCCAGTCAGCACAAGTTACCGTTGCCTTATCTTTGGTGACGGATTTGACCGTGCCTTCAAACTGGTTGATGGAGCCAATGAAATCGGCCACAAATTTGGTTTTTGGGAATTCATAGATTTCCGTGGGCGTTCCAATTTGCCGGATGACGCCCTTGTCCATGACCGCAATGCGGGTGGAAAGCGTCATGGCTTCTTCCTGATCGTGGGTAACCACGACAAAGGTGATGCCGGTTTTTTCCTGGATGTTCATGATTTCAAATTGGGTGTGCTCGCGCAATTTCTTGTCGAGCGCGCCCAGCGGCTCATCTAGCAACAAAACTTTTGGCTGTTTGGCAAGCGCGCGGGCAAGCGCCACGCGCTGGCGCTGGCCGCCTGAAAGCTGATGGGGTTTTCTGCCTGCAAATTGCGAGAGCTGAACCAGGTCCAGCATATGCTGCACGCGATCCTTGCGCTCGGCATCGGTCATCGCCTCATGCTTCAGCCCGTAGCCCACATTTTTTTCAACCGTCATGTGGGGGAAAAGCGCATAGGACTGGAACATCATGTTCACTGGGCGCTCGTAGGGCGGCACATCCGTCATGTCCTGGCCATCAATCCAGACGCGGCCTTCGGTTGGGGATTCAAAGCCTGACAGCATGCGGAGCAGCGTTGTCTTGCCGCAACCAGAACCGCCGAGCAGGGAGAAGAGCTCCCCCTTATAGATATCAAGGCTCACATTACTGACGGCAACAAAATCCGAGAACTTCTTTGTTACCTTGTCAATTCGGATAAAAGGCTTGGCTTTTGGATCAATCCAAAGATTCCCGGCTGCTTCCTTGCTCATCATGCGCCCCTAAAAAAGCCCAGCTTCCGCCGGGCTTGGCTGGTGTCAGGAAGGTGAGCCTGTCTTGATGGTGCTCCAGGCCCTGGTGCGCGCGCGCTCCAAATCCTGGCTCATGGTCTTTTGCGTCCACAGCCGCTTCTTTAGCTCATCATCGGGATAAACGGCGGGATCAGCCAGCACGGCGGGATCAACAAACTTGTTGGCTGCCAGGTTTGCGTTGGCATAGTTGGTGAAGTTTGTGCATTTCGCCGAAACTTCAGGTTCGAGAATATAATTGATGAACTTGTGGGCGTTTTCCACGTGCTTTGCATCGGCTGGAATGCACCAAAGATCAAACCAGGCGGGTGCACCCGTCTTTGGCACCTGATAGGTAAGATTAAGGTCAATGCCTGCTTCCTTGGCGCGAGCCTTGGCCGTTGCATAGTCCCCTGACCAGTTGTTCACCAGGCAGAGTTCCTTGTTCGGAAGGGCATTCAGGTAATTGGAAGCATCAAAAGCACGGATATATTGGCGAATAGGTGCAAAAGCTTTGACGACTTCATCAAAATCGGCAGGGTTCGTGGTATTGGGATCCTTGCCGAGATAGGCCAGCATCATCGGCACAACGTCGCCGGGGCTTTCCAGAATTGAAATGCCGCAATCAGCGAGCTTTGCCGCGTTTTCCGGTTTGAAGAGAATATCAAGCGTGGTGAAATCGGCATCGGGGATGCGCTCCTTCACCATGTCAACATTGAAGGTCAATCCGACGGTGCCCCACATGTAGGGAACGCCGTAGATATTGCCCGGATCCCAGCCCTCAACAGTTTTCAAACTAATAGGATCAAGATTGCCATAGTTGGTGAGCTTGGCGCGATCCAATGGCTGATAAACTTTTGCTTCGGTAAAGCGTTCGAGGGTTGAGCCCGCCTGGATGACAAGATCGAAGCCTGAGCTGCCGGCCAGCATTTTTGCTTCCATGGCCTCAGTTGAATCATAAACATCATAGGTCACCTGGATGCCGGTGGCCGACTGGAAATCCTCAATGGTGGTTTCGCCGATATAATCGACCCAATTGAAAACATTGAGGACGGCTTCTTCTTCGGCGCGTGCCCGGGTGACGTAAGGCATTGCCAGGGCGGCGCCTGCCATGAGCGTGAGTGATGATCTGCGTGTAAGTTTCATTTTCTGCTCCCTGTTTGGCTCTGCAGGCCATGTTATTGAATACTGGTTCAAATGCTAGATGTTTCCGATTGTACCCTCAAGCCCCCTCTTCAGCAGGGAACGGGCGATGATGAGGCGCTGGATTTCTGAGGTCCCCTCCCAGATGCGGTCCACACGGATCTCACGCAAGAACCGCTCAGCCACATTTTCCCTCATGTAACCCCTGCCACCAAAAATCTGCACGGCGCGATCCGCTACCCGGAAAGCAGCTTCAGATGCAAAAAGTTTTGCAATCGAACAACGGGCATGCAACGCCTTCACATCATTCTTGCGGTCATGGGCTTCGGCTGTTTCATAGGTGAGCAGCCGTGCCGCCTGCAGGTCGACAACGCTGTCCGCCAGCATAGCCTGAATAAGCTGATAGGAGGCGATGGGCTCGCCCGAAACGATGCGGGATTTCGCAAAGGCAGTTGCTTCCTCAATGAGACGTGCCATGGCCCCGCAGCAGCGGGCCGCAATCATCAGCCGTTCACACCGGAACCAGGCGTGGGCAAAATCCATGCCAGCACCTTCTTTCCCAATGCGATCGTCGACGGGTATTTTCACATTGGTGAACGAGATGATGGGATGGTGATGGTCATATGTGTGGGCATAATGGGGGGTACGCTCAACGCGAACCCCTTCAGCATCAACCGGACAGAAGAATAGGCAATGTTCGCCGCCTTGCAGCTTTGCCTGGACAATCATCAGACTTGCCCGGTTGTAGCTCGTGACATGCCATTTTACACCGGAGACGAGATAGTGATCACCGTGGCGAATGGCGGTTGCTTTGATGGCGTCGGGGTCAGAGCCAGCGTCTTCTTCCGTGATGGCATAGCAAAGATGTTTTTCACCGCGGGTCACGGGCAGGATATGACGCTGCACCTGGTCGCTGTTGCACGCTTCAAACATCCAGCTTTGCGCTTCGCCATAACACCAACCCAAGGCGTTGGTGACGCGACCGAATTGCTCAACAATGGCAACCTGGGTCAGCAGGGGCAATGCCAAACCGCCGAGGGAGACGGGCGTATCCATCAGGGTGATGCCGGCATCAATGGCAAACCGCTCATGGCGCTTGCGGAGCTCCGGCGCGATGCGCCCCTCATTCATCTCCGCCTCCACTTCAAGCGGCTGCAATTCGGTATCAACGAATTTCCGCACTTTGTTACGCCACAGAACCACCTCCGGTGGGAGTTCAAAACTCATGATTGAAAATGGTTGGGGAAAAAAGCGACAAGGGCGGCCTGCAATGCCTGGCGGGCCTCAACGGGGCTGGTTGTTTTTTTGCCTCTGGTTTGGGTGGAAACAACACCCAGCCATAAACCATCGCTGAGTGCCTCCAAGGCGCGCACCACAGTAGGTGCGGAAAGCCTATATTGGCCTTCATGGATAAGTTTCTCGCAGAGGGAAGCCATCGACCTCGACCATTCCTCATCATATTTTGAGCAAATCTCGATATAGACAGGCCTGCCTTGGGTTTCTCCCCAAAAGGCAATCCATGCCGCCAACTTGTCGGGCGTGAAAATATTGGGATCAAAATCGCCCAGCAAAACCAGTTGCATCTTTTCAGCAGTGCTGGCGCCTGGCGTTGCGAGATTCTGTTGCCAGTTCTGATAGTATTCCTCGGCCATATAAGAGAGGCAATCGGCGAGGAGCTTTTCCTTGCTGTCAAAATGAAAATTTATGATGCCAACAGAAAGGCCTGCAACGCCGGCAACATCTGCTACCGTGAGAGCGGAAAAACCTTTGCGGGCAAGAACAACAATTGTTGCGTCGATCAATTGCTGGCGGCGCACTGCTTTCGACGCCTTGCGCCCGGGTGGTGGTGGTGTGAATTCTTCCAACGCTGTCAAAACTACCTCTCAAAGGACTGACTTTTGGAAGGTAGCCTGATTAATATCCGCGTCAATAGCCAAGCCAATGGCGGATATTGCGCCGCATTGACCACTTCGAGCATGGGCCGCTATGTGACGGCAGGGAGATCGACATGCTGGACCATGAGTTTCGCCAAATACTCAATGACGAAATCCACGGCAGGCCGGGGCTGGCGGTGCATGCGCCGGCGCGCATTACCCATCTTGCATTCACGGTAACACCCGCCGACACAGATCCGCTGTTGCGGGTTGCCAAGCTTTGTGACGCTTTTGGCGTGAAGCCCCCTGTTGAGGGCGCGCGCCATCACAGTGTGGAGCTGGCGACCAGCCTGTTCAAATATGAGCGGCACGGCGAGTTTTACCGCATCAGCATCACAAGCCAGAATTCATCGAGCAAACAGGAAGCAATTTCAACGCTTCCCTTGGGCTGGCTTGACGAACTTCCGGGAAAACGGCTGGTGGCCATCCACACCGAAATCATCTCGAAGAGCATGAAGGCACCGACACCTGCCTACCTGAAAAAATACTTTGGCAATGATGATTTGGCGGGTTCATATGTGAGCCACAGGCGCGCTGCCCTGTGGACAGATTTCAAGATCGGCAGGGATGGCTACACGCGCATTCTCATCCATGATCTGGGGCTACCCCCCTTGTCGCTCGGGCGCGTTACGCGGCGCATCCATGAAATTGAAACCTACCGCATGATGGCCCTGCTGACATTTCCGGTTGCGCTGGATTTGCAGCGTCGGCTCGGCGCGCTTGAAAAATCCCTGGCCAAGACTATTGAAGGCATGCTTTCGGCAAATCATGTTGACCATGATGCCAACCTGCTCGCGAGCCTGAGCACCACGGCACGCGATGTTGAGGAAATGTCCAACAGCAGCAGCTTCCGCTTTGCCGCAGCCCGTGCCTATAGCGCTTTGGTTGCAAAGCGCATTGCTGAGCTTGGCGAAGAGCGGGCGGAAAACTGCCAAAGAATTGGGGTTTTCCTGGACCGGCGTTTCAGCCCGGCAATGAACACCTGCAACGCTGTGGCGGAGCGGGTTGCCGATCTGGCGCGGCGCAGTGAGCGGGCCAGCAACCTGTTGCGCACGCGGGTCGATATCGCGCTCGAAGGGCAGAACCAGAAATTGCTGCGCTCCATGGAGTCCCGCGCCCGCCAGCAGCTGATGTTGCAGGAAACCGTTGAAGGCATTTCGGTTGTGGCAATCAGCTATTATCTCTTCAATATTCTTGCGAAGTTTGTAGAGGGCGCCACGAAGCATTTCATGGGCGATGCGGCAAAGTTTCCGGAATGGACGTTGATACCTGTTGTGGTTCTGTTGGTGTGGTGGGGCATCCGGCGGCTTAAGCACCGCATCAGGAAATCCATGCCGGAAACTTAAATAACCTTCACAACGTCGGCGAAGACCTTGAACGCTGCTTCGCCCTTGCTGGAAAGCGTGTAGATGCCGCGTTCGGTTTTTACGAACCAGCCATAGACATCGCTGCGCAGAATAGCGGCGGTGCGCTCCACCTTCGTGTTCAGGGCTATCTCGGATACTTTGGAGGCACCCTTGGCTTCAAGGAATTTTACGCAGCGCAGGGCATCCTGGCGATAGGCCGTTACCAACGGCCGCTTGCTGGTGCCGCCGGAATTGGGATCGCCGACACGGCGCTGGAATTCTTTGAGCAAAAGTGATTTGCGGCGCGGGTTTTTGCGTGGGTTGTAAGGGACGGGATCCAGATGGGCCTCAACCCACTCCTTGTTGACCACAAGCAACCCAAATCCCAGGCGTTTACAGAGACGCAGTACGTCCGGCAGATATCGTTTCGGCTGCGGAACGGCAAGATAGACCGTATCCGTCACCGCCTGCCTGTCGATACCCTGAAACAGAAGCTGGAGGTTGAAACTGGTTTTCAGCTCCACAATAACCGGGGGCTCATCGCCGCGCAGGGCCAGCACATCGCAATCGCCGATTTCGGCTTTAACTTCATAACCTTGCGTTTCAAGAAAACGCTTAACGGGAAGATAGAGTTCAGTTTCCAGCAAAATTTAAGGCCCCGAATTTTATCCCGGAGCCTACATTGATTCGGTTGCGAAAGGGATTGCCTACTTGCTAATGAAAACCTGCGCTGTAATCACTGTCTTGATCTCCTCAAAGGCGTTGGCAACGGCGTCCGCATCGGTGGCAACAAAAAAATTCTTGGCGGGATCGGTGCTGCAATTGCGCAAGCGGGCGGTTGTCGCGTTGTCATCAAGATCATAGGCAACGGTGATCATGGTGATGCCTTTGGCCTTGGCATTGTTGCAGAGGCGCTCGAGATTTTTTTCGCCTTGCGCAACGCTGCGCACGCCACCGGAACCAAAGGCAGGCTCGGTTTGCGCACCGTCAGTCAGAACCACCATGATTTTCTCGGTTTCATCGTCATCATAACTCGCGGTGGTGTTAAACAGCGCGTTCTCAGACAGGACATGGAAACCAAATTCAACGCCAACAGCAATATGGGTCCAGGCATAAGGTTTCATGGCATTAAGCTTCGTCCGCAGGCCTGAGAAATCATTGGTGAGCGGAACAAGTTTGAGATTGTTGGTCTGATACCCGCTGCAGCCACTGGAAAGATGTTCTGGCGCCTGTGGCTGGCCCCATTTGGTGTTGTTGGAAGCAGAAGGCGTGGCATCGGTCAAATTGGCGGGGTAAGGGCGATCCTGGGTGCAACCCGTCCAGCTGCCGCTGCTGGATTGGCCACGCACATACTCATTCGGCAGGGTTGTATATACATGGTGCGAAAAGGGCACGAGCGCGAACTTTACCTTGGTTGGGTTTGCCGCCTCGAGATCGCTGATCAGCTTCTTGGCGGCGTTGCGCATGGCAATATATTTCACGCCACCTGCCACTGAATCATTCATGGAGCCGGAAAAATCCAGCACCAGCGCAATCTCGGCTTTCTTGTCGGGTGGGATGGCGATTTCAGTTACTGTTGAAAGGCCCATGGTATCGATGCCGCCAAGGCTCATGAAGGAGGTAGGCATTTCCATGTCAGCCGATGCCACAACGGTTTCGCCGGCGATGGTGAACTTGCTGGTGATCTCCGCTCCTGAGAGTTCGCCCGACCCTACATTCTGCGCAAATGTTGACTGGGCAGCCGCGATGCGGACCGTGTCTGACAGGCTGCCGGACGCCGCCGCCGAAAGAGCTGCTGTATCCAGTGCAGCCTGCAATTGGGTTTTGACGCCGAGATACCGGGCATAATCGAGCCCAGCTCCGGCTACAATAAACAGGGGCACGATGGAAACCGCCAGCAGAACCGCCACTGTTCCCTTTTGATTGGCGGCAAAGCGCTTCACAAGATTTTGCAGCTTGGATTGAAGTGGCATGTGGTGGGCTCCTTTGTCTCAATTCGGAACGGGGTCCGGCGATACAAAGGAGAGGAAGCAATCCGTGGTCCAAGCCCGCAGTTGTTAATAAACGGCTTTAGAACGTGGTTTACGGCTGGTTAATTCAGAAGGGGCGCCGCGCGCGCATGGCGGCTGTCAAAGTGCCTTCATCAAGATAATCCAGCTCGCCGCCGACGGGCACGCCATGGGCCAGCCGCGATGTGCTGAGACCCAGGCCTTTCAGGCGTTCAGTAATATAATGAGCCGTGGTTTGGCCTTCGACGGTGGCGTTGGTTGCCAGCACCACTTCACGCATGCCCGATGCCGCTGATCGCTCAATCAACCGGTTAATGGCCAAATCTTCCGGCCTGATGCCTTCCATCGCTGACAGGGTTCCGCCCAGCACGTGGTAAAGGCCGGTCCAGGCACCGGCGCGTTCGAGCGCCCAGAGATCGCCCACTTCTTCCACGACACAAATGACGGCGCGGTCGCGCTTGGGATCGCGGCAAATGGCGCAAGGGTTGGTGGTATCCACGTTGCCGCATTCACCGCAGACCGTGACCTTGTCCTCGGCATCCGCCATGGCAAGGGCCAGCGGGCCGAAAAGCTTCTCGCGGTTCTTGATGAGATGAAGGGCGGCGCGGCGCGCCGAACGGGGGCCAAGCCCCGGCAATTTTGCCAGGAGCTGAATGAGCCGCTCAATTTCAACGCCCGCCGTCCGCTTCATCTAGAACGGCAGTTTCATGCCCGGCGGTAACGCCAAGCCACCGGTTACCGATTTCATTTCTTCAGCCATCATGGTTTCGCTTTTGGCCTTTGCATCGGCATGGGCGGCAATAATCAGATCTTCGAGAATTTCTTTCTCGTCTTCCTTCAGCAATGAGGGATCGACCTGCAAGGCGGTCATCGCCCCTTTGCCAGTGAGCGACACTGTCACCAGGCCGCCGCCGGATTGGCCCATTACCGTCGCCGCTTCAAGTTTGGTTTGCATGTCCGCCATTTTTGATTGCATGGCCTGGACCTGCTTCATCATGTCACCGAGATTCTTCATCACTCTCTTCCACTGGTTTCAAGGTTTCGGGATCGCGCACATCAACAACGGCGCTGCCGGGAAATCGTTTCAGGATGGCTTGCACGGTTGCGTCTTCACGCGCTTCGCGGAAGGCTGATTCCTTGGCATCCTTTTTCTGCAGGGCGAGCGGCTTGTCACCGCCCTCTTTGGCCACAAGCACCATCCAGCGGCGGCCAGTCCAGGCCTCCAGCTTGCGCGAGATTTCACCGGGAAGGCCGGGCGAGGCGCCCTGCTCCATCGCCAATTCGATTTGGCCCGGGCTTATCCGAATGGGGCGCACCAGGCGCTCAAGATCGCCTTTGAATTTCACGTCGCGCTTTTCAACGGCCAGGGCAATGATATCCGCGAACGTCGAAAAAGCCCGCATTTCTGTGGGGATTTTGTGGCGCTGATGCCTCCGGCTTGATGGCAAGGGAGCCAACGGATTCGGTTGACTGGATATCGCGCTTTATGGGCTGCGCCATGATGATGGGGGCAGATTTTTCGGGGGTTGCCTGCTTCGCCAATTTCAACAGGTCTTCACCCGTCGGCAAGTCAGCGGCATGGGCCAGGCGGATGAGCACCATTTCGGCGGCCAACAGGGGCTGGCCCGCGTAACTCACTTCGGTAATTCCTTTCAACAGCATTTGCCAGGCGCGGCTGAGATGGGCCATGCCCAGACGCGCTGCATAATCCGCACCTCTAGTTTTTTCCGCTTCAGTGCGAGACGGGTCGCCAAGGGCAGAGTCCTTCACCACTTTCAGCCGCGTGACCCAGTGCACAAAATCGGCGAGGTCATTCAAGATGGTTTCGGGATCGCCGCCGCCTTCATACTGGGCTTCAACTTCGTAGATGGCCTTCGCCGTATCACCCGTCATCACGGCGTCAAACAGGTCAATGATGCGGGATTTGTCGATGAGGCCCATCATGCCGGCAACATCGGCTGATTTTACAACGCCTTCACCATAGGCAATGGCCTGGTCAAGCAAGGACAGGCCATCCCTTACGGAACCTTCAGAGGCGCGCGAAATCATGCGGAGGGATTCTTCGTCGATCGTCACGTTTTCCAATGCGGCGATGCGGCCATAGTGTTGCATGAGAAGGCTGGCATCGAGGCGCTTCAGATCAAAGCGCTGGCAGCGCGAAAGAATGGTGACAGGAACTTTGCGGATTTCGGTCGTGGCGAAGATGAATTTTACGTGGGGCGGCGGTTCTTCCAGCGTCTTGAGCAGCGCGTTGAAGGCGCTTTTGGAGAGCATGTGAACTTCGTCGATGATGTAAATCTTGTAGCGCAGGGACACGGGCGCGTAGCGCACACTGTCGATGATCTCGCGCATGTTATCAACGCCGGTGTTGGACGCCGCATCCATTTCGATCACGTCCATATGGCGCGATTCCAAAATGGCTTCGCATTGGGGTGTCAATTCCGGCATGTCGATTGACGGTGCGCCGGGATAGTTCAGGGCGCGGGCGATGAGGCGGGCCGTGGTGGTTTTACCGATACCGCGAACACCCGTCAGCATATAGGCCTGGGCAATGCGGTTGGTGGCAATGGCATTGGTGAGGGTTCGCACCATGGCCTCTTGGCCGATGAGGTCAGCGAAATTCCGGGGCCGGTATTTGCGGGCCAGAACGCGGTAGGCAGGCGCGTTCGCGGCTGGAGATGCTTCAGTCATGATAGGCCCGCAACATTAGAGGTGGGAGGCTGGACGGGCAACCCGTTCCGATCTCGTTGGGGCTGCTTCCTTCCGGACCTGACCCGGTTGGCGAGCGGTACGTCCGCCGCCAACCTCCCGAAAGGGTATATCGGTGTTTTGAGGGTGAAAAGGCAAGGGCGGGTTTTCCGCCATTGCCCGGCCTGTCAGAGTGTACCTATAATCTTGCGATAGGCATCTTCGGGGAAGGCCTTGAGGGTTGTCGTGCGCACATTGCCGCCCATGGCGAGTGTGAGATTAAATTTTGCGATGGTCTCGTCGTCGGGGGCGTCGGCAATGACCACCATGTCACAGGTGCCCGTGGTCAAATAAAATTCACGGACTTCGACGCCCATTTTCTTGCCCAGGTCACGGGCAGCATCAAGCCGCTTGGGGCTGTCCTTGACGTTTTTAACACCTTGGTCGGTCCAATTCAAAAGCTCGATATATCTAGCCATGTCGTCCTCCCTGTGACTTTCGCGCAGGCGACAATCCGCCTATCTGGCGAAAGTAGTTAATGATATCATAAACGTCACGGGGTGTCATTCAATGCAATTACGTTTATGTTTCATATCTTGAATTTATGAAACGCTAATGCTATATATTAGCTAATTGAGGAGAATTTGCCATGGCCAGTGCCGTCGCCCAGATGATGGACATGCTTCGCGAGCGGGGCGGTTTGAAGGGTATGGATGTTGCCAATATTGCCAGCGTTTCGCCCGCCACGGTTTCGCGCTGGGCCTCGGGCAACGCGTTTCCGCATCCCAAGACGCAGTTGGTCATCTCCGATCTGCGCTATGTGGTGGATAGGCTTTCCGAATTCTACTCGCCACAGGAAACGCGGCTTTGGCTCTATTCAAAGCATCGGCTGCTTGATGGCAGACGCGCCATTGACCTGATCCATGATGGCAAGGCGGATGAGGTTTTGGCCGTGATCGAGTCCTTGAACGAGAGCACGTTCAGCTGATGCAGGCCCATGATGGGGCTTTGCTTGATGTCCTATCGGAATATCGACCGGAAGTTTTTGAGGGCGAAGTTTGGCGCATAACCCGGAAAGGGCTTGATCCACTGCGCGGATCTACGGCCCACGGGAGGTGGAGCGCAGGGCCTGACATTGAGGTTGTCTATACAAGCCTTGAACGGGATGGTGCCTTGGCTGAAATCGGCTTTCGGATGGGTTTGGAACCCGTCTGGCCCAGCCGCTTGGAGCATGACATTCACGCGCTTTCGACAATGGTTGAGCGCACTTTGAAAATCATGAATTTCAAGGCGCTGGAAGAACTTGGCGTCGATACTTCACGTTACGAAAGTTTCAACTATGCGAAAACAAAGGCTATTGCGGCGGCGGCGCATTTTCTGGAATTTGATGGGATGATGGTTCCAAGCGCCCGATCCGCCTGTCAGCATCTGGTGCTGTTCAAGGAGCGTGTGAAAGACTTGCGACTGGTGAAAAGCCAGCCGGTTGACTGGGTGAAATGGCGCCAGCAATTGACCCAGACAGACTCCTCGCTTATTTGAGCCCCTATGAGCCTTCGCGACATTATCACGCTGCCCGATCCAACGTTACGCCAAACGTCCAAATCCGTTTCGGGTGTTGATAAATCTGCGCGCAAGCTGTTCGATGACATGCTGGAGACCATGTATGACGCGCCGGGCATCGGGCTTGCCGCCATCCAGATTGGCGTGCCGCAGCGGCTTGTCGTGATCGATCTTTCCAAGGATGACGAGGAGCGCAAGCCCTTGTTCATGGCGAACCCCGAAATCATTTCCGCCAGCGAAGCGTTGAGCGACTATGAAGAAGGATGCCTGTCTATCCCCGAATTTTATGAGATGGTGGCCAGGCCTTCGGAGGTGAAGGTGCGCTATCTCGACCGGCAGGGCGAGGGGCAGGAGATGGTCGCAACAGGGATTCTCGCCACCTGCATCCAGCATGAGATCGATCACCTCAATGGCGTATTGTTCATCGATTACATTTCCAAGCTGAAGCGCGACCGGGTAATCAAGAAATTTGTGAAGGCGCAGAAGCTGGGAAAGCTTTAATCCCATGAAGCTGGTGTTCATGGGCACGCCGGAGTTTGCAGTGGTTACGCTGAAAGCCTTGATCGCTGCGCGGCATGAAATCGTCTGCGTGTATTCACAGCCGCCACGGCCGGCGGGACGGGGGCAGAATTTGAAACCATCGCCGGTGCACGACTATGCCGTTTCCAGGGCGATCGAAGTTCGAACGCCCTCGTCGCTGCGCAATGCTGAGGAACAGAAAGCTTTTGCAGCGCTGGGTGCAGACGCTGCCGTGGCGGTAGCCTACGGCCTGATCTTGCCACCTGAAGTTCTGGAAGCGCCTAAGCTGGGCTGCTTCAATGTGCATGCTTCCCTGTTGCCACGCTGGCGGGGTGCGGCCCCCATTCAGCGCGCAATTATGGCGGGGGATACCGAGTCCGGCGTTTGCATCATGCAAATGGGCGAAGGGCTGGATACGGGGCCAGTATGCGCTATTGGCCGCGTTGCCATCACGCCGCAGACAACGGCGGGAACGCTCCATGATGAGCTGGCGGAACTGGGTGCCAGACTTATGGTCGAAACTCTCGGCATGGATAAAATTCAGTGTGTGGACGCAATCAACTGATGGCGTGACTTATGCCAGGAAGATTGACAAGGCAGAGGCGCATATTGATTTTACAAAGCCTGCGAAGGAAGTTCACGATCATATTCATGGGCTTTCGCCTTTTCCCGGCGCATGGGCCATGATGGGGGACGCACGGATCAAGATATTGGCATGTGAAGTCGTGGATCGGTCCGGTGAAGCTGGCGTCGCGCTTGATGATGATCTTACCGTCGGCTGTGGATCAAAGGCTGTGCGGTTGTTGAAGCTGCAACGGGAGGGCAAAGGAGCGATGGACGCTCGCGTGTTCCTGCGCGGTTTCCCGATAGCCACGGACACAAGGCTCGGCTGATGGCGCGCTACAAGCTCACACTTGAATATGATGGCACCGCGTTTAACGGCTGGCAGATTCAATTGCAGGATGCCACAGTACAGGGTGTTCTGACCGATGCCATTGCGCGCATCAATGGCGGCCCTTCGATGGTGCAGGGTGCGGGGCGAACGGATTCCGGTGTTCATGCGCTGGGCCAGGTGGCGCATGTGGATTTGCAGCGGGAATGGGACATATTTGAACTTCGCAATGCGATCAATGCAGGCGTTCGGCCCCACAAGGTGAGTGTGGTTGAGGCAGAGCTTGTGCCGGATGATTTCAACGCGCGGTTTTCCGGGACGAAACGGCATTACCTCTACCGCATCCTCAACCGCCGCGCGCCGCCAACACTTGATCTCGGGCAAGTGTGGTTTGTGCCGGTTGCCCTTGATGCAGATGCCATGCATGCTGCCGCACAGGCACTGGTGGGCCACCATGATTTCACGACTTTTAGAGCCTCCGAGTGCCAGGCCAATTCGGCGCTGCGAACACTGGACCAGCTGGATGTGGCGCGCTACGGCGAGTTCATTGAAATCCGCACGTCATCACGCTCGTTCCTGCACAACCAGGTGCGCTCCATGGTGGGTTCGCTCAAATTTGTCGGCGAAGGAAAATGGAAAGCTTCTGACCTGAAGGCAGCGCTCGACGCGAAGGACCGCAAGGCCTGCGGCGCCGTGGCGCCTGCTGAAGGGCTTTACCTTACGCGGGTTGATTATTGAAATAGGCAGCGATGATGCGGCCATAGATGGTTTGCGTGGCGCGCAGTTCGTCAATTGAAATGCGTTCATCCACCTGATGGATCGTCGCGTTGGTGGGGCCGAATTCAAGCACCGGGCAATATTTCTTGATGAAGCGCGCATCAGAGGTTCCGCCAGAGGTGGAAAGCATGGGCACCAACCCGGTTTCCTGTTCCACCGCATCCTGCACCAGGCCGACGAAGGCACCGGGCTCCGTTATGAAGGCTTCGGCCCCTTCATAGGAATTGACGGTCCACCTGCCGCCGATATCGGCTTTGACGGTTTCAATCTGGATATCCACCCATTCGCGCAAGGAGTCATAATTATGTTCGGTGCTGTACCTGATATTGAATTTTGCCGAAGCACGGGCGGGCACGACGTTGCCTGCGGCGTTACCCACGTCGACAGTTGTGACTGCGAGTGTTGACGCGCCGAAATGGTCATTGCCTCCATCAATTTTGGCATGGGAAATCCAATCAATGAGGCGCGCCAGTTTTGGAATGGGGTTATCGGTTTTATTGGGGTAGGCCACGTGGCCCTGGGTGCCTTCGACGGTCACCTCAAAACTCAGCGATCCCCTGCGACCGATTTTCATGGTGTCGCCCAACTTGGCAACGCAGCTCGGCTCGCCGACAAGGCAATGGTCGGGGATATGGCCGTTCTCTTCCATCCATTCCAGGACCTTTGCCGTGCCATTGATGGCTGGCCCTTCTTCATCTCCCGTGATGAGAAATGAAATTGAGCCGGCGGGCTTGCCGTTTGATTTCACATAGTCGATGGCGGCGGCAGCGAACGCGGCGACGGAGCCCTTCATGTCGGTTGCACCCCGGCCATAGAGCATGCCATTTTTTATGTCGGCGGCGAAGGGCGGATGGCTCCAATCCTTGTCGTTGCCAATGGGCACCACATCCGTGTGGCCGGCAAAACACAAGTGCGGATTGGCCATGCCAATGCGGGCGAAAAGATTTGCAACGTCGGGTGTATCCTGGTCCTTGAAGATAAGCCGCTGGCAGAAAAAGCCATGGCTGCTCAAAAGATTTTCAAGCACCGTAAGCGCACCCGCATCATGGGGCGTAATGGAAGGGCAGCGGATGAGGTCTTGCAGGATGGCAACGGAATCGGTGGGCGTGTTCTTCATGGAAACAATATAAGACATAAAAATACGTCCGGCCACAAGGACCGGACGCATTCAAATTCAAAGAATTTCAGGCGAGCGGATCATTGCCATACTGGTTAGGGCCTTCGGTTCCCCGCAGGAAGCCCAGTTCAACAAGCAACCAAATGGCACCAATAATTGGCACAAGCCCAATGAGTGTCCACCAGCCGGATTTGCCGCGGTCGTGCCAACGCTTCGCATAGATGGCAAGGGCGGGATAGAGAAACAGCAACGAAACAATTATCAGCGGTGTCATTCCTCTGGTGGCCATTGCCGCTGCCTCTTCCGGTGCCATATTGGGATCCATTCCACCCATCATGGAAACGCCAAACAGCATGCCCAGTATGATCATGATGATCCATTGAGCAACAATCAGCGCCAAAATGCTCAGCCAAAACGGCTGGCGATTAATGCGCCCCTCAAAACTTGTGAGCAAATACTTCCAATCCATCGTTACCTCCAGGCACACGGTGCCGTTGAAGCCCCCTGCGCCCTGTATCTCCCAGAATCAGCCGGACTGGAAGAAAAAACTAATCGCGCAGCAATTCGTTGATGCTGGTCTTGGACCGGGTTTTCTCATCCACGCGCTTGACGATAACGGCGCAATAGAGCGATGGGCTTGGCGAGCCATCGGCGTAGGGTTTTTGAGGAAGCGAGCCCGAAACGACGACAGAATAAGGCGGCACGTGGCCCATGAAAACCTCGCCCGTTGCGCGGTCAATGATCTTGGTGGATTGGCCGATGAATACGCCCATGGAAATGACCGAGCCTTCGCCCACGACCACGCCTTCAACAACTTCCGAGCGGGCGCCGATGAAGCAATTGTCTTCAATGATGGTGGGGCCCGCCTGCATGGGTTCCAGCACGCCGCCGATGCCGACGCCGCCGGAGAGATGCACGTTCTTGCCGATCTGGGCGCAGGAACCAACGGTAACCCAGGTGTCAACCATGGTGCCCTTATCCACATAGGCCCCAAGATTGACGAAGGACGGCATGAGGATGGCACCCGGTGCTATATAAGCGGAGTGGCGCACGATGCAGTTTGGCACGGCGCGAAATCCGCCAGCCCTGAAATCCTTCGCTGTCCAGCCCTCAAACTTGGACGGAACCTTGTCCCACCATTTGGATTTTCCAGGGCCGCCGCCAATGAGCGCCATGTCGTTCAGGCGAAATGACAGGAGAACCGCTTTCTTCAGCCACTGGTTTGTCACCCACTTGCCGTCAATCTTTTCGGCGACGCGCGCCTCGCCGGAATCAAGCAATCCAAGGGCATGCTCAACGGCCTTGCGGGTTGGCCCCTTGGTTTTCAGCGTAACCTTGTCACGGGCTTCCCATGCGGCTTCGACAATGGACTGGGCATTTTTCATGGAACGTATCCTCTCGGCTTAATTAATGACGATGGATTTCAGGAATCCAGCAAGATCATTGGTGGTGTGATGAACATAGTCGGGCCTGCCTTCACCATTCAGGATGTTGGCATCGGCATTATCATCGGATGTAATGAGAACCGTGGTCATGCCGAGATCATGGGGCGCTTCCAGATTGCGCGCGATGTCTTCAAACATGGCGGACGTTGTGCTGCGGATATTCGTTTGCCGGATGAATTTATCATAGGGTTCGCGCTGCGGTTTCGGCACATAGTCGGAATGCACGATATCGAAAATGTCATTGAAATGGTGCGCTATCCCCAGGCGCTTCAACACGTTTTTCGCGTGGGCCACGGTGCCATTGGTGAATATGAGCTTGCGGCCCTTGAGCACGCTTAAAGCCTGATCAAGGGCCACATCTGCTGCAACCGGCGAGTAATCAATGTCATGGGCATGGTGAAGAAAATAGGCGGGGTCAACTTCATGTTCCATCATCAGGCCGCGCAGCGTGGTGCCATGCTTGTGAAACAGGGATTTTTGAATGGTGCGCGCTTCGATGTGCGGCACTTTCAAGATTTCAGATACCAAGCCCGTCATCTTCACATCGATCTGGTCAAACAGGCGGCAGGACGCGGGATAGAGCGTATTATCGAGGTCAAACACCCACGTATCGATATGCGCAAAACCCCTCATACACCGGCCCTTGAAACGCGGGTGCCAACGCCGTGGGGCGTGAGCAATTCAAGCAGCACGGAATGCGGCACGCGGCCATCCAGAATAATAACGCCCTCAACGCCAGACTCGACTACGGCGGTGGCGCTTTCAACTTTTGGGATCATGCCCGCTGTAATCGTGCCGTCGGCGATGAGATCGGGAATATCGGAAATCTTCAGTTCGCTGATGAGTTGCTTCTGCTTGTCGAGAACGCCTGCAACGTCGGTCAGCATCAAAAGGCGTTTGGCCTGGGTGGCCGTTGCAATGGCGCCCGCTGCCGTATCGGCATTAACGTTATAGGTATCCCCATCCCAGCCAATGCCGATGGGGGCGATGACAGGGATTGCGTCGCTTTTCATGATGGTTTGCAAAATTTCGATATTGACGCGCGAAGGCTCGCCGACAAATCCGAAATCAATTTTCTCAACGATGCCGGTTTTGGGATCAGTCTTTTCCTTAACGTAACGCTCGGCGATCATCAGATTGCCATCCTTGCCCGAGATGCCAACGGCGCGTCCGCCAGCCTGCTGGATTGAAGCCACGATGGATTTGTTGATGGAACCTGCCAGCACCATTTCAACCACATCCATGGTTTCCTGATCGGTCACGCGAAGGCCTTCGCGGAACTCCGCCTTTACCGACAGCTTATCCAACATCTTGTTGATTTGCGGGCCGCCGCCATGCACGACGATGGGGTTCAGCCCGCAGACTTTCAGCATTACCATGTCGCGGGCAAACTGGTGGGAAAGCTTGGGGTCGACCATGGCATGGCCGCCGAATTTGACCACGATCACCTGATCATCATAACGCTGCAGAAAGGGCAAGGCTTCCGAGAGGATGCGGGCCGTGTCATGGATAGGAATGTCCGTCATTTTTGAGAATTCCCCAAATATCAGGTGGCCTTATAGGGCAAAATCGGGAGTTGCCAAGAATGAAGTTAGAGCAGCCCGGCAATTTCGGCGCGCAGTTCCTCAAGGCCGGTAAACTTGTCGCTCGAGGTTGCGTGGATCAAGGGAAAAGCCGCAGCGCGCTTGCCCGCCACAGCTTGGGTTTCGGCGTAGACTTTCTCAACTTCGGCGGGCTTCAGCTTGTCAATCTTGGTAAGCACCAATTGATAGGTGACGGCTGATTCATCGAGGAGATCAAACATCTCATTGTCGGCGGCCAAAACGCCATGGCGGGAATCAATGAGCACGAAGGCGCGGGTCAATCCCGGCCTTCCGCGCAGATAGCCGCGCAGCATGGATTGCCATTTCTTCACTTCCTTCTTGGGCGCCTTGGCATAGCCATAGCCTGGCATGTCGATGAGCGTCATGGCGTCCGCAATATTGAAGAAATTAAGCTCGCGGGTTCGGCCCGGCGTGTTGGAAGCGCGCGCCAATTCCTTTACGCCTGTCAGCGCATTGATGAGCGATGATTTGCCCACATTGGAGCGCCCGGCAAAGGCGATTTCAACACCCTTGACAGGCGGCAGTTGATGGAGCGCTGCAACGCCCATAATAAAGGACGAAGGCGCAGAAAATAATCTGCGCCCCGCCAAAAGTTGATCGCTATTGAAGCGCTCGCTCAAGCCGCCGGCTTCTTCTTGAGGAAGGGCAGGCTTTCGCGGATGTTGCCAAGGAGATCGATATCAACGCCGTGGCGCTTCATGATGAAGGACTGCTGCAGAATGGACAGCAGGTTGCTCCAGGCCCAATAAATGACGAGGCCGACGGGGAAGCTGCCCAGCATGAAAGTAAAGATGATGGGCATCCAGTTGAAAAGGCTGGCCTGAACCGGATCGGGTGGCGTCGGGTTGAGGCGCATCTGCACCCACATGGTAACGCCCATGAGAATGGGCCAGATGCCGAGTGCGAGAAAGAGTGGCGGCGACCATGGGATCAATCCAAACAGGTTAAACAGGTTGGTCGGATCCGGTAGCTGAAAGATCATGCACCCAGCCGTAGAAAGGCGCGTGTCGCAATTCGATGGAGGTGAGGATCACTTTATAGAGCGAGAAGAAAACCGGGATCTGGACCACGACCGGCAAGCACCCCGAGACGGGCGAAACTTTTTCGCGCTTGTAAAGCTCCATCATGCCTTGCTGCTGTTTCAGCTTGTCATCGGGATAAAGCTCCTTGAGCTTTGCCATTTCCGGCTGCAGCTTTTTCATCTTGCTCATCGAGGCATAGGACTTGTTGGCAAGCGGGAACACCGCGAGCTTCACCAGAACCGTTGCAATCAGAATGGCGATGCCGAAGTTGCCGACAATGCCCTTGATGAATTCGAGCAGATAGAACATCGGCTTGGTGATGAACTCAAACCAGCCCCAGTCAATCATGAGATCAAACTTTGGAATCTTGTACTTCTCACCGATGGCCTGAATGGTTTTTACAACCTTGGCACCGGCAAAAAGCTGGTCCTGATAAAGCGCGTTGCCGCCAGGCTGAACAACGATCGCATCCTTGGCGAGATAATCGGTTTGATAGACGTCACGATTGTTTTGAAGCTGATGCTGGAAGGTGGTGCTGATATCGCGTGTCTGGTCAGGGATTAATGCAGCGGCCCAGTATTTATCGGTGAAGCCAACCCAACCGCCCTTGCTGTCAACTTTCGTTGGCTCAGTTGCACCTACAACGTCCTTGTAATGGACTTCCTGGAGCTTATCGCCAACGTAGCCCAACATGCCCTCAAAGAACACCCAGAAACCGGCGGTGACAGGCGTATCCTGGCGCTGAATGCGGCCGTAAGGGATGAGCGCCACAGCGGCAGCGGTATTGTTTTGCACGCCTTGGGTGATCGAGAAAACATATTGGTCGTCAATCGAAATCTGGCGGGTGAAAATCAGCCCCGCGCCGTTGTCCCATGTCAGGGTTGCCGGTTTTCCAACGCTCAACACAGCGTCAGCGGGAGCCTGCCATTGGGTTTTGGAATCAGGCAACTTTGCTGTTGTTCCGGCTGCGCCCACAAAACCTTGCTCGGCAAAAAAAGCATTGGGTGAACCTGCCGGCGACAAGAGAGCGATCGTCGGGCTCTTGGGATCAATGGTTTCGCGGTACTGCGTGAGATGAAGATCATCAAGCTGGGCGCCGGTCAAATTGATGGAGCCCTGCAATTCAGGCGTTTCGATTTTCAAGCGTGGTGCGGTGGACAAGGCCTGGTCGCGGGTAACCGGAACGGCGGGTTGGGCTGTGCCCGGCACCTGTGCCGTTGTTGTTGCCGGCTGTTCCGTGGTGGTTTGCTGCTGGATCTTGTCGGCCAAGGGCTTTGCGTAAAAATATTGCCAGCCAAAAATGATCGCCATGGACAGCACGATGGCCAGAATGAAATTCTTGTTGTTGATGTCGTTCATCAGTTACCCTTGCCAGCCACTTCATGCGGCCCCCGGTGCAGCCGCTTCAAGGCAGCTTTTAAATCATTTTGCAGGTCAGCGAAACATCGCGTGGCGGTGGCCATCCGGCCAATCAGCACATAATCAAAACCGCTCTGCGCCTGCTGCGTCAAAACAATCCGCGCCGCTTCACGCATGCGGCGCTTGGAGCGATTGCGCGTGACGGCATTGCCGATTTTCTTGCTGCAGGTAAATCCCAGTCGCGGCGCATTTTCATCCAGACGATTGCGCGCCTGCACCACCAGGCCGGGTGTGGCTTCGGACAATGCCCTCGCGGCGGCAACAAAATCCTGCCGACGCCTAAGGTGTTCCATTACCGTTGGATTAAGCCGAGAGCCGCTTGCGGCCCTTGGCGCGGCGGCGGGTGATCACGTTGCGGCCACCAACTGTCGCCATGCGGCTGCGGAAGCCGTGCCGACGCTTGCGAACGATTTTGGACGGTTGGTAAGTGCGCTTCACGATAAGTCTCCGTAATGTCTTAATACGCTATCAAAACACCAGTATTTTCAGATACATGGACCATTGCTTCGAAAAGCAAGAGCGGTGCCTTCAGGCGCAAAAATTTTTCGCTTCAAGGAATTCTGGCGGGTTATAGGGGGAAAGTCTGAGGAAAGTCAACGCATCAGGCTGGAAAGCACGAATTGGTTTTGGCTGCGCTGCTTAACCTGGCCTTCACGGGGCCAACACGCAAGCTGAACAGTTCTCAATTGGCCGTGAGAGGGGCTATGATCGCGCGAGGTTATGCGGCATGAATTGGGGATTCAAGCAAGGTATTATCGTGCCGCAACAGTCGCCAACGCATCACCAGGTTAAGAGCAATTGGCGCTGGCTGCCGCTTGTGATCATCCTTTGCCTGATGATCGCCGCTTATGCGCTGGGTTTGCATGAAAGGTTGACCCTGGAGGAAATTGCCAAGCACCGGGACGGGTTGAAGCAACTCGTTGCTGATAATCTCGCGCTTGCACTGTTAACTTTTGTTGTGGCTTACATCTCTGCCGTTGCGCTGTCGGTACCGGGTGCTACGCTTTTGACTGTCGCTGGCGGGCTCATGTTCGGTTGGGCGCTAGGCGCCACTGCCAGTGTGCTGGCGGCCACGGCCGGCGCCACACTCATTTTTCTGGCTGCCAAGACATCAATGCAAAATGTTCTGGCCCGCAAGGCAGGGCCTATCTTGTCCAGCATTCAGGCGGGCTTTGCGAGGGATGCCTTTAATTACATGCTGTTCCTGCGGCTGGTGCCGCTGTTTCCGTTCTGGCTCGTCAATATCGCGGCGGCCCTTGCCCATGTCCGTCTTCGTATCTACGTGATTGCAACGATTATCGGTGTCATTCCCGCGACGATCGCGTTCAGCTTTGTGGGTGCTGGACTCGACAGCGTCATTGAAGCGCAGAAATCAACTTATGATTCTTGTGTGAGCGCAAATGGCCCTGACAATTGCCGCTTTGAACTTTCGCTGTCCTCGGTGATCACGCCGCAATTGCTGTTTGCTTTTGCCGCCCTTGGTGTGGTGGCGCTTATTCCGGTCGTATTCAAGAAACTCAGGGCCAAACCATGATCTATGATATCGCCGTCATCGGGGCGGGTTCCGGTGGCCTTTCGGTGGCGGCAGCTGCGGCGCAGTTTGGCCAAAGCGTCATTTTATTCGAAAAGGGCAAGATGGGCGGCGACTGCCTGAATTATGGCTGCGTTCCCTCCAAGGCGCTGATTGCGGCCTCAAAACAGGCCCATGCGATGCGGAGCGGCAGCCGCTATGGCATAAGGCCGCAAGAGCCGCAGGTGGAATTCAAGAAGGTTCATGCCTATGTGCATGACGTGATTGCAGCAATTGAACCCATAGACTCGGTCGAACGGTTTGAAGGGCTTGGGGTGAAAGTTGTGCAGGCGGCTGCCAAATTCCGCGATGCGCATTCGGTTGAAACCAGTGAAGGCGTGTTTGCGGCCCGCAAATTCGTCATCGCCACGGGTTCGCGCGCCGGCGTTCCATCCATTCCGGGCCTTGCTGATGTTGACTATCTCACCAATGAAAGCCTGTTCGACAATAAAATCCTGCCCGAACATCTGGTCATCATTGGCGGCGGCCCCATCGGCATGGAAATGGCGCAGGCCCATCGGCGGCTGGGCTCAGAGGTGACGGTCATTGAAGCCTTCGATGCGCTTGGCAAGGATGATCCCGAACTGACCAGCATCGTGCTGGAGAGCCTGCGGAGCGACGGCGTAAAAATTCTGGCGCGCACGGCAATCAAAAATGTTTCGAAAGCAAAATCCGGATTTGCGGTTGATACCGAGATGCACGGGAAAATCACAGGCAGCCATTTGCTGGTGGCAACGGGCCGTGTTGCCAATGTCGAAGGCCTCAATCTTGAGGCGGCGGGCGTTGCCTACAGCAAGCACGGGGTTACCGTCGACAAGTCGTTGCGCACATCACAGAAACACATCTATGCCGTAGGCGATGTGGCAGGCGGCCTGCAATTCACGCATGTGGCGGGCTATCACGCAGGCCTTGTTATCCGCAACGCCCTGTTCAAACTGCCGGTCAGGAACAGCACCGGCAACATTCCTTACGTTACCTTCACCAGCCCGGAGCTTGCCCATGTCGGGATGACGGAGGCCACGGCCACGGCGCAGTTCGGCAATTCGGTTCGCGTCATCCGCTGGCCCTTCCGCGACAATGACCGGGCGCAGGCCGAGGGGAAAACCAAAGGCCTGGTGAAGGCCATTGTCGGCAGAGGCGGGAAAATTCTGGGCGTCAGCATTGTGGGCGAGCAGGCGGGCGAGCTTATCCAGCCTTGGGTTCTCGCCATGAGCAACGGCCTCAAGATAAAGGCGCTGGCCGGCATGGTAGCGCCCTATCCCACGCTTGGAGAGATTAATCGCCGGGTGGCAGTTACTTACTATTCCGGCCTTGCAACAAACCCCCATGTGCGGCGGGTCATAAATTGGCTAAAATGGTTTTGATAAAATAGGAAGATGATGCCCCATAAATCTGCCCACACAGGTGTTTCGCGCGGACTTTCCGGCAAAGTTCTTTTGCTGACGATCATCTTTGTCATGCTGGGCGAAGTGCTGATCTTCCTGCCTTCCATCGCAAATTTCCGCCTGCAATGGCTCAAGGGGCGCATTGCCCAGGCCGAGATTGCAGCCCTTGCGGCAGAAGCGGCGCCTGACCAGATTGTCTCGAGTGATTTGCGCAGTGAAATTTTGAAGGGTGCCGGCGTGCTTGTGGTTTCGCTGCAAAAGGGCGAGAGCCGCAAGCTGGTTTTGCGGGCCGATGGCGATCACATGATTGACGCCAGTTTCGATCTGCGCACCAGCATGTGGTATGACGCGATCAAGGATGCCTTTGGCGCCATGGTGCTTGGCAAGGACCGCATTATCAGTGTCATCGATTTCCCGCCCAACATGTCGGGTGACCTCATTGAAATCGCCCTTGAAGAAAACGCCCTGCGCAAGGCCATGTTAGGCTATGCCTTCAATATCCTTGTGCTCTCCATCGTTCTCTCGCTGCTGGTGGCCAGCATGATTTTTGCCGCGCTGAACTGGCTGCTGGTGAAGCCCATGCAGCGGCTGACGCGCAACATGGTGGACTTCGGGCGTAACCCTGAAGATTTTTCCCGCATCATCACGCCCAGCGCCCGGCAGGACGAGATTGGCGTTGCCGAGCACGAATTGCACGACATGCAAAGCGAGCTTGCAACCATGCTGCAACAGAAGAACCATCTTGCGGCCGTGGGTTTGGCCGTAAGCAAAGTGAGCCATGATTTGCGCAACATGCTGACGTCAGCGCAGCTCATCTCTGACCGCCTGTCGCTGGTGGACGATCCAACCGTCAAAAGATTTGCGCCAAAACTCATTGGCTCGCTGGACCGGGCGATAGACTTCCTGAGCCAGACCCTGAAATTCGGCAGGGCCCAGGAATTGCCGCCGCAACGGGAAATTCTGGACTTGCGCGAAATTGTTGACGAGGTCTTCGAGACAACCGTCGTGAAGGATGTGCAGCGCCTGAAGCTTAACAACAATTGCACTGCCAACCTCAATGTGGATGCGGACCGCGAACAGCTTTCCCGCGTGCTCACCAATCTGGTTCGCAACGCGGTGCAGGCCGTTGAGGCCATGCATGCGGAAAGGCCCGATGCGCCTGACGGCATGATTACGCTGCGGGCGGGCCGTGAAGGCAGCGTGACATTGATTGAGATCCGGGACAACGGCCCCGGCGTTCCCGAACAGATCCGCGACAAGCTGTTTGAGGCCTTCCAAAGTGCCGCCCGCCAAGGCGGCACGGGTTTGGGCTGGCAATCGCCGCAGAACTGGTGCGCGCCCACGGCGGCAATATTGCCATGCGGTCAACGTCCGATGCGGGAACGGTTTTTGTGGTGAGCATTCCCGACCATGTCACGCAGCTGCGGCCGGTGCGCAGCAACGGCGAAAGCAAGGCATCGCTCAAGGCGTAAGACAGGATTTTACTACCTTAAATAGAATTTAATCCTATGACCTTTAAACGGCCCAAGGACAGGAATTTACCCCTGTGGGCCACCACCCTAGCCGGACCCTCCGCAAACCCGCCCCAGGGCCTTCTCTGTGTGTTTAAAGGCCTATGCAAGGTTTATAGTCCTGTATGCGGGATTTCCGCCCACTGTGCCACCCAATGCCATTGGATCCGAAACTCTAAAGCTTGCTTTGGCCGCGCGCCCGTATTAAGGAGGCCCATTCCTGCGACATCGCGCGCCCTTAGCTCAGCTGGATAGAGCACCAGACTACGAATTTGGGGGTCAGGAGTTCGAATCTCTTAGGGCGCGCCAATTTTGATATGTCAGCGGCAGTCCTTTCGCGACCATGCATTGGCCCACTACAATTCGACAGAGTTTTAAAAAGTTTGTCACGCTTCACGGCAAATCTGTCTGTATGCTGCTTTGCTGTGCTATCTGAAACGGCATCCCAGAACCGCATGGAGAGGACATGATGGCCGAGCAGCTTTCATTTTTCGACAACGACACTGCCCCTCGCCCGCCTTCGTCAGGATCCCTGCTGCAGAAACCCACGCATGTATTGTTCTTTGCGATTCTCCCGCCGCATGAGACCGCCGTCGAGATTACAGAGTGGCGGCAGGTTTTGTTCCATGAACTTGGATTGCGCGGCACACTGATCGCTGCGGATCGGCTGCATATTACCCTGCATCCGCTTGGAAGCTACGATGCCCTGCCGGAAAACCTGGTGGCCGCAGCCTGCAAAGCTGCCGCGTCGGTGGCCGCGCCGCCGTTTGATATCTGTTTTGAGAGCGTGATAACTTTCAAGTCAACCGCTGCGAAAAAACCGGTCACACTGCTGCCAGATAACGATATCCAGCCGCTGAAGGAATTGGAACGAAGGCTTGGCGCCGCACTGGCCGCCGCAGGGCTGATGGTCCGGCCGACGCCAAAGTTAATACCCCATATCACCCTGGCTTACAGCGATGGGTTCAGCGGCCGGCGGGCCGTCGATCCTGTGCGATGGCGGGTTAACGAGTTTGCCCTGATCCATAGCCATTATGGAAAGACGCGACACGATCTGCTCGGGCGCTGGCCGCTGCTCGGCGGTCTAGAGCGCTTCCCGGCGAGATGGAATCATCTCGCCGAAAAGGAATCGCTCCAGATCAATATGTTGGAGCATGTCCCGACCGCCAAACCGCTTCACACTTTGGCGGGACATGCTCTAGGATCGAAGCAGGGATTTGAGCTGAAATGATGCATCTGCCAGTGATGATGGGTCAGGCTTAGCCCGCTTGCCAATCAGCATTTCCAGAAGGCGGATATCGCGGGCGATTGCATTGCCCGGCCCAATGCCGCTGGCGCCGACCAAGCGTCCGTCTGCGTTCATGTGGCAAAGGATGAAGGCATCATCCTTCACTTGACGCCGAACCGCAGTCGTCCCCAGGTGGGGCTGGCCGGCAATTTGCAGCGTCAGGTCAAACTGGTCGGACCAGAACCACGGCACAACGTCATAGCTGCGTTCACCGCCCAGCATGTTTTCAGCCGCGACAATCGCCTGGTCGGAAGCATTGCGCCACGCCTCGAACCGCATGCGGGTGTTTCCAAATGCTGCATGGGGAAAGGAACAGCAGTCACCCGCTGCAAAAATAAAGGGGTCGGATGTTTGCAAAAGGGCGTTGCACGCGATGCCATTGTCGGTTGCAAGCCCGGCTTGCTCTGCAAGCCCTGTTCGCGGCGAGGCGCCAATTCCGGCAATAACAACATCTGCCGCAACTTCAGTTCCGTCCGAGAGAACCACAGATTTGTCGCTGATGCGTTCAACGCTTGTCGCCGCCAAGATCGTACATCCGGCGTGCTTGTGACGTTGGGCCACCACCCGGGAAATTTCCTCTGGAACGCCGCGCATGAGAATGCGGGGTTGGGCTTCGATAACGGTTACACTGCATCCCCGTTTTGTAGCGCTTGCGGCAAGTTCAAGCCCAATGAATCCGCCGCCGATAATCGCAACTGATGTGCCTGGCGTGAAAACCCGTCGAATGGTTTTAGCGTCGGCCAAATCCCGCAGCATCAGGGCGCGCTCGGCGCCCGGTTGTGCAAGCCTGCGGGGTTCAGCACCCGTTGCAAGCAGCAGGCGGTCATAGGAAATGTTGGCGCCATTTGCGAGAGCGACGGATTTTTGGTTTCTGTCGATTGAAATGGCGGCAGCGCCCTGCAGAAGCGTGGCACCGAGCGAGGCAATCATGCCGTCGTCGAGAAGGTAGCTTGGCTCATGCTCCGCTTCATCGGTGATGGCGGCTTTGGAAAGCGGTGGCCGGTCGTATGGCAGCAGCGCTTCATCGCAAACCAGCGTGATGGAGCCTGTCCAGCCATTTTCCCGCAGCGCCACAATGGCCCGCGCACCGGCCTTGCCGCCGCCAACAATTACCATGCCAGCTTCGGGCATACTATTGGCCAATGTCGATCAGGACCTTGCCGGATTCGGTTTTTGTCGGATAGGTTTTGAGGTTGACACAGGCGGGCGCGCCCTTGGCGGCGCCGTTGCGATAGTCGAACCGGCCATTGTGCTTGGGGCATTCAATGATGTGGTCCATCACCAGTCCATCGGCGAGATGGACTTTCTCATGGGTGCAAAGCCCGTCCGTTGCATAGAACTTGTTGTCAGGCGAATGGTAGATCGCAAAGGTCTGCCCTTTGTGGTCGAATTTCATCACGTCTTCTTCGTCGATGTCATCCACCGCACAAACTTCAATCCACTGGCTCATTATTTATGTTCTCACTCTTGGGCTGCAATGACAGGTGTAACGCCTTCTGGCAATTTCCGTTCAATATGCCAAGCGGGTTCGCGGCGCTGGCGAAGCAGCGCCGGAATGATTTCGCGGTAGGCTTCAAACACACTGGCGCTCGGCTTTGGCAAATAGGGTTTCAAATCCTCATGCAGCGCGGGCAATGCGTGATAGGGCACCATCGGAAACATGTGATGTTCAATATGGTAATTCATGTTCCAGTAAATGAAGCGCAAAACCGGGTTCATGTAAACCGTGCGGCTGTTGAGGCGATGGTCGAGTACGTCCTCAGCCAAGCCGCCATGCTGGGTAAGGCCGGTGAGGATATGCACCCAGGCACCGTACATGGTCGGAAGCGGACCCACCAGCAGAACCGGAAGCAGTGAACCGGTTGCAAGTGCGATGGCAACAACCGACAGATGGATGGCCAGCCAAATCCGCGCCACGAGATAAACCCGCCCCCGCTCCATTTCCGGAATGAAACTTTTCTCTTCATCTGTCATGTGGCCCGCGGCGTGGCGGGCAATGCCCTTGATCGCAGCCCAGGTTTGCGGAATGCCAAAGAACATGGAAATTACTTTTAATATCCACGTGGGCCGCATGATGGCGATTTCCGGGTCGCGGCCCACGATGATCGTATCCGTATGATGCCGCGTGTGGCTCCAGCGCCAGACTGTTGGCTCGCGCATGATCATGAAACAGGCGATGTGATAGACGGCGTCATTCATCCAGCGGGTCTTGAAAGCGGTGCCGTGTCCGCATTCATGCCAGCGTGAATCCGTGGATGAGCCATAGAGCACGCCGTAAGCCAGGAAAAATGGCAGCGCCATCCATGTCGGCCAGAAATAGATCGCAAGGCCGCCAGTCACCGCAAAGGAAAGAAACCAGATCAAGGTATCACGGATGGCGGGCGCATCTTTCCGTTGCATGAGCTCCTTCAAGCGTTTGCGCGGGATGGGGCATTGATACCATTGGGCCGAGGCCAAGCCCATTTCCTCGGCAATTTTTGAATCGCGGCCGAGAAGTCCATAGTCGCGCGGCGTGGCAATAACATTCATTCAATTAGTCTCCGAACTCCGAGCAGGCGGGTAGACATAACCGGGCTTTCCTGATCACACAATCAGTATTTGATATAATCTATCAAATTGCATCAAATACTTTCATGTGCTAGGAGGGAAATGTATTTTGGAGAAGTGTGGTGGGCAAGCGGGCAACGATTTCAGACCTTGCGAGGGTCGCAGGCGTAAGTGTGGCAACGGTTGATCGTGTCTTGAACCGCCGCCTACCGGTGCGGGAAGACACCGCCTTGCGCGTCGTGTCGGCGGCAGAATCGATCGGCTATCACGCGACCGGGCTTCTCAGGCAGCGCCTCACCGAAGTGAAGCAATGCACACTGGGTTTTCTGCTGCAAAAACGCGATGATGATTTCTACAGGGCGCTGGCCGCTGAGTTGCAGGCCGCAACCAAGTCCACCACTGATATCCGCGGCAAGGCGGTTATCGAGTTCATGGATGAGCTTGTGCCCTCCTTTATCGCGGCAAAAATCCGCGAGATCGGCGCGCGCGTCGATGTTTTGGCCGTGGTAGCGGTTGATCACCCCCTCGTAAGTGAAGCGGTTGAGGAAATCGTGGGGATGGGCAAACCCGTCTTCACGCTGCTCAGCGATCTCACCACGCCGCTGCGGTCCGGCTATATTGGCGTTGATGCCCGAAAAACCGGCAGAACAGCAGCTTGGACCATTTCCCGGCTGGCAAAGAAAGCGGGGAAAATTGGCATTCTTCTGGGAAGTCACCGCTATCTCAGCCAGGAAACTGCCGAAATCAGCTTCCGGAGCTACATGCGTGAGAACGCACCGCGGTTTCAGGTTCTAGAACCACTGGTCAACCTTGATGACCAGCGCATTGCCTATGAGGCGGTGGAAGACATGATTTCATCCAACGAGGATCTGGTGGGCATTTACATGTCGGGCGGCGGTGTGGAAGGCATGGTGCGCGCGCTCCGCGATGAAAATGCGGGCTCACGCATTATTGCCGTTTGTAACGAGCTCATGCCCATCACCCGCAGCGCCCTGATTGATGGAACCATTGATATGGTTTTGGCCACACCGACTGCCGCCTTGGCTGCCCACACCATTGAATCAATGGCGCGCGCCGCAAGCTCAGATCGTCGCGAAAGCCATATTTTAGTCCAGCTTCAGGCTGAAATATATATCAGCGAAAATATCTGACAATTTCTATCAAACGCCAGCGTTGTTGATATGATAGAAAATGAAAGTTTCTCTGTGACGTCACTTCGGATTGTTTGACTCTCGCTAAACTTGGAATATTCTGTTCAAATTGGGATCGGGGTGTATCAAATATTCCATCTTGGTTCCTGCTTACTCATAATGCGCTACTTACAAAGCGCAACTGGGAAAGTTTGGGAGGTTAAAAATGTTTTCCAGCATTAGGCCAAACATGCCTTGATTCTGCCCGCGCGCCAGCGGATTGGAACCAGGGCCTGATAATGCTGTCTATAAGTGTTACCCTAAATCCGGCTAACAATTGAGTGCGACCGGACACTCTTATGGAGGAGATAGAAATATGAAGAAATACATTCTTGCCGCTGCCATGGCTACATTGATGTCAGGTTCGGCTCTTGCGGAAACAAAAATCGGCGTCTCGATGGCTTTATTTGACGACAACTTCCTCACCGTTCTCCGCAACGGCATTGAAGCACAGGCAAAGGGTATGGACGCTTCAGTTCAGATCGAAGATGCTGGCAATGATGTTGCCAAGCAGCTTGACCAGATCAAGAACTTTGCCGCTTCGGGCGTGCAGGCCATCATCGTAAACCCAGTTGACACATCAGCAACACAGGCCATGTCGGATGCTGCTGCAGCTGCCGGCATCCCCTTGGTTTACGTGAATCGCCAGCCAATCAACATTGACACATTGCCAGACAATCAGGCTTTCGTTGCCTCAAACGAAGTCGACTCAGGCACGCTGGAAACCATCGAGGTCTGCAACCTTTTGAAGGCTGCTGGCAAAGACCGAAGCCAATGTCTATATCATGGTTGGCGAACTCTCGAACCAGGCCGCCGTGCAACGCACCAAGGACATCCATGACGTGATGGGTGATGGCCGTTGCGCTGTGAAGCTCAACATCGTTGACGAGCAGACCGCCAACTGGTCGCGTGACCAGGCCCAGAGCCTGATGACCAACTGGATATCGGCCGGCAAACCCTATGACGCCGTGATCGCCAACAACGACGAAATGGCCATTGGCGCCATCCAGGCGATGAAGGCTTCTGGCGTTGACATGAAGACCATGATCGTGGGCGGCGTTGACGCAACCCAGGATGCTTTGGCTTCCATGAAGGCTGGCGATCTCGACGCGACAGTGTTCCAGAACGCTGCTGGCCAGGGCGCAGGCGCTCTTGACGCTGCAATCAAGCTCGCCAAGGGCGAAGCCGTTGAACAGAAGGTTTGGATCCCGTTCGAACTCGTAACGCCAGCCAACATCGACAACTACATGAAGAAGAACTAAGTCCTTCTCTACTGAAGTGGAATGAGCGGCGCTTCGGTGCCGCTCATTTTTTCAGGCCGCTTTTGCCGCTTCAAAAGGTGCATCGCATTGAGGCGACAAAAACTGGCTTCACAAAACCAACACATCGGCTAGGATTGCCGAAAAAAGCGTGGAGCAGTTGAAGGGGAGGGTGACCGTGGCACAAGCTAATCAGGGTGTTGGAGGTGTCGCTTATGATGCGTCGAAGCGCACGTGGCCAAATGAACTCAATATCCTGTTGGCGCTGGTGCTCATTGTTGCGATATTCGAAACTCTGGGGCGCTTGTTTCTCGGCGAAAGCTTTCTGCTGAATTCGCAGCCTGATGCAAAGACTTTCTTTAACGAGCTGCGCCTGCAGGTCATCATCCTGCAAGTCTCCATCGTTGGCATCATTGCGCTTGGGGTGACGCAGGTGATCATCTCCGGCGGCATTGATTTGTCGTCCGGCTCCATTGTTGGCGCAACGGCGATGATTGCGATGTCTTTCGCGCAAGTTGCCATTGTGAATGGCAATCCCAATCCCAAGGCCATTTTTCCTGAGCTTGGCTGGCTTGATTTGCCTGTCATCATTCCCATTTTGGTGGGCCTTGCCTGCGGCGTTTTTGCGGGGTTCGTGAACGGGGCCATCATCGCCTACACGCGCATTCCGCCTTTTATCGCCACACTTGGCATGATGGTTTCAGCGCGCGGATTTTCCAAATGGTGGTCGAAGGGAAATCCAATTTCTTTCCCGACTGAAAGTTTCGCCGCCATCGGCAAGGGCATGTGGCCGGTCGTCATTTTCGTCGTCCTTGCCATCCTCTTCCAACTCATCTTGACTTACACAAAATACGGCAAGCACTGCTATGCGATTGGCTCCAATGAAGATGCTTCACGCACTGTTGGCATCAAGGTCGAAAACCACAAGATTCTGGTTTACACCATCGCCGGCGCTCTCGCTTCCATCGCGGCCATTGTCTTGAGTTCCAAGAACCTGACGGCTCAAGCCGGCATGGGTGTGATGTATGAACTGCAAGCCATCGCCATGACGGTCATCGGCGGTGTGTCGCTGTCAGGTGGACGCGGCTCCATCATCGGCACGGTTTTGGGCGCGTTGATTTTCGGCGTCATCATCTCCGGTTTCACATTCATGCGGCTCGATGCCTATTACCAGGAGATGGTGATGGGCGTGATTATCGTTTCCGCTGTTGTTCTCGACCAATTGCGCCAGCGCCGCAGAGCTTCAAGGAGCTAACCATGTCCGAAGTCGTACTGAAAACCGAAGGCTTGACCAAACATTATGGTGGTGTTCACGCGCTGGAAAACGCTGACTTCGAGCTGCGCGAAGGCGAGCATGTCGCCATCATGGGTGACAATGGTGCTGGCAAATCCACATTTGTGCGCCAGATCACCGGCGTTGAGCAACCAACGCGGGGCAAGATCATTTTTCATGGCAAGGAAGTCAGTTTCAAGGGGCCGCTTGACGCCCGCAAGGAAGGTATAGAGACGGTGTTCCAGACATTGGCGCTCGCCGATGATCTCGATGTGCCATCGAACCTGTTCCTCGGACGCGAAAAAATTCTGTTTAACCTCGGGCCATTTTCGATCCTTGACCGCAAGGCCATGCGTGAGTCGACGCGCAATGCGCTGGAGCGGACCGGCGTGAAGATCCCCAACCTCGCCAACACGATCCGCAACATGTCGGGCGGGCAGCGGCAATGCGTGGCGATTGCGCGTACGGCGACGTTTGCCTCACGCCTCATCATCATGGACGAACCGACTGCTGCACTCGGGGTCGCCGAGACGGCGCAGGTCGAGAATATCGTCAAAACCCTGAAAGCCAACGGCGAGCCGCTGGTCCTGATCTCACACAACATGCGGCAGGTTTTCGATCTTGCGGACCGCATCGTCGTCTTCCGCCGCGGGCGGATCGTGGCGAACTTGTTGAAGCATGAAACCAGCGGTCAGGACGTCGTCGCCTATATCACCGGTGCCAAGACCGGGGCGGAGTATGCCGACGCGGCCTGATCACGCCGCAGCCTGGAACGCCGCCAGTTTCTGGCGGTAGCTCAGCGCCTCGGCAATATGCAGGCGCGAGACCTGGGTCGCGCCCATCAAGGTCGGCCAGGGTTCGCGCCACGCGCAACACCCGGTGATAGCCGCGGGCTGACAAGCCCCATCGCATCCGCCGCATCGCGCATGAGTTTGAGGCCCGCTTGATCAGGTTGCACAATCTCTTCAAGCAGCGCGCCATCGGCCTGCGAATTGGTGCGGAGATGCGCCATGCCCAGTTTGATGAAGCGCTCGCGCTGCCGAAGCCTTGCCGCCGCCACGCGCAGCGCCACATCGGCGCTCGTCTCCTTGGGCGCAGGCAAGGTGAGATCGGCAATGCGCACTGCCGGCAATTCAATCTGGATATCCATGCGGTCGAGCAGCGGGCCGGAAATCCGCTGCTGGTAATCGGAGGCGCAACGCGGACCCTTGCGGCAGGTGTGGCCCGGCTCTCCCGCCATGCCGCATTTGCAGGGGTTCATGGCGGCGATGAGCTGAAACTGTGCCGGATAAGTCACGTGATAATTGGCGCGCGCCACCACGGTTTCACCAGTCTCCAGGGGTTGCCGCAGTGATTCCAAAACGCGCGGCTGAAATTCGGGAAGTTCATCGAGAAACAAGACACCGTGATGCGCCAGCGCCATTTCCCCCGGCTTGGCGCGAAGCCCGCCGCCCACCAGGGCCGGCATGGAAGCCGAATGATGGGGCGCCCGGAACGGCCGCCGCTGCGAAAGCCTGCCGTCTTTAAGCTCGCCGCCGAGCGAGGCCACCATGCTCACATCCAGCATTTCGCGGGGGTCCATCGGCGGCAGGATGGACGGCATGCGCTGCGCCAGCATGGACTTGCCGGCACCCGGAGGCCCGACCATCAGCAGATGATGGCCGCCCGCCGCCGCCACTTCCAAAGCGCGCTTGCCGCTTTCCTGGCCCTTGATATCGCGGAGGTCCGGCAGCACACCGGGCTCTGCCGCAAGCGCAGGCTTCGGCGCCGAGAGAACCTGGGTTCCCTTCACATGGTTGATGAGCTGGATGAGATTATCAGGCGCCAGGATGTCAATGTCCTCGCCCGCCCATGCGGCTTCCGCCCCCGATGCCTTGGGGCAGATCAGGCCCATGCCCTTGGTGTTGGCGGCAATGGCGGCGGGCAAGGCGCCGGCAACGCCCATCAGCGCGCCATCAAGGGCAAGCTCGCCCAGCACGACATAGCGGTTGAGAAAATCCGGCGGCAACACGCCAAGCGCTGAAAGCACGGCCAGCGCAATCGGCAGATCAAAATGGCTGCCTTCCTTGGGCAAATCGGCGGGCGACAAGTTGATCGCCAGCCGCTTGCCCGGAAGCCCCAAACCGATGGCATAGAGGGCGGCCCGCACCCGCTCGCGGCTTTCCGCCACCGCCTTGTCGGGCAACCCCACGATATGAAATTGCACGGCGCCGGACAGAAACTGCGCCTGGACATCAACCGCCACGGCCTCAATGCCCTGAAACGCCACCGTCGCAACCCGTGATGTCATCGCCATTCCCCTGCCAATAGAAACAAGACGCTAACCCAGATCATTCTCCGTCGCAAGAACATTTAGTGAACATCATCTGTATATCTCCGGATTTTCGGCCTTGAGGGTATCCAGCGCTTTTCTGAGATCTATTTTAACCTCGCTCCTTTCATCTTCTGTCATTGGTTCTGTCATTGGCGGTTCATTGGGATCATAGGGCGGCGCTCCAAATTGTATTGCGATTTTTTCGAGCTTGATGGCCAGCGCTAGGCGCTGATCGTCGCAGGATTTGAAACAGTCTTTCAGGCATTTTCCATTCTGGGCGAGATGGTGGCAGATTCCGGCGCGTCGGCAGGTCAAGTTTGGGCATGCCGCGAGTGGTGTGTTGCGGCTGAGAAAATCGATCAAATAAAAACGCAGTGCCGAAAAAATGATACGGCATTTTTCTTTAAACAGTGGGGCGGCAATAACAAAAAAGCCGCTGGCCGCGAGTACCGTGGAAGAACATGGGACGAATATCCACGGGAACCAGCTCCTTAAGAAGTTGCAGTTTACCTCCTCCCCGCCGAAACGCTTCACTTCCCGTATCCCCGTGGGTGACGTGACGTTAATCTCCGTCAGGCAATCGCTGATCACATCAATCCCGACAAAAATCAGCCAGCGCTTTTTCAAGTCCGGCCCCATGGCTTCGCAGATTTCGTGCTCGCGTTTGGTGAGGGTTGCGTGTTCTGGCCTGCCGCCGACATGCATGTTGTAGCGGCCTTCACACTCGGCTACGCGGCAGGCGTGCCCGCCGGAAACCCGCGCCAACGGCCAACGGTCATCTGGCGGTAACATCGGCCACAATGGCGATCGGCCATCAACCTCCATTCCAGCTTTTGCCGCAAACCAGCTGATTTTGACTGTGGCGTTGGGAGCTTTGGAACAATTTCTCCCCGAATCCGTTTTCCCAGACGCATAGTCACGTTCGCGCTTGCGGAGCGGTGGTTGTTATGCGGGGCAAGGAACAACTCAATATGCGACCCATACCTGCGAAAGTTTTCAGCGAAAGCGTGTTCCGGCAGCCCGCAAGCCAGAACCTTGTGAACGGCCTCATCATTTTTTTGGCGGTTTGCGCAATTCTATACTATGGCCAGCCCATCCTTATCCCGATTGTGCTGGCAATATTGCTGTCGCTGCTGCTTGTCCCCTGTGTCAGGGCTTTGCAAAAACTCCGGATACCGAAGCCAGCCGCCATTATCAGCGTCGTTTGCATCGCGTTTGCGGTGTTGTTTGGCTTGACCGCGGTTCTTGCCACCAGCCTGACAAATCTGGCGGGTGACCTTCCGCGCTATGAAAGCAATTTACGGGAAAAGGCACGCAGCCTGAAATTTGCAACATCGGGCGGGGGTACAATCGAGAAGGCCGCCAATGTCTTGCGCGACCTTCAAACCGAGTTACAGCAACCGCAACAATCCTCTTTGACAAATTATACGTCTGACAAGCCCATTCCGGTCGAGGTGCGCGAAAGCAATTTTGGCCCCCTCGATCCCGTCATTTCCGCCGTCGCCATCTTGATACATCCGATGACACAGCTGGGCATCGTCATCCTCATGGTTGTGCTGATTTTGTTCAACCGGGAAGATTTAAGGAATAGGCTCATCCGTTTGGGGGGCACCGGCGATATTCACCGGACAACCATCGCCCTGGACGAGGCGGGCCAACGTTTAAGCCTGCTTTTCACAACCCAGGTTCTTATCAACGGGCTGACCGGCGCGTTCATCGGCGTTGCGCTTGCCTTCATTGGCATACCAGGGGCTGTTCTGTGGGGGGTGCTGACCGCCGTCATGCGGTTTGTGCCCTATGTGGGCACGCTGCTTTCAGCCGTATTTCCTATTATCATCGCTGCCGCCATCGGTGAGGGCTGGACTTTGGCGCTCATAACAACCGGAATCATCGTTACGGCTGAGCTTGTGGTTGGACAGGTGCTGGAGCCTTTATTCTTCGGCAAAATGACGGGCCTGTCGACCTTTGCCATCGTTGCCTCCGCCGCGTTCTGGGCGGCGCTGTGGGGGCCAATCGGCCTAATTCTCGCAACACCCCTGACGATTGGCCTCCTGGTGATCGGGCGCAACATCGAGTCCCTGAATTTCTTTGATGTTCTGCTGGGCAGCGAGCCGGTGCTAACGCCGGATAATGTGTTCTATCAGCGTTTGCTGGCATCCGATCCTCTCGAAGCAGCCGAACTGGCGGACCCGTTTCTCAAGGAAAACCGGCTCGACGGTTTTATAAACGACGTTGCGGTTCCCGGGCTGTTGCTTGCCAACCAGGACCAGCTGCGCGGCGTTCTCTCCATCGAACACCAAACATCTCTCGCCCATTCCTTTTCGGAAATGCTGGATGAACTGTTCATCGATGAAACTGATGCTGAAAAAACTGCCGTGCCTGTGCTTCTCGTTTCCGCGCATGGCCCCCTCAACTTCGCGGCAACCCTCGCCTTCTCGGCACTGTTGAAAACAAAAAATGTGCGCCATGAAATGCTGCCGGAAGACGTCATCACCCCAGGCAAGTTTCCAGAAATCGATTTGGCTCATGTTCAATTCGTCTGCCTCTGCTATTTGACAGCGCCCAGCGAAGCCAAGCATAACTACGTCCTGCGGCGGCTAACGCCGCTCATGGGAGATGCGCGCGTGCTAAGTGTGGCTTGGTCAGGATCGGCCGATCATTTGCAGATGCAAAGCCCCGCAAATGCCGTTTCGCTACTGCCTGGCACCACCGCCAAGCAAGAAGAAGAAACACAAACGATAAAACCCATGATTGGGGCGGCATTGCCAGTTTAATTGCCGCTCGTGTAAAATGCGGCAAATCAATTGATTGCAGGAACCTTGTTTGCATTGGCGCATTGATTGAACTCCCGCGATATAGTTATACGCAAGGGGGTGGCCACTTTTGTGTCCAAGGGGCATGACATTTTCGCAACCGTCCATGGGCGGCTGACTTTGACACTGACCGCGCCATGATCGACAAGCTGTGGAACCGCTTTGTTGCGGCCTGGTATGAAGAGGCAAAGACGATCCAAAACTGGCCTTGATGCGCTTTGATTGCGAACGCGCCGAGATCTGGCTTGATGATTCAAGCTTTTTTTGCCGGCATAAAAATGCTGCTCGGCGCAGATCCTAAGGAAGACTACAAGGACAATGTCGCCGAGGTGAAATTCAGGAAGTGATCGTGAGAAAATTAGGCTGCCAAACAATCTTTTGCCATTTTTTGACTGTTCATTTGGAAGGCAACCGGTGATGTGGCCAACGAGCAAGGTGGCGCTGCGATGGAAGAATTCATTCAAGGTTCAGGCGGTCTCAAAATTTTTGTGCGTTCGATGAAGCCGGGTGGGAGACCGCGGGGCGTCATCGTCATCTGCCACGGTGTGAATTCCCATAGCGGGCAATACAAGTGGGCAATTGAACAATTCGTGGGCGCGGGTTTCAGCGTTTACGCACTCGATTTGCGCGGTCGCGGAAAGTCGGACGGTGCGCGCTTCTATGTCGATGACGTTGCCGAATATGTGGGCGACCTCGCAATGGTGGTGAAACTGGCGAAGTCGCGGGAACCGGGGTTGCCGGTGTTCCTGCTTGGCCATAGCGCCGGTGGTGTGGTATCCTGTGTTTACACGGTTGAGCATCAGGCGGAACTTGCAGGACTGATCTGTGAAAGTTTCGCGTTCCAGGTGCCGGCACCGGACTTTGCCCTCGCCATCATCAAGGGGCTAAGCTACGTGGCACCCCGGCTGCCGGTGCTCAAACTGAAGAACGAGGATTTTTCGCGCGACCCCGCAGCCGTGAAGGCGCTGAACAGCGACCCGCTGACGTTCAAGGAAGTGCAGCCCGCCAAAACAGTGGCAGTTCTGTGCCGCCGCAAGCGCCTCCAAAAGGATTTACGGCTTATTAGCCTGCCTTGCTCATCTTGCACGGCACGGTTGACAAGGCGACACGCCCCAGCGGGAGCCAGTATTTCCATGACACGGCAGGTTCCGCCGACAAGACGCTGAAACTTTATGACGGCCACTTCCATGACTTGCTCAATGACATCGGCAAGGAGGACGTGATGGCAGACATAACGGGCTGGATTGAAAGCCGGCTTGCAAGCCAGCCCGCCTCACGCGTGGTTGCCTAGCTCAGGGTTTCCTGGTGACGCCTGGAAAAGGCCTTTTCCTCCAGCGCCAAGGCGGCATTCACCGTCAGCGGCAGGCCTGCGGCCCACTCCACTTCATCACGGGTCACGCCAATGTCTTTCAGCATGTAGTCGTCAAAGCGGCCCAGGCTGGCAACCCGCTTGCGGGCAGTCCAGTTGCGCCACAGGCGACGGGCAATGGAAAAGCCCTGGCCTTCTTCAAGGGAAATGGCGCGGTTCATTACATAGTCTCTCATGACACAATTCTCCTCTAACGCGAAAAACCTAGTTTTCCGCGGGTTAAATATGCAAAAACAACGTTTGCGATGACCCCAATATAAAGATTTCTATTGATCAGTCCAACGAATGTATCTTATGGTATCAATCACAAACGTTGATGATATGAGGTATGCGATGATTGCCAATCTTGATGTCGACCTGTTGAAGACGTTTCTGGCCATTGCCGACTTCGGCAGTTTCACGCGCGCCGCCGAGGAGGTTAACAAAACCCAGTCGGCGGTTTCCATGCAAATGAAGCGGCTGGAAGACTTGGTGGCCTCCCCGCTGTTTGCGCGGGATGGCCGCATGAGCCGCTTTACGCCCGATGGCGAACGGCTGGTGGATTATGCCAGGCGCATGGTGGCGATGAATGACGAGGCAGTTTCAGCCTTCACCAAGCCGGAACTTACCGGCACCATCCGCTTTGGCACGCCCGATGATTATGCGGACCGTTTCCTGCCGGAAATCCTCGCCCGCTTTGCGCGCACGCATCCCCTGGTGACGGTGGATGTTGAATGCCTGAACAGCGGCGTGCTGTTTGATCGCGTGAAGCGCAGCGAAATGGATTTGGCGGTGGTCACCCATAGCTGTGACATCGTTACCGAAGAACCAGTGCGGCGCGAGCAGCTGGTGTGGGTAACCTCGCTCAGGCACTGCGCACACATGGCGGAAGTTTTGCCGCTTGCGGTTTCACACGCTGGCTGCGACTGGCGCAACAAGGTTCTCAAATCCCTCGACAAGCAGAAGCGCAAATACCGCGTGGCCTACTCGACGCCCAATTCGAATGCGGTGAATGCCGCCGTCATCCAGGGGCTGGCGGTCGGCGCCATGCCGGAACTTTGCGTGCGCCCCGGCATGCGCGTGCTGGGTGAAAAGGATGGCTTCCCGGTGCTTGGCAGCTTTGACATCGGGCTGGTGCGAAAGCCCGGCAAGGCCAATACAGCCATCGAGGCGTTGGCGCGGCATGTTCGCGAAAGCCTGGCAAACTTCCAGCCGCAAATGATCGCGGCTGAATAGCTGATGAAAACACCAGCGATCCCCTCGCCCGGCTTTGGCACCTGGCCGCTGAAGGACGAGGTGGCGCGCGACAGTGTTGCGATGGCGCTGGGTGTTGGCTTTCGCCACATCGATACGGCGCAGGCCTATGACAATGAGGCGGCGGTCGGTGCCGGTATTCGCGCCTCGGGTTCGCCGCGCGGCGACGTTTTTGTTGTCACCAAAACCCATTTCGACAATCTGGCGAAAGAAAAATTCCTGCCTTCGGTGAAGAAAAGCCTCGAACAATTGAAGATGGATCAAGTCGATCTGCTGCTCATTCACTGGCCGCCGCGCAAGGACGCGTTGTTTGATCCGGCAATTGATTTGTTGTGTGAAGCACAGGCGTTGGGCCTCGCCCGCCACGTGGGCGTGAGCAACTTTACGCCGAAGCTTCTGCGCCGGGCCGTGAAGCGCGCCAGCGTTCCGCTGATTGCCAACCAGGTTGAATTTCATCCGCTCATTGATCAATCAAAATTGCTGGCGACGGCGAAGGAGCTTGGCATCACGCTGGAAGGCTATTGCGTGCTGGGGCGCGGCCAGGTTTTCGGCCAAGCCGCCATTCTAGCGATTGCAGAAAAACATCAGGTGACCGAGGCTGCCGTCATTTTGCGGTGGGCGATGCAGATGGATGTTGTGCCGCTGGTGCAAACCACCAAGCGCAGCAACGCGGAAGGAAATCTGGCAGCGCTGAGGATTGAATTAAACGCCGCAGAAATGGCCGCCATCACGGCGCTCAATGCCGCCAACCAGCGTTTCATTGCCGGCGGCGCATGGGCACCGGACTGGACTGATGGAGAAGGTTAGACCAGCGCCAGTTTGATGGCATAACCGACGATTGTAACAGTTGCCACGCCTGCCACCCACAGTCCCACGAACCACAAAAGCCTGAGCAGGATTGTCATCAATGGTAGCCCTCTTCGGGGTCAACCTTGCCCCTGAACACCCAATAGGAATAGCCGGTGTAAAGCAGGATCAGGGGAACCAGAGCCACGGCTCCTACCAGCAGAAAGGCCAGGCTCTTGTCCGGTGCTGCAGCGGCCCAGATGGTAATGCTCGGGGGCACAATGTAGGGATAGAAGCTGATGCCCAGCCCCACAAAACTCACCACAAAAATGCCAAGGCCGGCGAGGAAGGGCTGACGATCCTTGCCGGTTGCAAGCCCGGTAAACAGAAGCCAGGCACAAATGATAACCAGCACGGGCACGAAGGCACTGTAGATGATCGCTGGCCAGGCAAGCCAACGCTGGAAATAAACGGGGTTCAGCAATGGCGTCCACAGGCTTACGACACCAATCAATGCCAGCGTGACCACACCCAGCAGTTTCGCGTGGCTGCGCGACCTCGCTTGCAATTCGCCGGTGGTTTTCAAAACCAGCCAGCAGGAACCCAAAAGGCCATAGCCTGCAACGAGCGCAGTGCCCGTCAACAACGAGAAGGGCGTCAACCAGTCATACCAGCCCCCTGCATAGGCACGGCCAACGACGGGGATGCCCTGCACCAGCGCGCCGAGCGCCACCCCTTGCGCAAGGGTTGCAATGATGGAGCCGCCCGCGAAAGCCCAATCCCACACGAATTTGCCGCGCTGCGTGCGCCAGCGGAATTCGAAGGCAACGCCGCGCAGGATAAGCCCCAGCAACATGGCAATGAGGGGCGCGTAAAGTGCTGGCAAAACGATTGCGTAGGCCAAGGGAAAAACTGCCATGAGGCCGCCGCCGCCCAGCACCAGCCAGGTTTCATTGCCATCCCAAACCGGGGCCACGGAATTCATCATCACGTCGCGCTCCGGCGTGGATTTCGTAAAGGGAAACAGGATGCCGATGCCAAGATCGAAGCCATCAAGAATGACATAGGCCAGAATGGCGAAGGCAATGAGGCCCGCCCAGATGAAGGGAAGATCGAATGTCATGACGCTGTGCTTCCCTCATCCAGAATGATGCCTGCGGCTGGTGTAATCCCTGCGGCATGGGTGGGCCCCTTGATGTGATCATCGCCTTCGGGCTTTGCCGAACAAAGACGCAAAATGTAAAACAGGCCGGCGCCAAAGACGGCGAAATAGACAATGATGAAGGCCACAAGCGATGCGCCAACAGCGGGGGCCGCAATGGGAGACGCGGATTGCGCCGTGGTGAGCAGGCCATAAACCGTATAGGGTTGGCGGCCTACTTCGGTTGTTATCCAGCCGGCAAGAACTGCAATGAAGCCAGAGGGTGCCATGAGAAGGGCGGCGCGGTGCAGCAGGCGGTCCTTGTAAAGGCCATTGCCCCGTCTGCGCAGCAGGCTCCACAGGCCAACCGCCAGCATGGCAAAGCCGATGCCCACCATCACGCGAAACGACCAGAAGATAATCTCCGCAGGCGGGCGCTGGTCCTTGGGAAACGCCTTGAGGCCCTTCACTTCACCATCCAGATCGTGCGTCAGGATGAGCGAGCCGAGCTTGGGGATGGCAAGCTGGTAACGCGTGGCTTCAGCCGCATCATCGGGAACGCCAAAAAGAATGAGCGGTGCGCCGCGCTGGCTTTCATAATGGCCCTCCATCGCTGCGATCTTGGCGGGCTGGTGTTCCAGCGTGTTGATGCCGTGCTGGTCGCCAGCGAATATCTGCAAGGGTGCCACCAGCACCGCCATCCACATGGCCATGGAAAACATTTTGCGGGAAGCCGGATGCTGCTGGTCTTTCAGCAAATGCCAGGCCCCGATGGCGCCCACAAAGAATGCCGTGGTCAAATAGGCGGCGAGCACCATGTGCACGAAGCGATAGGGAAATGACGGGTTGAAAATGATGGCCCACCAATCCTCCGGCACAAACTGGCCCGCCGCATTGATGGAGTAACCAGCGGGGGTTTGCATCCAGCTGTTCACCGCAAGGATCCAGGTGGCCGAGATAAGCGTTCCCACCGCCACCATGGCGGTTGCCAGCATGTGAAGCGCTGGCCCCACGCGCTTCAAGCCAAACAGCATGACGCCCAAGAAACCCGCCTCAAGGAAAAAAGCGGTGAGAACTTCATAGCCCATCAGCGGGCCGATGACCGGCCCGGCCTTGTCTGAAAACACGCTCCAGTTCGTGCCAAACTGGTAGGACATGACAATGCCGGAGACCACGCCCATGCCGAAGGCCACGGCAAATATCTTCTTCCAGTAATTGAAGAGGTCGAGATAAACGCGCTCATTGCGCAACAGCCAGAGGCCCTCGAGCACCGCCAGGTAGCTGGCCAGCCCGATGGAGAACGCCGGGAAAATAATGTGGAACGACATGGTGAATGCAAACTGCAGGCGCGCGAGCAACAGGGCGTCAAGACCATCAAACATCACGTGTCCTCATCCGGTTTTCACCAAAATGAAATGGCATGCTCAAAGCGTGTTGATGGGCACTTTGAGAAACACCTTTCCCTGCCCGTCTTTGGGCGGCAGCTTTCCGGCACGCATATTAACCTGAAGCGAGGGGATAATAAGCTGGGGCATGCCGAGCGTTTTGTCGCGGGCTTCGCGCATGGCCACGAACGCATCTTCGGATGTGCCAGCCTTCACATGGATGTTATGGCGGCGCTCATCGGCCACGGTGGTTTCCCATTTTATGTCGCGGCCATTGGGGCCGTAGTCATGGCACATGAAAAGCCGCATGGCGTCCGGCAGTGCCAGCACGCGCTTGATTGAACGATACAGAACGCGCGCGTCGCCACCGGGAAAATCAGCGCGCGCTGATCCGCCATCGGGCATGAAGAGCGTGTCACCCACAAAGGCCGCATTGCCGATGACATGGGTCATGCAGGCCGGCGTATGCCCCGGCGTGTGCATGACATGGGCGGTGAGATTGCCGATCGCGTAGCTGTCGCTATCCCCAAACAATTTATCAAACTGCGAACCATCGCGCTGGAACTCGGTGCCTTCGTTGAAAATCTTGCCAAAGGTTTCCTGCACGATGGTGATGTTTTCGCCAATGCCAAGTTTTCCGCCCAGCTTCTCCTGAATGTAGGGAGCGCCGGAAAGATGATCGGCATGCACATGGGTTTCGATCAGCCATTCAAGCCTCAGGTTGTGATCTCTTACATGGGCGATGAGCCTGTCGGCACCGTGGGATGTGATGCGGCCCGCCGCATAATCGATATCCATGACTGAATCGATAATGGCGCAGGCGGGTGACTGCGGGTCTTTCACGATATAGCTGATGGTGTTGGTGGCGGCATCAAAGAAGGCGTGCACCTCAGGCTGGGTGGAAAGGTCGGGTTCAAATGGAATTGTCATCGACTTCCTCCGCCAATAAACCGGCTATGCCCGTGCAGGTTTTGATGACGCGTTTCGCATGGCACGCGCCGCGGTCAAGCCCAGCGCCATCGCAACAACGAAGATGACAGCGCGGAAGTCGCCCAGCCCCAGCGCCGGGATAGAGCCGCCGGGGCAAAAGCCCGCGATGCCCCAGCCGATGCCAAACACTGCAGAGCCCGCGACCAGCGGCGCATCAATCAACTTCAATGTCGGAAGCGCGAAGGTGGATTCAAAAACCGGTCGCTGGCGCGCGCCGAAGATCAACCGGTAGCCGATTGCTGCGGTGGCGAGCGCGCCTCCCATGACGAAGGCAAGGCTCGGATCCCAGGTTCCGGCGACATCGAAGAAATTCAAAACCTTCGCCGGGTTGATCATGCCTGACAGGGCAATGCCCAAACCAAAGATCAGGCCCGCACAAAGGGCTGACAGGTTTTTCATGCGAGGCCTCCCAGCATGTGGCGCACCACGAAGACGGTGACAAAAGCTGCGGCCATGAAAACCAGCGTTGCCACGATTGAGCGCGGCGAGAGGCGCGCAACGCCGCACACACCGTGGCCGCTGGGGCAGCCGCCGCCATAGGCCACGCCTGCCCCCACGACGAGGCCACCCACGATGATTGCCGCGGTGCTGACGGGAACACCAAATTCAATCCTGTGACCGAGCAGCGACAGCATCGCGGCGGGCAAGATCGCACCCAGCAGAAAAACCGCGCGCCACGTCCAATCCGCAGCGACAGGCGGCAGCACGCCGCCAAGAATTCCCGTCATGCCGGCGATGCGGCCATTGAAGAGCATGAGAATGACCGCCGAAAGGCCAATCAGCATTCCACCGAAGAGCGACATGAGGGGCGTGAATTCTGTAATCATCGGATTGGGTGCATCCTTGCCGGAATTAAAACTGGTGGAGCGAAGGGGGAATTCCAAACGATCCATATGTTTTAGCAATTTCAATAACTTATTCCATGCTGTAGTTAGCTTGTGTAACAGATTTGCGTAGCAATTCAAGCCACCCGCGCTCTCGATGTCAGGGGGATATCACAAGACAAGTTGACGACTAGACAATGAGCCCAAGCTCATTGAGCAAGGGTTCAATCGTTGTCTTCCTCTTGCGGGAACCTTTCTTCTTCCTCAAATCCATTATCCGAAACGCAAAGACCTTCTCATGCATTTTCATCCAGAACACGGGTCCATTATCTATCAACTGATCACCATCCTTATGATCATCATTCGGATGTTGAACCACAAATTTTCCAAGAATTAGCTCGTTAAGAGTTTTGACCAGTTCCCTTCCAATGCCCTGCCTCACATATGCTTTGGTGCCATCGGGACCCGTCAAGTCTATGCTACTGGCTTTATAATAGACGCATGGCATCCTATCGTCGCCGATATCCATTTCTCGATAACATAGTTCTCCTATAGTCTCTTCATTTGGGGTTTTCGCGACTAGCCTTTCATCATCGTCATTGTAAATATGAACATCACCTTTAGATTTGGTTTGGAACACGCAATTTTTTCCAAAGATTCTCCCCTCTCGGTGCAACAAATGATATTTCCGACGAACTTTTCAGACAAGAGGGATGAGAGTGTCGAGGTTTCAATGGTGGGGCCCTGGTCGTAGGGCTTCCGGTTCCTCCCGGTTAGAACTTTCGTTTCGTAAGCGGGACGTGTCGTCTGTCTGCCAGGGGGATGTAAATCGTGTCCGGGTCAAACTTGCCCCAATAATCCCCATCGCTACCAACAATCAGCCCTTCTTCCGGATAGTTACGTTTTGGCCGTCTGCCTTCATCGGCTTTCGCATGACACTCGCGGCAAAGTAACACGACATCTTCAGGCTTCTCGTTCCCCAGTGTACGATAATGCACATGGTGCATCTCTAGGGAAACACCTTCTCCACCGCAATGTTCCACCGGTCGCCGCGCTGCTCAGCTACTGTGCGTTTTAGGGCCTTCCATTCCGCGTTGGAAATGCGTTGCTCATAGCGATCAGGAAAATCATTGCGACCGTTGAAGTGGTGATAACCATTGGCCCTCTCCATAACCGTTTCGGCGCACCCCTGACAGTATCGGAGATGGCTATGTGCGGGGTCGCGAAGGGCCCTATCGAGGTATCGCTCGCCCAACGCGATAACCTTGGCGCAGCCATCACCTTGACATCGATGCTGCCTTCGCGCCATGCGCCACTTCGGCTTCGGTTCGTTCCACATTTCCCAAATATCTAATATTTCTTGCCAGCAAATGATGTGCGCCAATGGAACCAAAAGTACCTGAAATCCGCTTTACAGCGATTCAAAAACTGGTGGAGCAGAGGGGGATCGAACCCCTGGCCTCGGCATTGCGAACGCCGCGCTCTCCCAACTGAGCTACTGCCCCAATCTAGCATATTTTCTAGGGCCGGGGCAAAATCCCGTCAAGCGGCACGGCTTGCATCGCGGGGGCAATCACCCTACATGAGGCGCTGGTTTAATTATAACGACAGGCACCATGGTAAACCCCTTCATCTGGCTCATTCTCAACCTGCTCAACATCTATTTCTACATCATCCTCATCACCGTCATCATGAGCTGGCTTATCGGCTTCAATGTCATCAATGGCTCAAATCCTTACGTGCGCCAGATCCGCTATGCGCTGCAAAGGCTGACGGAACCCTTGCTGGGGCCTATCCGCCGCTTCTTGCCCGATCTTGGCGGCATTGATATTTCGCCCATTATCCTGCTTATCGCCCTGCAGTTCGTGCAATATCTCATTGTGTATTACGCGCCCCTCTTCCTGTGAGCGGGCCGCTGAAGGCGGGCATTCTTGCCGTCCGGGTTACGCCCAAGGCATCACGCAATGAAATCACCGGACTTTACACCGGCGCTGACGGGGCCATGTCGCTCCGTGTCAAAGTCACGGCGGCACCGGACAAGGGCAAAGCCAACGCCGCGGTTATTGAGGTCCTGGCCAACAATTTGAGACTTTCCAGATCAACAATCACCCTTGTCAAAGGCGATACGGATCGCAATAAGACGTTTCAGATTTCAGGCCCCACCGAAACCCTTGAGGCACTCATCGCCTCGTTCAAAGATACAGGAAAAACCCATGGCGAAGATCATTGACGGCAAGGCCTACGCCGAAGGCTTGCGCGGCCGCATGGCGAAAACCGTTGAAGAGCTGAAAGCCAAACACGGATTGACGCCAGGGCTTGCCGTGGTGCTGGTGGGTGAAGATCCCGCCAGCAAGGTTTATGTGGCCAACAAGGCCAAGCAAACGGTTGAAGTGGGCATGAACTCGTGGGAGCACAAGCTGGATGCCGCAACGCCTGAGGCCACGCTGCTGGCGTTGGTGGATAAGCTCAACAATGATCCCGCCTGCCACGGCATTCTGGTGCAGTTGCCTTTGCCCAAACATATCGATTCCGCGAAAGTGCTGGGCGCCATCAATCCCGGCAAGGACGTGGACGGGTTTCATGTGGTGAACGTGGGCCGGCTTTCCACCGGGCAGGAATCGCTCGTGCCCTGCACACCGGTTGGTTCGGTGATGCTGGCCAAACACGCACTGGGTTCGCTCGATGGTCTTGAAGCCGTGGTCATTGGCCGTTCAAACATCGTCGGCAAGCCCGTGGCGCAATTGCTGCTCGCTGAAAATTGCACCGTCACCATTGCGCATTCGAAAACAAAAAACCTGGCTGAGGTGGTGCGCCGCGCTGATCTCGTGATTGCCGCCGTTGGCCGCGCTGAAATGGTGAAGGGCGATTGGCTGAAGCCCGGCGCCTGCGTGATTGATGTGGGCATCAACCGGATTGAACGCGACGGCAAGGGCAAGCTGGTGGGCGATTGCGATTTCGCGTCCTGCGAAAAAGTTGCAGGCTCCATCACACCGGTTCCTGGCGGCGTTGGCCCCATGACCATTGCATGTTTGTTAAGAAACACGGTGCGCGCCGCCTGCGCGCAAAAGGGCATTGCCATTCCGGAGATGTGAAGCAAGGGCCTGCCTCAAGGCATAGCCAGAACCAAAATGCGCCCGCCCAACAGCCGGCAACCATTTTTTCATGATTAATGAATTTTGTTGGCTTTTAATCAATTTCGCCCGACTGGCTTAACTGGATTGCAAGCCCGTTCGCCGAGTCTTCATTCCAATAATTTAATGGAATGAGGGCTTTGGTCATGAACTGGAAGATCCTAATTTTATTGTTTACTTTTGCGCTGACAGGCACAGCAGGAGCCGCACAAGCATGCGGCGGGAACAAGTTCAACGCGTCGGCAGAAGGGGTGTTGGCGGCCGCAAACAACCCGGTCCTGCCACCGGTGGCCGACCGGACCGGCCACGAAGAAGCCCGCGGTTCGGCCTTGAACCTTGCCGCCTCCTCGATCCTGTCCTGGACGCATAAAATCAAAGCCTTCATTGACCCGCGCATCGTCGAGGAGAGCTGCCTCGCCACAGCGGTCTACTTCGAGGCCCGGTCGGAATCACAACAGGGACAGATGGCAGTGGCGATGGTTATCCTCAACCGGGCCAATTCGTCGAATTATCCTTCTTCCATCTGCGGTGTGGTCTATCAGGGTGCGAGCCACTTGAACGCCTGCCAGTTTTCCTTCGCCTGCGATGGCAAACCCGACATCCCGAAAGACGGTCGGGCCTGGAAGACGGCGCTTGCAATTACCGCCTTGGCGCTCGCCGACGACAACAAGGTGAAGGACGCGCAGATGCAGATCGTCTCCACCGCCACCCATTACCACGCCGACTATGTCGAACCGCGCTGGTCCAAGTCCCTCTATCGCCTGACCAAGATCGGGCGCCACATCTTCTATTCGCAAGGCTAATCACGATCACTTTGGGATGAAGCATCCCAATTCGCATGGCCGGCTGATCGGAGTGGAATGGGGCGATGTTTGTCAGCGCGAGCTTCTGTTGACCGGCAACGTGGGACGCACAATGGCGGAGATAACCACGGCATGCGGATTGAAGCTTGCCAATTTCGGCCTGACTTCGCCGAGACTTGCAATATCAACGCCCATGTCTTCGAGCAGATGGCGGTCCAAAGTTCTCAGATACTCAATATTGCGAATTTTAATTCGCCGCGCGCGCCGGGCATCCAGCTTTTGCCGGATCCAGTCGGATATGGTGGCGGTTTGCACTTGACGTTCGGGTTGAAAATGAAAACTATTTGCAAGATGGGCTTTCATCGCAGGTTCCTCCAATTGGTTCCGATTTCCGCCGGAACGGTGTTGCAGCGGTATCGCGGTCAAAGAGAACCGAACCACCTCACCAAACCAATTGCGCTGCTCAAGCGAATTTTAATGTGACCTCGTTCACAAACGGAAAAGGATTTGTTAAGGGTAATAGAGCCCGCAAATGGGGAGCAGAAACCCAAGCCCTGATTGCTATAAGGCAGGCGCAAAAACTTAACTCAAATCCCCGTTGGCTTCCCATCAAGGCTGACAGCGTTCTTGCGGTTCCAATACGCTCGTACTCCATCAGTCCCCATTTCGTCATAGAAGGGAAGCAATTCGCTTGGCCCCCGTTGCGAAACAAATTGCATTTCGGGAACGCCCGTCCCGCAAGAGGTTTGCACGAGGTCAATCTCAAGTTCAAAAACCTGCCGTGATCCCGCCATCACCGGAAAGTGCTGGAGAAGGCCTGTCCATTCAAGGTCATGGGGATGAACAGCTTTGGCATTGCCATAAACCCGCAAAATACGCGCCTCGCCTTCAAAGGCACAGAACATCAGCGTCATGCGCGGGTGTTCGCGCAAATGCGCGGCGGTTTCATTGCCGCTGCCCGACAGGCTCAGCCAAATGATTTTTGAATCACTCAAAACCCGCAGTGAATCGAGCCCCTTGGGCGACAGGTTAACCCGTCCATCCGGTGCCGCCGTTGCCACAAAGAAAAGCTGCTGGGTTTTGATGAAGGCGGTTAAAGCGGCATTTAGTTTAGGTGCGGTTGCCATGGGGGCGTGCCTTGGTTTGAGGTGAAAACTGCGTACTTACAACACCGGCCAACACAAGCAAGCCGCCAATGACGGTGGCGGTCGCTGGCATTTCCATAAAAACTGCCCATGCAAACAGCGGCGCAAACAGAACCTCCAGCGTGCTGAGCAGCACAGTCTCGCCGGCGGGCAAGCGTTTGGCGCCTTCACCAAGGGTGACTGATGCAAGGGCGAACACCAGGCCGAACGCGGCCATGATGCCGATTTCGACAGAGGGGTTGGAAAGCGGTGTTGCAAAGCTGAGGCCAAACGGCAAAAGAACGAGCGACGACAGAACGGCAGGGCCGGCAGCGGGCGTGTCGGGGTAACGCCGGTAAATGACCACCATGATTGCCAAGGCGCAGGTCATCCATGCCGCCAACAGATCGCCTTGCAGATGCACACCGCCGATCGACCCGCCCACGATAATGGCAACGCCCGCAAAGGCGACAGCGCATCCCAGGAGAACACGTTTCGTCAAAGCCTCGCCAACCCAAGCCCAGGCCAGCAATGCCGCCAGCAAAGGGCTGGCAGCATAAATCAATGAAACATTTGCAATGCTCGTGAGCTTGAAGGCTGGAATGAAGGCCGCCGTGCCGGAGGCTCCCACAAGGGCAGCCGCCCAGCCGCTCCATCCCATGGTGATGAAATCGGCCTTGAATGATCCCCGCCAAATCACATAAGCCGTGGTGAACAAAGCCGCGAACAGGCCGCGCCAGAAAATAATATCCCATGCGCCAGCATGAACGCCCTTGGTGAACAGGCCCGCCGTGCTGAAAACGAGGGCAGATACCAACACCAGAATGATGCCAGAAGTGCGGGTTTTGCGATGGTCCAGTTGCTTGATCATACGCCTCCTATCGGGGTGTTTTTTCACTTCGGTTTAGTGCAGACATACTGACACCTAGCTGTCAGCAGTGATTTGATACACTGTATCATTGGAAAGGCGGCTGCTGATGCTGCGCACAGACCGGTTATTTGAAATCATCAACATGCTTCGCGCCGCAAAACTGCCCTTGTCGGCCGCGTTAATTGCGGCGCGGCTGGAAGTCACGCCCCGCACTGTTTACCGCTACATCGCGATGCTGCAATCCATGCGCATTCCGATCGAAGGCGCTGCGGGCATTGGTTACGTCATGCGCAAAGGCTATGATCTGCCACCGCTCAATTTTAACGAAGAGGAACTGGAAGCAGTTGTGGTCGGCCTCGGACTTTTGGCAAGAACCGGCGATTTGAGCTTGCTGGCGTCCGCGCAGCGGGTGCTTGCCAAGATTGAAACATCAAAGGTTCCGGCGGACAGTTTGCGTGTGTCCGATTGGGGCATCACGCTGCCGGAAAACGCCTGTCTGGATGAGATTCGCCGGGCCATCAGGCAGGAGCAAAAACTTCACATCCGCTACAACAACCTTGAAGGCCAAATCACGGAGCGCGTGGTACTTCCTGTGGTTCTCACCTACTATATCGAAGTTGCGGTGGTTTCAGCCTGGTGTGCTCTCCGTAATGACTTCCGGAATTTCCGCATCGACAGGATCATGTCATCCAATCTGCTTCCGGAATATTTCAAGGGCGAGGGCCAATTGCTGCGCCAGCGCATGGATGCGGCCACGAAAAGTGAAGGACATCCGGTCGCTACCACAAGGTGAGGCCAACAAGCCTGCTCCTTGCCTAAAACGGAATTTCAAACTGTTACACCACAATGAATCCGGCAACTGGACGCCCCCTTGATCCCCGCCTATTCTATCGTTTGCGTGATCGGAGCAGGAGATCATGGGTGCTTCATTAACTGTCCGGCTGGGTCTTGGCCTCAGCCTTGCCCTTGCGGCAACGGCTGCCAAGGGCTGACAATTCCCCATGGACAAGCAGCGACTATGTCGACCTGTATTTCCGGCACTATAACGGCCATGTGCCGCTGCCCCACCTGCGCGAAGCGGGGCAGAAGGCGCTGTTCAAGCATCTTATCGATCCCGCCAATATTAGCCGCATCGAGGCAGCGCCCGTCTCCATTGACGAGAAGCTCCGCCAGCTGCGGATTATCCTCGCCGTCCTCGGCGCCTACCGTGCGGCCTATAATGTTGCGGTGATTGTCGGCGAACCGCTGGAGCAGGAACTCACCCTGGTTCAGGTCCATAGCCTTGAAGTTGCCGATGCTGTTGCCGGCCTGATGCAAAAATCCCCCCATGATCATGGCTCGCCAACCGCCTGGGCGACGCTGGTGGAAGGCGTCATCGAATCCGTGGGCGACGGCGCCCGTTATTCACCCGCCCAGAGCGCCATCATGGCGAACGCGGTCGCCCTGCATTATCCCGCCATCTCGGCGGTGCTTCCGGAAGATGAGCGCCAGCGCCTGCGCCGGCAAGTCCAGAACCTTGCAAATGCAAACAGCAACGCCGCCCTCCAGGAAGCCCTCGCGCGGATGAAACGCGCCGTGCTCAAGTAGAGTCAAGCCAGCAGGTTTTCATGCCGGCATTTCATCGACAAGTGCCGCCAGCTTCTTTGGCGCCAGCACACAGTAACTCCCGGTGATGAGTGTCGCGACCTCATCCCAGTCCGTATGGGCGTCGAGCACCAGGCCCACAATATTCACCCACCAGCCCGGGCGGAAGAAGGGCGGGCGTTCGAAACGCTGCGCGCCGGCCGCCGCCGCAGATATCCGAAAGGTGAGCACACAGAGCGGGCCGTTGGACCCGGCAGCCTTGGCGTAGGCTGGCGGCCAGCCCGCATCAATCATGAGTACATGGGCAAAGTTTTTCTTGGCGATCATCCAGCGCGTGCCAACCCACGCTGGCTCTTCATATGCTTCGGGCAGATCAAGGCAAACCAGCCGGAGCCGGGCTACGATCTCATGCGGGACATCTGCGCGCCTGGATTTCATGTGATCTCCCACAAAGCCCCCGCAGCATAACTCATGTTTGCTTGTGACTCCAAATCAGGCGCGGGTTGAGCAATTGCAAATCATATTATTTTATTCCTTGACACTATATTCCTAATATGCCAGTAATATTCCTGTCCATCCCGGAAGGGGTCTCGGTCGCGACGGTGATCATAGATGGGGTGGATGTGGCGCCTGCGGGCTGGGGGTAACGTTCCTCCAGCACCCGGGAGCTTCGGCTTCGCTCCTTGGACACTACGGTCCAAGCGCCTTAAATGGCTAAACAACTCTAGCGGCAAACATCAGACACCGTGCGATCTAGGGCTCTGCAAGCGCGAAAGCCGAGGCAAAAACCGCCGCAAAAGCGTGGACGCGGAAGTTTCGCGTCACCCGCCGGACCACACGACCGGCATTTTAGCGAGCTTTGCGTCCACGCAACCCTTCGCTTACTTCTCGCCCCCCCCGAAAACGGCATAACCGTTTTCACCCCCGGCGAAGCTTTGCCTAATGCTCATTGACAATTGAATTTGTAATCAAGAGGCCCTCATCCGGGCTTCGCCCACCTTCTCCCCTCCAAGGGCACGGGAGAAGGCCGATCCGATTGGATCGGCCTTCGCCCGTGCTGCCCGCGAAGCGGGCAGGATGGGAGAAGGTGGCCAACGGCCGGATGAGGGCCCCTTTGTTGATAGAGCGGAGATGTTGAATCATACGCCTCCGCCATTTTTATCAGTACACTGATCTTTTGCTGCAGGGCTGGAAACGAAGGGCCTGCTACGTCTTCGCAGCCTTCGCCCGCTCAATCCCGTCCAATATCATCTGCTCGGCCTCAAGGGCGTGGCCCCAGCCCAGCACCTTCACCCATTTATTGGGTTCGAGATCCTTGTAATGGGAAAAGAAATGTTCGATCTGCTGAATGGTGATTTCCGGCAGGTCGAGATAGTTATGCACATTCTCATAGCGGCGGGTGAGGCGCGGCACCGGAACGGCGATAATTTTTTCATCACCGCCTGCCTCATCCTGCATTTTCAGAACGCCCACCGGGCGGCAGGCCACCACGGCGCCGGGGATAATGCCGCGCTGGTTGGCAATCAGCACGTCAACGGGGTCGCCATCGCCGGACAGGGTGTGCGGAATGAAGCCATAGTTTCCGGGATAGCGCATGGAGGTATAGAGGAAACGGTCCACCACCAGGGTTCCGGCTTCCTTGTCCATTTCATATTTTATCGGTTCGCCGCCCACCGGAACCTCGACGATGACGTTCACTTCTTTTGGCGGGTTCTTACCGATTGATATGGCTTCAATGCGCATGGGACTTTCCTTTGTATGAAATCTCGTAGCATAGTATCTGCCATGAGACATTTGGCATTTCCAGTTTTTCTCGCGGCCACCGCTTCATTTGCTTTTGCGGGCAGCGCCACCAGCGTCTACTCCGACCTCAACATTGATAAATGCAAGGCGCTGCAGCTTTTCAAAGGCGGCGATGAGGGCGAAGGCGGGGAATGGGAATGCGGCGGCATCAAGGGTTATGACGTGATGTATTGGGAAGGCGATTTGCGCGGCAACATCGCCTTTGGACCTGAGGCACGCAGCCAATGCACTTCGGCGCAATCCTTTGGCGCGTTCAACGCGCCGGGCGCCAAGATTGAGTGGCGGCTGGACAAGGGCAAGCCCTTTGCCACCATCCTGCGCTGGTCAACGGACAATGGCTCGGGCGAAGCGGATGCCAAGCAGAACTGGCTGGTGGTCACCAAGCTCAACGGCAAAGACGCCTGCCGCACCGCATTGATTGATACAAAATATCCCAACGCAAATCTTGCCGCGCGCGAGAGGGCTGACGGCAATTCCCGCACGTTCAATTGCGAGACGGATATGCCGGAAGTTGTTTCCCAACGCAGTGTCAAGGCTGGGGAAATCATGTCCGGCGTGCCGTGTCCCGGCGGGCCTTACCGCGAGGAATAGATCAGGCCACGTCGGCTGCTTCCTTGGCGCGGCTCATGCGCTTACGCTCGTTGGGATCCAAATAGATCTTGCGCAGGCGGATGGATTTTGGCGTGATTTCCACCAGTTCATCGTCACCCACATAGGCCAGCGCTTTTTCAAGCGACATCTTGATTGGCGGTGTGAGCACCACCGCTTCATCCTTGCCGGAGGCGCGCACGTTGGTGAGCTTCTTGCCCTTGATGACGTTGAGCTCAAGATCGTTGCCACGGGTATGTTCGCCAATGATCATGCCGGCATAAACCTTGGTGCCGTGTTCAATGAACATGGGGCCGCGGTCCTGCAGGTTGAAAATCGCGTAAGCCACAGCATCGCCGTCACCGTTCGAGAGCAATGCGCCGGTGTGGCGGCCTGGTATATCGCCAACGTAAGGCGCGTAGGCATGGAACAGGCGGTTCATAATCGCGGTGCCGCGCGTGTCCGACATCAACTCACCCTGATAACCGATGAGGCCACGGGTTGGCGCATGGAACACGAGGCGCTGACGGCCCGCACCGGACGAACGCATGTCGCGCATTTCAGCCCGGCGTTCCGATAGCTTCTGCACAACAATGCCGGAATAGGCTTCATCGACGTCAACGATGACTTCTTCGATGGGTTCCAGTCTTTCGCCGGTTGCCTCATCGGTGCGGAACACCACGCGGGGACGGCCCACCGTGAGTTCGAAGCCTTCGCGGCGCATGGTTTCAATCAGAATGCCCAATTGCAATTCGCCGCGCCCTGCCACTTCGAAAGCATCGGTTTCATTTTCCGATGGCGTGACCTTCAGCGCCACGTTGCCTTCGGCCTCACGCAGCAGGCGCTCACGGATGACGCGGCTCTGCACCTTGTCGCCTTCCTTGCCAGCCAAGGGACCATCATTGATGCGGAAGGTCATGGTGAGGGTTGGCGGGTCAATGGGCTGGGCCTTGATGGGCTCATTTACAGTCGGATCGCAGATCGTGTCTGCCACGGTCGATGTGGTGAGACCGGAGATCGCCACGATGTCGCCGGCAAAGCATTCTTCAACCGGCACACGCTCAAGACCACGGAAGGCGAGAACCTTTGAAATGCGGCCTTGTTCGACAACCTTGCCATCCTGTCCCAGCGCTCGAACGGACTGGTTGGCCTTCACCGAACCTGAACGCACACGACCGGTGAGAACCCGGCCCAAGAACGGGTTGGCTTCGATTGTCGTCACCAGCATGCGGAAGGGGCCTTCTTCAATCACCGGCGGATTGAAATGCGAAACGATGAGATCAAACAACGGTGCCATCGTATCTTCAGATTTGGTTGACGTCTTCGACATCCAGCCGTGCTTGGCGGAACCATAGATAATGGGGAAATCGAGCTGCTCTTCGCTGGCTTCCAAAGCGGCAAAGAGATCAAAGACCTCATTCACAACTTCATTGTGACGCTCGTCGGGACGGTCAATCTTGTTGATGCAAACGATGGGGCGAAGGCCGATCTTCAGTGCTTTCTGCAGCACGAACTTGGTTTGCGGCATCGGGCCTTCGGCCGCATCCACCAGCAGCACGGCGCCATCCACCATGTTGAGTATGCGTTCAACTTCGCCGCCGAAATCGGCGTGGCCCGGCGTGTCCACGATATTGATGCGGGTTTCCTTCCATTGCAGCGACGTTACCTTCGCCAGGATCGTAATGCCGCGTTCACGTTCGAGGTCATTTGAATCCATGGCGCGTTCGGCCACCTTCTGGTTCTCGCGGAAGGAGCCCGACTGGGACAGCAAACGGTCGATCATGGTGGTCTTGCCGTGGTCAACGTGGGCAATAATCGCAATGTTGCGCAAATTCATGGGGCGCTTAAACTTTCTCTATTGTAAGGAGTTGGGCGGGCAATAGCATGGCTCAATCACAAAGGCAATTTTCCAAAATCACGGCCAAAAATGACGGTTGCATTGCGCTTTATGTTGGGGTTCAGGCGGGTTCGGCCAAAAACGCCTCGAAGGCCGCAAAAAACTGCTGCCGGATCGCGTCTTTCTCCAGCAGAATTTCATGCTTTGCTTCAGGGATCATGGTGAGTGAAACGCCCGGAACCCGTTGGGCAAACTCGCGCGTCGCTTCGTTGTTCACGACACTTTCCTGCCCCGCCATGACCACAAGCACAGGGCAACGCAATTTCGTTTTGCTTTTCATGGCTTTCAAGGTTTTGATGGAGCCCATGGCAGCCCAGAGCCACCTGAAGGTTGGCCCGCCAACGCGCAATTCGGGGGTGGTTTCAGAAACGGCGCAGTCACGGTTCCAGCGCCGCTGGTCAGACGTCAGCGGATTGCCAATAAAGTCGTTGCGGCCCATGGGCGCTTTACGCTGGCCCGGCAAGAACACACTGCCGAGGCCCAACGATGTCATCACCAAGGTTAGTGTCCACGCCACCGGCAATGGCCAGGACACGTAGTTGAGATCAATCAGCGGGGCCACCAGCACACATTTCCTGAACCAGCTACGGCTGCGAATCGTGCGCAGAATGACATTCCCACCGGTGGAGTGCCCTATTGCATAGTAGGGCGGCGGGCAATCCGGCAGCACAACCTGGGTCATCAGGCTGCGGACATCTTCCTCATACTGGCCAAAGTTTCGGATATAACCCCTGCATGGGATTCCTGGTGAGGCGCTGGGAGCCGCCCTGGCCACGCAGGTCAACGCTTGCCACACAGTAACCCATGTCCATCAGATCACGCGCGGTTTCGAAGTAGCGCTCCATAAAGTCTGCCCTGCCGCCCAAGATGACGACCGTTCCCCTGGAATTTGCAACGCGGGCCGACATGGCACGCAGTACGATGCCATCGCTGGTTACAACCCGCGTACACACAACGCCTTCTGGTTTGGGATTATCGGGAGTTGACGTAAGTTCCATGGGCCTTCGCTATATCTCGCCAAGGCTTTCTAAGACAAAGGCCCCTGGCGAGCAAGCATAAGAATTTATTGGACTTTCTTGACTTCAGTCAACTCGCCACTGGCTGCACTCAACTTGATCAGATAGGATTTGCCGCCGCGTGTTGCGTTGAAAGCATAGATTTGGCCTTGGCAGGTCGTTGGCTTGATGCTGCTGAAGCCATAGCCCGACACTATTTTTTCCGCCTTGTCGCACGACATGGAAGCTGATTTTGCTGTTGGCTGGGTTGTTGATTTTTTTGCGGTTACGGTGCTTTTCTTGGTAATCGGCTTGGTAACAGGCGCGGCCTTCACGGTTTTCTTTTTCTTCTTGGGTGGCGTGTAGACAGGTTCATCATCAGGCCCAATGTAATCAGGCTCATAGTAGCTGTCCCGTGGCTGAACGAAGCGGCGGGGCTTGCGAACATAGTAGTAGGCGTCTTCATCCTCATAATCGGGATCATAGTAATCCAGATCGCCGGGATAATAGGTATAGTAGTTCGGCTGCAGGAAACGCAGCCAGCGGGGGCCTGCCTCGGCGGCGCTTGGCATGAACGAGGTGCAAGCAATTGTGGCCAACGCCATTAAACCCAAGATGCGCTTGAACATTTCAATCTCCCTCAATCATTCATAAATCGTCGGGGTGGCCCCAATACCGCCCCGCCGAAACCCGCTCAAGCTAGAGGCGGCGCAGCGAAATAATGCGACCGCTGAAAGAATTTACGTTGATTACATATTTCACGCCGCGCTTGCGGGCGAAGAAACTGTAGCGTGATCCCCGGCAATCGCGGGGTACGACGTTACGGTAGCCGCGCTCCTCAAGCATGAAGCGTGCACCCTTGCAAGTCATGGTATCGCGGATGAAATCGTCACGTTCACGAAAATAGGGAACTGGCTCGTAGTAGCGCGGGCGCGGGTAATAGCCGTAACCGCCACCGCAGCGGTAGGGGTCATAATGGTTGTAACACCAGTCAGGGGAGCCAACGCCAATGATAACTTTCACTTTGGCTTCCGCCATCTGGCCTGGAAGCATGAAACTTGCGGCCAAACCCGCTGCCATCAAAAACTTTGCTAACATTTTCCCGTCCTCCTTTACTTAAAGGCATGTAATCTTATCGGATGCGATGATGGCAAAATCTTGCTGAACAAAAACCTAAGGCCCCGTTCATCTGCCATTCAAGTCTGTGGCAAAAACAAGGCAGAAGGTCCGGAACGCCTTGCGACGTTCCGGTATTTCTCGGATCAGTACAGTGGCCTCACCTGAATGATGTTGCCGGAAAGATTGACTTTTACCTTGTAGGGATGGCCATGCTTCCAAGCCTTATACTGATAAACGGGCGCGCTGCAGTCGAATGCATGCACGTTGCGGAAGCCTGAATACCGCACGATCTTGCGGCCCTTGTTGCAGCTAATGCCACCGCCATAGTAAGGGTCGATGACAGGATAGTAGCCGCCGCCGTAGCCACCATCGTAGCCGTAGTCAGGATAGCCGCCACCATAACCACCACCGTAGCCGCCGAAGCCGAGGCCGAGGTTGATGTCAACGTTGGTTCTCGCCTGAGCTTGCTCGGCAGGGGCAAAGGCGGTGAGGGAAGCAGCAACTGCGGCAGTTGCGATAAGGGACTTGATGATCATTTTGGTTCTCCGGGGTTCGGGTTTCGTTTAATTGGGATGACCTGTTGGCCATCGATGACTGCGAAACTAGAACACCTGACTTGAACGTAACCCGAAGGCTTCATTCATTTTCCGTTCATTTTTTTTGGAGGGCATCCCCTTGAAACGGAGGAATTCAGAATTATCTCTGGCAAGCGGATGCCAATTGCGGGTCCGCGTTAAATGACATTGCTTTAGGAGAATGTGACATGTTTGATTTTACCCCGCTTTATCGTTCCAGTGTTGGCTTTGACCGATTGGCCCGCATGTTGGATGACGCGGCCAGCTTTGAGGCCCCAGCCTATCCTCCCTACAATATTGAGCGCGTTGGCGAAGATGAATACCGCATCACGATTGCCATTGCAGGCTTTGGCGCTTCCGACATCAATCTTGAGGTGAAGGGCAATGCGCTTACCGTGTCGGGCAAAAAAGCTGACAAGCCTGAAGTGAAAACCGAATATTTGCATCAGGGCATTGCGGGCCGCAATTTTGAACGCCGCTTCCAGCTTGCCGACCACGTTGAAGTGACGGGCGCCGACTTGGACAACGGTTTGCTTCATATCGCCTTGAAGCGGGCGGTGCCTGAGGCTCTCAAGCCCCGCACCATCGCCATCCGTTCCGGCAATGAGCAGAAGACGATTGAAGCCAAAAGGGCTGCTTAATCGACAAAGCCGGGGCGCTGGATAAAGCGTCCCGGCGTCACCTGCTGCTTTGGTTTATGAGCTTGAGCAGGCTCTGCACGTCTTCCCTCGGTGTCGCGAAAGACAGTACAAAACGTACAAAAATCTCATCGCCTGAAATTCCTGCACCTAAACTATCTGGCATCCAGTCATAAAATTTTGCGCCCGATGCAAGCAACTTGTCATTGAGCTGGCGCGGCATCACGGCGAAAACTTCATTGGCCTGCACGGGGTTCGGAATTCGGATGTGATTGAATTGCCGGAGCCCGTCCGCCAATTGCTTTGCAAGTGCGTTGGCATTTCGGGCGTTTTCCAGCCACAGGTCATCCTTAAGATAGGCCAGCATTTGCGCACCGAGATAGCGGCTCTTGGAAATGAGCTGGCCACCCCGCATGCGGCGATAAACGAAATCCTCCGCTAATTTCGTATCAAAAAACACAACGGCTTCCAGCATCATGGCGCCGTTTTTGGTGGCCCCAAATGACAGGACATCCACGCCGGATTTCCACGTGAGTTCAGCAGGTTTGACGCCCAACCCCACAAGCGCATTGGAAAAGCGGGCTCCATCCATATGCAATTTCATGCCGCGCGGCTTGATCAGCGCGGAAACTGCTTTTACATCGTCTGGCGTATAAACCGTGCCAAGCTCTGTAGCATTCGTGAGGGAAACAGCGGCGGGCTTCGGGTCATGCTCGCCCCGAATAAAACCCTTCAAGGTTTTCTCGATCATTGCAGGGGTAATTTTCCCAGCCGGGCCATGCAGCCCGATTATTTTAGCGCCCCCGGTAAACATTTCAGGAGAGTTGCATTCGTCAACCGCTATATGCGCTTCACCATGACAGATCACCGCGCCAAAGGGCGGGGTGAGGGCTGACAGGGCCAAACCATTGGCTGCCGTTCCGTTGGTTACCAAAAAGCTGCGCACGTCCTTTTCAAAGATTTCTGAAACCCGCTCTTCCGCTTTCTTTGTCCAGTCATCGCCGCCATAGGCCATGGCTGAACCGTTGTTGGCAGCTTCAAGGCTTTTAAGAATGAGGGGGTGGACGCCATAGTGATTGTCAGATGAAAAATTCATTGTAAAACTCCAAGGGAACCATCCCTACCTTCAAGAATGGCGATGGTCGAGGGGGCGGAAAATTCGCGCAATATTGTTGCGTATTTCGCGTGAAAACGAATCTTTCCTTGCGCCGTCCAAAATATTCTGTATTTTGCAAAAAGGACAGTATGGCTGTCCTTTAATTTGGCTTTTTTGAACTGGTAAGCCCGGATGAACCGGAACACGACCACAACAAAACTGAAAGTGACGGCAAATACTGCCGCCGATGCCATTTGCCTGTTCCCGACCAAAACTAAAAAACGTAAATAGGTCAGGCTCGGGCGAAACAAACGCTCTCAAGAGTTTGACCTCGACCACCGGTCCGGCGGCTAGCGAAACGGCCACGCACCCCCACCCGAGATCAAACTGAGATGCCAAGAAGAACAGGACGGTCCACAAGGGCTGAAGCGACGTGTTGGGAAAAGGAAGATCGTGATGAGCAAGCCACGCCATTTACTGCCTGAGGGAATTCCCGCGGCGCATGGTCTTTATAATCCCCGCAACGAGCATGACGCCTGTGGCATTGGCCTCATTGCCAACATCAACAACATCAAGAGCCACCGCACCATTGATGACGGCCTGAGCATTCTCAAGAATCTTGAGCATCGCGGTGCCGTGGGTGCTGATCCCAAGGCGGGTGATGGCGCTGGCATCATGATTCAAATTCCCCATGGCTTTTTCTCGGAAGAGGCCAAGCGCCTCGGCTTTGAGTTGCCAGCCCCGCAATCCTATGGCGTGGCCTATCTCTTCATGCCGCGCGAAACGGTTTACCGGCAGGATATTGAGCGCATCTGGTGGGAAACTTCCCGTGAAGAAGGCCTCAAGGTTCTGGGCTGGCGCGATGTGCCGGTGGATTCATCCGTACTCGGATATTCCGTAAAGGGTACGGAGCCCTTCCACCGCCAGGTGTTCATCGGTCGGGGCCCCACCATTCGCGATGAAGCGCATTTCGAGCGCAAGCTGTTTGTGTGCCGCAAGGTTGTTTCAAACCGTGTGCTGGAAGTTTTGGGCGCCAAGTCCCGCACCTATTATCCCGTTTCGGTTTCGAGCCGCACCATTGTTTACAAAGGCCTCGTGCTCGGCAAGGACCTGGGCGAATACTACAAGGACCTCACTGACCCCCGCATTGAATCGGCGCTTGCCCTTGTGCACCAGCGTTTTTCAACCAACACGTTCCCCAGTTGGCCGCTGTCGCACCCCTACCGCTTCGTTTGCCACAACGGTGAAATCAACACGGTGCGCGGCAACTACAACTGGATGGCAGCGCGGCAAGCCAACATGAGCTCGGAAGTTTTGGGCGGGGATTTGTCGAAGCTGTGGCCCATTTCCTACGAAGGCCAATCCGACACCGCATGTTTTGACAACGCGCTCGAGTTCCTCACCATGGGCGGCTATTCATTGCCCCACGCCATGATGATGCTGATTCCTGAAGCATGGGCCGGCAATCCCTTGATGGATGAAGACCGCCGCGCTTTCTACGAGCACCATGCAGCCCTGATGGAACCTTGGGATGGCCCTGCCGCCATGACCTTTACCGATGGCCGCCTGATTGGTGCAACGCTTGACCGAAATGGTTTGCGCCCGGCGCGCTATCTTACCACCGATGATGGTTTTGTTTTGCTGGCTTCCGAAATGGGTTGCCTGCAATTTGCCGAGGAACGCATTACCCACAAGTGGCGCTTGCAGCCTGGCAAGATGTTGCTCATTGACCTCGAACAAAAGCGCATCATCTCGGACGAGGAATTGAAAAAGACGCTGTCGACTGCGCACCCTTACAAGGATTGGCTGAAGCGCACCCAGGTTGTGCTGCGCGATTTGCCAAAGGCCAAAACCAAGCGGCCAAAAATCACGGTGCCGTTGCTCGACCGCCAGCAGGCGTTTGGATATTCCCAGGAAGATTTAAGAATCCTGATGGCCCCAATGGCGCAAACCGGCCAGGAAGCGCTGGGTTCCATGGGCAATGATGCGCCCATCTCCGTGCTTTCCGACAAGGCCAAGATGCTTGATACCTATTTCAAGCAGAACTTTGCGCAAGTCACCAACCCGCCGATTGACCCCATCCGCGAGGAGCTGGTGATGTCGCTGGTGTCGTTCATTGGCCCCCGGCCAAACCTGCTGGACCTTGAAGGCACCTCCGCTCACATGCGACTGGAAGTTTCCCAACCCATTCTCACCAATGACGATCTGGAGCGCATCCGCTCAATCGGCAAGGTGAGCGAGAATCCGTTCAGGACAGCAACACTCGACATCACTTATGATGTGGCCAATGGCGCTGATTATATGGAAGCAGCGCTGGATAGCGTGTGTGCCTTGGCTGAACGCGCCGTGCGCGACGGTTTCAACATCATCATTCTGTCTGACCGTTCGGTATCAGCAGAGCGCGTACCAATCCCTGCATTGCTCGCCACATCAGCCACGCATCACTATTTGATCCGCAAGGGCCTGCGCACCTCCGTGGGCCTCGTGGTTGAATCAGGCGAGCCCCGTGAAGTGCACCAGTTCTGCACGCTGGCGGGCTATGGCGCAGAAGCCATCAACCCTTATCTCGCCTTCGAAACACTCGAAGGCATGCTGCCCCAGCTTGAAGAAGAGGTAACGGCTTACGAAGCCGTGAAGCGTTACATCAAGGCGGTGGACAAGGGCATTCTCAAGGTCATGTCCAAGATGGGCATTTCAACATACCAGTCCTATTGCGGCGCGCAGATTTTTGATGCCATTGGCCTTTCAACTGAATTTGTCGAGAAGTATTTTACGGGCACCGCCACCCAGATTGAAGGTGTGGGCCTCGCTGAAATCGCACAGGAAACTTTCAACCGGCATGAAGATGCGTTTGGTGTGAACCCCGTTCTCAAGAACGCTTTGGAAGTGGGCGGCGACTATGCATTGCGCATTCGCGGTGAAGCGCACGTGTGGAATGCCGATACGGTTTCCAACCTGCAACACGCCGTGCGCGGCAACTCGGTTGAAAAGTACCGGGTATTCGCCCGCCATATCAACGAACAATCCGAACGCCTCAAGACCATGCGCGGACTGTTCAAGATCAAGACGGCTGAGGACATGGGCCGCAAGCCCGTTGAACTCGATGAAGTTGAAACGGCAAAGTCCATCGTGAAGCGCTTCTCCACGGGTGCCATGTCATTTGGTTCCATTAGCCGCGAAGCCCATACAACGCTCGCCATCGCCATGAATCGTATTGGTGGCAAGTCCAACACAGGTGAAGGCGGCGAAGAGGCTGACCGTTATGTGCCATTGCCCAACGGTGACAGCATGCGCTCGGCCATCAAGCAGGTGGCTTCCGGCCGCTTTGGCGTTACGGCGGAATATCTCGTCAACTCTGACATGATGCAGATTAAGATGGCGCAAGGTGCAAAGCCCGGCGAAGGCGGACAATTGCCGGGACACAAGGTGGATAGTGTCATCGCCAAGGTGCGCCACTCAACACCCGGTGTTGGTCTCATTTCGCCGCCACCCCACCATGATATCTATTCCATCGAAGATTTGGCCCAGCTGATTTACGATTTGAAGAACGTGAATCCAGCGGGCCAAGTTTCGGTGAAGCTGGTTTCTGAAGTGGGTGTTGGCACGGTTGCCGCGGGCGTATCAAAGGCCCATGCGGACCATGTGACGATTTCTGGCTACGAAGGCGGCACTGGCGCATCACCGCTCACCTCCATCAAGCATGCGGGCTCCCCTTGGGAAATTGGTTTGGCTGAAACCCAGCAAACGCTTGTGGCCAATGACCTTCGCGGCCGCATTGCGGTGCAGGCCGACGGTGGCATTCGGACCGGTCGCGATGTGATGATCGCTGCTCTATTGGGAGCGGATGAAATTGGCTTTGCCACGGCACCGCTAATTGCGGCGGGCTGCATCATGATGCGCAAGTGCCATTTGAACACCTGTCCCGTTGGCGTTGCCACGCAGGATCCGGAACTCCGCAAGCGTTTCAAAGGCCAGCCCGAACATGTGATCAATTACTTCTTCTTTGTCGCCGAAGAGCTGCGTGAGTTGATGGCGTCCATGGGCTTCAAGACCTATAGCGACATGATCGGTGCCACCGAATGGCTGGATCAACAGGAAGCCATCAGCCATTGGAAGGCCCGCGGCCTTGACTTCTCGAAGGTGTTTGCCAAGGCCGATGTGCAGGGGCCAGTTGCCACAAAGCGCGTGTCGAAGCAGGATCACAACATTGATCACATTCTGGACCGCAAGCTGATTGCCGAAGCCATGCCTGCCCTGGAGAAGGGTACGCCTGTCGTTATCAACTCGAAGATCAGGAATGCGGACCGCACGGCGGGTGCCATGCTCTCTGGCGAAGTGGCCAAGCGTTATGGCCATGCAGGTTTGCCGGAAGATACCATCACCGTGAAGTTCAACGGCGTTGCCGGCCAAAGCTTCGGTGCCTGGGCAGCTCATGGCATAACCCTGGAACTTACCGGCGAGGCCAATGACTATGTTGGCAAGGGCCTTTCCGGCGGCAAGCTCATCGTGAAGCCGCAGGACAAGATTGGCTTCGTTCCCGAAAAATCCATCATCGCGGGCAACACGCTGCTTTACGGCGCCATCACCGGTGAATGCTACTTGCGCGGTGTGGCAGGTGAACGCTTTGCCGTGCGCAACTCTGGCGCCGTAGCTGTCGTTGAAGGCGTGGGTGATCACGGCTGCGAATACATGACGGGTGGGTGCGTGCTGGTAATCGGCGACACGGGCCGCAACTTTGCCGCTGGCATGTCCGGTGGTGTGGCTTATGTTCTCGATGAAGCTGGCGACTTTGCCCAGCGCTGCAACCTCGCCATGGTTGATCTTCAGCCCATTCCGGATGAGGAAGCCACCATCGAAAAACTTCATCACCATGGCGGTGATCTCGAAGGCCATGGCCTTGTTGATGTGACGGCCCATATGGACAAGAATGATGGAACACGCATTTTTGAATTGCTGTCACGGCATTACAAATATACGAACTCATCGCGCGCCAAGAGCATCATCGACAACTGGGCGCAATATCTGCCGAAGTTTGTGAAGGTAATGCCCGTTGAGTATGCGCGCGCACTTGCAGATCTGGAAAAAGCACAGGAAACCAGCGATGGCATGACCATCGGTGTCAAAAGGGGCGCATAATGGGAAAAGTTACAGGCTTTCTGGAGATTGACCGGCAGGAGCGCAAATATGCACCAGCCGCCGATCGCGTGCGTCATTATAATGAGTTTGTCATTCCGCTGTCGGATGAAGGCACGCGCAACCAGGCGGCGCGCTGCATGGATTGCGGCATTCCGTTTTGCCAAAATGGCTGCCCGGTGAATAACCAGATTCCAGACTGGAATGACCTCGTCTACAACAACCGCTGGGAAGAGGCGTCGCGCAATCTTCATTCCACCAATAATTTTCCGGAGTTTACTGGCCGCATTTGCCCCGCGCCCTGCGAGGCATCCTGCACGCTGAATATTGAGGACAATCCTGTCACCATCAAATCCATCGAGTGCGCGATTGTTGATCGGGCCTGGGCAGAGGGCTGGCTGAAGCCTGAGATTTCAGCAGAGAAAACTGGCAAGAAGGTTGCCGTGGTCGGTGGTGGGCCATCGGGCCTTGCTGCAGCTCAACAACTCGCACGCGCTGGCCATAGCGTTCATCTCTTCGAGAAAAACCGCAAGGCGGGCGGCTTGATGCGTTATGGCATTCCTGATTTCAAAATGGAAAAGCACCATATTGACCGTCGTGTGACGCAGATGGAAGCCGAAGGTGTTACCTTCCATTACGAAACCCACATCGGTGTGACCCAGGATGCGCAGCAACTGGTGGACAGTTTTGATGCCGTGCTGATGACAGGTGGTGCGGAGAAGCCGCGCGACTTGCCAATTCAGGGCCGTGACCTTCAAGGCATATACGCCGCGATGGATTTCCTGCCGCAACAGAACCGGCGCAACTCCAAGGAATCTCCGCTCGATAACAAACCAATCCTCGCGGGCGGCAAGCATGTGATTGTGATTGGCGGCGGCGACACGGGCTCGGACTGCATCGGCACATCGCATGCGTCAAGGGAGCTTTGTCGGTTACCCAACTTGAAATCATGCCGCGCCCACCGGAGAAGGAAAACAAGCCTCTGGTCTGGCCCGATTGGCCATTGAAATTCCGCACTTCTTCAAGCCAGCAGGAAGGCGCTGAACGCGACTTCTCGGTCGTTACCAAATCATTCTCTGGTGAAAACGGCGACGTGAAGAAACTTCACTGCGTCCGTGTCGACGGCAAGATGCAACCCATTGCAGGCACCGAATTTGAACTGAAGGCTGATCTTGTGCTTCTCGCCATGGGCTTTCTGGGCCCGGTCAGGAGGGCATGCTGGCATCGCTTGGCGTTAAGCTGGACGGCCGTGGCAACGTGGAGGCCAACATGCTGAATTACAAAACCAGCCTGCCAAAAGTATTTTCTGCCGGCGACATGCGGCGCGGGCAATCGCTGGTGGTTTGGGCCATTCGCGAGGGTCGCCAGGCGGCACGCGCGGTTGATGAATTCCTGATGGGTGAAACAACGCTGCCACGCTGATCAGGGTGCTAGCGGCGCAATGCTGAAATCATCAAAGCGTCCTATCGGCGCTGGCGGGGACTCGCCCTGAACGAAGAGCTGCTCAGCCTTGCTTCCGGGCAACAAATCTTCGCGCGAAACCGATGTCGCTGCTCCGGCTCCTGCCAGCATCTTCGTGGCATCACTGGTTTTAACGTTATCTGGCTGATAGGTGGCAAAGCTTCCGCCGACGCTTTCCTGCCCAAACATGGGAACCGTCTCCAAATTCGTCATCGGCACGGAAACAGTCTGTTCCGGCGGAGACGCTGCAACATCGGCTGGAACGCTGACCATGTCCTTCTTTATTTCCGTGAGCAAGAGCTGGCCGAAACGGTTGTTGCCCTGCTTGAAAAATGCAAAACCGTCGCGCGCGCGAAGCTTCCGGACTTCGCCGGTGTCATCGGGGCCCTTGTCCGTGTAGGTTCCGTCGGGGTTGAGAAAGTTAGAGCGAAGGTCCACATATGTGGCGCCTTTGAGCTGCACTTGTTCTTTCTGCAAAGCCGCCAACATCTGCATGTCAGCCTCATATTTCGCATCCCCCATGGGCGGAATGGCGACCCAGAATATCCTTGCGTTGGATGCCTTCAAAGTGTCCAGCAATTGACCGGTCAAGGCCTTGTAGGATTCAAGCCATTCCGGCGTACCGAACACATATCTGAAGTCACCAACCTTGATGCTCTGGCGATCATTCGCGCCAATAAGAACAACGACAGCATCGAACTCTTTGCCCTCCATTATTTTTGGAAGGCTTTCGGTCCAATCATAAACCTCTGGCCGCGCGATACCGGAGGTTTCCTGGAAGCGATTGACAACTTCAATATCGCTATCGCTATCGGCTTCTGACATGCGACTGAGGCCAGCGCCCAATCCGCCTGCAAGTGCATCGCCGATGACCAAGATGCGGTAAGTGTCCGTGACGGTCTGTGGGCTTTGCTCCTGGGTTGATTCAGAACCCATGATTGGCTGGGTCACAGTCGTTTGCGCCTGCAGCAGCGAACTGCCTGACAGGAAGCAAACAAGTGCGGTAACCAGCCGAAAACTCATCTCGTGATCCTAGCTTGCGTTTTGCAATCGCTCAAGCAGCTTGGCGCTGGGCTTGCCATCAAGGGGAAGCCCCACACTCTTTTGATAAGCGATGATCGCCTCATAAGTTCTGGCACCAAAGCGGCCATCGCTGCCACCGGTTTGAAAACCCAAATTGATCAGGCGTTTTTGCATTTCAACACGCTGGGCAAAGCTCAAATCGACATTGATCTCCGGCCACGATCCCACAAATGGAGCGCCGCCTCGAATACGGTCACCCAAGTGGCCGACGGCCAGCGCATATGAGTGGGAGAGGTTGTAATCCATGATTGCCAGGAAATTCTTGGTCACCAGAAAGGCCGGGCCATCAATGCCCTGGGGTATCATCACGAAAGCATCAGCTTGGGCTGCGTTAAACTTGCCGCCTGATGCTGGCGTTATGCCGAGCTTCACCCATTCAGATACCGGCCGCCATTTGGTTCTGCCAATCAGTGCCTTGTTGAACTTTGCGGGCAAGGAGACTTCCCAGCCCCAGGGCCGATCAGACTTCCAGCCAGCCTTGGCCAGATAGTTGGCGGTTGACGCAAGCGCATCTTCCTTTGAACCCCAGATGTCGCGCTTGCCATCGCCGGTCCAATCAACCGCATAGGCGAGGTAGGAGGTGGGGATGAACTGCGTATGCCCCATGGCAGCAGCCCAGGAGCCGGTAAAGTCGCTGGGCGAGCGCATGCCTTTTTTCAGAATTTTGAAGGCCGCAATGATCTGCTCGCGCGCATAGTCCTTCTTGCGTCCCGCATAAATCAGGGTGGCCAATGAGCGCATCACACCCATGGAACCCTTGTCCTTGCCGAAGTTGGATTCCATGCCCCAGATGCCGAGCAGGATGTGGCGATCGACGCCATATTTTTTTTCGATGGCCGAAAGCAAGGCGGCATCACTCGCCTTCATCTGCTTGCCGGTATCAATGCGAATGGGGGTTACGGCTTTTTCCAAATAAGCCGAGGTCGTCGAGGTAAATTCAGGCTGCGTCTGGGCAAGTTTCAAAACGGCGGGATCAGGATCGGTTACCCCGGCGAATGCTGCGTCAAACAGTTCACGCGAGATACCGGCCGCCTGCACGCGGGGCCAAAGACTTTGAATAAAAGCTTCAAATTTTGCATCAGCCAATGCCGTTCCGCTCATGAGCGGTGCTACAATAACCAGTGATGCCAAAAATTTCTTGAGCATGTCGAGCTGTCCCTGTTTTCGGCAGCGATTCGCCACCGTCGTAAGCCTTAGCAGGGAAGCAGATAAGCTACAAAATACGGCTTGAATCGGGCCGCCTGATCACATCAGGTTGCATTGCGCCCCAACAGGCGTTTTTCCCAGGCCAGCGCCGAGGAGACGATAACGTCGAGATCATCATGCTTGGGCTTCCACCCCAGTATGGAGCGGATACGGTCAGCGCCTGCTACGATGGCGGCAGGGTCGCCCGGACGCCTAGCCACTAAGTTAGCCTTCACAGTGCCGCCATGAGCTTTTTCGACGGCGCGAATAACTTCGAGTACGGAATAGCCCTTGCCATAACCGCAATTGAAAATGCCGCTCTCACCTCCTTTGCGCAAGTGTGTGAGCGCATCCATGTGGGCAGAAATCAAATCGCTGACATGAATATAATCGCGAAGGCAGGTGCCGTCCGGCGTGTCATAGTCGGTGCCAAACACATCCATGTGGCTGCGTTGGCCAAGCGCCGTCTGGCAGGCAACCTTGATCAGGTGCGTGGCGCGCGGCGTTGACTGGCCGGAGCGGCCCTTGGGGTCAGCGCCTGCCACGTTGAAATAGCGGAGCGCCACATACTCAATGTCATGGGCCACATGGGCGTCGCGCAACATCCATTCGGTCATGAGCTTGGATGTGCCGTAGGGCGAGATCGGTGCAGGCGCCGCAGTTTCGAAGACTGGCTGTGTCAAAGGGTTGCCATAAACGGCGGCGGTTGACGAAAAAATAAATCGGGGAATATTGGCTTTCACCGCACATTCAAGAATGGTGCGCGACTTGACTGTGTTGTTCAAATAGTAGCCCAGTGGATCTGCAACGGAATCCGGCACCACGATGGAACCTGCGAAATGTACCACCGCATCAAACTTGTGTGCCGCCATCAGGCCTGTCAAAAACACGGGGTCGCCAATATCGCCTTCAACAAGCTTTGCCTTTGGCGACACGGCCCACCAGAAACCAGTTGAAAGATTGTCGGCCACAACAACATCTTCGCCCGCGTCAATCAGGGCCAAGACCATGTGGCTGCCGATGTAGCCTGCGCCGCCTGATACCAAAACCGTCATTTTCTCCACATTCTTTAACGCGAAATCAACCTTGAGAAAGGCATTATTAGTTCAGATTTTACGAAAATTGAATTGTCGCTGGCGATTCGTTGAGTTGTTAGTTAAGGGTGAGTTAAGATACGCAGCGTCCCATCAAGAAAGCAATTTTCCTGCTGCAGGTTTGGGAACACGATTTTTACCCGCTACCAAGGCAATGCCCCAGGAAATGCTGACGATTGTTGACCGCCCACTTATCCAGGTTGCTGTGATGAAGCGCGCGAGGCCGGCATTGAACACCTGATTTTGTCACAGGCCGCAACAAGAGCGTTATCGAAGATCATTTCGACAGGCAGTATGAACTGGAGTCGACGTTGCGGAAACGCGGCAAATCCCTCGAACTTGATATTCTGGAAGAAGATTTGCCTGCGGCAGGCCAAACAAGTTTCAAGCGCCGCAGGAGCCATTGGGTCTTGGACACGCCATATGGTGGGCAATGAGCCCTTCGCGGTTCTGCTGCCTGACATGGTGATGCATGCAAAGCCCGGCTGCCTCAGCCAAATGCCTGAAGCCTATAATGAGCGCGGCGGTGGCAACGTGATTGCCGTTGAGGAAGCAGACCCCGATGAAGTGCATCGCTATGGCGTAGTTGCCGCCAGCAACTGGAATGGCAATGGCTTCACCATTGACAGGATGGTTGAAAAAGCCACGGCGGGAAGATGCGCCCTCAAACCTGATCATTTCCGGCCGTTATATCTTTCAGCCAGAAATTTTTGATGAAATTTCCGCCTTGGTGCCGGGCGCTGGCGGTGAAATCCAGATTACCGATGCAATGATAAGGATTAATGGCAAGCCAGCCCTTCCACGGATTGGCTTACCGCGGCGCCACCTATGACTGCGGCGACAAGCCGGGTTTCCTTGCGGCCAATATTGCTTACGGGTTGGAGAGCGAAGATTTGGGTGCTGGCTTCAGATTGGTATTGGAAAAAATTATTGGCAGCCACGGCGGCCATGTGAGCTGGCAAAAAAATCCAGGCCTCACTTCAATCATTGAAATGCTGCGTGCGTCGATGCCAACTGAAGAAATTGAGTACTTGGAATCGGCCTGATCAACGGCGCAGTACGATGCCTGTCATCAGGCGCTGCTCGTTGTAATCATCGCCCGATGTGGCTGGCTCGAACCAGGTTCCATCATAGCTTGCCGTCCAGGAAAGTGCCTGATTAAGCTGCCAATCAATGCCGAGATTTGATGTGTAGGTCTTGTCGGTTTGGCCGGATTCGCGCGTGAGCTCCAGCCCCGCCCCTGCCAGCATGGTAACATTTTCACGCAGTTCGCGGGAGAGATCGATGCGGCTGGTATAGGTTTTTGAGCCCGATGAAGTGGCTGAAGAGGTTTCGTCAAGACTGGTGCCCAGCGTCAACAACACTGTCGTCAAATCAGTTGGTTTCCAGGAGAGATTGCCATTGATGCCGATGGCCGAATTCGTATCAAGAGCTGCGTCCGCATAATCGCGCACGGAATAAACAATGGCGGCCTCACCCGTCCAAATGGGTCCGCGATCCAGCACAACGCCTGCACTTGCGATCACCCCTTGCGAATTCCGCTTCAGGCCGTTGCGATCATATTTCCTGTCGTGGAAACGCGGTGCGTAACTGACTTCGACAAAGGGTTTGAGTGCGGGCGGCTCCGCGTATGACAGGCGAAGGCTGGTGGATGGCGTGTAGTTGTTGCGGTCATCATTATCTTCCGAACCGCCGCCTGCAAGTTTCACGTCCTCATAAATCTGCCGTTCGAGCGCCAGCTTTATGCGACCTTCAAGCCCGCCAAAATCATGGTTAAGGGCCGTGCTGGCAGTCAATGTATGATCAGTGCGCTTGCCAATCGCCGTGTTGGGCAGCTCGCTGTCTTCCGACCCGGTTTGGCTTAAGCCATAACTTGCTTCAAGCTCCGCCCATGTGGTGTGGCGAATATCCAATTTGAACTTGCTTGCGGCTTCAATGCCTTTGGACGTGACGTAATTTTCCTTAAGGTAAGCTGTAACGTCTCCGCTGGCACTACCCGTCCAGGAATGGCGTGACCAGTCGCTTTGGAAGCGCAGGGCGGGTTTGATACGCAGGCCAATATCTGATTTTGAACCGCTTGATGCCTGCGACACATTGCTGGTGTAAACGGTGCCGAGTTGCAGTGAGGGATAAAAAATCATGCCGCCGCGCCGCAATCCCAATGGCGCATAGGGATCCTTTATGGATTTGCTTTGCGTCTTGAGAGCTTCGGCTTCTTCCGGCGCAATCGTCAGGCCCGATGTTACGGGTTGGTCTGTGACAGTAACATCCGCGTCTTCAATCTGGGTTGGCCGAAGGTCGTCAAGTGCCTGGGCGACTACGGGTGCAGCCGTGCCGGTGAGACACAGAACCACACCCACAACCCCAAGCCCTTCCGCCAGCGTTACGCCCTTCATCGCCTGAATTTAACAATTTTATGGTTAATAGGCGGTTGATGACCAGAAGTTGCGCCCTTTCCTTTTGGCCAAACGCGGCCTATTTAACGGCTCATGGCCATAAAATTACACAGCAGCACACCCCTCAACACCACACGATTGAACTCTGCCAGGCGCACTCTCGAAACCGAAACGCAGGGAATGAATGAGCTTATTGCCGCGCTTTCTGGCGTTCTGGGCAGTGCGATTGCCGAGGCCGTTGAACTTATCGCCAAGTCTGCGCGGACGGGTAATCATTTCGGGCATGGGAAAAAGCGGCCATGTGGGCCGCAAGATCGCCTCCACTTTGGCTTCCACCGGGACGCCTGCCATGTTTGTGCATCCCGCCGAGGCGAGCCACGGCGACCTCGGCATGATCACCCCGCAGGATGTTGTCATCATGCTTTCAAATTCCGGTGAGTCAGCGGAGCTGCGGGACATTCTGAACTACACACAAAGGTTTTCCGTTCCTCTCATTGCGGTGACAACCAATGCCGATAGCACGCTAGGCAAAACGGCCGACATCGTTTTGTTGCTGCCGCCTGCGCGCGAAGCATGTCCGAATGGCTTGGCGCCCACCACGTCAACACTTCTGCAATTGGCGTTGGGTGATGCGTTGGCCATCGCACTGCTGGAAGACAAGGGATTTACCGCCAAGAACTTTCGCGAGTTTCATCCCGGCGGAAAGCTTGGCGCTCAGTTGAAACATGTTTCCGACGTCATGCGCAAAGCTGATGCCCTGCCGCTGTCCACGGCTGATCAGAAAATGTCTGATGCGCTGGTGATCATGACAGAAAAATCCTGCGGCTGCCTGGGTGTTGTCGATGGCAGTCAAAAACTGGCTGGCATTGTCACCGATGGCGATTTGCGCCGTCATATGAGCAATGACTTGCTGAATCTTACTGTTGCCGAGGTGATGACAATGTCGCCCAAGACGATTGAACCGCAAGCCCTCGCCAGTGAGGCGCTGGAAATTTTGAATTCGGCAAATATCACCAGCATCTTTGTTGTCGATGAAGAGCGACGCCCCATCGGCCTCATTCACATCCATGACCTCCTGCGGATCGGCGTGAACTAAGCCGCCGCCACCCTGAGCTTCATGCCTTCGACGCTTGTCACCTTGACATGGCTTCCGGCGGGGAGATCAGGGCCAATGATATCCCAACGTGTGCCTTCAATGTTCAGCTTGCCCTGTCCATCGATAATGGCCTCTGACAGCGTGTAGGACTTGCCAACATAGCTGTAAATGCGCTGGTTGAGATTCGGCTGGTCGCTGTTTGGCAGCTTTACTTTTGAATACCAAGGGGCGGCGAGATAAACATAAACCACCGCAAAGCCTGCAAAGAATGCGGCTTCCACTTGCCATGATAGACCAAAAAAGTAACTCACAATGCCAACGGTTGCGGCCGCGCAGGCGAGCCAGATCAGGAACACACCCGGCAGGATCAGTTCCATAAAGAGCAACAAGCCGGCTGCGATCAGCCAGAACCAGTTACCGACGTAGGGAACCAGCGAGCTCATGATTTTTGCGTAACACTGGGCATGACGGTGCGGCGTTTGGGCGGCTCGCCATTTCCGCCGCCGCCAAAGGCCTCGCGGGCAATTTCAGCGATTCCGCCAATCGAGCCCAGCACTGATGTTGCATCAAGCGGAATCATCAGAATTTTCTGGTTTGGCGATTGCGCCAAGGCTTCCAGCGCCTTGATATAATTGTTGGCAACGAAATAGTTGATGGCCTGAACATTGCCATTGGCTATCGCCGTACTCACCAGTTCTGTTGCCTTGGCTTCAGCTTCAGCGGCGCGTTCGCGGGCTTCGGCGTCCTTGAATGCCGCCTCGCGGCGGCCCTCGGCTTGCAGTACCACAGATTGCTTTTCGCCCTCCGCTTTCAGAATCGCGGCTTGTCGCATTCCCTCTGCTTCAAGGATTGAGGCCCGCTTTTCACGCTCGGCTTTCATCTGCCGCCCCATGGAATCAATGAGGTCGCGGGGCGGATTGATGTCCTTGATTTCGATGCGGGTCATTTTCACGCCCCAAGGATTGGTGGCCTGGTCAACCACGCCCAACAGCTTGTGGTTGATGTCATCACGTTGCGACAAGAGGCTATCAAGCTCCATCGAACCCATGACGGTTCTGATATTTGTCATCACCATGTTGATGATGGCATTATCGAGATTGGTAACTTCATAGGTGGCTTTGGGGGCATCCATGATCTGGTAGAAGGCGACGCCATCTACTGTCACCATGGCGTTATCCTTGGTGATCACTTCCTGGCTTGGAACCTGGATCACCTGTTCCATCATGTTCATCTTGGCGCCGATGCGGTCAATGAAGGGAACAATGAGGCCAAGGCCGGGGCCGAGGGTTCGCACGTAGCGGCCAAATCTTTCAACGGTGTAGTTATAGCCTTGCGGCACCATGCGGATGGCACGGAGAAGATAGAACACGACGACGGCGAGAATTACCAAAACGAAAATGCCGGGGCCTTCAAACATCAATTGTCTCCCTCAGAACCACTTGGTGTATATAGGTTTTAAATCCTTGCATTGCAAGGCCTAGTTTTAGCATCAATAGGCAAAATCGCGGAAAACCCGGTCAATATTGCCATTCCAGGCACCATGGTAAAGATCCAGTAAATTTTCAGCGGCGGTTTTGCCGGTCGCAATAGTTTCATCGAGCACGTCAAGGAAGGAAGTCTCCGTCTTGCCTTTGCAACCCTGCAGGTTCCGCTGTTCGAGGCCCTTGCGCGCCAGCTTCAAAACATCGCGTGAGATGTCGTTGACTGTCCGCCCACGGATTGTTGCCCTCAGCCCTTGCACGGGAACTGCATCCCGCAGATCCTGGCGCTCTCCAGCTGTCCAGTCCTTCACCAAATCCCAGGCGGCATCGAGCGGGCCCTGCTCATAAAGCAAGCCAGTCCACAGTGCCGGCAATGCACACAGCCTGCGCCACGGCCCCGAATCAGCGCCCCGCATTTCGAGATACTTTTTCAGCCGCACTTCCGGGAAGATCGTGGTGATGTGATCATTCCAATCCTTCATCACGGGTTTTTCGCCGGGCAGCTGCGGCAGTTTTCCATCCATGAACTTGCGGAAGCTTTCGCCCGCCGCATTGATGAACTCCCCGTCGCGGATAACGAAGTACATCGGCACGTCGAGTGCATAATCCACATAGCGCTCAAAGCTCATGCCCTGTTCAAAGGCGAAGGGCAGCATGCCGGAACGGGCATTATCCGTATCAGTCCATACTTCTGAGCGGAAGGACTGGAAGCCGTTGAGCTTGCCGTCGAGGAAAGGTGAATTGGCAAACAGTGCTGTTGCGATAGGTTGCAAAGCCAATGACACGCGAAGCTTTTTCACCATGTCGGCCTCAGAACCAAAATCGAGATTGACCTGCACAGTGCAAGTCCTGAACATCATGTCGCGGCCATAGCGGCCCACCTTGTCCATGTAAGGCGCCATGATCTTATAGCGGCCCTTGGGCATGACGGGCGTTTGTTCGCGTGACCAGCTGGGAGAAGCACCGAGACCCAAGAATCCAATGCCAAGCGTGTCGCCGATTTCGCGCACCTGCACCAAGTGCTCATGCACTTCCTGGCAGGTTTCATGCACGGTTTCGAGGGGCGCTCCAGAAAGTTCAAACTGCCCCCCAGGTTCGAGCGAAACACTGCCCATGCCGCGGGGGTCGCTCAAGGCGATGATGTTGCCGTGTTCATAGACGCCCGCCCAGCCGAAACGGTCACGCAGGCCTTCCAGCAGCGCCCTTATGGAGCGCGCACCTTCATAGGGCACGGGCTGCAGCGTATCGGTGAGGAAGGGGAATTTTTCGTGCTCGGTGCCAATGCGCCATTCGGCCTTGGGCTTTGAGCCTGAACTTAGGGCTTCAATGAGCTGGGTTTTGGTATCAATGGGCGCACGCGCTTCTTGAGTGTCAGGGGTGGGTCCGCTCACGGGGAGTTTCCTTGGGTTGCCATTAACAGGGAGATGTAGGGGGTGAGGCCGTTGGCGGCAAGCCAAAGATAATTTGGCCCCCCATCACTAATCGTCATGGTTGCCAATCGCCTGAAATGGCCTGCACAAGGGTAAGTGCCGCAATGGCCGCCGTATCGGCGCGCAAGATGCGGGGGCCGAGAGAGATCGGGCGCACGAACCCAAAGGAATTCAGCAATCGTTTTTCCTCCACCGTGAAGCCGCCCTCCGGCCCTACCAAAACCGCCGTTGGGGTTTTCAAACTGGCAAGGCTTCGCAGCGGATTGGTGTCGCCCTTGGTTTCATCGCAGAAAACCAGTGTCCGGTTTTGATCCCAACTGGCCAAGACACGGTCCAGCTTTTCCGGCTCCATGACTTCCGGCACATGGACAAGATTGCACTGTTCGGCGGCTTCCACCACGTTGGCCCGCATGCGTTCAAGGTTCACGCGCTCGGCCACCGTGCGGCTTGTCATAACGGGGCGCAATCTTCTGGCCCCCAATTCAGTTGCCTTCTGCACCATATAATCAAGCCGCGCATGCTTGAGAGGCGCAAAGAGATAATCCACATCGGGCGGCGGCCTTGCTTCCGCTTCAAGACGCTCACAGCGGAGGCTGGCGGATTTTTTGGTAATGGAAGTGAGATAGGCAAGCCATTCGCCGTCCCGGCCATTGAAAGCCCGCACCGCATCGCCCGCCGCCATGCGCAACACGCCCGTCAGATAATGAACCTGTTCCCGCGACAGGACGACTTCGCGGGCGGCTTCCAGCTTATCTTCAATATGAAGGCGGGGTGTGGTTTTCATGGTCTGGCTGATGTAACACGGGGTCCATGTCGGAAGCCAGCCATCACGTTGCAGATTCGGGTGCACATAACTGGGTCGAACGGTTGTTGCCGACGGCCTTGCAACCCTATGCGCAGCTTATGCGACTGGACCGGCCTATTGGCTGGTGGCTGCTTTTGCTGCCCTGTTGGTGGGGACTGCTGCTGGCGAAAATCGCTGGGGGCGGCGGCTTGCCGAATTTGTGGTTTGCGTTTCTGTTTTTTGCGGGTGCCGTGGTCATGCGGGGTGCCGGCTGTACGCTGAACGATATCATCGACCGGGATTTTGATGGAGCCGTTGCCCGCACCAAATCGCGGCCCATTCCCTCGGGCCGTGTCAGCGTCAAAAACGCGGTTGTGTTCTTGGTTGCGCAATGTCTGGTCGGCCTCATCATCCTCCTGCAGCTCAACTGGTTCACGGTTTTGCTTGGGACCTCATCACTTCTGATCGTTGCGATCTACCCCTTTATGAAACGCATCACCCACTGGCCCCAGCTCGTGCTGGGCCTTGCCTTCAATTGGGGTGCGCTAGTGGGATGGAGTGCGGTTTATGCCTCGCTGTCATGGCCGCCCGCCATGCTTTATGCCGGCGGCATTTTCTGGACGCTGGCTTACGATACGATCTATGCCCACCAGGACAAGGAAGACGACGTGTTGATTGGCGTGAAATCAACGGCGCTGCAGTTTGGCGAAAAAACCGTGCCGTGGCTTGCCGCATTTTTTATGGCAGCCATTGTCTTCATCGATGTTTCATTGTGGCTTGTCGGGGCTTCCCCGATTGCCCATATAGGCGTGGGGCTTGCCGCACTTCACGCCGTTTGGCAAGTTTCGCTATTTGAATTGGACAATTCTGCCCGCTGCCTAGAATTGTTCAAATCAAACCGCTGGTTTGGCCTGCTCATCACCTTGTTTCTTTTTCTGGAATGTTTTCACCCATGAATGATGAACTCCTCAATCTTGCCCAGGACGTTATTTCGCGCGCCAAAAAACTGGGGGCCGATGGTGCTGATGCGCTTGCGGTTTCCTCGCAAGGCACGGACATTGAAATGCGCGAAGGCGAGATAGAAAAGCTGGAGCGGACGGAGGCCAGCGCCGTCGGGTTGCGGATTTTCGTTGGCCAATCATCGGCGATGATTTCAGGCAGCGTATTTTCCGATGAGGCCCTGAACCGGCTGGTTGAAACGGCGTTTGCGATGGCCAAAGCGACGCCACCGGATGAATTGGCGGGGCTGGCGCCTGCGGAATTATTGGCCACCGATATTGCCGAGCTTGATCTATACTCTGACCGTGAACTGGACGCGGAGAGTTTGAAATCACTGGCGTTTCGCACGGAGCAAGCGGCACGTGAGGTTTCGGGCGTTACAAAATCTGGCGGCGCAAGCGCTGCCGCTTCCAAGCGGCGGATTGCGCTGGTCACCAGCCACGGATTTGCGAAGACCTATCAGCGCAGCAACTATTCCATCAGCGTTTCCGCAATTGCTGGCGAGGGAACTGGCATGGAACGTGACTATGATTACTCATCCGCCAGCCATTTCGAGGATTTGAAATCGCCGGAAGACGTTGGCAGGCGCGCAGGCGAACGGGCCGTGAAGCGATTGGCCCCCCGCAAGATTTCATCGCAATCGGTTCCCATCATCTACGACAGGCGCGTGGCTTCCAGCCTCGTCGGGCATTTGTCATCGGCCATCAATGGAGCGGCGATTGCACGGGGAACTGGCTTTCTCAAAAACAGCATGGGAGAGAAAATATTCGCTTCCGGAATTTCCATCATTGATGACCCTTTGAGAAAACGCGGGATGGGTTCACGGCCCTTTGACGGCGAAGGCCTCGCCTGCAGCCGCCGTGACATGGTTTCCGATGGCGTGCTCAAGGGCTGGTTTCTTGACCTTCGTTCGGCCCGGCAGCTTGGCTTGCCACCAACCGGAAATGGATCTCGCGGCCTCAGCAGCCCACCCAGCCCTTCTTCATCAAACCTGTATTTGGAAGCGGGCCAACAATCACTGGAAGACATGATAAGCTCCACCAAGCGCGGGCTTTATGTAACCGAACTCATCGGCAACAGTGTGAACATGGTAACCGGTGATTACAGCCGGGGTGCTTCAGGCTTCTGGATCGAGGATGGGCAACTGGCCTATCCCGTCAGCGAGATTACGATTGCCGGAAATTTGCGTGACATTTTCCTCGCACTTCAACCCGCGAGTGACCTGGAGTTCAAATCGGCCACCAACGCGCCGAGTTGCCTCGTTGATGGATTGACCATTGCTGGCACCTAAGCTATGCGCCATCCATTGCTGTATTTATTGAGGTTCTGAAACCATGGCTTCTGTTGCGAAGAAACCCGCCACGCCCAAACAACTGGTGCATCTGGTTTTTGGCGGTGAGCTGCATGACGTTAAGAACGTGGACTTCAAGGATCTTTCAAAACTTGACGTCGTGGGGTTTTTTCCCAACTATCAGGAAGCCCATGGGGCCTGGCTTGGCAAGGCGCGCGAAACAATTGATAACGCACAGATGCGCTATTTCATCGTTCACCTGCACCGCCTGCTTGATCCCGCGACTGAAGTAAAGAAGAGCAGGAAGGCCTAGACGAAGCCGTTTTCTTGGGCGCGGCCCAAGGGAAATTCAAGGCAAGGATTGTTCTGCGCCAAATCTTTCAAGTGATCCCGTGCCACGGCGCAATCCAGTTTCATCTGCACAACGAGTTCTTTAACTGAATTGAATTTCTTGTCGGGCCGGATGAGGTCAATGAATTCAACCAGCAACGTTTCACCATAAATCTCTTCATCGAAGTCCAGCACATGCACTTCGAGAAATGTGCGCTGGGATTCAAAAGTCGGACGGTCGCCAAAATAACCGGCGCCAGTCCAGGCGACGGAATTCTTTGCTGAAGCTTTCCTCACCCTCACCGAATAAATGCCCTTGATGGGTTCAGCACCCTTTTCCAGAATGATATTGGCGGTTGGAAAACCAATGGCGCGGCCCCGCTTGTCACCGTGAACGACTTCACCCATCACGGTCCAGTGATAGCCCAATTCTTTTGCGGCGGCCCTCATGTGGCCATGCCTGAGGGCGGAGCGGATAGAGCTTGACGAGAAGGGCGAATGGCTGTCGCCTTCATCGGAAACCTGGTCAACGATGGTCACGTCAAATCCCCGCTGCTTGCCCAACCCTTTCAGGATGATGGGATTGCCCTTGCGGCCATGGCCGAAATGGAAATCGTAACCGGTCACCACATGGGCGGCCTGCAATTGCTTGACAAGATACTGCTGCACAAAATCCTGCGGCTCAAGCACGGAAAGATTCTTGTCAAACTTGAGGTTCAGGACAAAAGATGCGCCAAGCGCTGCTGCCAAACGCGATTTCAGGGCGGGCGGCGTCAGCCGAAAGACAGGTTCATCCGGTTTGAAAAAAGACCGGGGATGCGGCTCGAAGGTGACGATGCCCCAGGGCTTGCCCAAGTGGTTCGCCCGTTCACGGGCGACCGCCAATAGTTCCTGATGGCCGCGGTGCAACCCATCAAAATTGCCGATGGCAATGACGGCGTTTCTAAATTTTTCAGGGACAGGTTCATCGCCCTTGAGCAGTTGCATAGAGTCTCACTTCAGCCACGCGATGGCACAAATACCGTCGCTTCGCCCTCTACCACAACTTTGCCGCCGACTTCACATAAACAGGCAAGCTGGGCGCGGCGCTTTGTCATATCAAGGCTGACGACACGCGCCAAGGCTTTCACCCTGTCGCCAATGCGGACGGGTGCGAGAAAGCGCAGGGTTTGCGAGAGGTAAATGCAGCCATGGCCGGGCAGCCTGGTTCCCAGCACGGTTGAAATGAAACTGGCGGACAGCATGCCATGGGCAATGCGCGATTTGAAGAATGTGCCAGCCGCATATTCCTCGTCCATATGCAAAGGATTGAAGTCTCCGGTTACCTCGGCAAAGTTATGGATATCCGTTTCAGACACGGTTTTTTCGTGGCTGGCTTCCATGCCAATAGCGAGATCCTCAAAGAAATAGGAGGTCACTTTGTCCAACCCTCTGGTTCATACTGCAATGCACTGTAGATTATGTGGCCATGCAATACAAACCCCCCTTTAGGCTTAGGGTTACCAGGCGAGGTGCGGCAGCGTTTTTACAATGCGGGCGTGGGGCACCAATTTTTGCACTTGGGCCTGAACCGCATCGAGGCCAGCAGAAGCATCCAGAACTCCGTCGGCAATTAACAAGGCGTCAAAACCAAAATCAGCGGCCCCCTTGATATCGGTTTCCGGCCCATCGCCAATTGCCAGCACCCGGGATTTTTCAACTTGTGCGCCGCGAATCCTGGCCGCGGTTTTAAGCGCAAGCTCATAAATGGGAGCATGGGGCTTGCCGGCCATCAGGACCCTGCCGCCGATATCGGCGTAACGTTCTGCCAGCGCACCAGCGCAGTAAAGCAGGCGATTGCCGTTCCGCACGATCTTGTCCGGGTTGGCGCAAATCATGGGCAGACCCATTTGCTTGAAGCGGGCTAACTGCTCCTTGTAATCATCGGGCGTTTCCACATCATCATGCACAAGCCCGGTGCAGAGAACCGCTTTGGCTTCTTCAAGTGCCACCCGTTCAACGCCACCGCCTGCAAAAATGGAAAGGTCGCGGCCGGGGCCCACATGGAAAACTTTTCCCCTCGCATGGTCGTGCATCAGGGTTTGCGTGACATCGCCAGAAGTTACAACCGCGTCATAGGCTTCGGCTGGCACACCGATCTGTGTCAGCTGTTTTGCTACACCTATTGAGGTGCGGGGGGAATTGGTGACGAGGATGACGGTGCCACGCGCTTCCCGGTGTCTGGAAAGGCAACGCCCTGCTGCCTCATAAGGCGCGACGCCGTTGTGCACCACACCCCAGACATCGCAAAACCAGACGGGATATTTAACAGACAGGTTTTTCATGGGAACTTAGGCGGCGGCGCTGAAAACGGAATTTACCGCCAGCCCAGCGTTGAATTTAACGCGGCGCGGCGCGGCGAAGAAAGGCCCGGAAACAAGCCGCGCAATTTGCGCGGCTGATGTGGCCTGCACGGAAGTCGTAACATCCGTGAGCAGTATTTGGAACTGAAGGCCGCGCGCGACGGCGACAAATTCAGTCCAGGTCTTTGCCACGCCAAAGCCCGACTCGAATGAATGGGCGTCAATGCCAATGAACTTCACGCCGAGCTGGCGGAGCGATGCCAAATCAAGGCCGCCAATTGCAGCGTTCGTCAAAGCCAAGGCAGCGCCCATGCGCGCAACGGCGGCCAAGCCAGCAATACCTTCGTTGTTGAGCTTTCCCAGCACGTCATGGCTGAGTTCAAGCACCATACCCGGTGCCACGTCGCTGGCTTCGGCCAATGCGCTGGTGAGATGGGCCAGTGAGTCAGCACTCATCAGCGTTGCACCTCCCAGGGGGATAAGCATTTTCATGGTGGGGTGTTTGGCGCGCAAACGCCTTAGCAAGGGAATTGCCTGACTGATCACATGGCGATCCAGCGAAGGGCGAAGGCCACCGCGATCAGCGTTCACCACGAGTTTGGCAAAATCGATTTCAGCTCCATTGGAAGCTGTCATGCTGAAGCGGGCGCGGTAATGGGCTGTCGCATTGGTGGAAATATCAATGATGGGCTCAAGCAGGAAATTCAAATGCTCGCGGGGTTCGGCAGGCTTTGCTGCAACAGCGGGTTGCGCTTCGTAAGGACTGGCCATCTGGACATTTGCAGTTTCAGCGGTGATGCGTTTGCTGAGGTCCTGGAACTGAACGCGGGTTGCGGCTTGCGCATCCTTGAAGTCATTCTCGACGCGGCCCGCCCGGCGCTTCAACTCGGCAATTTCGGTTTGAAACAGGTCAGCGGCCACAAAGGTTTGGGTGTAATTTTCTTCCGCCGCGTAGAGTTCGCGCGCGAGGCTGCGCACCGTATCTTGCAGCGCCACATTTTTTGACCATGCAAATATTCCGGCAAGAACCTGTCCCAATGCCAAGCAGGCGATAGCCGCAGCAATTGCAGGAAGCTGCTGAGACGTAGCCACCAGGAGATAAATTCCGCAGGCAATTGCTGCGCAGGACAGGGCTGCGAGCACCAGGAGACTTGGCCAATTCCGTGACTGCATCAGTTCGCGATCAACCCCTCAATCAATCGAATCATTAGGGCCAGAGACTAAACCAGTCTTTGGCCCTAGGAAACAAAGATTGAGCCGAACCTTGCGTCAGGCTACCGATTTGAGAACTTTCGGCATCTTGTCGCTGAAAATTTCATCAATCTGGTTTTCCGTGATCATCAGCGGCGGCGACAGGGCAATGGTGTCGCCCGTAATGCGGATGAGGAAGCCAAAATCATGGAAGGCATTTTCCATGGCCTTATAGGCCCTGAGGCCGGGGGAACCCTCAATCGGTTTCATGTCAAAGGCACCCACCAGGCCGATGGTGCGGATGTCTTCAATCAGCGCATTGCCTTTCAGCGTCATGGCCGCATCAGCCCAGACACTTTCCAGCTTTTTGGCGTTTTCGAAAAGCTGTTCGTCGCGGTAGAGGTCCATGGTGGCAACACCAGCAGCCGCCGCAATCGGGTGGCCTGAATAGGTGTAACCGTGGAACAGTTCAATGGCGTGATCAGGTCCGTGCATGAAGGCATCGTAAATGCCCTGGCGCACCATAACGCCGCCCATCGGCACGGTGCCGGAGGTTACCCCCTTGGCGAAGGTGATCATGTCCGGCAGCACGCCGAAACGCTCGGCAGCAAAGGCATAACCCAAGCGGCCAAATCCGGTGATGACTTCATCAAATATCAGCAAGATGCCATGCTTGGTGCAAATCTCGCGCAGGCGCTTGAGATAGCCCTTGGGCGGGGGCAATACACCGGTTGATCCTGCCATGGGCTCAACGATCACAGCGGCAATGGTTGATGCGTCATGCAAGGCAACCAAGCGCTCGAGATCATCAGCATAATGCATGCCGTAATCCGGCTCGCCCTTGGTGAAGGCCTGTTCCTTGCGGTTGTAGGTGTGTGAAATATGGTCAACACCTGCAATCATGGCGCCGAACATTTTGCGGTTTCCCACCATGCCGCCCACAGAAATGCCGCCGAAGTTTACGCCATGATAGCCGCGCTCACGGCCAATAAGGCGTGTGCGGCTGGCTTGGCCAATACTGCGCTGATAAGCCAGCGCAATCTTTAATGCTGAATCCGCCGCTTCGGAACCGGAATTGCAGAAGAAGGCATAGTTCAGGTCGCCAGGCGCCATGGTGGCCAAGCGCGAGGCCAGTTCAAAAACCTTGGGGTGGCCATATTGGAAGGTTGGCGCGAAATCCAGCTCGGCGGCGGATTTCTGGATGGCGGCAACGATGGGATCGCGGCAATGGCCCGCGTTAGAACACCAGAGCCCGGCGCTGCCATCAAGAATGGCGCGGCCTGACATGTCGTAATAATGCATGTCTTTGGCGCGGGCGATCATGCGCGGGCGCTGCTTGAAGGCGCGGTTTGGCGTAAAACCCATCCAGAAAGGCTCAAGATTATTGGGTGAGGCCTCCCAGGTTTTGGCGTCTGAATGAATTTGTGGCTTGTTCATGGGTGTAACTCCGGCTGACAATGCGCACTAGATAGCAGAGTTAAGGGCAATATGGAAACATGCCAGTCTTGCAGATTGGCCCCAGCCAGATGTAATAAATCGACCCCTTGCAAGGGCGGCTCGCTTGTGTGACGATTGCGTAAAAATAATCAAAACGTAAACTCTGGGAGGTCAATCGATGTGCCATATGTTTGCAGGACAAAACCCAAGCAATTACGCCTACGAAACACGGTCCGTTAGGCTTAGGGGGCATGCAACGAGCGTGCGGCTGGAAGCAAAGTTCTGGGTCATTGTTGAGGACATCGCGGCGGCTCAAAGCATGCCATTAGCCCGCTTCCTGACAAAGCTTTATGAGGAAGCGCTGGAAATTCACGGCGAGGTCAGCAATTTTGCCTCTCTTTTGCGCTGCTGCTGCCTGAATTACCTGGCAAGCGATTTTGATCATCGGCGACTGCAGGCGGAGGCCAAAGCAGCGGCGTAGTATTCCGCTAATACCACCGGCTTCCTGCAATAGAATAGACTTGCGTCTATCCGCCTGAAGGATTTGTGATGATATTGCGTAGGGCACTGTTGATTATTATTCTATCCGGTGTTGCCGCAGGAAACGCTATGGCCGACGAAGGTGCGGGGGCCAAGCTTTTCAAGAATCATTGTGGCGCATGCCATTCAATCGATCCCGCATCGCCCCCTCGCCAAGGACCCAATCTTCATGGCGTGTTGGGTCGCAAGGCAGGTACCCTTGAAGGCTACAAATACTCGCCGGGCCTCAAGGCCGCAGGCTGGCAATGGACCCCCGAGCAGCTGGATGTCTGGCTTACCGATGCCAAGGCACTGGTGCCGGATACGCTGATGGCTGCCTACAAGCAGAAGGATCCTGCCAAGCGCAAACTCATAATCGATTATCTCGCTGCAAACGCCAACAATTAAAGGAATGATCATGGCGAAAGCCATTCACACAATGATCCGCGTGATGAATGAGGCAAAGTCCGTTGAATTCTATGGCAAGGCCTTTAGCCTCATGGTCAAGAACCGCTACGATTTCGATGACTTCACGCTGGTCTATCTCAAGAACGATGCCAATGATTTTGAAGTCGAGTTGACCGTCAACCATGGCCGCACCGACGCCTATACCCATGGCACCGGCTATGGCCACCTCGCCCTTTCGGTCAGCGATATTGATTTCGAACACAAGCGCCTCGAAAAACTCGGCCTCAATCCAAATCCAGTCAAGGAATTCCACCGCGATGGCGCGCTGATGGCCAAGTTCTTTTTTGTAACCGATCCTGATGGCTACAAGATCGAGGTTTTGCAACGGCACGGCAGATACACATAAAAACCAAAAAACCAGGAGGATTCAACATGCGACTGATCGACAAGACACCCAAAATTTCCCGGCGGACTTTGCTGCGGACGGGCAGCATGACGGCGGCGGCTGTCGCCGCCGTGCCCAATTCGGCAATAACCGGAAAAGCCTGGGCTGCCGCCCCGGTTGCCGTCTCCGCCGAAAGCTTCGCCACGCTGGTGAAGATGGCGCGCGATATCTATCCGCACGACAAGCTCGGCGATCAATATTACGCGAAAGTCATGGAAGGCCTCGATACGGCCGCGAAGGAGGATGCGGCGGCAAAGGACATGCTCGAAAAAGGCGTGCAACAGCTCGACGGAATCTCCGAACGCATGGGCCATGGAAAGTACATCGCCAATGCCAAGGAAGAAGACCGCGTAGCCGTTCTCAAGGTAATTGAACAACAGGACGCGGCTTTCTTCGGCAAAATCCGCGGCTCACTCGTCACTGGCATCTATAACAACCAGGAGGTCTGGCCGATGTTTGGCTATGAGGGCGAGAGCGCCTCGCAAGGCGGTTATATCAACCGCGGCTTCAATGACGTCAGCTGGCTCTAGGAGAGGATAATCACAATGGCTAATTTTGATCTCAATGATTCAACTGTTGTCGTGGTCGTCGGCTCAGGTGCCGGGGGCGGAACGCTGTCCAATGAGCTGGCGCAAAAGGGAGTGAAGGTTGTTTGCCTGGAAGCGGGCGGGCGCGTTGAAATGGAGGACTTTCAAAACGATGAGTGGGGCAGCTTCAGCCAGATTTCCTGGCTTGACAAGCGTACGACATCAGGCAGCTGGCGGGTGGCGAAAGACTTCGCAGGACTTCCCGCCTGGATCGTCAAGGCTGTGGGCGGATCCACCATCCATTGGGCTGGCGCATCCCTGCGCTTCCAGGAGCATGAATGGAAAGCCGCAACGACTTATGGTGCGGTTGCCGGTGCCAACCTCTTGGATTGGCCCATTGGTCACGATGAAATGGCGCCTTGGTATGCCATGGCCGAAAACAAAATGGGCACCACCGGCACCAATGATATCCCGCGGCTTCCCGGAAACAACAATTACAAGGTGCTTGAAGCGGGTGCAAAAAAGCTCGGCTACAAGGAAGTGCACACCGGCAACATGTCGATCAATTCGCAACCGCGTGACGGGCGTGGTTCCTGTCAGCAGATTGGGTTCTGTTTCCAGGGTTGCAAGTCGGGCGCAAAATGGTCAACGCTGATAGCGGAAATTCCAAAGGGCGAGGCCACGGGCAATCTTGAAGTGCGCCCCAATTCGCAGGTACTCAAGATTGAGCACGATGATGCAGGGAAAGTCACCGGCGTTGTCTATGCCGACAAAGACGGCAAGCAGCAGCTGCAGAAAGCGCGCGTGGTCTGCGTTGCCGGCAACACGATTGAGAGCCCGCGTTTGCTGCTCAACTCGGCATCATCCAAGTTCCCGGATGGACTGGCAAACTCTTCCGGCCAGGTTGGCAAAAACTATATGCGGCACATGACCGGTTCAGTTTATGCCGCATTCGAAAAACCGGTTTACATGTATCGCGGCACAACAATGGCGGGCATCATCCGGGATGAGGCCCGTCATGACACCTCACGTGGTTTCGTGGCTGGCTATGAAATGGAAACCTTGTCATTGGGCCTTCCGTTCATGGCGGCCTTCCTTGATCCAGGCGCTTGGGGACGCGGTTTTTCCGGGGCCATGGAGCAGTTTGACCATATGGCCGGCATGTGGCTCGTTGGTGAAGACATGCCGCAGGAGTCAAACCGCGTGACGCTTCATGCAACTGAGAAGGACCAGTATGGCATGCCGGTTCCGAACGTGCATTTTGACGATCACCCCAATGACATCGCCATGCGCGAACATGCCTTTGGCCAGGGCAGTGCGGTTTATAATGCGGTGGGCGCCAAACAGGTCTATCGAACCCCGCCCTATCCATCAACTCATAATCTTGGCACCAACCGGATGAGCGAGAATGCGAAAGACGGGGTCGTCAACAAAAATGGCCAAACGCACGACATCGCCAACCTGTTCATTTCGGATGGCAGTCAATTCACAACGGGTGCTGCTGAGAACCCGACGCTGACCATCGTCGCATTGGCCTGCCGTCAGGCGGCCTTTATTGCGGACGAGATGGGCAAGAACATTATTTAGGTTGCCACCACAAATAAACTTCACAGCCGTTCCACTGCTATGTGGGACGGTTGTTTTTGCCTACCAAAGATTTTTGCCGTCAATGACTTGCACCGGCGCGTCAGCGGCAACGAAATCGTCGAACAGCCTCGCATTGACGCCAATGCGCCGCGTATTTCCATCCCAGCTTCCGTCCGTCTTGAAATCCGGACTGTCGCTGAAAGTACCACAGCCGCAGTTTGGGCAAAAATTATGCGCCACCATTTTTGAGTTCCAGCGGTAGGTTGCGTCGTCAGATTTCGGTGTTATCAGGCGAAATTTGGCGGGCTCGTAATAGGCATAAAGTGTTCCACGTTTGGCGCAGAAGGAACAGGTGCAGCGGGTGAGATTCGCCGGAATCTCGCCTTCGATTTCGAACGCAACCTTACCGCAGTGACAGCTTCCGGTGATCATATTGTTATCCCATTTTTGAGTTGTGACCTGATTATTTCGACTCAGGTGCTTGCCGTCAAAAGCATGCCCTGCGAGCTGACTGTGTTTTTGATCAACTCCCCAAAGTCTCAATCGTTCCACAATTTAACGTCTTGCTATTCTCGCGCGTGTGGGACGTCAAAATCCGACCACAATGCGCCCGCACATCTGTCGCGGAAGGGACGCGACATGTCATCATTCTCAAATATCATCGCCGGCGGCCTGATCGGCCTCGGTGTTGCCAGCGGCGGTTTTCTCGCGGGCGAGTCATTGGTCAAAAGCCGGCTTGGCTTTCGCACCGTTACCGTCAAGGGACTTTCAGAACGTGAAGTGAAAGCCAATCTCGGTTTCTGGCCCGTGCGATTCGTCGCCACGGGCGCCAGCCTTGAAGAAGCGCGCGCTTCACTTGAAACATCGCAAATGGCAGTGAAGTCGTTCCTCGCGGCCCGCGGCTTTACCGAGCAGGACATGCAGGTGCAAAACATCCAGGTTGAAGACCGGCTGACGGGCTACAACAATCAGGGCGTGCCGCCGGAAATCCGCTTTGTCTTGACTGAAGATATTCTGGTGAAGTCAGCAGAGGTGGACAAGCTGGCGGATGCTTCGCGCATGGTGGGCGATCTCTTGAAATCGGGTGTGGTGTTTTCATCGGACGCCTATAACGCCGGACCGTCGTTCATCTTTACCAACGTGAATGAATTGAAGGGCGACATGCTGACCGAAGCAACCAAGCGGGCGCGGGAGGCGGCCGACAAGTTTGCCGTCGAATCCGGTGCCAAGGTCGGCGATATCCAAAGCGCCAACCAGGGCATTATCGAAATCAACCCGGCGGTTGAAATTCCCAATGACCGTCCGGAAAAGCAGATCAACAAGAAGGTGCGCGTGGTCACCACGATCACCTATTTCCTGTCAAACTGAAATTGCGCCTTCTCCCCATAACGGGAGAAGGTTTTTCACGGCTTGTGATGGGCGGCGATCAATCGCAGGCGGTCGGCTTCCCAAACGGGATCAACCGAAAGGGGCAGGCCGCTGAGATGGCGGAGCTGCCCGCGGGTGAGGCCAATATCTTTCAATTGATGATCATCGAGCAGGTGGAGTTTCGCGAATTTCTGCTTGCAGCGCCAGTTTCGCACGATTTGCCGGATGCCAGCAAAGCTGAAAGCGCTTAACCGAAACTGGGCTTCGTTCTGAACATAATCGCGCATGATGTTCTCCCGCTAGGGCTCCTCTAAATTGTATCTATTGTACCAATTCATGAGTGAAATTATTATCAAAATCACTTGATTTATAGATACAATATCTGCAATATCGAAGTCAAAGGGGATATTGTATCCATGACAATTTGGACACCCACGCTTATCCAGGGCAAACCAATTTACCTCGCCATTGCCGATGCGATGGCAGACGACATCAAGCTTGGGGCCTTGCAGCCAGGTGAAAAATTGCCCCCGCACCGGGATTTGGCCTGGCGGCTGAAAGTAACGGTCGGCACGGTGACCCGGGCTTACCGCGAGGCTGAAATCCGCGGCCTTTTGGCGGGTGAAGTGGGGCGCGGCAGCTATGTGCGCGCAAGGTCTGGCGCGGCGGCCATTCCCCGCGCTGGCGAAGAAAACCATAACCTTGTCGACCTCTCCCATTCGGTGCCGCCACCCGTCATCACAACGGCGGAATTTGATGCGGCCCTTGCCCATGTCATGCGCGAACCGGAGCGCCTGTCGCTGCTTGATTACACGCCGCCTGAAGGTTATGCGCGCCACCGCCAGATGGGTGCGCGCTGGCTGACGCGGTGTGGCATCGAGGTTTCTGATGCCGACGTGGTGGTTTCTGCAGGTGCGCATATGGGACTGATCGCCACCATGCCAGACATCATCGAGGCCGGTGAGGCCATCATGGCGGAAAACCTGAATTACCCTTCGCTGAGGCCCGCCATGAAAAGCCTGGGTCTTGGCACCATCGGCTTGGAGATTGATGAGGGCGGGCTCATTCCATCGGCCTTCGAGCAAGCGGCGCGCAATGGCGACTCGCGGGTTCTCTATCTGGTTCCCACCTTGCAAAATCCCACTACCAGCACAATGACCCGCGAGCGGCGCGAAGCGATTATTGAAATAGCGCGGCGCTACAACATCACCATTGTTGAAGATGATATTTTCCGTCTGCTGGATGAGCGGGTGCAGCCGCCGACATTTTATAGCCTTGCACCGGAGCGCACCTTTCATATTACCAGCCTGTCAAAGACCTTGGCACCGGGCTTGCGTGTCGGTTTTGTGGCAACACCGCCGGGGCGGGCGCGCATGCTGCGGGTGAACCAGCAGGTGGCCAATGGCCGCGCCGTAGGCATGACCGCTGAAATGGCGCGCTATTGGCTGGAGACTGATATTGCTGATGGCGTGATCAAGCGTGTCATCGACGAGTTCAGAATCCGCCGCCAGGCCTTCTTTGAGGTTTTCAAGGGGCACAAATTCCGCTGCGAACCGGGTGCGCCTTACGCCTGGGTTTCACTGCCGCAGCACTGGAAGCCCATCCGGTTTGCGGTGGCGCTCAAGCAGCGCGGCGTTCACATTTCGCCTGGCCCCAGCTTTGCGATTGGCGCCAAGGCGCAGGAACAGAATATCCGCATCTGCTTTGGCCAGCCTGCAAGGGCGGCGGACCTTCGCGCAGCGCTGGAAAAAGTCCGTACATTGATGGCCGAAATGCACACGGAAGATTTCACGCCGGTTGCCTAATAGATCCCCGCGTTCAGGGTTTCGACAATCATCGGCCGGATTTCCAGCAGGATGGCGTCTGCCATGGCGGCCTGGCCCTCAGCGTTCGGATGCATGGCGCCGGTGGTTTCCGAGAAGGTCTGGCCAGAAGATTTTTCATCTATCAAGCCCGACTTTGTCATCACCTTTTGATTAATGGTCATATAGGCATCATTGAAGGTGCGCACCCAGCGCTGGCGCAGCGCGTAGGGGAAATTCTGGTTTTGCGGATTGTAGGGGCGCCATTCCCTGGCCTTGCCCGACCAGCTGGACTGGCAGGTTTGCGTGGCCCGGTCAGCCTTGCCCCAGCAGGGCAGCATCAGAACTTCGGCGGGATCATCAGCGAATTTTGAACTCTGCGCGCAAAACCCATGGCGCGTGAAAAGCCTGTCCTCATATACACGGCCCGCAAAGGTCCAGCCCTGATCGCCTGCCAGATCGCGCATGCGGGTGTGAAGTTTTGCCAATTGTTCGTGTACGGCGTTTAACCGCTTCGATGTTGTGGCAAGCCAGGATGAGAAGGCATCAAGCGACTGGTTGGCGGCGTACTTGTCCTCGGCATCGTCATCACCGCCGCTCGCTTCGCAAAGCTTGCCGGTTTCATCCACCAGCATGTCTGGATAGCCGGTCAGGATAACATGGGACGCATCGAACACGGGTTCACCGGAATGGAGCGGCACTGCCACTTCCAACGCCTTCGCCAGTTGCGCATAGGCACCGGGAAGAATCTCGCGCATGTTCCCGGCAAATTGCTTGGGCGGCACGGTTGCGCCAAAGAATTTTGCGAGGGTTGCCGATGTGCTTTCGCGGATGGTGGCCCAGGCCACCACGTTGGCAAAGCCAATGTCATTGCCGCCGATGGAGAGGAAGACATAGTCGACGGTGCGGCGGAACTTGTTGCCGGGGCACGTCCACAGGCCATTATCCTGTTCCGGCTTCACGGCGCAAAGCTCGCGCAGCAGCCAGCGGATTTGCGAGTCCTTGCTGTCGCCGGAAATGAAGCGTGACGGGCCGGCGGCAGCGCCGGTGGTTGATACGCGCTCCACATATTCCTGCGGGCCCAGAATGCCATTGGCAACGCTCGCCCCCGAACAGGCATAGCCCATGAAGGTGACTGAGCTTTGCGGATTTTCAAGGGCGATCTGCAATGCGGCGCGGAGCTGATGGCTATAGAGCGAGCGGTGGCAAAGCTTGTCCATCCACTGGGCTGAACCGCCAACGTTGTTCTCTGATCTTTGCGGATAGAGATTGGCATGGCGCTGCCCGGCATCAAAGGTGACCGGCATATCCGGATTGCCTTCGCCGGAGCCAAAGCTGTCGCCCATCCCGACGATCAGGAGATCACGCACCTTGACCGCCAGCGTTATCGGCTGTTCGCCCTCAACATTGACGGAAATATCCGCGCCGTTGGGATAGGGCAGCATGGCATTCACGGCGGCATCGCAAGGTGCGGTTATCGCTTCCGCGTTGCCCACGCGCCATTCGCAATTGAATTCACGGACCAGCGCGTTGGCTTTGAGCGCGCGCAATGACAATTGAATTTCATGGGCTTGCGGCGTGACATATTCCTCAATGCTGCCACAGGCATCATGCTGGCGCTTTTCAGGATTCCAGCAGAGCTTGCCTTCGCCGGATGCGGCCCAGCCCCGCCAATCAAATTTCGAGCGCAGGATCCGCGAGAAGGCAATGTAGCGGTCGTTCAACACATGCTCGGTTCCCAGCACCGAGGAGTTGGCGGCAAGCGCCTGCTTCTGCTCAGTGGACAGGTTCTGTTCGCCGACATGAATGAGATATTGCCCCCAGGCGCTTTCCTGCTTGCGAAAGAAATCCGCGTCGCTGAACAGGCGAAAGCGGTTGGCGACTTTCCATTCGATCTGGAAATCGGTGGTATTCAGGGTTTGGGCGAATGCCCCCGTGGAGATCGCCCATAGAATCGCCAGAACAGAAAAAACCTTGGTCAAATGCCGCCTCGTTTTGATTTGAAGGTGCTGTCTAGCAGACGGGAGGCGACAAAATTGCGGCGAATCAAGAATTTAAGATTTTTAGCATGAAATAGGAATTTTATGCTTGACACCGTACGGTGGTTGGGGTAGAAACGGGTATTCTCCGGAAACCCGTAAAAGAACAAATTGACAACGCGGGTGAATTCGATTGAACTTCCGTTTGTTGGGGGGATCCGCATGGCCAAGTTCACTCAAGTTGAATATCGCTATCGCGACTATGGCAACTGGAAATTCTATGGCGAATTCGTGCTTGCCGGAGAATTTGATCTTGAAGCCGCCAAACCGTTTCTCTTTGAGGAAACGCAATTCATTCCCCGCGAAGTTGGATTGGATAGCCTTACACCAAAGGTAACGAATGACGACGATCACTGGCTTCATGAAATTATGAGCACGAAGATCGTTACGAAAACTGAAGTTAAACCCTTGACCAGCAGTCGCGAATTCATGAAGCGACTGAAGAAAGCAAATTCAGCCGGTTGGTTGTTATTGTGCCCTTGGGTTTAGTTGCGGTTGTTTGTTGCTCTTAATTGGCCATGTGGACGGATTGTCGCTGGTATAGCGTAGGTGATTCACAAATCAGTTTTTCAGTGATTCATAGGAAGCCGGTTTGGAGGATCGGTGATGTCGACACGAATGGAGCAAAGGGATTGGCAGATTGCGCTGGAGGTTTTCCGGGCAAGCTTGCCGCGGCGCGGCGAGAGGGGCCGCAATGATCGTCTGTTTTTGGAGGCCCTGCATTATTTCACCGTTCACAACGTGACATGGCGGGCCTTGCCGGAGCGTTTCGGCAACTGGAACAGCGTGTGGAAAAGGTTCTGGCGCCTGAGCCAGTCGGGCGTCTTCGAGATGTTCTTCGACACGCTGGCATCCTTGAGCAAATCGGCCCATCTCGTGCAGATGTTCGATTCCACCGTGGTTCGCGCCCATGTCTCGGCGGCGGGCGCAAAAGGGGGCAGGAAACCCAGGCGCTCGGTCGTTCGCGTGGCGGCTTCTCGACCAAAATCCATCTGAAGACAGATAATGATGGCTACTTCCTTGCCTTCGATCTCACTGGCGGAGAGAAAGGCGATGCGCCGCAATTCGAGATACTCGCTGGTCTCGGCCCCGACATTGAGCCGCGTGCCGCACTCGGCGACAAGGGCTACGACAGCAAAGCCATCCGGGAAATCTGCCGCTCACGCGGCATTGTGCCCGTCATTCCCTACCGGTCGAACATCAAGGGAAGGCCGAAATACTTCCCCAAAATCCTCTACAGGGCACGCGCCCGCATCGAACAATCCATCGGCAAACTCAAGCGGTTCAAACGCATCGCACTACGCTGCGAGAAAACCGCTAAGAATTTCGCATCCTTCGTCGCTCTTGCATCTGGCTTCATCTTGATCAAATCCGTCCACACAACCTAATTAAACTTTGCCAAGAAGCTGTTGGGTTCAAGTTTCACGTGGGCGTCCAGAGGCGGGGAGAGTTCAAATGCGCGCGGTATTCTTGAAAAGTCAAATAACCTCACCAATTTGAAAGCATCCGGTCTTTCGCAAGACAGGTCCACTTCGTTTCGACTGATATAGAAAGGCGTCGAATGACCGCCCACGGTTGTTTTGACTTCAATGAGTTTTTCACGTCCGTCAGTTTCAAATGATCGAATATCGAAACCCGCTCCATCGCCGTCATCACGCGATACCCATCGAACTCTATTGGCCAGATCGATGCTGGTTTTCAGAAGTCGGTTACGCTCGGCAATGAACACCAGTTCCTCGCCCTGCTTACCCAACGCGCGATTCCGGAAGTCACGCTCTGCGGGATCAAACTTTCTAACGAGTTTTTCAACTTCACCAGTAATCACGATTTCTTCAGTTGTTATCTTGGGTGGTGGTTCCTCAAAATACAAATCCTGGCTTTCCGAAAAACCTTCTGTCGCTTGCGATTGTATTGTTGAAGTTACTCCCAGGATTGAATTGTAGTAGCGTTCAATCGCGGAGATCAAAGATTTTTGAGAATTTGCCATTGGCTTGTAGCCATCAATCCATGGAAACCCTAACCGCAGAAGTACCGCACTTATATTTTGATGCTTGAATTCAATCGACCCTTTGGAACGCTTCAGAAATTGTCGGAGGGCAGCGTTCCTCTGGGCTTTGACATAATTTTGGCCAGCTAATTCGAGCCGAAGCATTTCTAAATAGTCTGCCACGACAAGATCATTCTCAGCGTCCGTCCAATCGCCCCGTTCCTCGTAATCGTCAGCCATAAATGACCCTAAGAATTCTGCATCAATTGGAATTTCACGTAGTAAGCGGTGAATTGCCCCTGCGACGCAAGCGGAAATCTTTCCAGTGCAAAGCCGCTGTGGACGGGTTTGGGCTGGCCATCGGGGATGGCGGGGATTCCCCTTGACGAGCGCGTGCTCTGCTCCTATTTGGAGGCTAGCTGTTAGCACTCTCCAATGATGACTGCTAACAGAGGTCGACACAGGTTCCTGTTTTGACTTTAAATTTAGATAAATCAATATGTTATGAGGAGTTCCGACATGAAATTCCGTCCTTTGCACGACCGGGTCGTGGTGAAGCGGGTTGACGAAGACACCAAGACAAAGGGTGGCATCATCATCCCCGAAACGGCTCAAGAGAAGCCAATGCAGGGCAAAATCATCGCTGTTGGCGCTGGCGCCCGCGATGAAGCAGGCAAGCTTGTGCCACTTGACGTGAAGAAGGGCGACCTTGTCCTTTTCGGCAAATGGTCCGGCACGGAAGTGAAGATTGACGGCGAAGAGCTGTTGATCATGAAAGAATCCGACATCATGGGCGTGCTCGAGAAGTAATTTCCCGCTCCCCGATTTAACCAATTCAATCCATTGAAGGAATAAGCACATGGCTGCAAAAGAAGTCCGCTTCGGCGGCGAAGCCCGCGAGCGCATGCTCCGCGGCGTTGACATTCTCGCGAACGCGGTGAAGGTCACCCTCGGCCCCAAGGGCCGCAACGTTGTCATCGACAAGAGCTTTGGCGCTCCCCGCACCACGAAAGACGGCGTGACGGTTGCCAAGGAAATCGAACTTGAAGACAAGTTCGAAAACATGGGTGCCCAGATGGTGCGCGAAGTTGCCTCCAAGACCAACGACATCGCTGGCGACGGCACCACCACAGCAACCGTTCTGGCGCAGTCCATCGTTCGCGAAGGCTGCAAGTCGGTTGCCGCCGGCATGAACCCGATGGATTTGAAGCGTGGCATCGACCTGGCGGTTGCCGCCGCCATTGAAGACCTGAAAAAGCGCTCGAAGAAGATCAAGTCGTCGGAAGAAGTTGGCCAGGTCGGCACGATTTCGGCCAATGGTGAAAAATCGATTGGCGACATGATTGCCAAGGCGATGCAGAAGGTTGGCAACGAAGGCGTCATCACCGTCGAAGAAGCCAAGACCGCCGAGACCGAGCTTGAAGTTGTTGAAGGCATGCAGTTTGACCGGGGCTATCTCTCGCCATACTTCATCACCAACGCCGACAAGATGCTGTGCGAAATGGAAGATGTTTACATTCTTCTCCACGAGAAGAAGCTGTCATCGCTCCAGGCCATGCTGCCCATCCTTGAAGCTGTTGTGCAAAGCCAGAAGCCATTGCTCATCATCGCTGAAGACATTGAAGGCGAAGCCCTTGCCACCCTCGTGGTGAACAAGCTGCGCGGCGGCCTCAAGGTTGCCGCCGTCAAGGCTCCAGGCTTTGGCGATCGCCGCAAGGCCATGCTCGAAGATATCGCAACGCTTTCCGGCGGCCAGGTTATTTCCGAAGACCTCGGCATCAAGCTTGAAAATGTTGGCCTCGATATGTTGGGCCGCGCCAAGCGGGTTCGCATTGACAAGGAAAACACCGTGATCATCGACGGCTCCGGCAAGAAGGCCGACATCCAGGGCCGCGTGGCCCAGATCAAGGCGCAGATCGAAGATACGTCATCAGACTATGACCGTGAAAAGCTGCAAGAGCGTTTGGCCAAACTGGCTGGCGGTGTTGCCGTGATCAAGGTTGGCGGTTCGACCGAAGTTGAAGTGAAGGAAAAGAAGGACCGCGTTGACGACGCCTTGAACGCCACGCGCGCCGCCGTTGAGGAAGGCGTTGTGGCAGGCGGCGGTGTTGCCCTGCTGCGCGCCAAGAAGGCGGTTGAAGCTATAACCTCGAAGAACCCTGACGTTCAGGCCGGCATCAACATCGTGTCGAAGGCGCTGGAAGCGCCGCTTCGCCAGATCGTTGAGAACGCCGGCGTTGAAGGCTCCATCGTGGTTGGCAAGCTGTTGGAAAAGAATGGCAACTATGGCTTCGACGCACAGAACGAAGAGTATGTTGACATGGTTGCCGCCGGCATCATCGATCCAACCAAGGTTGTGCGTGTGGCGCTTCAGGACGCGGCTTCGGTTGCCTCGCTGCTTGATCACCACCGAAGCCATGATTGCTGAACGCCCGAAGGACAAGTCTGGCGGCGGCGGCATGCCAGGCGGCATGGGCGGTGGCATGGGCGGCGGAATGGGTGGAATGGACTTTTAAATCCAGGCGCAGTTCGTACGTTTCGAAATACAGGAACCCCGGTGGAAACGCCGGGGTTTTTTGCATCCTGTTGCATCAATTTTGTGCTGTGATAGCGTGACGGCATCGGAGGATCGCGCCATGCACACCAAGCAAGCCCTGCATGAGTTGGGAATCTCGGCGAATGATATTTCGGCTGAGCAGAAGCAGCAGCTTGATGAGCAGGGATTTTTTGTCGTTGAGAATGTGCTTTCGAAAAGCGATACACAAACGATGCGTGATGAGTTTGAGCGCGTGCATGCGCTGGAAGCTCATCGAGGCGGGCATGAGGTTCATGTGGATTCCCTTGACGAGCGCGCGCTCTGCTCCTATTTGGAGGCTAGCTGTTAGCACTCTCCAATGATGACTGCTAACAGAGGTCGACGCAGGTTCCTGTTTTGACTTTAAATTTAGATAAATCAATATGTTATGAGGAGTTCCGACATGAAATTCCGTCCTTTGCACGACCGGGTCGTGGTGAAGCGGGTTGACGAAGACACCAAGACAAAGGGTGGCATCATCATCCCCGAAACGGCTCAAGAGAAGCCAATGCAGGGCAAAATCATCGCTGTTGGCGCTGGCGCCCGCGATGAAGCAGGCAAGCTTGTGCCACTTGACGTGAAGAAGGGCGACCTTGTCCTTTTCGGCAAATGGTCCGGCACGGAAGTGAAGATTGACGGCGAAGAGCTGTTGATCATGAAAGAATCCGACATCATGGGCGTGCTCGAGAAGTAATTTCCCGCTCCCCGATTTAACCAATTCAATCCATTGAAGGAATAAGCACATGGCTGCAAAAGAAGTCCGCTTCGGCGGCGAAGCCCGCGAGCGCATGCTCCGCGGCGTTGACATTCTCGCGAACGCGGTGAAGGTCACCCTCGGCCCCAAGGGCCGCAACGTTGTTATCGACAAGAGCTTTGGCGCTCCCCGCACCACGAAAGACGGCGTGACGGTTGCCAAGGAAATCGAACTTGAAGACAAGTTCGAAAACATGGGCGCCCAGATGGTGCGCGAAGTTGCCTCCAAGACCAACGACATCGCTGGCGACGGCACCACAACGGCAACCGTTCTGGCGCAGTCCATCGTTCGCGAAGGCTGCAAGTCGGTTGCCGCCGGCATGAACCCGATGGATTTGAAGCGCGGCATCGACATGGCGGTTGCCGCCGCCATTGAAGACCTGAAAAAGCGCTCGAAGAAGATCAAGTCGTCGGAAGAAGTTGGCCAGGTTGGCACGATTTCGGCCAATGGCGAAAAATCGATTGGCGACATGATTGCCAAGGCGATGCAGAAGGTTGGCAACGAAGGCGTCATCACCGTCGAAGAAGCCAAGACCGCCGAGACCGAGCTTGAAGTTGTTGAAGGCATGCAGTTTGACCGGGGCTATCTCTCGCCATACTTCATCACCAACGCCGACAAGATGCTGTGCGAAATGGAAGATGTTTACATTCTTCTCCACGAGAAGAAGCTGTCATCGCTCCAGGCCATGCTGCCCATCCTCGAAGCTGTTGTGCAAAGCCAGAAGCCCTTGCTCATCATCGCTGAAGACATTGAAGGCGAAGCCCTTGCCACCCTCGTGGTGAACAAGCTGCGCGGCGGCCTCAAGGTTGCTGCCGTCAAGGCTCCAGGCTTTGGCGATCGCCGCAAGGCCATGCTCGAAGATATCGCAACGCTTTCCGGCGGCCAGGTTATTTCGGAAGACCTCGGCATCAAGCTTGAAAATGTTGGCCTTGATATGTTCGGCCGCGCCAAGCGGGTTCGCATTGACAAGGAAAACACCGTGATCATCGACGGCTCCGGCAAGAAGGCCGACATCGCAGGGCCGCGTGGCCCAGATCAAGGCGCAGATCGAAGATACGTCGTCGGACTACGACCGTGAAAAACTGCAGGAACGTTTGGCCAAACTGGCTGGCGGTGTTGCCGTGATCAAGGTTGGCGGTTCGACCGAAGTTGAAGTGAAGGAAAAGAAGGACCGTGTTGACGACGCCTTGAACGCCACGCGCGCTGCCGTTGAAGAAGGCGTTGTGGCAGGCGGCGGTGTTGCCCTGCTGCGCGCCAAGAAGGCGGTTGAAGCTATAACCTCGAAGAACCCTGACGTTCAGGCTGGCATCAACATCGTGTCGAAGGCGCTGGAAGCGCCGCTTCGCCAGATCGTTGAGAACGCTGGCGTTGAAGGCTCCATCGTGGTTGGCAAGCTGTTGGAAAAGAATGGCAACTATGGCTTCGACGCACAGAACGAAGAGTATGTTGACATGGTTGCCGCCGGCATCATCGATCCAACCAAGGTTGTGCGTGTGGCCTTCAGGACGCGGCTTCGGTTGCCTCACTCTTGATCACCACCGAAGCCATGATTGCTGAACGCCCGAAGGACAAGTCTGGCGGCGGCGGCATGCCAGGCGGCATGGGCGGCGGCATGGGCGGCGGAATGGGTGGAATGGACTTTTAAATCCAGGCGCAGTTCGTACGTTTCGAAATACAGGAACCCCGGTGGAAACGCCGGGGTTTTTTGCATCCTGTTGCATCAATTTTGTGCTGTGATAGCGTGACGGCATCGGAGGATCGCGCCATGCACACCAAGCAAGCCCTGCATGAGTTGGGAATCTCGGCGAATGATATTTCGGCTGAGCAGAAGCAGCAGCTTGATGAGCAGGGATTTTTTGTCGTTGAGAATGTGCTTTCGAAAAGCGATACACAAACGATGCGTGATGAGTTTGAGCGCGTGCATGCGCTGGAGGCCCATCGAGGCGGGCATGAGGTTCATGTGGAGCCGGGTGCCCGGCGCATCTCCAATATTTTCAACAAGACCACCGCCTTCGACAAATGCCTCGAAATTCCCGCCGTGCTCGCTGCGTCGCATTACCTTCTGGGCGAGATAAAGGTTCATGGCGCAAACCTGCGCGATCCGAACCAGGGTTATGGGCATCAGGCGCTGCACGTGGATGTGCCCAAGCGCGGCCACAAGGGCTGGTGGAACTGACGACCTGAGGCGGTGATCGGCACGTGCCTGTTATATTTTTGTAAAGGGTTCTCGCTAAAAGGTGAACGCCTGTGAGGCGACAGCACACGCAATCCTTGATACAGAACTGTCCATGACACCTCTTACCGACAGGCAAAACCGCTTTTCACCGCTCAAAGCCGCAACGCTTGCATTGGCGCTGCTGCCGGCGCTGGTGATTGGCTACTGGTTTTTCACCAACCAGCTGGGGCCGCTTGCCGTAAAAGCTGCGCTGCGGCTGGTGGGGGACTGGACCATCCGGTTTCTGATTGTGGCGCTTGCGCTCACCCCTTTGCAGCGGGTCTTGGATTATCCGAAGCTTGCCCTGATCCGGCGCATGGCGGGCGTCACCGCTTTTGCCTACGCGTTGGTGCACTTCACACTCTACATCATCAATTCAAAATATGATTTGGGCTTTGTGGTTTCCGAAATCATTGCCCGCTTTTATCTGACAATCGGCTTTGTTGCGCTGGTGGGCTTGAGCCTGCTTGCGGCAACGTCATTCGATGGGGCGGTGCGCAGGCTTGGCAAAAACTGGAAGCGCCTGCACCAGATTGTTTACGGGATCACCCTTCTGGGGCTGCTGCATTATTTCATCCAGACCAAAGCCGATGTGAGCCCCGCAACGCTCATGGCGGGCTTCTTCCTCTTGCTGATGATCATCCGCATCTGCATTGCGCGGCGCATGCCGCTCAGCCCGCTGGCGCTTGGCGCGTCGGCACTGCTGGCTGGATCGCTGACGGCTATGGTAGAATTTGCCTGGTACGGGCTTGCGACGGGCGTTGATCCATGGCGCGTGGCCCAGGCCAATTTCATGTTCAGTTTTGGATTGCGGCCCGCCGTGATGGTTTTCCTCGTGGGGCTTGTACCTTGCGCATTTGTAATCTTTCGGAATTTGCGGGCGAAGGGCTGGCTTAGCCCGCAGAAGCAGATGGCCTAACGCCGGAAAATTGCTCCCGCCCCGTCCTATGCCTATATTAGGGCTTAATGTTTTGGGACGTTGCTTGGAATGAATATCCAGAATTTACCTGACGCCACGGAAATTGAAGAAATTCTGGGCCTTGGCCGTGGTGCGCGGGCAAAGCGCTGGCTCATGCGATTTGTGTGGCTGGGATTGCTTGCGCTCCTGCTGGCCGGTGGATACTGGTGGTATCACTCGTCACGCCAGGCTGCCGCAAACGTCACCTATGAAACGGCGCCCGCGGTTCGCCACGACCTGATTGTGGCCGTGACGGCCATCGGCACGGTTCAGCCCACCACGCAAACCGATGTTTCCAGTGAAATGTCGGGCGTGGTGCGCAGTGTCAATGTGGATAACAACAGCCTGATCAAAAAAGGCGATGTGCTGGCGGAACTTGATTCCGAACGTTTCAGCGCGCAATTGCGCAGCCTTGAAGCAAGCGCTGCTGGTGCAAAGGCAAAGCTCGCTGACGCCCAGGCAACCCTCAAGGCTAGCGAGCTCACTCTTAACCGCCAGGTAACACTGCAGAAAAAGGGGCTAGCCGTAACCCAAGAGCTGGAAACGGCGCGCGCGGCCCAACAACGGGCGAGGGCTGCCATCACTTTAGCGGAAGCTGACATTCAGATTGCCAATTCCAATATCGAACTCAAGCAACTTGATATCGACAAGTCCAAAATCCTGTCACCTGTCGACGGCATCGTATTGAAGCGTGCGGTGGAACCCGGCCAGACGGTGGCTTCTTCGCTGCAGGCACCCATCCTGTTTACCCTGGCTGAAGATTTGAAACGCATGCAGCTGGAGGCCAGCATTGACGAAGCTGATATTGGCACGGTCAGGGTTGGCCAGACCGCGACATTTACGGTTGATGCCTTTGCAGGCCGCAGCTTTCCGGCGCGGATCGAAACCATCGAATTTTCACCTCAGACAACGGACGACGTTGTGACCTACAAGGCCATACTCAGTGTTGACAACACCGATCTCGCCTTACGGCCGGGCATGACGGCGACAGCGCAGATTGTGGTTCAGCAAATTTCCAATGCGCTGCTGGTTCCAAACGCGGCCTTGCGTTATTCACCGCCCGTTGCCGCCCCGCAGGAAAGCTTCAGCCTCACGCGGCTATTCATGCCCCGCATGCCGCGCACCGAGCGCGGGCCAAAGAAGGAAACGACCGCGGGTGAACGTACGGTTTGGGTCTTGAAAAACAATGCCGCGCAATCGCTCGCCATTACTGTTGGCGCATCGGACGGCAAAATGACTGAAGTGGTCAAGGGTGATCTTGAGATCGATACGCCGTTGGTCATTTCTTCGAAACAGGGAGCCAAGTGATGCAAGTTCCCCTGCTTGTCTTTGATGGCGTGAGCAAGACCTATGGTGAAGGCGGCGGCATGGTGCGCGCGCTTGATTTAGTAGACCTTGCAATTACCAGGGGCGAGTTTGTTGCCATCATGGGACCATCGGGATCGGGCAAATCCACCGCGATGAATATTCTGGGGTGCCTTGATTCACCCACGCGGGGGCGCTTCCTCTTCAACAATGTTGACGTTACGAAATTGCCAAGGGATGGCCGCGCACTTTTGCGGCGGAATTTTCTGGGATTCGTATTTCAAGGCTACAATTTGCTGAGCCGCACCACGGCGATTGAAAATGTCGAGCTGCCGCTGATTTACCGTGGCACGCCAAAGCGCGAACGACGCGAACGGGCGGTTGAAGCCCTGCATCTGGTTGGCCTCCAAGGCCGCGAGCATCACACGCCTTCGGAACTTTCAGGCGGACAGCAGCAGCGCGTGGCGATTGCGCGCGCCATTGTCTCCAACCCTTTGGTGCTGCTTGCCGACGAGCCCACTGGAAATCTGGATACGCAACGCTCCCGCGAGATCATGGAACTTATTGCCGGCCTCAACGAAACGCGGGGCCTCACGGTTATCATGGTAACCCATGAGCCCGACATGGCGGAGTTTGCCCGCCGCACCATCCGATTTGTGGATGGCAGAATTGACTCCGACGTAATGAAGAGAGCTGCCTGATGCTGTGGGAAGCCATCAAGCTTGCCAACCAATCCGTGCGCCGCAACGCGCTGCGCTCCATTCTTACATTGCTTGGCATTGTGATCGGCGTTGGCGCGGTGATCGCCATGGTGACGATTGGCAATGGCACCACCCAGAAGGTGCAGGAAGATCTGTCAAAGCTTGGCAGCAATATGCTGATTGCGCGTCTGGGGCGCGATACGTTTGGCCCTGGCGGTGGCGGCGGCGATGTGCGCAGTTTCAATGAACGCGATGTCGCAATTCTCCGCGACAACCTCACCAACGTACGCGCCTTGGCGCCCGCTTCCGTGAAGGCCGTCAAGCTGATCTACGGCACGGAAAATTTTGACAGCAGCGTTACGGGAACGGACGCGGCGTTTTTCGTGGCGCAGGATTGGGTGTTCCAGTCCGGGCGGCCCTTTTCGGATGGCGATGTGCGCTCCGCCAGCAACGTGTGCGTGATTGGGCAAACGGTGAAAAATGTTCTGTTCGGGCAAGCCGATCCATTGGGCCAGCGAATTCGCGTGGGCAATTTTGCCTGCGAGGTGATCGGCACTGTTGAAGCCAAGGGGCAATCGGCCTTTGGCTCGGACCAGGACAACGTGGTATTCATGCCGCTGCGCACTTTCCAGCGGCGCGTTGCCGGCAACCAGCGGATTTCAACCATCTATATTTCTGTAGCGTCAGCTGATGCGGTGGTTTCCGTTCAGGCGGCGGCTGAGGATATCCTGCGCGAGCAGCGGCGCGTGGCGCCTTCCGAAGAAAGCGATTTCTCCGTGCGCGACATGTCACAGATCGTCAGCACACTGACATCAACGACCACGTTGATGACGGGATTGCTCAGTGCGGTGGCTGCCGTGAGTTTGCTGGTGGGCGGCATTGGCATCATGAACATCATGCTGGTATCCGTCACCGAGCGCACGCGCGAGATTGGCATCAGGCTGGCGATTGGCGCGTTGGAGAAACAGGTGCTTACGCAGTTTCTGGTTGAGGCCGTGGTGCTTGCGATTTTTGGCGGCATTATCGGGATTGTATTAGGACTGGGCCTTGCGGGCGCTGCAACCTATGCCATGAACATTCCCTTTACGATGAACCCGCAAATTGTGGGGCTCGCCTTCGTGTTTTCCGGATTGATCGGCGTGGTGTTCGGATATTTCCCGGCGCGGCGCGCCGCGCGCCTCGATCCCATTGAGGCGCTGCGACACGAGTAGTTGTGCCTACTGCAACCGTGACAGCAACTCCATTGTCGGATAGGAATCAGCGGGCAGGCCCAGTTGCATTTGCTGTTCCTTGACGGCGGCACGGGTTCCCTTGCCGATTTTTCCATCAAGCTTGCCGATATCATAACCTTTGGATTCAAGAACCTTTTGAAGTGATACGACCTGTTGATAGGTGAGCGGCACCACGTCGGAATTGCCACGGCTTACCTTCGGAGCTCCCGCAATGCGGGTTGCCAGATAGGACGCGGTGGTGGAATAAACCAGTGATTCATTCCATTTGAGATAGGCCGTGGTGAAATTATCATAGACGAGGAAGGCCGGCCCATCCTTGCCCATGGGCAGCAAGAGCGAGGCGGGGAACTTGTCGGCCTTCAATGGCTTGCCGCCTGCTGACTTCACGCCCCATTTTACCCACTGGGCGCGGGGGTGCTGGACGGCGATATCGGCTTGGTCCCACGGCAGCTCGTCCGGCACGCGCACTTCCTGCATCCAAGGCTGGCCGGGTTGCCAACCATGCTTGCGCAGAAGATTTGCCGACGAGGCCAAAACATCGGGAATGCTGCCCCGCAAATCACGCCTACCATCGCCATCAAAATCGACCGCACTTTCATTATAGTCGTAGGGCAAGAACTGGGTTTGGCCGATTTCACCGGCCCAAGCGCCCCGCAATTCCTCCGGCTGCAAATCACCGCGCTGGATAAGTTCAAGAGCTGCGAATAATTGCGGCTGGAATTTTTCCGGCCTTCTGCAATCCCACGCCAGCGTGGCCAGGGACTGAATGGTTGGCAGATCACCAATATTGGCACCAAAATCCGTTTCCAGGGCCCAGAAGGCCACAATCACCGGGGCTGGAACGCCGAATTGCTTTTCAACGCGGGCGAATATGCCCTTGTGCTTCTGGATAAGCTCGGCCCCGTGCTTGATGCGGTAATCGGTTATCATGCGGCCCTGAAACTGCAGAAAGCTTTGCGAGAAAACATTCTGTGCGCGGTCTTTCTTGATGACGCCCGCATCATATTTCAGGGAATCCAGGGCTGACAATGCTTCTCCGCCGATGCCTTGGGCGGCTGCCTGTTTGCGAAACGCCTTGATGAAACCATCAAATCCTTTGGCGCTGTTGCCGCACGATGCGGCATGGGCATGGGTTGCCATTGCGAGCGCAATGGCCCCAGAGACCAGCAACACATGCAGGGATTTTGTCTTCAGCATTTCTCAAGTCTCCATATTTTTTTGAAGTATCTATTCGCCGTCTTGGTCAAATTCATGGCCGTTTTTGATCGCCGCAAGGCAGGATTCAACGGATTTGCCATAGTGCACCTGGGGCTTCTTGATGCCGTAACCGATGAGTTCGCGCCTGACATGGACAGAAGCCCCCGTTAGATAGACCGGCGCGCCCTGCTTGATGGTTTTTTTCAGAAACCCCTGCAGGGCGTTGGCCCCTGAGGAATCAACAAAAGGCACCTGGGCAAAATCCAGAATAAAGGCTTTGGGCACCTCATTGATGCGCTCAAGCGTTGCTGATACGGCACTCGCCGCACCGAAGAAAAATGCGCCGGAGATGCGGTGAATGATGACGCCTGGTTCGGTCACATATTCAGCGTTCGGATTTTCCTCGGCATGATGATGGGTCTGGATATCAATGGCGCGGGCCATGCGGTGCATGAAGATAAGGCAGCCGAGAACAACCCCAACGACGATGCCGGTTGGCAAATCAACAAAGATCACCAGCAGGAAGGTTGCGAGAAGGACAACCGCATCGGCCTTTGAGCTCAGGAGAAGTTGCTTGAACTCGGCTTTCTCCGCCATGTTCCAGGCAACGACGATGAGAATAGCCGCGAGGGCGCTCAAGGGAATGTAGCCTGCCAGCGGTGCTGCCACGAGCATGAAAAGCAAAATGAACACGGCATGAAGTATTCCGGCAATTGGGCCATGGGCGCCAGCGCGTACATTCGTTGCGGTGCGGGCGATGGTGCCGGTGGCGGTCATACCGCCAAACAGGGGCGATATTATATTTGCCAGCCCTTGCGCCACCAATTCCATATTTGAGCGATGCCTGCGGCCTGACATGGAATCGGCAACCACAGCGGACAAAAGTGATTCAATGCCGCCCAAAAGGGCAATTGCCAGAGCGTCTGGCAACAGGTCCATGGCTTTGTCAAACGTTACTGATGGCAGCGCCGGGAAAGGCAATGTGTTTGGAATGCCGCCAAAGCGTGTTGCAATCGTTTCAACATCCAACGTGAAGTACCAACTCAAGAGTGCCGTACTTGTAACGGCGATCAGGAAGCCCGGCCAATGGGGTTTGAATTTCCTCAATACAAGGATGATGCCGACTGACATGATGGCGAGCAGCGCCGCACTGGCATTGAGGCTTGGCAGCGCCTGCCCGAGCGATTTCAGTTTTGGAAAAAGTTCTGCGGGTTCGGCGCTGGCAAGTGTGAGGCCAAAAAATTCCTTGAGCTGGCTGGCGAAAATAATAACGGCAATGCCTGCCGTGAATCCAATGGTCACGGGATGGGGAACGTATTTGATGTAGGTGCCAAGCCGCAGCAAACCTATGCCCAACAGAATGATTCCTGCCATGAGCGTTGCGAGCAACAATCCGTCAAAGCCATGGCGGTCAATGATGGAAGCCAGAAGAACAATGAAGGCGCCGGCGGGACCACCAACCTGAAAGCGGCTGCCACCAAAGGCCGAAATGATAAAGCCGCCGATAATTGCGGCGTACAGGCCGTTTTCCGGGCTGGCGTGGGAGGCAATGGCGATGGCCATCGACAGGGGCAAAGCGACAATGGCAACGGTTAATCCTGCAACCGCGTCTTTGCGGAATTCCGTTAAACCGTAGCCTTCGCGCAATGTGCTGACGAGTTTGGGCACAAACTCGTCTTTAACAAAATCGTCCGTACGCCGAGCGTCTGCCATGCAGGAGTTACCGTCGCCTAAAGGAATCAATTGGCGGGATCATAGCCCAGAATCGCGAGAGGCCGTACAGGGTACGGCCTCTCACTCAGGCTAAAGGCTTAAATCCCAAACCCGCACTCATGCGTTAGTCTGAACCGGGGGCGATACCAGACTCTCGCGAGCGCAGATTTTAGGTGCTTGGCCCCCGCCTTAGCCCTGTATGGAGCGCAATATAACGCGTTTCGATTCAAATTGAATGGCTCTTTTGTGAATATTTTGAAGAGCTGTCATGCAAGAGAGGCGAAGATCTATTGCTGATTTTTTAAGCTATTCGCGAGTTGCAGGGTGCGCGGGTCATTCAAAGCCCTTTGGGCAACCGCCAACACGGCTGTCGAGCGCAAAATCACGCCGTCATCAAGAATTTTAAGATGATTTGCCGCAAGGGTGGACCCTGTCGTGGTTATATCGACAATAATTTCGGCGGTTCCTGCGGCGGGCGCACCTTCGGTGGCGCCAGAACTTTCCACGGTGCGATAGCCCGTCACACCCTTTTCTGCGAAAAACCGGCGCGTGAGATTGAGATATTTGGTGGCAACCCTGAGCCTTCGCCCATGGGCTGAATAAAAGCTCTCAGACACCTCGTCGAGGTCGGCCATGCTGGCCACATCCAGCCAGCATTCCGGCACGGCAACCACAACATTCGCCGGGCCAAAATCAAGGGGTGAAAGCACGCTGACCAGATTGTCACTGGGGTTGGACTTTTCACGCAAGAGGTCTTCACCGGTGATGCCAAAATCGATTTTGCCCTCGTGGAGATTTTGCGCAATTTCGCCTGCCGAGAGGAAAGCGATTTCAACCGCGTCAATGCCTTTCAGCAAACCCCGATAGCCACGATCCGTTCCCGAGCGTTCAATTGCAAGGCCCGCTGTCGCAAGCGCGTCAGCCGCCTGTTGCATCAGGCGGCCCTTCGACGGGATGGCGAGTGTCAGGGTTTTCACGACAGCACCGCTTTCAGGCGTTCCGTATATATGGCACAGCCTACGGCTGATACGGGCAGCGGCGAGCCCATGTCGCTCAGCAAATTGTCATAGCGGCCGCCGCCGGCCACGGCGACAAAGCCGTCGGGCGTTTCCACTTCAACCTGGAAAACAAAGCCGGTGTAATATTCAAGTTCACGGCCAAAGGTGGCCTTGAACTCAAAGCGCTTGGGGTTAAGGCCGAGCTCTTCCATTTCACCCAAACGGGCGGCGAAATTTTTTCGCGCTTCGTTGAAGTTGCGGCCCGACTCCCGCCGATTGAGATAGCCTTCAAGATTGTCGGCGCGCTCGACTGTTTCGAGATAGCTGGTGATGGCATCGGCTTTCTCTTGAGCGAGCGCGGGTTCGGATCGGTCAGCGGATTTGTCGGCGAGGCGCGCCGCGATTTCTTCCAGGCTGCGTCCGCCGACGAGGGGCAAGTTCCGGCCTTCCAGTTCTTGGGCCACGATATCAACCGCAGAGGCATTTTCCAGTTTGTCGATGAGCGCTGAAATGCTGGTGCGCTTGGCGGCGCGATTTGCCGTGAAGCTCTCGAGCACTTCACGGAAGGCATGGGGGCGCCAGAAATGGTGTTTCAGGCGCTCACGCCAGCGGGCGGGCATGGGCGTGTCCGCCAGCAGGGCTGAAAACAATCCGAGGTCGCCAAGGGTGACGCGGTATTTGGTGAGGCCGGTTGCTTCCAGCGCGCTCAATGTGAGTTTCAGGATCCGCGCTTCGGCGGCTGCGGCATCGGGACTGGCAAACCATTCAAGGCCCGCTTGCGAAAATTCCTGCGGGCTCAAGCGTTCATCGGGAAAGCGGAAGGCGGGGCCGAGGTAGCAATAGCGCGCTTCCTCATTGGGCTTTTCCGCGTGGCTCAGGTGATAGCGGCAGGCGGGAACGGTGAGGTCGGGCCGCAGGCACATTTCGGCGCCCCGCGGGTCGGTAAACACAAAGGTCCGTGCACGGATATCTTCGCCGGAGCGCTCAAGGAAAATATCGGCGGGCTGGATGATGTCGGGGGCGATATAGTCGAACCCCGCGCGCTCAAACACCGCCATGATGGCGGCGTTCTGCTTTTCCAGCGCCTCGCGCTCGGCTTTGGACTTACCGGCCATTACTTGCCTTCTCCCCTCGCGGGAGAAGGTGGATTGCGCCACAGGCGCAAGACGGATGAGGGGGTGTTTCCGCAGGCGAAGGTCCCCTCATCCGGCGCGTTGCGCCACCTTCTCCCGCGAGGGGAGAAGGAAATAGTGGGAGAGAGCGTCATTTGCGGGCCAGCATCTTTTTAACTTCCTCAACCCAATTGGATTCAGAAACTGTGACCTGCGCCAGGCGTTGGCTGGCGTATTCCTCGCGGGATTCAACGCCGCTGGCGAGCTGGGCGCCGAGGGCCAAATCTTTCAGCGTCACTTCGTCTTTATTTTCGAATTCATCTCCGCCCTTAATGACTACCAGAGGGCTGCCGCGCTTGTCGGCATATTTCATCTGCGCCTTCATGCCGGAGGTGCCGACATACATTTCAGCGCGGATTGGTGGGTCAGCGTTTCGAAGTTGCTGCACCATTTTCTGGTAATCGCCTTGGCGTTCCTTATCCATGACGAGCACAACAACGGGAGCCAGTGTTTCCGAGTCTTCGTTTTGCCTAAAAGTTTCAGCGCTGAATAAAGCCGGGACACACCGATGGAGAATCCGGTGGCCGGAACTGCTTGCACCGGTAAAGCGCGCCACAAGATCATCATACCGCCCGCCACCACCAACGGAACCGAAGCGCACGGGTCTGCCTTCTTCGTCCTTGGCTTCCATCAGGAGTTCGCATTCGAATACAGGGCCAGTGTAATATTCGAGACCACGGACTGATGGATGGGTCAATTGCAATTCGATCTACTTCATATCCCGCTTGCAGCAAATAAGCGATGCAATCTGCTCTCAAGTTCAGAAATCCCATCTCGGAAACGTGCGATTTTACTCCCGTAACGTTCTCCATGCGCAGAAAGTATGTCAATATCGTAAACTTGTCGACCTTCATGAATCAACTTTATTCCAGTCAATGTCATCTATTTTTTCCCTCGATCCTTGTCCGTATTAGATCAAATCTAACATCTCAAATGAGCAATTTGATCTGTTCTGCAGTAAGAAAGCTGGGCCCTTCGGTGCGATCTCCGCTTTCGTCGGTCCGACCACTTCCCAGCAGTTGTTCAACCCCTTACTTTCCAAGACGATCGAGTTTATCTAGCGTGCCGCAACACAATCAATCCTTTCGTGCGGCATTTTCTTCACCGTCTAAACCAATGAACTCCATCATCCCGTCAAGGACTTTTCGATTGTTTACATTTATCCGATACTGCCCTCTTGGAATGCCCAGCGCTTCCATCGTATCGGCGGCCATCATGCAGACTTCGGCGTCGGCGGCGGGCGATGCGCTGCCCACCGTGTCGGCGTCGAACTGCATGAACTGGCGGTAGCGGCCGGGGCCTGGCTTTTCGTTGCGGAAGACCCAGCCCTGGCGGTAGCTGCGAAAGGTGTGGGCAGGAACTGCTGGTTCTCGGCGACGTAGCGGGCGAGCGGTGCGGTCAGATCATAGCGCAGGCTCAGCCATTGCTCGTCATCATCCTGAAAGGAAAACACGCCCTCGTTGGGGCGGTCCTGATCGGGGAGGAACTTCCCAAGCGCTTCGGTATATTCAATGAAGGGCTGTTCCACGGGTTCAAAGCCGTAGATTTCATACACCCCCTCAATGATGCGCAGCATGCGTTTGAGGCCGCGAATTTCATTCGCGTCCACATCGCGGAAACCCTTGGCGAGGCGTGCCTTGGGGCGGGAATGTTTTGGATCAGCAGCCATTGTTCATCTCAAATTGAATTTGAGCTGGCTTGTAGGCGAGTGCGGCTGCCGGAGCAAGATTGGCCTTCAAGGTGGCACTTGGGGTAGGGGGAAAGCAAGTGGAGGGGAAGTTCCCGTCCTGGCTTCAAGCCTGCATATGCGGTGGAAAGATGGAGTTTTGGTGGTGTGGCCTAAAGCCCGACCTTGAAACGCAGCGGTTTTTGCCTTCGGTTTGCACTTGCAGAGCTCTGGATCGCACGGTGTCCGAGGTTTTCCGCCAGAGTTGTTTAGCCATTTAAGGCGCGTGGACCGTAGTGTCCACGGGGTTAGCCGTCGGCTCCCGGAAGACCGGGGCGCGTTAGTTCCCCAGCCTTGCAGGCGCTGCCCATGGTTCCGGCAATTTCGAGACGCTGTCGACACTGTCCCCTCCTTTCCGGAAACCATCATCTAATAATATAATCCTATGATAGGAACATGTCAAGGGGATAGGAAAATAAATTTGGCGGGGCAAGGAAAACGCCCTCATCCGGCCTTCGGCCACCTTCTCCCATTCACTGCGCTCACGGGCGAAGGCGATAATCGTATGGGCCTTCGCCCGTGCTGCGCAGCGCAAGCGGAGCAGGATGGGAGAAGGTGGCGCGACGCGCCGGATGAGGGCTCTTGATCTTACTTGTCGCGCACAACTTTCTGGTTTTGCTCGCCGAGGCCATCGATGCAGATGCGCATTTTATCGCCGGGTTTCAGATATTGCGGCGGCTTCATGCCCATGCCAACGCCGGGGGGTGTGCCTGTCGTGATAATGTCGCCCGGCATCAGGGTGAAGAACTCCGAGAGATAGGCCACAATATGGGCCACGCCATAAACCATGGTTGACGTGCTGCCATCCTGCACGCGCTTGCCGTTCAGCTCGAGCCAGAGATGGAGGTTTTGCGGATCTTTCACTTCGTCCGCCGTCACCAGCCAGGGGCCGATGGGGCCAAACGTGTCGTAGGATTTTCCCTTGGTCCATTGACCGGAGCGCTCGGTTTGGAATTCCCGTTCAGACAAATCATTGATGGTGCAATAGCCCGCCACATGGGAGAGCGCGTCCTTCTTCGAAATGTTCTTGGCGCGGGTGCCGATGATCACGCCCAATTCCACTTCCCAGTCCGACTTTTTGGATTTGGGGGGAATGGTCACATCATCATCGGGGCCGGAAAGGCAGCTCACATGCTTGGTGAAAACCACGGGCTCCGGCGGCACCTGCAAACCAGACTCGGCGGCATGGTCTGAATAGTTCAGGCCGATGGCGATGAATTTTTGCGGGTTGGCGACGCAGGCGCCAATGCGGGGGGTGCCCCGCACGAGGGGCAACATGCCGAGCTTCACCTTGCGGAGCTTGGCCAGGCCCTTGGGCGAAATGGTTTCGCCCGTAATATCAGGAATAATGCCAACGAGGCTTCTGATCCGCCCGTCCTTGTCCAGAATGCCCGGCTTTTCCTTGCCCTTTGGCCCGTAACGCAAAAGTTTCATGCCCAGTCCCCTGTGATGGCTGACGGATGCCAGCGCGGTTGATAGCCACCGCCCAAGATTTCAACGACCATTGGCGGTGTGAGAAGTCTTGCTGTGTTAATTGAGTTGCGTGGAATTGCCAGAACATATTTGGAATGCGACCATTGCAAGAGATGGGAGCCTTTCACGGCATAGGCCAAGCCCTCATGCTCGATCATCGCCCCCTCAGGCAGTTCGCTGATTTTCGCTTCGTGCCGGCTCAGGCGTTGGGCATGAAGTTCCACATCAAACTCCGGAACCTTGCGCTCACCCATAAACGCCTTGGCTTCCTTGCGGCGGCAGAAGAAGCAGGGCCTGTGGCCTGCCGCCAGCGCCGTTACCTCATCCAGAAAAAACAGCGAGGTGTAGCCCCGCCCCATGGGTTCATGGTGGGCGCCCTTCCATTCCAGCTCACAGCAAATCCAGTGGCTGCTGGCCCAGCGCCTTTTGCCCAAGGTTTTGTCATCGCGGTGGAACTTGCCGCCACGATTGCCCATCATGAGCCCGCGTTCCGGCACGGCAACGATGCTACCGTTTGGCTGAACGCGGTTTTGCAGGGGCATGGGCAGGAGCCGGAATGGCGAAGGCGGGTTGTGGCAGCATGAGATTGTGGCGGCCCACTTGCGTTATGTCTTTTTCACCGCACAGGCCCATGGTGACATCCAGTTCACTCTTCAGGATTTCAAGGGCGCGGGTGACGCCGGCTTCACCGGCAGCGCCGAGGCCATAGACATAGGCGCGACCCACCATGGTGCCTTTGGCGCCCATCGCCATGGCTTTCATGATGTCGATGCCGGTTCTGATGCCGCTATCGAACCACACTTCAATCTTGCCGCCAACGGCATCCACAATCGGGCCCAGCATGTCAATTGTCGCGGGCGCGCCATCAAGCTGGCGGCCACCGTGATTGGAAACGATGATGGCATCAGCCCCCGTTTGCACGGCGATCAACGCATCATCCACATCATTGATGCCCTTGAGAATGAGTTTGCCGTCCCACTGCTTGCGGATGAAATCAACCGATGACCAATCCAGCGTGGGATCGAACTGGCTGTGCGTCCATTCGGCGAGCGAGCCCATGTCGCTCACACCCTTGGCGTGGCCAATGATGTTGCCAAAGGTGCGGTTTTTCGTGCCCAGCATGCTGAGACACCAGGCCGGCTTGGTCATCATGTTAAGAATGTTGGGGATGGTTAACCGGGGCGGGGCGGAAAGACCGTTCTTGATGTCCTTGTGGCGCTGGCCGAGCACCTGCAGATCGAGCGTCAAAACCAGGGCGGAACATTTGGCTGCCTTGGCGCGCGCGACCAAATCCGACGCGAAGCCGCGATCACGCATGACATAGAGCTGGAACCAGAAAGGCAAGGCGTTGTGCTTTGCCACTTCCTCGATTGAGCAAATGCTCATGGTGGTGAGTGTATAGGGAACCCCGAATTTCTGCGCGGCGCGGCAGGCTTTGATTTCACCGTCCGCATGCTGCATGCCGGTGAGGCCCACGGGACCAAGGGCTACGGGCATGGAAACATCCTGGCCCACCATTCTGGTTTTGACGGAACGGTTGTCGATATTGCGGGCCACGCGCTGGCGCAGCTTGTATTTCTCGAAGGCCCTGGTGTTATCGATATAGGTGCCGGTGGTGTAGGAGCCGGTGTCGCAATAATCGTAGAACATCCGGGGCACGCGGGCCTGATAGATCCGGCGCAGGTCTTCGATGCTGGGGGCAAGGGCTGGGTTCATCATGGTTTTCTCAGGCGGTTTTTCTTGTTATATCTATCAAAAGCACTGTAGTTTTGCACCATGCTTAAAATGCCTGCCCCTGATGCGTCCACAATAAACCGCCGCAACGAGATTGTTGCCGCGCTGAAACGCATTGTGCCGGGCGAGGGCGTCATTGAAACGCGCAATGAAATGAGCGTTTATGAGTCTGATGGGTTGACGGCCTACCGCCAGTTGCCGCTTGTCGTGGTGCTGCCGGAAACCACGGCGCAGGTTGCAGGGGTGCTGGCTTACGCCCATGAAAACCAGGTGCGGGTTGTGCCGCGGGGGGCGGGCACGTCCTTATCCGGCGGGGCGCTGCCGCTGGCCGATGGCATCATTCTCGGGCTTTCAAAATTCCAGCGTGTCATCGAGATTGATTATGAGAACCGCTGCGCCGTGGTGCAGCCGGGGGTTACCAATCTCGCCATAACCAACGCCGTCCAGCACAAGGGATTTTATTACGCGCCGGACCCCTCATCGCAGATCGCCTGCACCATTGGCGGCAATGTGGCGGAAAATTCCGGCGGGGTGCACTGCCTGAAATATGGCCTCACCGCAAACAATGTTCTGGGCATTGAAATGGTGCTGATTACCGGCGAGATCATTCGCCTGGGCGGCAAGCATCTGGACAGCGACGGGCTGGATTTGCTGGGGGTCATCACCGGCTCTGAAGGGCTGCTGGGCGTGGTGACGGAAGTGACGGTGCGGATTTTGCAGAAGCCGGAGACGGCGCGCGCTGTTCTCATTGGTTTCAAGTCAAACGAAGACGCGGGCCAATGCGTGGCGGATATCATTTCGGCCGGCATCATTCCGGGCGGCATGGAGATGATGGACAGGCCCGCCATTCACGCGGTGGAAGAATTCGTGCATGCGGATTATCCACTGGACGTGGAAGCCCTGCTGATTGTTGAGCTTGATGGGCCCGCGGTCGAGGTTGACGACCTGATTGAGCGGGTTTCAGGGATTGCCAAAAGGAACAGATCAAGCACCATGCGGATTTCCAATTCGGAAAGCGAGCGGCTGCTGTTCTGGGCGGGGCGCAAGGCGGCGTTTCCGGCGGTGGGGCGCATTTCGCCGGATTACCTCTGCATGGATGGCACCATTCCAAGGAAGCGCCTGTCGGAAGTTTTAACGGGCATGGCTGCGCTTTCAAGAAAGTATGACTTGCGCGTGGCCAATGTGTTTCACGCGGGCGATGGCAATTTGCATCCGCTCATTCTTTATGATGCCAATATCGCCGACGAGTTGCAGCGCGCCGAGGACTTTGGCGCGGATATTTTGCGGCTGTGCGTGAAGGTGGGCGGCGTGCTCACCGGCGAACATGGCGTGGGCATTGAAAAGCGCGACCTGATGCCGGAAATGTTTTCGGCCATTGACCTCAAGCAGCAGCAGAATTTGAAATGCGCGTTCGACGACCAGGGCTTGCTCAACCCCGGCAAGGTGTTTCCGACGCTGCACCGCTGCGCTGAAATGGGGCGCATGCATGTGAAGGCGGGCCAATTGCCGTTTCCAGAGATTCCGAGATTCTGACGGTGAAACCAACATCGGAAAAAGAGCTTGCTGAATTTGTGGCCGCAGGCGGCACATTTGAAATCCGCGGCAATGGAGCCAAGCGCGGGCTTGGCCGCCATGCCCCTGTTGAAACCGTATTGGACATGTCGAGTTTCAACGGCATCTCGCTTTATGAACCGGAAGAATTGGTAATTGAGGCAGGCGCCGCCACGCCGCTCAGCGACATTGAAGAGGCGCTAGCCAAGAACAACCAGCAATTGGCCTTCGAGCCGCCGGATTACTCAAAACTGCTGGGGGTGAACGACAGCGGCACACTGGGTGGTCTTGTGGCTTGCGGTTTATCAGGCCCTCGGCGCATCAAGGCGGGTGCGGTGAGGGACCATATCCTTGGATTTTCCGGTGTGTCAGGCCGGGGCGAGTTATTCAAGGCTGGCGGGCGCGTGGTCAAGAACGTCACCGGCTTTGATGTGGCGAAACTGATGGCGGGTTCTTACGGAACGCTGGTCGCCATGACGCGCATCACGCTGAAAGTTCTGCCTGCCGCCGAAACCGAGGAAACGCTGGTGCTGCAAGGGCTGGATGATGCCCGCGCCGTGGCCGCCATGAGCCTTGCCCTGCAAAGCCCCTGCGAGGTTTCGGGGGCGGCACACTTGCCCGGGGACAAAACCCTGCTGCGGCTCGAAGGCATCGGGCCGTCGGTGATTTACCGCCGTGACAAGCTGGCCCAGTTGTTAAAAGGTTTTGGCGCCGGTGACGTGCTGGCTGAAAAACAATCGCGGCTGCAATGGAAAGACATCCGGGATGTTACTCCCTTGGCAGATGGTAGAAACCGAACGCTGTGGAAACTGTCGGTTACCCCTTCAAACGGGGCAGCGGTTATTGCAAAGATCTCCCGGCAGCTTGATGCGCGGTATTTCCTTGATTGGGCGGGCGGGTTGATCTGGCTTTCCATTCCGGCAACTGATGATGCTTCAGCTTCCGTTGTTCGCGGCAGCTTCACGGAGGGCCACGCAACACTGATACGCGCCAGCGATGACGTGCGTTCGAAGGTTGACGTGTTTCAGCCGCAGGCCGCCGCCCTTGCAGCCCTCACGGCCCGGGTGAAAACCTCGTTCGACCCCGCGGCTGTATTCAACCCCGGCCGCATGTATAAAGACGTTTGATCCCATGCAAACCAATTTCACCGCAGAACAGCTCAAAGACCCGCATATGGCGGAGGCCAACACGATTTTGCGCACGTGCGTGCATTGCGGCTTCTGCACGGCAACCTGCCCCACCTATGTGCTGCTGGGCGATGAGCTCGACAGCCCGCGGGGCCGCATCTATCTCATCAAGAACATGCTGGAGAAGAACGAGCCCGCAACAGTTGAAACGGTGAAGCATATTGATCGCTGCCTTTCATGTCTTTCCTGCATGACGACATGCCCCTCGGGGGTGAACTACATGCATCTCATCGACCAGGCGCGGGTGCATGTTGAAGAGACCTATCAGCGGCCCCTGTTCGAACGGCTGCTGCGCAATGTCCTGGCTTTCACCATGCCGCGGCCAAAGCTTTTTGGCTGGTCGTTGGCAGTGGCGCGATTGGCAAAACCATTTTCAAAATTGACCGGAAAGCTTGGCCTCAAGCGCGTCGATGCGCTGCTGGCCCTGGTGCCTGATCACGTCACCGCTGAAAAGCTGGGGCAACCCGGAACCTATCCCTCAGAAGGCCCAAAGCACGGGCGCGTAGCATTGCTGATGGGCTGCGTGCAAAGCGTGATTGATCCTGCCATCAACGCCGCCGCCATCCGCCTGCTGACGCGATTGGGATTTGAGGCTGTGGTGTCAGCGGAAGAAGCCTGTTGCGGTTCGCTCACGCATCACATGGGGCACGAAGCGGATGCGCTTTCACGGGCCCGGCGTTCGGTTGACCAATGGACCAAGGCTAAGGTGGAGGCGGTGATCGTAACCGCTTCAGGCTGTGGCACCACCATCAAGGATTACGGTTTCATGCTGCGGCTTGACCCTGACTATGCTGAACGTGCTGCCGTCATCAGCGGGAAAGCCAAAGATATTGTCGAGTTTCTGGGCAGCCGCAATCTGCCGCCCGCAAAAAATGATTTGCGTGTGGCTTATCATTCGGCCTGCTCCATGCAGCACGGGCAAAAAATGGGAAGCCAGGCGCAAACACTTCTGCGCCATGCGGGCTTTGATGTTCAGGACGTTCCCGAGGGCCATCTCTGTTGCGGATCGGCTGGCACCTACAATATCATGCAGCCCGAAATCGCCACCAAGCTCAGGGACCGGAAAATCGCCAACATCCTGTCGACCAATCCACAGGTCATCGCCACGGGAAATATTGGTTGCATCACCCAAATTGCAACGGCTACACAGATCCCCATTCTTCACACCATCGAACTGCTGGATTGGGCCTATGGGGGACCGCGTCCGGCAAAACTGATTTCGCGAAACGGAGAGAACAGGCATGGCTAAATTGCCCGCAGGCATTACACTGAACGGCAAAATGCTGCCGGAATATGCCCGCATCCTGACGCCCGCAGCGCTTGGCTTTGTGGCAGCGCTGCACCGGAATTTTGAGGCCGAACGGCAAAGGCTGCTAGGATTGCGCGAGGCCCGCGCCAAACGCTTTGCGAAAGGCGAGTTGCCGGATTTCCTCACGGAAACCAGGGCCATTCGCGACGGCAGCTGGCGGGTGGCACCCATACCCGAAGACCTGCAGGACCGCCGCGTGGAAATCACCGGCCCCACCGACCGCAAGATGGTGATCAACGCGCTGAACTCCGGTGCACGCGTTTTCATGACGGACTTTGAGGATTCAAATTCTCCAACCCTTGACAATATGATCCGTGGACAGATCAATTTGATGGACCGCTGGGCCCGCACCATCGATTTCACCGACACCAAGAGCGGCAAAAAATACCGGCTCAGCGCCAAGCCTGCCGTGCTGATTGTGCGGCCGCGCGGCTGGCACCTGCCGGAGAATCACATGCGGGTGGACGGCAGAACTGTCAGCGGCGCGCTTTTCGATTTTGGCCTGTATTTTTTCCACAATGCCAAAGCTGCCATCGCGCAAGGCTCCGGCCCGTATTTCTATTTGCCAAAAATGGAAAGTCATCTGGAAGCGCGGTTGTGGAACAGCGTATTTGTTTTTGCGCAGAGTTATCTCGGCCTGCCGCTTGGCACCATCAAGGCCACGGCGCTTATTGAAACGCTGCCTGCCGCTTTTGAAATGGACGAAATCATTTACGAGCTGCGCGAGCATATGGCCGGGCTTAACTGCGGGCGATGGGATTATATTTTTTCCTTCATCAAGACATTTGCCTCAAACAAGAATTATGTGCTGCCTGACCGCACCCAGGTGGTGATGTCAAAAGCGTTCCTGAGCGCCTATTCAGCGCTGCTCATCAAGACCTGCCACAAGCGCGCTGCCTTTGCGATGGGGGGCATGGCCGCTCAAATCCCCAACCGCAAAGACCCGGAAGCAAACCAGATTGCCTTTGGAAAAGTGAAAGCCGACAAGGAGCGCGAGGCGCGCAATGGCCATGACGGCACCTGGGTGGCGCATCCTGATCTGGTGCCGGTGGCCATGGATGTGTTCAACGCGCTGATGCCCACGCCAAACCAGCTTTACGTGAAGCGCGATGATGTTGAGGTGGGGCAAAAACAGCTTCTGGAAATTCACAAGGGCACCAAGACAGAAGCGGGTTTCCGCGAAAATATCCGGGTGGGTGTTCAATATCTGGAAGCCTGGTTGGGTGGGCGTGGCGCGGTTCCCATTTACAACCTGATGGAAGATGCAGCGACCGCGGAAATTTCACGGTCGCAAATCTGGCAGTGGCTTAAATTCGGGGCAACGCTTGATACCGGTATCAAGGTTACACCAAAATTTTTTGATGCGTGCCTTGCCGAGGAAATGAAACGGGTGAAGCAGGAGGTGGGTGTTGCAGCCTACGCACAGGGCCGCTTCAAGGAAGCGATCCGCATTTTCAAGGCGCTCTCCACGTCGAAGGATTTCGCAGCCTTCCTGACGCTGCCTGCCTACAAGAAAATTATCTAGCGCGCTTCCCGGCAAGCCGGAATCGGCTTGCCGAAAAGGAATCGCGCCAGATCAATATGTTGGCGCATGTCCCGACCGCCAAACCGCTTCACACTTTGGCGGGACATGTGCTAATCCTCGTCGAACTTTGAGGCGACCAGTGCGGTTAATGCGTCGATGGCCTTTACGGCTTCAGGGCCCGAGGCTTCAACACTGATCGACGTTCCCATGGCGGCGGCCAGCATCATCAGGCCCATGATTGACGTGGCCGGCACGGTTTGCCCGTCCCGGCTCACCTGAATGCTGGCATCAAAACCTTCAGCACATTTTACAAATTTGGCTGAGGCCCTGGCGTGAAGTCCGCGCTGGTTGATGATCGGCAATTCCTTGACAAGTGCCGCCATCAATCACCCAGAATCTGGCTGGCGATGTTGATGTATTTGCGGCCCGCATCCTGGGCGGCGGCGGCGCATTTATGGAGGTTTGAATCCTTTCTCACCCGCACCAGCTTTACCAGCATGGGCAGATTCAAGCCGGCCACAACTTCAACCTTGCCTTCCTCAAGCAATGATATGGCGAGGTTTGATGGGGTGCCGCCGAACATGTCGGTGAGGATGATGACCCCCATGCCAGAGTCCACCGACTTTACTGCCGCTGCGATATCAGCGCGGCGCACCTCCATCTTGTCATCGGGGCCGATGCAAACGGCAGCCAGTTTTTCCTGGCGGCCCACAACATGCTCGAGCGCGTGGACAAATTCTTCGGCAAGCCTGCCGTGGGTTACAAGAACAAGGCCAATCATTATGAAACTAGACAGTCGCGCATTATCTTGCGTGGTCCCAAAAGCCGTGAAAACCAGCGCACAATGCCCCTATCCGGTTGGCTGTGCAACTGTTTCAAGGGTTCTTTTTATCCAGCCCAAAGCGGCGCGCAATCTTGCGGGGGCGGACGCCGAGAGGCCATCAAGTTCAATGAGCGGCAGTTTCATTCCCAGTATTTCGAACGTCGCGGCTTCAGGTATGCGTTCTATTTTGACATGGGGATGCAGCTTAACAACCAGCGAGAGAGGGGCCGAAACAGCATTTGGGAGGCTCACGACATTTAGCCCGCGAATTTCCATCTTTCCCTGGATGGAAGCGGGTGCGGTGGCACGCAGAATTTCGCCCTGGCGGGTGATCATGACCTGATCATCAGACACCAGTTCGGCGCGCATCAGGACGGATGAAATGCCGTAGCCCGGTGCATCAATAAGTCTCAGGGCAAGATCAGACTTTCCCGATCCCGGCGGGCCAATCAACAAAACGCCGCTGCCGTCCACACTCAGGCATGTTCCGTGAATACGGGTTTGCGGCTCCATGGCTTAGCTGGCCTCCGGCGGGGTCCAATCATCGGCAACGGCTGGCAGCCGCACCACAAATCTTGCACCCAGAACTGGCTTGTCCTGGCCTTCCGGCGCCCTGCCATAACGGTTTTCAACCCATATCCGCCCCTTGTGGGCGTCCACAATCTGCTTGGAAATGGAAAGGCCGAGGCCGGAATTTTTGCCGAACGAGCCTTCCGGGCGATCCGTATAGAATCTTTCAAACACGCGCTCAAGATTATCAGGCCTGATGCCCGGGCCTGAATCTTCAACGCGCACTTCCACATCATTGCCACTGCGGCGGACCCGCACATATATCCTGGTGTTCTCAGCGGTAAAGGAACGGGCGTTGTCCAGCAAATTTCTGAACACCTGGCTCAGCCGCGAGTCGTGGCCAAGAATGACGAAAGCCCGCAGCGGATCCACCGTGGCGGGCACAGGCGATACCTGCAAAACAATTTCGGCCTGCTGCTTTCGGGTTTCATTGGCAAGAGAGGTAATGGCTCCCAGAATCCTTGCGACATCGACGGGATTGGTGTCAGCCCGCGCCAATTCCGCGTCGAGGCGCGAGGCATCGGAAATATCGGAAATGAGGCGGTCGAGCCGCCGCACATCATGCTTGACGATTTCAACAAGACGGTGGCGCTGCTCATCGGTTTTCACCATGGCGAGTGTTTCAACGGCACTGCGCAGCGATGTGAGCGGATTCTTAAGCTCGTGACTCACATCGGCGGCGAAGGCTTCAATCGCATCAATGCGATTGTAGAGTGCGCCCGTCATGTCGCGCAGCGCGCCGGAGAGATGGCCGATTTCGTCGCGCCGTGCCGTGAAATCCGGAATTTCAACGCGCTTGTTAATGCCACGGCGCACCCGTTCGGCGGCTGCCGACAGGCGCCTGATCGGCTCCGCAATGGTGCCCGCAAGAAATACGGAAAGCAGGATTGTTACCAGTGCAACAAAGCCGAAGGTGAGCAACACGACGCGGCGTTCGGCCCGCAACACGTTGTCAATTTCACCACCTGACGTGGAAAGGACAAGGGCGCCAAGCACCGCCCTGAACCTTTGCACGGGAACGGAAACGAGAACGATGATGTCGCGCTTTTCATCAAGGCGCACAACGCTTACGACAGCTCCATTGAGGGCGGCGGCCACTTCCGGAAATTCCTTGCCATTGTCCAGGCTGTATTCCTTTTGCAGCGGATAATCATAAGCGAAAAACCAGTCAAAAATGTTGTTCCACCAGCGCACCATGAAGTTCTGGCTTTGGGGAGCCGGAAGATCTGACTGGACAATATCGCCACCGCCGTAAAGGAAGCGGCTATCGACAACAAGGTTTCCATCGGGATCAATAATCCGCCCACGGATGGTTGAGTTGGCGAGCAGCCGGCGCAAAACGGGTCCGGTGGTTTCCGGATTGATCGGAAAATCAAGATTGTCGAGCTGGTCGGCATCAGGCGCTGATGGATCGGAGGTGTCATCAAGCACATCGGGGTTGATGACGATGGAACCGGTATCAGCCGAAGCGGAACCGGCGATGGCCGCAGAAATAATCTGCGCCTGTGTGGTCAGGCTTTGCACCCGCGCATCAACCAGGCCCTGGCGAAACTGGTTGAAATAAAGAATTCCGATGACAAGGATGACAAGGCCCAGAAGATTGAGAATAACAATGCGGCTGGTGAGGCGTTGTGGTGCGAGGCGATGCAGCAGGCTGCGACGCGCGGGCCGCGGCGGCTGGAAAAGGTCAAGGTCTGAGCCCTCGTCGCTTTCACTGCGATCCGGGGCTTCAGTTGCCGTAACCTTATCGAGCATCTGTCACCCTCATTGGGGACTCGTTGTCAGCTGTTTCTATTGTTCCTTGAAACGATAGCCAACGCCGTAAAGTGTTTCAATCCCATCGAAAGCTTCGTCAACCTGGTTGAACTTCTTGCGCAGGCGCTTGATGTGGCTGTCAATGGTGCGGTCATCAACATACACCTGGTCATCGTAGGCCGCATCCATCAGGGCATCGCGGCTTTTGACAATGCCGGGGCGCTGGGCGAGGGATTGCAAAATCAGGAACTCCGTCACCGTCAAGGTGACCGGCTTGGTGTCCCATGTGCAGGAATGGCGATCGGGGTCCATGGAAAGCTTGCCGCGCTCGATGACCTTCGCAGCGTCAGTTGGCGGTGCCGTGCCATCCCTTGCACTGGCGCGACGCAGAACGGCTTTCACGCGCTCAACCAGCAGGCGCTGGGAAAACGGCTTCTTGATAAAATCATCGGCACCCATCTTGAGGCCGAACAGCTCGTCGATTTCATCATCCTTTGACGTCAGGAAAATGACGGGCAAATCCGTTTTCTGGCGAATGCGGCGAAGCAATTCCATGCCATCCATGCGGGGCATCTTGATATCAAAAATCGCCATGTCGGGCGGCGTGTCCTGCAGGCCCTGAAGGGCCGCAGCGCCATCATTGTATTTCTGAACCGAATAGCCCTCTGCTTCCAGGGCCATGCCGACCGATGTTAGAATATTGCGATCGTCATCAACCAATGCAATCATTGCCATTTTCTTGTTCATCCGTTGTTATCCTGCCGCCGCGTGTAAGGGTGAAACTAGAACAAATTGTGGCAAGTAAGATAGGGGTATTAACCTTCAAATGCGAGAAATTAAGCAAAATGACTGAAAATGGCTTCTCCGGAACGGCCATGCGCCAGCTTCTGCGGCGGGCAAAAACCGCCACATTGTCGACCCTCGGCAGGGATGACGGCACCCCCTATGGCTCACTTGCCAACATCGCAACGGATGTGGCGGGGAAACCCATTATCCTGATTTCCCGGTTGGCCTGGCACACCCAGAACCTGCTGGCAGACCCGCGTGCCAGCATTCTGGTTGGCGAGATTCCTGAAACTGGCGATGCGCTGGTTGGACCCCGGGTGACCGTATTGGGCCGTTTTGTCCAGGATACGGATGAAAACCTGCGGCGGCGCTATCTGGCACAGCATCCGCAGGCCAGCATGTACGCAGACTTTAGCGACTTTTCGTTCTGGCGCATGGAACCCAAGGTTATACATGGGGTTGCAGGATTTGGGCGCATTGAAACATTGCCGCCAGAAGACGTGTTTCCAAACGCGGATGAAATGGCGGCGCTTGAAATATCCGCAATCCAACACATGAACCACGATCATGTTGATGCCATCCAGCGCTATGCCATAAAACTTTTAGGAGCAGAGGCGGGGGAGTGGCGCGTTCAGGCTATTGATCCCGATGGATTTCATCTGGGGTGGGATGAAAAAAGCCTGCGGCTTCAGTTTGACGTTCCCGTCTATAACGCCAGTGACCTGCGTCAGAAACTTGCGGAGCTTGCTCGCGCCGCTGAAGTTTAGCCTTGCAAACATGATTTTCCCTCCCCAGTTCAATCGAGTAATTGAAACACAGGGAGTTACATTATGAAAATTGGCATTCTGGGATCGGGCGATGTTGCCAAGACGCTGGCGGCGGGCTTTCTGAAACACGGCCATGAGGTTACCCTTGGTACGCGCGACATGGCAAAACTTGCGGAATTCATCAAGACCAACACAAAAGCCAAAGCAGGAAGCTTTGCGGAAGCCGCCAAATTCGGCGAAACAATTGTGCTGGCCGTCAAGGGCTCGGTTGCTGCCCAGGCACTTGAGTCAGCTGGCCGTGGCAACCTGTCTGGAAAAACAGTTGTTGATGCAACCAATCCCCTTGCCGATGCGGCGCCGGAAAATGGTGTCCTCAAATTTTTCACAAATCTCGATGGATCCCTACTGGAGGAATTGCAGAGGCAATTCGCTGATGCTCATTTTGTCAAAGCCTTCAATTCAGTTGGCGCTGCTGCCATGGTCAATCCACAATTCAAAGGCGGCAAGCCCTCGATGTTCATCGCTGGCAATGATGCTGGCGCCAAGAAAACCGTAAGCGGCATTCTTGATCAATTCGGCTGGGAAGTTGAAGACATGGGCGGTGCCGAAGCCGCACGCGCCATCGAGCCGCTTTGCATGCTGTGGTGCATTCCGGGCTTTGCCAGGAATGACTGGTTCCACGCTTTCAAGATGCTGCGGTAATCAGGCGCGCAATAACATCGGGATCACGCCAAAGGAGCAGGTGTGCCAACGGCCATCTGCCCTCAAATCGTCAAATCAGCGGGACTGCTGTTGTTGATCACTTCCCTGATATTCAGGATATCATTCGACGCAATCCAGTTGGTTGCATAATTCATGTCAAAGCCAAGGTCGAGCCAGCGCTGTATCAATCGGCGCTCCAGCTCTTCCACTGGAACCTCCAGATAGATCGCATAGTCAAAGAGGGCGCGCAGGTTTGCCCAGGGTGGCTGGTTCAGCAGCAGATAGTTGCCTTCGATGAGAATGAACTTCGCCTTGTCGTCAACAATATCGGCACCCGCCCTTGCGAGTTCCATGGTGCGGTCAAACACGGGAATAGCGATATCTTTCTCGCCAGCCTTGATGCGCTTGAGCAGGGATGCAAAACCTGGCGCATCAAATGTGAAAGGCGCCCCCTTGCGGGGGCGGTGTCCGCGCGCGTTCAAGATGACATCGTCGTAGTGGAAACCATCCATCGGCACGACGATTGCCGTTTCACCCGCTCTTATAAGCGCGTCGCGCAGGTTTTCCGCGAGGGTTGATTTGCCTGAAGCAGGCGCTCCGGCTATGGCCACCATAAAGCGGCTGGCATTCCCAGCCTTGCCGCGGGTCAGCGAAGCGAGTTCTGTAACATCTGGCGTAATCAAGCTGCCAACAATTCCTTCGGCGGCTCCTTGGCTCCGGTCATAAACGCCACCGCATCCGACATTGTATATTCCTTCGGATTGATCACGCAAAGACGCTTGCCAAGGCGGTGGATGTGAATGCGGTCGGCCACCTCAAAAACATGGGGCATGTTGTGCGAGATCAGCACAATGGGAAGGCCGCGGCGCTTTACATCCAATATCAACTCCAGCACGCGGCGCGATTCCTTCACGCCCAAAGCCGCGGTTGGCTCATCCATGATGATAACCTTTGAACCAAAAGCAGCGGCGCGAGCTACGGCCACACCCTGCCGCTGGCCACCCGAAAGCGTTTCAACGGTTTGGGAAATATTCTGGATGGTCATCAGGCCAAGCTCGCTCAGCTTGTCGCGGGCGCGCTTTTCCATGGCTGGACGATCCAGCATGCGGAGGAACTGGCCCATGAAGCCGGGCTTGCGGATTTCGCGGCCCAAAAACATGTTGTCGGTGATCGACAGCGCCGGCGACAGGGCAAGATTCTGGTAAACGGTTTCAATGCCCACATCGCGCGCCTCCATGGGCGATTTGAAATGCAGCGTCTTGCCTTCCAGCTTTATTTCGCCTTCGTCTGGCTGAATGGCGCCACAGATCGCCTTGATGAGGCTTGATTTGCCCGCGCCGTTGTCGCCGATCACGGCGAGGATTTCGCCGGGATACAAATCGAAATCGGCATTATCAAGTGCCGTGACCCGGCCATAGCGCTTTACCAACCCGCGCGTGGTGAGCAGGGGTTCGCGCATATCGACCTTGACGGGCGCTGCCTTCGCCTTCACTGCCACCACCGATATTCTGGCTTTCGCCGGCTTTGCCGTCGTGGCTGCTTTCTTCGCCGCTTTCTTGGCCATGCTATTAACCTGAAACCTTTCTGATCCACTGATCCACTGCAACAGCGGAAATGATGAGAACGCCGATGAGGAGAAATGTCCATTGCGGGTCGGTGCCGACAAGGCGGAGGCCCAGCGAGAAAACGCCCACGATGAGCGCTCCGAAGATCATGCCAAGGATCGAGCCGCGGCCGCCAAACAGCGAGATGCCGCCGATCACCACGGCAGTGATCGATTCAATATTGGCAAAAGCACCCGAGGTTGGCGACACGGCACCGATGCGGCCAATCAAAACCCAGCCTGCCAATGCGCAGATCAATCCGGACAGGGTATAAATCGTGATCAGCATGCGGCCAACGGGAACACCCGAAAGCTCAGCGGCTTCCGGATCATCACCCACCGCATACACGCGCCGACCCCACGCCGTATAATTGAGAATATACCAGAGGATGCCAACCAGCAGCACCATGACAATGACGCCATAGGTGAAAACCGCGCCACCAATCTTGAAATTGCTGCCGAAGAATGCCAGCAGCGGCGCTTGGGCTTCGATGTCCTGACCGCGGATAGTTTCGTTGCGGGAATAGAGGAAGTTGGCGGCAAGAATAATTTGCCAGGTGCCGAGCGTCACGATGAAGGGCGGCAGTTTCATGCGGGCGATGAGCATTCCGTTGATCCAGCCGCACAGGCCACCCACAGCGAAGCCGCAGAGAATGGAGATGGGTGCGGGAATGCCGTAGCGGAAAGTGAACTGCCCCATGACCACCGATGAGATCACCATGATGGAACCCACTGAAAGATCAATGCCGGCGGTGAGGATAACCAGGGTTTGTGCAGCACCAATGATGCCGACGATGGCGGTCTGCTGGAGGATGAGGGTCATCGCAAAAGTGGAGAAAAACTTGCTGCCAGCCAGAATGCCGAAAATCACAATCGACATGATGAGCACGATGAGGGGAACGGCGGCGGGGCTCGAATGCAGGAAATGCTGGGCTTGTTCGATTGCCGATTTTTTATCGGTGTCGAATGAGACGACCTTCGTGTCGCTCTGGTCTAGAACCTTTTCAAATTCCTGCGCTGCCATTGCCCCATCCTCCCACAAGGGCGAAATGCGCCCTCTATTAATTATAGAAAAGGCGGCCCCAAGGGACCGCCTCCTTGTTTTCGGTTATGATTAACCGAAATCAGTTTGAGATCAACCCCAGCATTTGTCCGTGCCTGCTTTGGTGTCGATTGATTCAACACCGGTGGCTGGCTTGTCAGTGATGAGGGTAACGCCCGTATCAAAGAAGTTTTTGCCTTCGGTGTTCTTTGGCTTGGTGCCGTCCTTGGCGAAAGCAGCAATCGCTTCAACGCCCATCGAGGCCATCAACAATGGATACTGTTGCGACGTTGCACCAATAACGCCTCCAGCAACGTTTTTCACGCCTGGGCAGCCGCCGTCAACGGAAACGATAAGAACATCATTTTCCTTGCCAGCAGCCTTGAGCGCCTCATAGGCGCCGGCTGCTGCCGGTTCGTTGATGGTGTGGACCACGTTGATTGATGGATCCTTCTGGAGAAGGTTTTCCATGGCCTTGCGGCCGCCTTCTTCGTTGCCATCGGTATAGTCATGGCCAACGATGCGTGCATCATCTTCGTCACCAATGACGTTTGCATCTTTGGTGTCAATGCCGAAGCCCATCATGAAGCCCTGGTCGCGGAGAACGTCAACCGTTACCTGCTTCGGGTTGATGTCGAGGAAGCCAACCTTGGCATCCTTGGCCTTGTCGCCGAGTGTTGCCGCAGCCCAGGCACCGATCAACTTGCCGGCCTGAAGGTTATCAGTTGCAAAGGTTGAATCTGCAGCTTCGATTGGATCCAGTGGCGTGTCGAGGGCAATCACGAGGATGCCAGCGTCACGCGCCTTCTGAATTGACGGTACGATTGCCTTGCTGTCGGATGGCGTAATCAAAATGCCCTTGACGCCATCGGCGATGCAGGTTTCAACGGCGGCTACCTGGCCTTCGTTGTCGCCGTCGGTCTTGCCGGCATAGGCTTTGAGATCGACGCCGAGTTCAGCGGCCTTGGCGGTTGCGCCTTCCTTCATCTTCACGAAGAAAGGATTGGAATCGGTTTTGGTAATGAGGCAAGCGCCAACACCGGCTGCCTGTGCGACGGTTGCAAATCCGAGCAGAGCGACGGCTGCTACGGCTGATTTAAGAATTGTCTTCACGATGATCCTCCCATGGAACAGACCCCTTACTGGGGCAAAGATAAAGTCTAGTTTGGAGATAGGTAGGAGGCAAGAACCAAAAAATCCGGCACTTGAACCCTCCGACGTTTTGAGCGAATTTTCGGATGAGAGTCAATAAGTAATTCCGAATGATTTATTTATTGACAGAGCGGTTTCTCTGCGGGAAGCTTTATTTACCGCGACCGGCGGGCAGTTTCCAGCGATGGACAGGTAGGCGGGGTTGTAAGAAATGGATTTGTCAGGCGGCGCGCTAACGATGGGTAAAAGCCCCCCGTTGGCGCGTGGCACAAGCCAAAACGGGGTGCGGCTCTATAATGAACGCCTCGCCCTTTCATTGATCCGCAAGCATGGCAGCCTTCCCAAGGCCGAAATTGCCAGGCTCACGGGACTTTCTGCCCAAACTGTTTCGGTTATCGTCCGGCAACTGGAAACTGACCAGCTCCTCATCAAGGAAAAACCAAAGCGCGGCAAGGTTGGCCAGCCGCTGGTGCCCTTCTCGCTCAATCCCGACGGCGCCTATTCCATTGGCCTTAAGGTGGGCAGGCACTCGGGCGACCTCGTTCTGCTTGATCTCACGGGAAAGATCCGCCGCAAGGTGTACAGGCCCTATCAGTTTCCAACTCCCACCGAACTCATGGGTTTCGTAAAATCAGGACTGCAGGAACTTCTGACTGATCTTTCTCCCATCCAGATGGAGAGAATTTCCGGACTCGGCATTGCGGCACCCTTTGAATTCTGGAACTGGGAAGAGGAAATTGGCGCCGACCACGCCGTGTTTGAGGCCTGGCGCGAATTTGACCTGGTTGGCGAGATTGAAAAACTTGGCCGTTGGCCGGTGCATTTTTCAAACGACGCCACGGCCGCCTGCGCCGCAGAATTTCTGTTCGGCCAAGGTGGGCGATATAACAGCTACGCCTATTTTTTCGTGGGATTTTTCATTGGCGGCGGCGTTGTCATCAATGGCCATATCTATCCCGGGCGCACGGGTTATGCGGGGGCGGTTGGCACCCTGCCCATTCCGAGCCCTGACGGAAAGCGGCAGCAACTCATTCACAGTGCTTCCCTCTTTGTACTTGAAAACCAATTGAAGGCCGCGGGCCTTGATCCCGTGCTGTTGACGCCTTCGCCTTACCAATGGGGCGAGGTTGGGCCGGAGCTTGACAAATGGATCGAGAAAGCCGCCAAGAGCCTGGCTTTTGCCTGCGTTGCAACCATGTCGGTTATTGATTTTGAGGCCATCATCATTGACGGCGCCATGCCTTCGACGGTGCGAAGCGAACTGGTTTCCAAAACCCGCCAGGCCGTTGCCCAGCATGATTTGCGCGGGCTGCCAAAATTCTCCATCGAGCCGGGCAGCATCGGTTCCGATGCGCGGGCGATGGGGGCGGCCAGCCTATCACTGTTTGCCAACTACATCATTGACCGTGACGTATTGTTCAAGGAGACCGCCTGATGCTTATCGGCATTGACCCGCTGTTGGGGCCTGACCTCTTGCATATTCTTCGCGCCATGGGACATGGCGATGAAATTGGCATTGTGGACGGCAATTATCCGGCGGAATCCGATGCGCAGCGGATTGTGCGCATGGATGGCCATGAGGCAACCCGGATCGCAGATGCCATACTTTCGGTAATGCCGCTTGATGAATTTGTTCCCCAATCGGTTTTCCGCCCCGCAGCGCAGGGCGACGCGAAACGCATTGAGCCCGTATTCTCGGATTTCGAAGCCATCATAAAAAAACACGCGCCAAAACAGAAAATTACGGCGCTGGTGGGGGCGGACTTCTACAGCCGTGTCAAAAACTGTTTTGCCATCGTGGCTTCGGGAGAGCGCCGCCTTTATGGCAACCTGATTTTGCGTAAAGGCGTCATTCATCCCGCCTGACTTGCATTGGGGCCTGCCTTGCATTGGGGCCTGACTTGCATTGGGCAAGGGTTGCGGCCTATCACTCCTGAACAATGCTTATTCTTGCCCTGGATACGTCAATGGCCTGCTGTTCAGCCGGTGTTTATGACACGGAACGCGATCGCATTCTTGCTGCCCAACACCAGTTCATGGATCGCGGACAGGCGGAAGCGCTTGCACCCCTCGTTGGGCAAGTAATGGCGCAGGCGGCACTTCAGTTTAGTGACATCAATCGCATTGCGGTTACAACCGGGCCCGGAACCTTCACGGGCGTCCGCATCGGGCTTGCCTTCGCGCGCGGGCTTGGTGTTTCGCTTGGGGTTTCAGTGGTTGGGATCAATTCACTCAGTGCCATTGCCGCCAATGAAAGCAGGCGGCCCCTGGTCGTAGCGGTTGATGCGCGGATGGGAGAAATCTATGCCGCGGCTTTTGCAGACGACGGAAGCGCAATTTTATCTCCCCATATTTCCACTATCGACGGCTTGACATGGCCTCACGCCGCCCTTGTCATCGGTACTGGAGCCGACGCAATCCTGCAAAAATTTGGCGATCTTTCACTCCGGCGCAGCAAAGCGGGGGATTTGCCGCTGGCGGAAAATTTTGTGCGATTGACAGTTGGTCTCTCGCCGCTGGATCATCCGCCCGATCCCCTGTATTTGCGCGCGCCAGATGTGAAACTGCCGGCCGCCCAACAAAATTCCTTTATGCCAGCTGATAACAGTGTTGCGAAACTCCTGGCCGAAATCCATGGCGAGTGTTTTGCTTCTGCCTGGGACGAAGCGGCAATCGGGTCCCTGCTCTCCACCCCCGGCATGTCTGCCACGCTGATGTCGAAGGCGCATACGCCGACCGGGTTTATTTTGTTTCGCACTGCTGCCGATGAAGCGGAAATCATTACGATTTGTGTGCGGCCCGCCTTCCGCCAACACGGGCTGGCAATGGCCTTAATGCAAAAAACCTTTGATCAACTCAAGGCGCAAAACATCACGTCACTCTTCATTGAAGTGGGGCGTGCGAATCTGGCGGCACTCGCGCTCTATGCCGCGTGCGGATTTGAAAAAAAGGGCGTGCGAAAAGATTATTATGACCTGGGTCAGGGCCGCCGCGAAGATGCGCTGATCATGGCAAAGAGCCTGGAACCTTGAGCAGGCTTCGCGCATCCCTGGCTCTTGCAGGCTTTGTCGGTCTCACGCTTCCCCTCATGCCGGTTCAACAGATGCTTGTTTGGTTCTGGCCGCGCATGGCGCGGCGCCTTCCCATGCACTATCACCGGATGGTGCTCCGCATCCTTGGTGTCCGGGTTCAAACGAAAGGCGAAACACTCAAACAGGGACCGATGATTTTTGTGGCCAACCATGTCTCGTGGCTGGATATCGTCATCCTGAGTTCGATTGCACCGCTTTCCTTCATTGCAAAAAGTGATGTGAGCCGTTGGCCATTCTTTGGCTCGCTCGCCAGATTACAGCGCACGGTGTTTGTGGACCGGGAGCGCCGCATCACAACCGGCTCATCACGTGATGAAATCAGGGGGCGGCTGGCGGCAGGCGACCTGCTGGTGCTGTTTCCGGAGGGAACCTCGGGAGATGGAGCCAGCGTGCTTTCTTTCAAATCGGCTTTCTTTGCCGCTGCGGAGGATTCCAGCATTCAGGTACAGCCCATCAGTGTTGTCTATACAGGTCATCGCAACCTGCCGATGACGCGGCGTTTGCGGCCCCACTATGCATGGTATGGCGATATGGAATTGCCGTCCCATCTCTGGTCGGCGTTGGCGCAGGGGCCTGTTGAAATTACCCTTGCCTGCCATGCGCCACTCAGCCTCGCGCAATTTGGAAACCGCAAAGCTCTGGCGCGCCACACGGAAGAAACCATCCGCGCCGGATTGGTGCAAACGCTTCACGGACCGCGTGAAATAGGCTAGCAGAGGCCCATGACCACTGCCCGCAAATCCGTCTATGTGAAAACCTACGGCTGCCAGATGAATGTCTATGACAGCGACCGCATGCGCGATTCACTGAAAGCCATGGGCTATGCGGAAACCGCAGCGCCGGACAACGCCGATCTGGTGATCTTCAACACCTGCCATATCCGCGAACATGCGGCTGAAAAGGTCTACTCCGAACTGGGCCGCATCAAGAGGCTGAAAAGAGCGCGCAATGACAGCGGCGCTGAAATGGTCGTTGCTGTTGCTGGCTGTGTGGCACAGGCGGAAGGCGAAGAAATTATCCGGCGGGCGAAAACGGTCGATCTGGTTTTTGGTCCCCAATCCTATCACCGCCTGCCTGATCTCATCACCCGGCATCTGGAAACCGGTGATGCCATCGTTGAAACCGAGTTTCCTTCGGAGGACAAGTTTGAAGCGCTGGAACGGCAGGCCGCCAACAAGGTTCTGGTCCGCAATGTTTCGGCGTTTCTCACCGTGCAGGAAGGCTGCGACAAGTTTTGCAGCTTCTGCGTGGTGCCTTACACGCGCGGCGCGGAATTTTCGCGCCCCGTGGCCCAGATTGAAAAGGAAGCCCGCCAGCTTGTGGCCGCAGGGGTGCGCGAGATTACGCTGCTTGGCCAGAATGTGAACGCCTACCATGGTAAGGGCACGAATGGAGAAGCCGCATCGCTTGCCACATTGATCGCAGAACTGTCACAAATTGCTGGCATAAAACGCCTGCGTTACACAACAAGCCACCCAAGGGATATGGATGACGCATTGATTGAAGCCCACGCAAGCAACCCCAAATTGATGCCTTTCCTGCATTTGCCAGTGCAGAGCGGCAGCGACCGCATCCTCAAGGCCATGAACCGCGGCCACGATGTTAACTATTATCTTGAGATTGTTGCGAAAGTTCGGGCTGCGCACCCGGGCATTGCGCTTTCAGGCGATTTCATTGTAGGATTTCCGGGTGAATCAGATGAAGATTTTGAGGCAACCTTGAAGCTCATCGAAACCGTGGGGTATGCCAGCGCCTATTCCTTCAAGTATTCACCACGCCCCGGCACACCCGCCGCAGAGCACGAAAACCAAGTGGCCGACGCGGTGGTAACCGCGCGTCTGGCCCGCATGCAGGCCCTCATTCACGCCCAGCAGACCGCCTTTAACAAGGCTTGCCTCGGCAAGGCTTTGCCTATTCTCCTTGAGAAGCAGGGCCGGGAACCGGGGCAACTGGTGGGCCGTTCACCTTATTTACAGCCGGTGCATGTGGCCGGGGAACCAAACCAGATTGGCACGCTTATGGACGTCGTAATAGATAGTGTTGGCACGAACAGCCTTTCGGGTCATTATAGGGCAACCAACAGTGATTCCGGGGTAAGACATTAAAACAGGAGAACGCAGCATTTGAATCCGCCAGTCAGCGCCGCCCAACTTGCCACTCTCAAGTCGCAAAGCCTCCTCGACGAAAATGACACAACCACTGTAGCTTTTGATGACAACCGTTTGCTGCCTTTGCTTTTCGGCCAGCATGATGAACACCTGGCCCTGATTGAACATAAACTGGCCGTTTCAATTACGCCGCGCGGAAACCGTGTTTCAATCCGGGGCGTGGGCCCAGCACGCGATGCCGCCAAGAATGTATTGTCCCAGCTTTACCAGCGCGCACGCCGCGGGCTGGAAATCAGCCGGGGCGAAGTTGAAGGAACCATTCGCATGAATCAGATGGTTCATGACAAGGAACAAACCGAAGGAACCGTGCGCACCCGGCGCAAGATGGTGATGCCGCGCACCCCCATGCAGAAAACCTATGTGGAAGCCATTCGCAAGAATGAACTGGTTTTTGGCATTGGCCCGGCGGGTACGGGCAAAACCTATCTGGCGGTTGCCTGCGCTGCCGAAGCCCTGATGAATGGCGAAGTTGACCGCATCATCCTGTCGCGCCCTGCCGTTGAAGCAGGCGAGCGCCTGGGCTTTTTGCCGGGCGACATGAAGGACAAGGTCGATCCTTACCTTCGCCCGCTTTACGACGCACTGTATGACATGATGCCGGCCGCCCTTGTCACCAAGGGATTGGCTGAAAACCAGATTGAAATTGCGCCGCTTGCCTTCATGCGTGGCCGCACCCTGGCTTCTGCCTTCATCATCCTTGACGAAGCGCAGAACACGTCGCCGCAGCAGATGAAAATGTTTTTGACGCGGCTTGGCGAGGGCAGCCGCATGGTGATCACCGGCGATCCAACGCAGGTTGATTTGCCAGCCGGCACGACGTCAGGACTTGATGATGCTTTGCGGGTTTTGACCGATGTGCAGGGTTCGGCCCAGATTCGCTTCTCGACGGGCGACATCGTGCGTCACGCGTTGGTGGGGCGCATCGTTGCGGCCTATGACAAGCTGGGCGCCAAGGTTCGCAATCTCGCCCCATCGAAATGAAACTTGATATCAGTATTGACGACAAGGATTGGAAATCCGTTGCCGATCTCCGAAAACTTTGCCGCCGTGCCATCAGCGAAGCGCTGCCCGATAAAGACATCCAATTAAGCGTTCTCTTCACAGGGGACGCAGAAATTTCACAACTCAATGGCCAGTGGCGCGGCAAGCCCCAGCCCACCAATGTCCTGTCCTTTCCGGTTAACCCTAACTTGCCAAGGCCCGAAGGCGAACCGCGGCCGCTTGGCGATCTTGCATTGGCCTATGGCGTGATTGCAAAAGAGGCGGCGGAGCAGGACAAGCCCATCGCCAACCATATCTCGCATTTGATCGTACATGGCGTGCTGCATCTGCTAGGATATGACCATGGGAATGACCGGGAGGCCGAAAGCATGGAAGGCCTCGAGGTTAAAATCCTGAACCGACTTGGAATTGATAACCCCTACCAATCATGAGCAACGACAACAGCACTTCTCCTGAACCCCGCAAAACAACCCTGGTTCGGAAGCTTAAGAACAAGCTCATCAAGCTGCGCAGGAAAAGCCGGAGCGACGGGTTGGAGAGCGCAATCGCAGCCCGCGAGGCAGCGACGCCGGAAACGACCGTCGGCCTTGATACCAAATCCATGATGCGCAACCTCATCAGCTTTTCAGGCATGCGGGTTGATGACGTGATGGTGCCGCGCGCCGATATCGTGGCCATCGAAGATATTTCAACGATGCGGCAGCTATGGGAAAAATTCAACGAGGCGAACCATTCACGCCTGCCAGTTTACCGCGAAACGCTGGATGACATTGCGGGCATGATCCATGTCAAGGATTTCATCCGCTGGATGTCAGTCACCAGCACGAAGAAAAAACGCAAAACCATTTCTTCCGGCATTGCAATTTCCGCCACTGATCTTTCGCAGACGGTGAAGCAAACGGGATTATACCGCGAGGTTCTGTTTGTGCCGCCTTCGATGCCGGCGAAAGACCTGCTGCTCAAGATGCAGGCCGACCACATGCATTTGGCCATTGTGGTGGATGAATATGGCGGCAGTGATGGGCTGATTTCAATCGAAGACCTTGTTGAAGAGATCGTTGGCGATATTTCCGACGAGCATGACACCGATGATGTGACGCTCATCAAGCGGCAAGGCGAGAATATCTATGTGGCCGATGCGCGGGTGCGCATATCAACCGTCGATGAGCTGCTCGGCGTTGATCTCTTGTCAGATGAGGATGAGGATGAAGCCGATACGCTGGGCGGGCTGATTTTTGAAATGGCAGGACGGGTTCCGGGCCGCGGTGAAATCATCACGCACACAAGCGGGCTTGAATTTGAAATTCTGCAGTCAGACCCCCGCCGTGTCAAACGCATCCGCATTCACGTGAAAACCCCGCCCGCGCCCAGCGCTGACGAAATCGCGGGCGATACCGGAGCTTAAAGCAGGCCTGCCTCTTTTGCGTATTTCCGCAAGTTCACTTCAGGCCTGGCGCCCACATGGGAGATAACCTCGGCTGCCGCAAGGCTGCCCAATTGGGCCGAACGCGCATGGCCAATGCCTTGGGTAAATCCAAAAAGAAAACCAGCCGCGTAGAGATCACCGGCACCTGTCACATCAACAACCTTCGGGATTGCAATTGCGGGGGCGACAATGACATTTTCCCCGTGGGCGACGACGCTGCCCTTGGCGCTTCTGGTCACGACGGCAATTTTGCAATCCTTGCGCAACGCCTGCATGGCGCCATCAAAATTCTGCGTGAGGTAGAGCGACTTGATTTCGGTTTCATTGCCGAAGACAATGTCGATGTCATTCCTGATGAGTTCGAGGAAGCTTTCGCGGTGGCGCTCAACGCAGAATGAATCCGACAAGGTGATGGACGCCAGCCTGCCGGATTTGCGCGCAATTTTTGCCGCAAGCTTGAAGGCTTCCTTGGCTTCGGGCTTATCCCAAAGATAACCTTCCATGTAGGTGACCTTGGCGGCTGAAACGATCCCTTCATCCACATCAGCGGCATTGAGATGCACGCAGGCACCCAAATAGGTGTTCATGGTGCGCTCGCCTTCGGGCGTTACCAGAATGAAGGAGCGCGCCGTGGCGGGACCAGATGTTGCGGCCACTGAATCAAATTGCACGCCTTGGCCCCGCATATCGTGGCGATAAATCGCGCCCAACTGATCGGCTTTCACTTTTCCGAAATAGGCTGCCCGCCCCCCGAAGGACGCAACGCCTGCCGCCGTGTTGCCAGCCGAGCCGCCGGAGATTTCGATGGCCGGGCCCATGCTGGCGTAAAGCTCTTCAGCCCGCTGTTCATCAATGAGGTTCATCGAGCCTTTGACGAGGCCGTTCTTCTGCACGAAGGCATCATCCACCTTGGCAATCACATCGACGATTGCATTGCCAATTGTCAAAACGTCAATCTCAGCCTGCGTCATTCATCAACCCCTGTAGAATTATGCCCGTAGCGCAAGCCACTTGCGGAGGCAAGCCCGACGCACTACCTAGGCCTTGATGATTTCTTCCGCATTCAAAGCCTTGGGCGATTTGCTGTCGCGTGATTTCCGCAGTGTGCTGTTCAAGGCCATCGGCATGACGCTGGCGCTGTTTATCGCCATCCTCGTGGGCGTTGAAGTTTTGCTGTCAACCCTGACACTTATTCCCTGGGCATGGGCGCAAACACTGGCAGCCATCGGCGCGGGGCTTGGCCTGCTGGTGGCATTTTTCTTCATGATGTCACCGGTCACGGCAATTTTTGCAGGGCTCTATCTCGATAGCATCGCAGCAAAAGTTGAAGAGAGGCATTATCCGTCGCATCCCGCTGGCACGCCCTTGTCGACGTTTCGCGCCATCTCCACGTCACTGCAATTCGCGCTGGTTATTCTTCTGGTCAATCTTGCCGTGCTGCCGCTGGTCTTCACCGGCATCGGTGTTGTCGCTTTGGTCGTTGCAAACGCCTATCTGCTTTCACGCGAATATTTTGAGATGGTGGCCATGCGCCACATGGACGTGGAAGAGGCCCGCGCCTTCCGCCGGGAAAATACGCCGCAGGTTTTTGCCGCCGGCCTTGTTCCAGCGCTGCTATCCATCATCCCCGTTGTCAATCTGGTGGTGCCGCTGTTTGCCACGTCATTCTTTGTTCACATCTTCAAGCGGGTGCGGGCGTCTTCTCCCTGAACTGGCAGAGGTCGTTGATGGGACAGCGCCAGCATTCAGGCTTCCTTGCTTTGCAGATATAGCGACCATGCAGGATCAGCCAATGGTGGGCGTGGCGCAGATAGTGGCGGGGGATTACTTTCAACAACCTGTCTTCGACCTCACGTGGCGTTTTGCCGGGTGCGAGGCCGATGCGGTTTCCCAGCCTAAACAAATGCGTATCCACCGCAATCGTTGATTCACCAAAGATGTTATTGAGCACCACGTTTGCGGTTTTGCGGCCCACGCCCGGCAACGCTTCCAGCGCTTCACGCGAATTGGGAACTTCGCTGTTGTGATTTTTGATGAGTGCCTGCGAGAGCGCCAACACGTTCTTTGCCTTGCTGCCATAGAGCCCAATGGATTTTATGTAGTCCCTTATCCCCGCCTCGCCGAGGTCCGCCATTTTTTCCGGCGTATCCGCTACCGCAAACAGCGGGCCGGTGGCGCGGTTCACGCCCACGTCGGTTGCCTGGGCGGAAAGGACAACGGCCACCAGAAAGGTGAAAGCATTGACGGAATTGAGCTCGCCCTGCGGCTCCGGTTCGCGCGCGTGGAAGCGGCGAAATACTTCCTCGATTTCCTGCGGCGTCAAACGCCTTGCCTTTGCCATGAAACCCCTGCTCAATGCCTTCACGTGTTTTAGACAGGCTTAACATGGATCAGCAAACATCAAAATCCTGGCGTGCCACGCTGACGCCGCATCGTTCGCTCAGCCCCCGTGGCTTTGCCCTTCTCATGGCGGTGATTGCAGCAATTAATTTGGCCGGCGGGATTGTTTTTCTACGCCATCGGTGCCTGGCCTGTGGTGGGTTTCATGGGGCTGGACGTGGCGCTGATCTGGTGGGCCTTCAAGCGGAACTTCAGGGATGGCAGGCGGGCCGAACGGATTGAAATTACCGCCCATGAACTTGTGCTGGAGCAGCTTTCGGAAAAGCACCCGCCCAGAGAACAGCGTTTCGTACGGCGCTGGGTTCAAGTTGAACTGATGGAAGACCGGCAGCGCGAATTGGTGGGTTCGCTGTATTTGCGAACGCGGGGGCAGCGCACCGAAATTGCCAGTTTTCTGGGCGGGCATGAGCGCCAGGCCTTCGCCAAAGCCTTGCAGGCAGCCCTGATAAATCCTGCGATCTAAGCAAGAAACGGGTGGCTCTCGGCTCCCATGCGCCCTATTTTGGGAACATGGAAAAGCAAACCAATGACTATGAGCTGGTGAAACACACGCTGGCTTTCATCTCTGAAAACTGGCGGGAGCAGCCTTCGCTGGATACGCTCGCCGGTCAGGCAGGCCTCAGCGCCACGCATCTGCAGCGGCTCTTCACACGCTGGGCGGGCCTCAGCCCCAAGGCATTTCTGCAGGCCGTGACACTTGACCATGCACGCGGACTGCTGCGGGATTCAACCTCCATTCTGGATGCCTCCTACGAGCTTGGCCTTTCAGGGCCGGGGCGGCTGCATGACCTTTTCGTTACCCATGAAGGCATGTCGCCCGGCATTTACAAGCTGCGGGGGCGCGGGCTTACCATCACCTATGGTTTCCATGACTGCCCCTTTGGCCGTGCGCTTATCCTTGTCACCAACGAAGGGCTGGCGGGCCTTGCCTTTGCGGATGAAGGCCAGGAAAAGTCCGCGCTTGCCGATATGACATCACGCTGGCCGGAAGCCACCTACATTCAAAACCCCGTCATTACCGCTCCCTATGCAAAGCGCATTTTTGAATCGGAAAGCTGGAAGCCGGACCAGCCGCTCAAGGTTGTTTTCATCGGCACGGATTTTGAAATCCGCGTGTGGGAAACGCTGCTGCGCATTCCTTTTGGCAAGGCCTCGACCTATTCCGATATCGCCGCCCATCTGGGCAAGCCATCGGCGGCGCGGGCGGTTGGAACGGCGGTGGGGAAAAATCCCGTATCCTTCGTTGTTCCCTGCCACCGGGTGTTGGGAAAATCCGGCGGACTCTGCGGCTACCACTGGGGCCTCACCCGCAAGCGCGCCATCCTGGGATGGGAAGCGGGCGTTATGGCCGCGTGAGCTTTTTGTAGAACAGCGCCGTGTCGTGCAACCCGCCCCTGGTTGTCATGGCGTAATCAGGAATATAGCCAACAAGCGTGAAACCAAGATCGCGGTAGAATTTTTCCACCGATCCGTGGGCGACCGTATCAAATGTGATCAGGGTGAAGCCAAGATTGCGGGCCTTGCTTTCAAGGGCCTGCATGAGTTTGCGTGCCAATGCCGCGCTTGCGAAAATCCGTATGAACCAGAAGCTTTGCCACTTCGCAGCGGTGCGGCTGGTTGGGCGCCCAGGCCTTTTGCAGCATGACCGTGCCTGCGATCTTGCCGTCGGTTTCGGCCACGAACAGTGTGGTTGCTTCCTTGCCGATATCCGGAACCTGCTTGATCCAAAAAGCCTCGGCCACATCTTTTGACAGGGGCGACAGAAAGCTCACACCCGCTTCAGCATCGACCGCATTCATCAGAATGGCGGCCAGCCTCGGCACACAGGAATCCATTTCCGCAATCGTCAGCTCACGGATGATCATGCGGTGAGTGTCTCCACGGAAATGGGCAGCGAGTCAGCGCCTAGCCGGTAATAAACCGGAACGCCGGTTTCCAGTTCGCGCTTGAGGATTTGCGCCGGCGTCAATCCTTCAATCGCCATGATGAGGGACCGCAGCGAATTGCCATGGGCCGACACCAGCACCGACTTGCCGGAAAGCACATGGGGCTGGATTTCATGCATGTAATAGGGCAGCGAACGGGCCAGCGTGTCCTTGAGGGATTCACCGCCGGGCGGCGGCACGTCAAACGACCGCCGCCAGACCAGCACCTGCTCTTCGCCCCATTTCTTGCGGGCGTCATCCTTGTTGAGGCCGGTAAGCTCGCCATAGTCGCGCTCGTTCAGGGCCTGGTCGCGGGTTTCCGGCAATCCGGTCTGGCCCAATTCCTCGAGGATGAGTTTCAAGGTGTGCTGGGCGCGCGTCAGGGCACTGGTGAAGCAGATATCAAATTTCAAACCCTTGGCTTTCAGGCGCTGGCCAGCGGCTTTTGCTTCGGCAACCCCTTGGGCCGAGAGGTCCGGGTCTTTCCAGCCGGTGAACAGGTTTTTCAAATTCCATTCGCTTTGGCCGTGACGCACGAGAACAAGGGTGCCGCTCATTTCATTCCAATCCTAAAACATCCGCCATTGTATAGAAGCCGGGCTTCTGGTTTTTCGCCCAGAGTGCCGCCTTCACCGCGCCATAGGCAAAGAGATCGCGGCTTTCGGCCCGGTGGGTAAATTCGATGCGTTCGGCGCTGCCTGCAAACATCACGGTATGGTCGCCCACGACGGAACCGCCGCGCAGCGTTGCAAAGCCAATGTCGCCCACCGGCCGCGCGCCCGTGTGGCCATCCCGCGAACGCACGGAGCGCTTGGCCAGATCAAGCCCACGGCCTTCGGCAGCGGCTTTTCCCAGCAGCAAGGCCGTGCCCGATGGCGCGTCAATCTTGTGACGATGGTGCATTTCCAGCACCTCAATGTCGAAGTCTTCGCCAAGCGCTGCCGCAGCCTTGCGCACGAGGGAGGCAAGAATATTGACGCCCAGGCTCATGTTGCCGGATTTCACGATGCGGGAAGTTTTGGCAGCGGCGCGGATTTTTTCATCGCCTGCCGCGTCGATGCCGGTCGTGCCAATGACATGGACGATGCCGGCGTGCGCGGAAAATTCCACCAGCGAGAGCGTCGCCGCAGGCACGGTGAAATCAATAATGCCATCAATGGTTTTGAAGAGCGCTGCCGGATCATCGGTGATCACCGCGCCCGTCCTGCCCATGGGCGTTCCAACCAGTGCTGAACCCTTGGGCTCAAGCCCGCCCACAACGGCGCAGCCCGGCGTGGCCGAAACCACCTCAGTCAAAACCCGCCCCATGCGCCCGCCCGCGCCCGCTATCGCCAATCTCATTGTCATGGGAGCTGTTTAGCAACGGAATGAGAAGTTGGAAAGACTTTGAAAATTCCTTGGTGATCAAGCATTCCTACTAATCATCATGGCCGTGCTTGACACGGCCATCTCCGGATCTTCCACAAGAAGATACCCGCGTCAAGCGCGGACATGATGAGGTAACAGAGGTGAATTGCGCAAACTATTTTTAGAGGTGTTGACAACTCAATTTAAGCTCCAGAACCCTAACTTTCATCCTTTTCCGCATCAATTATTGTATAAGTCGTTTTGAGCGATGATGACTGCTGATCTTTTCCGACTAGCGCGTCATACAAGACTGGCAGGAAGGCGGCGCCCGCACCAAAAACGACCCAGAGTGGTACCGCAATGGCACCGCCCAGTGCGGCGATACCGGCAGATTGTCCTCCAACAGTGGCCAAGGCCAAGGCTATTCCCGCATAAGCACGTCGCATTTTGGCACTGCGATTGTCCCATGCATGTCTTTTCATTTCTCTGGAAATCAATTTGACCATCGGCCACAAAACTTTATTTGAGGCAGTGATTCTTATAGCTTTCCTTGTCTTCGCTAAGGATGAAATATCAGCATTTACAATGCTGAGAAGCCCCTGAACCCAACTTTTTAATGCTTCGCGCTCCTCTGTCGATGCAGAGTCTGCGATGAGCAGAGCAATTTGTTTTTGAGAAGAATCTTCTTTTTTCACTATAGGCTCCAAGCATTAAATTACCGACTATTGTAGTGGTGACCTTAGTCGAATTGGAGAGAAATTAAACACCCTCAGCAATCATATTATCCGCCTCAATTGCGCCATAGGATTTACGGAACTATTGGGGATGGGGCGGTTTTTCAGGGTTGTTGTCTGGTTTGTTGTGGTGGCGATGCTGATGCCTTCAGCCGTTGGCGCTGCCATGGGTTATGCCAAGGGCTGGCCCGAAAACTGGCGGGTGGCGGATTGGTCGTCTTCTGGCATCCTGCCGAAGGCTGAAGACCAAAAGCCCGCGACCGTGATCATTCTCGCCAGCCGTACCGGGCAATGGAAAAGCATTTTTGCCGAACACATGTCGATTCTCCTGAAGCGCGGTGGGGAGAAGGCGTGGACGCGCTATGATGTTGTAGGATGGGGCCAGCCGGTCAGGCGGGATGCTTTTGCGGCGGATGCCTTCTGGTATGGCAACACGCCACGGGTGATTTACAAGCTGGAAGGCAGGCAAGCGGCGCGGCTTATTCCAGCCATCGAAAGCGCCATCACGCATTATCCCAGCAGCGCCAAGGGCAGCTATGTCATCTGGCCGGGGCCAAACTCGAACACCTTCGTTTCCTGGGTGGTGCGGCACACCGACGGGTTCAACGCGGAGCTATCGCCCGTTGCCGTTGGCAAGGATTATCTGGGCCAAGGGTTGCAATTTGCCCGCGCGCCGAGCGGCACGGGCTACACATTTTCCGTGAATGGATATTTTGGCGCAACGCTGGCGATGGAAGAAGGATTTGAAATCCACATCATTGGCAGCACCATCGGCATCGACCCCAATGATCTTGCGATCAAACTGCCAGCGCTGGGGAAGCTGAGCCTGTTTGATTTGATGGGTTAGTTGTTAAGCCGCATTTCGGATTCTATGAGTCTTGAATTCAAGGCATCGGGATAACGCCAGCAATAATAGGCAACGGCCAACACCCAAGCGAGGAGCAGCAGGCCCGCTATCATGTTAATGGTCATCGCCAATTCAGAGAAACCTGAACTTGCCATGATATAACCCGCCACCATTGAGAGCGCTCCGTAGGCCATAATCGAATAGCCAAAGACGCGGGGGAAGCGCCCATCCATAATTTGCGCGATGCCAAACAGGCATAAAACAGATCCAAGCAAAAGGCTCAACATGCTCGCCAATCCAATCTCGATCTGACGCACGGCAAATGCCGCATGAAACAATGAAGTTTGCTGGTCAAGGGGTGCCGCGGCCCAGGCATCAACCATGGCTTTCAACGCAATGCCATCCACGGCTTGCAGGGCGCAGGTAATGGCGAGGCCCGCCGCTGCCCCATGGGCACAAACAGCGGCAATGCCATCGGCGGGTCCGCCCGCCATCGCGCGTGAAATGCGAAGCAACACCACGATCATCAGGGCAACACCAGCGAGCTGGAGAAGGTGAGTTTCCAGCCAATGGCTGTCAGCGGCGTATTCCTTAAACGCGGCCGCCGCCTCATTGGGATCTTCGTGCGCGGGATGGAGCATGGTTCCGATCAACAGCAAAACCGCGCCAGCAACGGCAGCGATCGACACGAATGGCACCTTCTTATTCATGCAACCATTGCTCCAAAAATGCCCTTGGCTTCAATGTGCCTATATTTTCAATCGGGACAAGACTGCCGTTAAACGCCCTCAACAAGCACGACATCTGCTTCGCCAGCGCCAATGCGTTTGGCCTTCGCGGCCTGATATTCGGCGGAATTGTAACAGTCGATGGCAGCTTGCAGAGATGGAAACTCGATCACCACATTCCTCGGGCGGCCATTGCCTTCCATCTGCTCGGAGGTGCCACCACGGGCCAGAATGGTTGCACCGTATTTCTTAAAAGCAATCGGCGCATCACCTGCATAGTGTTTGTACTGATCGGGATCGGTCACCGTTACATGGGCGATCCAGTAGGCTTTGGGCATAATTGTCAACTCCCTTGGTAATCAACATTGACTTTCGTAAGCAATATGCTTACATATGGAAGTGATTGCAAGTTTCAAAAACAAGGCTTTGGCAGATTTGTGGTCATCGGGGCGAACCGCGAGGATTGACAAACGGCTCCATGGCCGGATTTTACTCAGGCTCGACCGATTGGATGCGTGTTCCAATCCGGAGGAAATGAATTTGCCGGGATTTGATTTTCATGCCTTGCGCGGTTTTGAACCCATCCGCTACACGGTTCATGTGAATGGGCCATGGTGCATCACATTTGAATTTCTTGAGGGTGATGCGCTTCGCATTGACCTTGAACAGTATCATTGAGGTTGAACGACATGGCCGAATACATCGCAAAAAAAAATACCGCCCGCTGCCCTAGCCATCCCGGTGCCTTGCTGCGTGAGGTGGTCATTCCAGCCACGGGCCGGACCAAAGTGGAAATTGCATCCCTGCTCGGCATTTCGCGCCAGCATCTTTATGATGTGTTACGGGAAGCAAAACCAGTTTCGCCTTCGGTGGCTGTGCGGCTTGGCAAATTATTCGGCGATGGCGCTGCACCCTGGTTGCGCATGCAAGCCGCCCATGACACGTGGCACGCGGAACGCACTATTGATGTGAAATCAATACCAACGATTCGGGCGGCGTAACGATCACCCGAAGGCGCGTTTGGGATTAAGCGGTAAAAACCTAACCCCCGAACCCATCCCAGAAGGCCTTCGCCTTGGCAAAGAAGCCTTCGGACTCGGGGCTGTTGTTGCGCGGCTCGGAATCGAACTCCTGCAGGAGCTCGCGCTGCTTGCGCGAAAGGTTCACCGGGGTCTCGACATTAACCTGTATATACATGTCACCGGATTGCGATGAGCGCAGCACGGGCATGCCTTTGCCTTTGAGACGGAACTGCTTGCCGGATTGGGCGCCCTCTGCAACGGTCACGCGGGCCTTCTTGCCATCAATGGTTGGCACTTCGATTTCGCCGCCGAGTGCCGCCACCGTCATGGAGATGGGAACCTTGCAGAAAAGGTCAGCGCCATCCCTTTGGAAAAATTCGTGGGGGCGGACGGTGAGGAAAATATAGAGATCACCCGTGGGGCCGCCGCGAAGGCCCGCCTCACCCTCATTGGCCAGGCGGATGCGGGTGCCGTCTTCGACGCCTTGCGGAATATTGACGGAGAGATTGCGCTCCTTGGTGACGCGGCCCTGGCCGCCGCAGGTGCCGCAGGGGTCGGAAATGACCTGGCCCCGGCCCTGGCAGGTAGGGCAGGCGCGCTCAACCGTGAAGAAGCCGGATTGCGAACGCACAGCGCCCGCGCCTTTGCAGGTGCTACAGGTTTTTGGGGTGGTGCCGGGCTTGGCGCCGGAGCCTTTGCAGGTTTCGCACCCCACCGATGTGGGGACGCGGATTTGCGCCGTCTTGCCGGAAAAGGCCTCGGTCAGCGAGATTTCCATGTTGTAGCGCAGGTCCGCGCCACGGGCCGCACCACCGCCGCCGCGCTGGCGGCCGCCCCCCCGCTGGCCGCCCTGCCCACCCATGAAATCGCCAAAGAGATCTTCGAAAATATCCGACATGGACGAATTGAATTCAGGCCCGAAGCCTGCACCGCCGGGGCGTCCGCCGCCCTGATTGCCCTCAAAGGCCTGATGGCCGAAACGGTCATAGGCCGCCTTCTTCTGCGGATCCTTCAGAACGTCGTAGGCTTCGCTGATTTCCTTGAATTTGGCTTCGGCGGCCTTGTCGCCGGGATTGGCGTCGGGATGGAATTTTTTGGCCTGATTGCGATAGGCGCTTTTCAGCGCCTTCTCATCTGCGCCCTTCTGGACGCCAAGAACTTCATAAAAATCGCGTTTCGCCATGTATCGTCCTCAATCGGAAGGCCCCCCGACTCACTGTCTTGAGCCGGGGCGCTTATCTCTGTTAGGACGATTTCTTGTCGTCGTCGCCTACTTCGGTGAAGTCGGCATCAACGATGTCATCATCTTCATCGTCTTTTTCCATGTTCGGCACTTCGCCATCGCTGTTGGCACCGGCACCCGACTGCTTGTAGAGCGCCTCGCCGAGCTTCATGGCAGCCTGGGCCAGAACATTGGTTTTTTCCTTGATGTCCTCGGCGTCGCCGCCTTCGATGGCCGATTTCACGTCAGCCACGGCTGCTTCAACGGCAGCCTTGTCGGCGGGCGAGATCTTGTCGCCGAGTTCAACCACGGATTTCTGCGTCGAATGCATCAGGCTTTCCGCATGGTTCTTGGCTTCCACCACGTCTTTCCGCTTCTTGTCTTCGGCGGCGTTGGCTTCGGCTTCCTTCACCATCTTCTCGACTTCGCTGTCGGACAAGCCGCCAGAAGCCTGAATGCGGATCTGCTGTTCCTTGTTGGTGGCCTTGTCCTTGGCGGACACGTTCACGATGCCGTTGGCGTCAATGTCGAAGGTCACTTCAACCTGCGGAATGCCGCGGGGTGCGGGCGGCAGGCCCATCAAATCGAACTGGCCCAGCATCTTGTTGTCGGCCGCCATTTCACGTTCGCCCTGGAAGACGCGGATGGTCACCGCCGTCTGATTGTCATCAGCGGTTGAGAACACCTGGGACTTCTTGGTGGGGATCGTGGTGTTGCGGTCAATGAGACGGGTGAACACGCCGCCCAGGGTTTCAATGCCGAGTGAGAGCGGTGTTACGTCGAGCAGGAGAACATCCTTCACTTCGCCCTGCAACACGCCGGCCTGAATGGCAGCGCCAATGGCCACCACTTCGTCAGGGTTCACGCCCTTGTGGGGCTCCTTGCCGAAGAACTGCTTTACGATTTCAATAACTTTCGGCATGCGGGTCATGCCGCCCACCAAAACCACTTCCTTGATCTGGCCAGCGGTCACACCGGCATCCTTCAAGGCTTGGCGGCAAGGCTCTACCGTCTTCTGGATCAAATCATCCACCAGCGCTTCGAGCTTGGAGCGCGTCAGCTTCAAGGTCAAATGCTTCGGACCTGAAGCATCAGCGGTGATGAAGGGCAGGTTGATTTCGGTTTGTGCGGCAGACGACAATTCAATCTTGGCCTTTTCAGCCGCTTCACGCAAACGCTGCAAGGCAAGCTTGTCCTTGCGCAAGATCAATTGACTGCTCTTTCTTGAACTCGTCTGCGAGATAATCAACGATGCGCATGTCGAAATCTTCACCGCCGAGGAATGTATCGCCGTTGGTGGACTTCACTTCAAATACGCCGTCGCCGATTTCAAGAACGGAAACGTCGAACGTGCCGCCGCCCAAATCGTAAACCGCAATGAGGCCTGGCTCATGCTTGTCGAGGCCGTAAGCCAAGGCAGCTGCTGTTGGTTCGTTAATGATACGGAGCACTTCAAGGCCCGCGATGCGGCCAGCATCTTTCGTGGCCTGGCGCTGGCTGTCATTGAAATAGGCTGGAACCGTAATCACGGCTTGCGTTACGGGCTCGCCCAAATAGCGTTCAGCCGTCTCTTTCATCTTGGTCAACGTGAAAGCTGAAATCTGGGACGGCGCATATTTTTGGCCGCGTGATTCAACCCAGGCATCGCCATTGTCAGCCTTGACGATATTGTAAGGCACAAGCTTCTTGTCTTTTGCCACCATGGGGTCATCCATGCGGCGGCCGATCAGGCGCTTGATTGCAAAGAATGTATTTTCGGGGTTGGTAACGCCCTGCCGTTTGGCAGGCTGGCCGACCAGTGTTTCGCCTTCCGCGTTGAAGGCAACGATGGACGGCGTGGTGCGCGCACCTTCCGCATTTTCAATAACCTTGGGGGTCTTGCCTTCCATGACGGCGACGCAAGAGTTCGTTGTTCCCAAATCAATACCGATAACTTTAGCCATGTTTTTCTCCTCTAGGCAGGCAGCGCGCGAAAAGCCCTATCAGGCGCTTTCATTCCCTGCTGCCTCCTCTTTGACCGCATATGGTTTGTGTTTCCCCGATTCCAAGGGGAAAAATCAATTCGGGCGGTATATAGTGGGATGTTTCTTTGGCAGCAAGCAAATAGGCACGTGGAATTACCCAATGCGATATCTTCCGGAATTTCTCAGCAGGGATGCCCAGGCGCAGATTGTTGAAGACCTGCGCCAGGCCGTGGAGCTGGCACCCCTCTTCACTCCGGTCATGCCACGGACAGCCAAACCATTTTCCGTGCGGATGACCAATATGGGGCCCCTCGGCTGGGTGTCCGACAAGGCAGGTTATCGCTATCAGCCAACCCACCCGGACACGGGTGCTGCCTGGCCCGCCATTCCGCAAGGCATCATGGACATCTGGAGCAAGGTTTCCAATTATCCCCACCCGCCGCAAGCCTGCCTCGTCAATTTCTATGCCGAAGGCGCCAAAATGGGCCTGCACCAGGACCGGGATGAGGAAGATTTTTCAGCGCCTGTGGTTTCCATTTCGCTGGGCGACACGGCGCTGTTTCGCATTGGCGGCACAACACGCGGCGGCAAGACCCAGTCGCTTAAACTGTCATCGGGCGATGTGCTGGTGCTGGAAGGAGACTCCCGCTTGGCGTTCCACGGCATCGACCGGGTCATCGGCGGAAGCTCAACACTTCTCAAGGACAGCGGCCGCATTAATCTCACGTTGAGAAGAGTGACGAAACCATGAAATATTTCCCCTCAGCATGAGGGTATTCTGGTAAATTACCCTTCAGCTTTTGAAACACCCACCAGCGCCGGACGCAGGCAGCGTTCGCCCACGGCGTAACCTGATTGCAATTCCTGCATTACGATGCCCGGCGGTTTTTCGGATGTGGGCACCTCAAACATCGCCTGATGGAAGTTGGGATCGAACTTCGCGCCGACGGCTTCAACTTTGCGGATGCCATGGCGCTGGAACACGTTGAGGAGTTCACGCTCGGTTACTTCCACGCCGGCAATCAGGTTCTTTTCAACTTCACCGGCGCGCTCGCGCTCTTCTTCCGGCAAGGCCTGCAAGGCGCGGCCCAGATTATCCGACACGCTGAGGAGGTCGCGGGCAAAATTTGTGGCCGCATAAAGTGTTGCTTCAGCCTTTTCGCGCTCGGTGCGCTTGCGCAGGTTTTCCATCTCGGCGGCAAGGCGCAAAAGACGGTCCTTCAGGTTTGCGGTTTCCTCCTTGAGCGCAAAGATTTCTTCGTCGCGCGGATCCTCAGGCGGGGCCTCCATCGGGCTTTCGATTTCCAAATCATTCAGGTCAAGATCGGTCAAATTGGTTTCGTCGCTCATCGCTCAACTCATTCATGTCAGGGGTGCACCGCATATCGGCTGTTGCGCCCCAAAAATCAAGTGAGAAGGCGGCTCACGACTTTTGCGGTGTAATCCACCATGGGAATGATGCGGGCGTAATTCATGCGGGTTGGCCCGATAATGCCAAGGACGCCCACGATTTTCTCTTCCGAATTCTTGTACGGGGCAACAATCAGCGAAGAACCCGACATGGAAAACAGCTTGTTTTCCGAGCCGATGAAGATGCGAACCCCTTCGCCGCCCTCGGCCAGCCCCAGGAGCTGCACCAATTCCCGTTTGTTTTCAATATCTTCGAAGAGCTTGCGGATTTTTTCAAGCTCGTCCAGCGCCTTGGTGTTTTCCAGGAGATTGGCCTGGCCCTTCACGATGAGGGTTTTTGAATCGGCGTCGCTTTCGCCGGACCAGATGGCGATGCCCGCTTCCACCACGCGGGCTGAAACCTCGTCCAGCTCGCGCCTTAAGGTTTCCATTTCCAGCGCCATGAAGCGCTGCACTTCGCCGATGGTTTTGCCCTGAAAGCGCGTCGAGAGATAATTGGAGGCCTTGGTGAAAGTGGCGGGCGGCAGGCCGGGCGGCACGTCTATGATGCGATTTTCAACGCCGCCGTCCTCGCCCACCAGAATGACCAGGGCGCGGCCCGGCGCGAGATTTACAAATTCAATATGCTTGAGGCGGGCGTTCATTTTGGGCGACATCACCACGCCCGCACAATGCGACAGGCCCGACAGCAGCGTGCTGGCTTCGCCCAACACATCCTCCATGCGGCGGGGCCGGTTGGAGGCAGCGATTTCCGCGTCAATGCGCGCGCGCTCGTCGTTGGTGACAGCGCCCACTTCCATCAGGGCATCGACAAAGAAGCGCAATCCCGCCTCCGTTGGCATGCGGCCCGCGCTGGTGTGGGGCGAATAGATAAGGCCTGCCTCTTCCAGATCCATCATCACATTGCGGACCGAGGCCGACGACAGCGAGGCGGGCAGAATGCGCGAGATGGTGCGCGAGCCCACGGGTTCACCGGTTTCCAGATAGGTATCGACCAGCCGCCGGAAAATATTGCGCGAGCGCTGATCGAGATCGGCAAGGCCCGAGGGCCGGTCGTCAAACAGGGGGCGGGGCGGGATGATGCTCATGCTGATAATGTAGGGGGAGATGGGGCGGTTGTCATGGGCTGGATTTGGGCTGGGCTTGGTTGGTTTGGTGGACAACGCCTCAGTAGCAGCGACCATCGCTTCACAATACATGACCCGTAAATCCTCATCACTTAACTCTTCGAGAGCCGCCATATCCCGCGTCTTCGAAAACCACGCAAGCATATTGGCTCGAGGCGTCGTCGTGTGTGTCGCCATTAGCCACTCGAAAAGCTCAAAAATGTTCTTGAGCTTTGTCGGTCCCGGCAACACCCTGCCGAAATATGCATCGGGGAACTCAGCGTATTCAGCGAAATCGTCCTCTGTCATTGGTAAACGCAAGATGGGTGACCGGCCTTCGCCATCAGTAATGCCAATGATAGCCAGTTTGTTCAATTCGTCGACAGTGGCAGCGGTTACAGTTCCGTTAATTCCTTTCTCTCCGACGCCCCCAAATGAGTATGTCTTGCCGATCACAACTCGCGAACTCGGCATGCCGAAGAACTCCGTCGGCAATTTGCCGTCGAATGTTGCAGGAAAGCGCAAATAGTGTTCGATTGATTGCCCAATAGAATACGCGTCCATATGTTTTTGCTTCTGGCGATAAGCTTCGCTTAACTAAATCATGCCAGGGCGGTTGAAATCCAGCATACCAAGCCCGAATGGCCAAGCCGCGACGGAAGGCTTGGAATGTAGGTCACGGTGAAACGCCATATTTGTAACGAAGACATATGCCTTTGTTCCTGCTGCAAGCTCCTTCTGCTCATACCGTTCGAGACGGCTCTTAGCGGGCTCCATCCAATCGGGTTTGCCGTCCGCACTGATCATGAGAGGAGCATTGACGTCAATAAAGATTAGCCGTTCATCTGCGGCCGGTTTTTGCAGCGCGCTGTTAAGATGAGGAATCAGACGGGAGAGCGGATTGCTGCTGCGCTTTCCGGCTGTCGCCGTGCGCCCCAGCAGGCCATTAACAGTCCTCATCTTCGCTTCGACCCAGTAGCGTTTACCTGTTGCTTTCGAAACCGCAGCGAACTCGCAGTGTTTCTTATCCCCATCGGTCTCGTCTTCAAGCGTCAGAGTAAAGCCTGCACGAATCAGAATGTTGGCGACAATGAGTTCGAAGTATGCGCCTTGGAAATTGCCAAGATTCTTCGAGTCGGTTGATCAGCCGCGTCTGCAGTTCAGCGTTGTGGTCGAGCAAATAAAGGGAATAGGCGGTACCCAGATAACAGGCGACAACACCGATAATATCAGCAGAATGGACTTCACCTGGCGTTTTGATCGTCTCACTCTGATACTTGCAGTAGGCTTCATACCACTGCATCAGCGGATGGCGCTGGGACAGTGATTTTGCGATTTCAGCGTTACCCCACGCAGACCCGAACTTCTGTTTAATGTAGTCGCTGAGAAAATCCGGAAATGTCTTCCAAGTCTTGGACCAGTTAACGTTGTTGCCGACTGCCACAATTTGATGGCCCTTTACTTTGGTGGCAATAATTGGCCGACCAAGCCCCTGCTGGGTTTGCCGAATTCGTTCATCTGCCGCATGGGCTTCCAACACGTGACGCACATCAAGAGGTGTCGGACTGCCGTCAAATCGACCGTGGCACTTTTTGTATTTGTCACCGCTGCCACATGGACAGGGCTGATTGCGGCCAACTTTTGCCATCGTATTCTTACCTGATTCTCGACTTCAAGAATTAGTGCATTGGCTATCAGCCAACGCTGTGCATATCAACCCCGCATTACCACTCTAGATAGTCAAGTTGTAGATCGTATTCAAGGACCGTTCATCTTTCTTCATCACCAAACATTGAATGCTTGCTTCCGGTCCAAAGTGGAAATTCAGGCCTGTACACCCTCTTGGATTTATTGCCATTTCCATTTGCAGCCGCGGCGCGCTAGAAGCCTCCCGAATTCACAAAAGGGTAGCCCCATGCGCCCCTCTGGCAGTAAGCCTGACCAACTCCGTGCCGTCAAATTCGAGCGGAAATACTTCAAGCATGCGGAAGGCTCGTGCCTGGTGCGTGCAGGGTTGCAACAATCATAGATTTTAGCCGGCGAGAGCTTTGATGGCCCAGGCCCTCGCGTTGAGGGCAATCGTGCCATTGTCCTGGCGAGGCAGATCATCGCTGAGCTTCTGGCGCAGTTTTTCGCGCGCCTCGGCGGGGAGGCTGACGCAGTATCCCGGCGCAGGGCCGGCCCCAAGGGTGAATGGACGCCAAAAGTCATCGAAATCACGCAAAAATCGGTGGGAATTTCAATCGCCGTGCATTCCACTGATTGCAGGCCCGCATTCGAAACCAGCTCGGTAAGCCCAGCGGCTGTGCAAAAGGGAAATCGTTTGCCTTCCGCAAAGCCAGATGCCCCGGGATCAAGTGCGATGGCGGCATCCCAAAAGGCCCGCATGAATCCCATACCGCCACCAGGGTAGTCCCATACGTAGAAGGCGACAGTGCCGCCTGGCCGCACCACGCGTTTCATTTCAGAAAGCGCTTTTGGCATGTCCGGCACAAAATTCAGGACAAGGGCGGACGCCACGATGTCTCTGCTGTGGTCGTCCAGAGGCAGTTTTTGCGCATCTCCGACCTCAAACTTCGCTCGTTCATCGACGACGTTTCTTTGCGCAGTGGCGATAAATCCGGCGGACTGCTCGATGCCAATAAGACTTCGGGGATTGCATCGGCTTAGAACCGCAGATGAAAGCGCGCCGGTGCCGCAGCCCACATCGAGCCAGTCGAGATTTGCGGCGGGGTTGAGCCAATCAAGAAACCGCACCGCCATCTTTCTGCTCCAACGCCCCATATAGGCATCGTAGCTGTCGCCTGCGCTCCATGCGTCGTGTCTGGCATTTTCACTCATCTGCCCACTCCTCATTTCCTCTTATACAACTCCGCAAGTCGTTTCTCAGACTCTCCAGCACTGTCGGTAAAAAAACATTCAACCCCTGATCGGGCAGTGTTGCAAGATCAGTTGCATTCTCGCGCGCATTTGCCATTTAGCCCTCAACTTGGCGGAAAAATGCCGATAAAGTTGATCTCCTCATCTGAAGACGTACGTCCGTTTCCGGTCCAAAGTCGGCGTTTAAACCTATTAACTCCGGATTTATTGTCATTTCCATTTGTGCTGATGAGCGCTAGAAGGCCTGAAATCACAAAAGGAATAACCCATGCGCCCATCTGGCCGTAAGCCCGACCAACTCCGTGCCGTCAGTTTCGAGCGGAACTATATCAAGCATGCGGAAGGCTCCTGCATGGTGAAATTCGGCGACACCCATGTGCTGTGCACGGCGAGCCTTGAGGAGCGGGTGCCGCCGTGGATGAAGGGTTTGGGCAAGGGCTGGGTGACGGCGGAATATGGCATGCTGCCGCGCTCCACCGGCGACCGCATGCGGCGCGAAGCGTCAGCCGGAAAACAGTCTGGCCGCACCCAGGAAATCCAGCGCCTTGTCGGCCGTAGCTTACGCGCCGTGGTTGACCTTGTGGCCTTGGGCGAAAAACAGATCACGCTGGATTGCGACGTCATCCAGGCCGATGGCGGCACGCGCACGGCGGCCATTACCGGCAGCTGGATTGCCTTGCATGATTGCCTGAAATGGATGGAGGCGCGGGCCATGTTCAAGACCTGGCCGCTGAAGGACCATGTGGCGGCCATCTCCTGCGGCATTCATGGCGAGGCGATATTGCTGGATTTGGATTACGTTGAGGATTCCTCGGCGGGCACGGATTCAAATTTCGTGATGACAGGCGCCGGCGGCATTGTTGAAATCCAGGGCACGGCCGAAGGCGAACCGTTCAGCCAGGAACGCTTTCTTGAACTCATGGGCTATGCGCGCAAGGGCATTGATGAACTTGTCACCCTGCAGAAAGCGGCGATTGCCTGATGCAAGCCGGGCGCATCCTCGAAACTGTTCTGTATGCGGAGGATTTGGCCGCCGCCCGCGGCTTCTATGAGAGTGTTCTGGGGTTGCCAGTCTATCGGGAAATGCTCCCAAGATTTGTTTTCTTCCGCAATCATGACCAGATGCTGCTGGTGTTCAACCCCAAACTTTCCGCCGCACAAAGCGCAAGCGAGGGGCCGCCGCCGCACGGAACAGCAGGTGCCGGCCATGTGTGTTTTCGCAGCAGCCTTGCCGATCTGGAAAAATGGCGGCAGCATTTTGCCAAACACACTATAGCCATTGAACGCGTGGTGGATTGGCCGGATGGCGGCCGCTCGCTCTATGTGAGAGACCCGGCGGGCAACTCCGTTGAATTTGCCGAAAGCCGCATCTGGGGTTTGCCGGAATGAAAAGCCTGAAGGGCCAGAAGATCATCATCGCCACCCATAACAAGGGCAAGCTGGAAGAATTCCGCCAGCTCTTTGCGCCCCATGGCGTGAACGCGGTTTCGGCGGGCGAGTTGGGGCTGGCCGAGCCTGTCGAAACGGAAAGCACGTTTGCAGGCAACGCCCGCATCAAGGCGCTTGCCGCCATGCAGGCCAGCGGCCTCATCGCCATGTCGGATGATTCAGGCCTGTGTGTCGACGCGCTGAATGGCGATCCCGGCGTTTACACGGCGGATTGGGCAGGCCCTTCGCGCGACTGGCCGATGGCCATGCGGCTGGTGGAGGAAAAGCTGCAAGCCATCGGCGCCAACACACCAGAGCAAAGGCGCGGCGCCTTCATATGCACGCTGTGCGTGACCTGGCCCGATGGCAGCGAGCGCCTCTATGAGGGCAGCGCCACTGGCCATCTGGTGTGGCCGCCGCGCGGAACATTGGGCCATGGCTATGACCCCGTCTTCATGCCCGATGGCGAAACGCAAACTTTCGGCGAAATGCAGCACGCGCACAAAAACAGGATCTCGCACCGCGCCCGCGCTTTGGAATTGATGTTCCGTGACCTCTTCTGAACCGGCCTTCGGCATTTATGTGCATTGGCCGTTCTGCAAGGCCAAATGCCCCTATTGCGATTTCAACAGCCACGTCCGGCATCACGACGTTGATGCCATGTCGTTTGCGCGCGGGCTGGTTTCCGAGTTGCAGTGGTTCGCGCAAATCACCAAGGGCCGCACGGTCTCCAGCATCTTCTTCGGCGGCGGCACGCCGTCGCTGATGCCGCCTGCCGCCGTTGCCGCCGTGCTGGACGAGATCGCCAAGCTATGGCCGGTTTCTGACAACGCCGAGATCACGCTGGAGGCAAACCCCACCAGCGTCGAAGCCGGGAATTTCCGCGGCTACCGCCTTGCGGGCGTCAACCGCGTCTCTGTCGGCGTGCAGGCACTCGATGAAAATGACCTGAAGGCGCTGGGCCGCCAGCATACGCCTGATGAGGCACTGGCTGCCTTCCGCCTGGCGGCAAAAATATTCCCGCGGGTTTCCTTCGACATGATTTATGCGCGGCCGCAACAAACGCTGGCTGCATGGAAAGAAGAACTGACCCGCGCGCTCACCGAGCAGGAGGGCCACATGTCGCTCTATCAGCTCACCATCGAGCCCGGCACCGCTTACTTTGATCTCCATGCCAGGGGCTCGCTTATTGTGCCCGATGAGGACCGCGCCACCGACATGTTTGAGCTGACGCAGGAGCTCACGGAAAAAAATGGCCTCCGCGCCTATGAGGTTTCAAATCACGCCAGCGTTGGCCAGGAGTCGCGGCATAACCTGCTGTATTGGCGCTACGGCGAATATGCGGGCGTCGGGCCGGGGGCGCATGCCCGCATCGCTGACGGCGGGAATCGCCGCGCCATCGCGATGGAGAAATACCCGGAAACATGGCGCAAGCTGGTGAATGACAGGGGCCATGGCATTGTGGAGGACACGGCCGTTGCGCCCAAGGACCAGGCTTCCGAATATCTCATCATGGGCCTGCGCATTGCCGAGGGCATTGACCTCGCGCGCTATGAAAAACTCAACGGCCAGCCGATGGACCCCAACAAGATTGCGGGGCTGAAATCGCTGGGCCTCATCCGGCGCGAAGGCCAGCAGCTCATGGCCAGCGCCCGCGGCCGGCGCCTGCTCAATTCGCTCATCACCGAGCTTGCCCATTAAACACGGCGTCCGCTAGGGTAAGCGCCATGAAAGGCAGCTACAGCATCGGCGCCACGACCCACGAGGCCGAAAGGCTGGCGGGCGGGCTCTATATCACGGCAACGCCCATTGGCCATCTCGGCGATGTCACCCTGCGCGCCCTGGCAACGATGGCCGCCGCCGATATCCTGCTTTGCGAGGACACCCGCACCACGGCGAAGCTGCTGGAGCGCTACGGCATCCGCACCAGGCTGCTGCCCTATCACGAGCATAACGCCGCCAAAGTGCGCCCCGCCATCCTGCGTGATCTCGCGGACGGCAAGTCAATTGCGCTGGTGAGTGATGCGGGCATGCCTTTGGTGTCCGATCCCGGCTACCGGCTTGTTGCCGATTGCGTCGAGCGGAAAATTCCGGTGACCGCCGTTCCCGGCGCGTCCGCCGTGCTCACGGCGCTGGCGCTTTCCGGCCTGCCGACGGACCGGTTTTCCTTTCTCGGGTTCCTGCCGGCAAAATCCGGCGAGCGCAAAAAACTTTTTGCGGAATTTGCCGATGTGAAATCCACCCTCATCGTGTTTGAAAGCCCGCACCGCATTGTGGAGGCGCTGGCTGATCTCAACGCCACGCTGGGCAACCGCCGCGTGGCGGTTTCGCGCGAGCTGACCAAGCTGCATGAGGAAGTGCTGCGCGGAACCGCAATGGAGGTTCATGACATTCTTGCCGCAAGGCCTTCGGTAAAAGGCGAGATCACCCTGGTGATTGCGCCGCCGGAACCATCAGCCGCCACCGCCAGCGATGAAGACATCGAAGCAGCGATTGATGAGGCGCTGAAGTCCCTGCCCGCAAGCCGGGCCGCCGCCGATATCGCCAAGCGGCTCGACATGCCGAAGAAGGACGTCTATGCCCGCATCCTGGCGCGCAAGACATGAGGGGCAAGCGCGAAAAAGCCGAGCGCCGCGGCCATTTCGCTGAATTCGTAGCGCTCATGTATCTGCGCCTCAAGGGCTACCGGCTGCTGGCCCAGCGCTACAAGGCGCACCAGGGCGAAATTGATCTCGTCATGCGCAGGCGCGACGTCACCGCCTTCATCGAAGTGAAGGCCAGGCCCACGCGCGATGCCGGTGTTGAAGCCGTCACCTTCACGCAGTCCAAGCGCATCTCCGCCGCGTCGCGCCAGTGGATGGCGAAGGACCGCGTGGCCAATCAGAACTTCTGCCGTTTTGACATCGTGGTGGTGAATGCCTACTTAATTCCGCACCATATCGAGAACGCCTTTCCAGGAGAGCCCTAAACCATGCCGCTCAACGTCGCTGTCCAGATGGACCCCATCGAAAGCATCAGCATCAAGGGCGATTCCACCTTTGCCATCATGCTGGAAGCGCAGCAACGGAAACATCCGCTGTTCTATTACCAGACGAAAACCTTGGCGCTGCGGGGCGGCGCACTCTACGCCACGGGCCATGATGTCACCGTGCGCGATGTCGAGGGCAGTCATTTCACGCTTGGCGAAGAAAAAACCGTGAACCTCGGCGATTATGACGTGGTGCATATGCGGCAGGACCCGCCGTTTGACATGGGCTATATCACCGCCACCCACATGCTGGATCATATTCATCCCAAGACGCTGGTGGTGAATAACCCCACGGAAGTGCGCAATGCACCGGAGAAACTCTTTGTACTGAATTATTCCGCATTCATGCCCGCCACGCTGATCACGCGCGACGCGGCGGAGATTGTGAAGTTCCGCAAGGAGCATGGCGACATCATTTTGAAACCGCTCTACGGCAACGGCGGCGCCGGCGTGTTCCGGCTTGGCGATAACGACCAGAATTTCTCGTCGCTGCTGGAACTGTTTTCCAATGCCTTCAAAAATGAACCCTACATCGCGCAGAAATATCTGCCCGATGTGAGGAAGGGCGACAAGCGCATCGTCCTGGTGGATGGCAAGGTGGCCGGCGCCATCAACCGGGTTCCCGCCGAAAACGAAAGCCGCTCCAACATGCATGTCGGCGGCAGGCCCGAACACGCAACGCTCACCAAACGCGAACACGAAATCTGCGAGGCGATGGGGCCGGATTTGAAAAAGCGCGGGCTGATTTTTGTCGGCATCGACGTGATCGGCGATTGCCTGACGGAGATCAATGTGACGTCGCCTACGGGGATACGGGAAGTGAAACGGTTCGGCGGGGAGGATATTGCGGGGATGATTTGGGATGCGGTGGAGGAGCGGAGGTAATGAAGATTTTCTGTCTATAACAAAAATTTTGAACCCAATGTTTTAACATTCAATCTGGCATCCAAGACTTTTTCACTATTGCAGAAATTTCGTGAGAATTTATCAATGGTTCTATCGAGCCTATTGAATTTCGGAGTGTTCCAAAATCACCTGTGTTGGCGCTTGCATAGATTGTGTCAAACGACAATCCTGCAGACGCCCAATTTACTCCTTCGGAAGATAGGTCAATATTGTCTGATGTTTTTGATCCTACAATCAAACAGTTATGTGCGATAGGGAGCAATACATGTACCCAGTTCAAACCGTATCGTTGAATACTTCCAACAGTGTTGTTTTCTCCAATTCCAAACGCGCAGATATCGCCGAGAACTAGAGAGTTGTTTTCAAATTGTTGGGTGCGCCAATTTGTTGGACGAAAGCTTTCTGGCGCTTGTGAACCGCACCGGGATTGCCGGAGGCTCCTAATCTTGAGAAAGAGGAGCCACGATGAGCAATACAAAGAACAGGTTTTCACCTGAAGTCCGGGAGCGGGCGGTTCGCCTGGTTCTGGAGCATGAGCATGAACACACATCGAGATGGGCTGCGATCACATCGGTTGCCGCCAAGATCGGTTGTACGGCGCAATCGTTGGATGGCTGGCTGAAGCGAGTCGAAGTCGACAGCGGCAAACGCGCCGGTGTGACGACTGACATGGCAGAGCGCATGAAGGCGCTTGAACGCGAGAACCGTGAGCTGCGGCAAGCCAATGAGATCCTGCGCAAGGCGTCAGCATATTTTGCCCAGGCGGAGCTCGACCGCCCGTTCAAAAAATGATCAGCTTCATTGATGATCATCGTGGGTCTCATGGGGTCGAGCCGATCTGCAGGGTTCTGCCGATTGCCCCTTCCACCTATCATGACCACGTGGCCAAGCGCACGGAGCCTGAGAAGCTTTCAGCTCGGGCGAAGCGGGATGAGATTTTGAAGTCCGAGATCGCCCGCGTCTTCGCTGAGAACTTCGAGGTCTATGGCGCGCGCAAGGTCTGGCGCCAGCTCAAGCGCGAGAGTCGTGACGTTGCCCGCTGCACGGTGGAACGGTTGATGCGCGGCATGGGTTTGCGCGGCGTTATCCGCGGCAAACACGTCAAAACGACATTCAGTGACAAAACGTCTGCCTGTCCGCTTGACCACGTCAACCGCCAGTTCCATGCGCCAGCACCGAACCGGCTGTGGCTGTCGGACTTCACCTATGTCGCTTCGTGGTCAGGGATCGTTTATGTCGCCTTCATCATCGATGCCTTTGCCCGGCGCATCGTCGGCTGGAAGGCAAGCCGTACTGCCCATGCCAGCTTTGTGCTCGATGCACTGGGTAATCCTCCCCTAGACTAAGGGGTTTTGGAAGTAGGATTTTCTCGGAAAGAGCAACGAGGAGATTCTGATGAGGAAGAGCAGATTTACGGAAGCCCAGATCATGGGTGTCTTACGCCAGGTAGAGGGCGGCATGGGATTGGCTGATGTGTGCCGTGAGCATGCGATCAGCAGTGCGACGTTTTACAAATGGCGATCGAAGTATGGCGGCATGGATGCTTCGATGATTGCTGACATGAGGGCCATGGAAGACGAGAACCGGCGTCTGAAGAAGATGTTTGCCGAACTCAGCATGCAGAACGAGCTGTTGAAAGAGGCTCTCGGAAAAAAATAACCCGGCCATCCCGGCGTCGGGAGATGGCCGAGACTGCAGTGACGCAAAAGGGCGTGAGCGTTGCGCTGGCATGCCGGACATTCTGTGTCAGTGAGACCTGTTATCGTTACAGGCCCAAACTGGGTCAGGAGAACGGGCGGATTGCCGATCTGCTGGTTGGCCTGACGCAGGCGCGGCGGAGCTGGGGCTTTGGCCTGTGCTTTCTGTATCTGCGCAATGTGAAGGGCCATGGCTGGAACCACAAGCGCGTGTACCGGATTTACTGTGAGTTGGAACTCAACATGCGGATCAAACCAAAGAAGCGCCTGAAGCGGGAGAAGCCAGAAGTATTGGCTGTTCCTGATCAGCCCAACACGGTGTGGTCGATGGACTTTATGGCAGATTGTCTTGAGGATATGCGAAGCTTCCGGCTCTTGAATGTGGTGGATGACTTCAACCGCGAAGGCCTTGGCATCGAGGTTGACTTCTCACTGCCTGCCGAGCGAGTCATCCGCGCCCTCAACCAGATCATCGAATGGCGGGGTTCGCCGCTGGCGATCAGGGTGGACAATGGCCCTGAGTACATCAGCGGGCAGCTGATGAGATGGGCAGCGACACGCGGCATTGCCATCCAGCATATCCAGCCGGGCAAGCCACAACAGAACGCCTACATCGAGCGCTACAACAGAACCGTCCGCCATGAGTGGCTGGATCAATACATGTTTGCAACCATCAAGGAGGTGCAGGACTACGCCACAGACTGGCTCTGGACATACAACAACGACCGCCCCAACATGGGCCTTGGCGGGATCACTCCCGTCCAGAAACTGAAACTGCAAATGGCCGCGTGAGTTCTACAATCAAGCCCCATTAAAAATGGGAGGATTGCCACTGGAGCAGGCACTTCATCACCGAAGACCGGAGAAAAACACTATGAGCAAAGGAGGACATCGAAAAAGCCTGATCCACCACTCTGATCGCGGCAGCCAATATGTCTCGATCAAATACACCGACCGGCTGCTTGAAGCCGGCATTGAACCCTCAGTGGGCAGCGTGGGTGACAGTTACGATAATGCGTTGGCCGAGACGATCAATGGTCTCTACAAGGCCGAAGTCATTCACCGCCGCTCGTCATGGCAGTCATTCGAACAGGTCGAACTGGCAACTCTCACATGGGTTGACTGGTTCAACAACCGCCGCCTGCTTGAACCCATCGGCTACATTCCGCCCGCCGAAGCCGAGCAGCGTTACTACGACATGTTGGACTTTCCAGCCATGGCAGCATAACTTAAACAAAAATGCCTCCGGCAATCCCGGTGCGGTTCACTTGTGCTGTTTCAAGGATGGATTGAAGACTTTTTCACATTCCAGATTGCATAGTTTCTTCGATTATTCCGCTGGCGCCAATTGCCTCTATCATTTTTTCTAAAACTGTATGCACATCAAGAACTACCATTTTGCGTATCATTGCATCAAGCGTGAGCCTCTGAAACGCCGGAACTGCCGTCATTTCCTGTAGTACAATTCTTTGATTGAGAGGGAGCGTCACGGTATTATGGCGCAAATGCCACAAAACCAACCTTGCCTATTGGCAACCCCCGCCTAGCTACTGGGAGAGAGCCATGAGTTAGGAGCGCAAAATGCGTTGGCGCGCGGCTTGGACCGCTGGTCTAATAGGTTTCGTTTCATTCTGCTTGCAAGCCAACGCCGTGCAAGTTGTCCAAAATAAGCTCCCCAATTTCGTAACGAGATTTATTTCCATAGAATGTAACTATATCATCGGGATTGATTGTACTTCTACGCATCAGTGCCCCCGCGAAAAAAGTTTTGTGCACTATTGGATCTCCGGGACTTTCATACAAAACACAACCAATCAATTGTATTCCGAAACCGCTCTTTGTAGGAATTGGCGTTGTTTCACCCCCGTTTTCTGTACTGGCAATCCAGGCGCCCCAATCATCCGATTTATTGGGAAAAAGCGTGAGGCCAACGAAGCGATCTCCAGAAGAATTTTCGCTACAAGCTGGAGGGCGTCTGTCAAGGAATCGGCTTGGATAAAGGTGAATTATTGGATACACGCGAATTGCAGGAAGATTTCCAACATTTTTAAGGTCGATCTTCAAAAAGATTTGGGCCTTATCGCCATCGATTTCGAGCGGCCCGTCTATCTTGATGGATTCAATGGATACCCACGCCCTTTGACCAGCCCGCATTATTTTGAGTTGGTCGCCAATATGATGGTCAGTACTTTCCAGCGCCCGCCACTGGAAAAACGCAGCTATTCCCAGCCCAGAGGTTGCGACAGCCAATATGCCAGTCCACCAAACCAGCGCACGGGTGAGTCTGACGATCGCGTCTTCGCTTACGTGTTCGGTTTCGGTGGCGCGGTCCTGCTCACTGGTGCTTTTTTCCCCGCTTGGGGTGCTGTCGCTTGCGCGGTCTACTGGACCAATCGGCGCGGTTGGCGGCTTCTTTCCGCCGCCTTGCTTTTGTTTACTGTCTTTCTTGTCTACCAAGGACTGACCTTATTTGGTTGGGGTCTAGATATCCTCCAAGCTTACACTCTCAACCTCTAGGGCTACTAGAGCCGCAAGAAAGAAAGTAGCGGCAAAAGTCCCCCGGCTTAGTTTATTGGCTACAGAAGCCTCAGTTTCCTCCAAACCATGCTTTTTGAGCCTTTTGGCCAATTCTTGATAGCTGACATCAGCCCGTTTTAGTTCTGCCTTGAGAAACCGCTTTGCACGGTCCTCCCACGGTGGTTGTTTTATTGCCATTTTGGCCTCACTTTCAATATAAAAATATCATATATGATATTTTTATATTGACAAAAGGCAGTGCACATCATATTTAATATGACATAAAGGTGTCATATTCGATATGTCTCAGCACTTCCTACTCAGCAAAGATGCAAAGACCTTGAGCCTCGCTCAAGTGTTTCGCATGACTGATTTGGAATTACGGTGATGTGGTGGACGGCGCCCGCTAACGGCATCTGATGTGCCATGATGGTTCCGTTGAAAGATCCAACTGAGGAGCCATCCACCATGAATATGATTAGCACAATCGGACTTGATATCGCAAAGAACAGTTTTTCGGTTCACGGGTTTGATGCAGTAGGCGTAACCGTTTTGACTAGGGAATTGAAGCGCGCGCAGGTCGTGAGTTTTTTTGCCAAGCTTGAATTGTGCCGTGTGGGATTGGAAGCCTGTGCGTCGGCGCATTATTGGGCGCGTGAAATCACTAAGCTGGGCCACGATGTTCGGCTGATTCCAGCGCGGCGGGTGAAGGCCTTTCTGCCGCGACAAAAGAATGACGCTGCCGACGCCAAAGCCATTGGCCGTGCGGTGCGCGATCCCGAGATGCGGTTCGTGGCCGTGAAGACGGTGGAGCAGCAGTGCGTCTTGATGCTGTTCAAATCGCGTGACCTGTTGATTGCCCAGCGCACCCAACTCTTGAATGCTTTGCGCGGTCACTTCGGTGAGATCGGTGTTGTCGTGCCGAGGGGTGCCCATGAGGTGACAGCCCTTGTTGCCATGGTGATGGATGCAGAGAAAACGCAAAGCCTGCCCGATGCCATGCGCGCCGCCTTGCGGCCGCTGGTCTCGGCTCTGTTCACGTTGAATGAGGAGGTAGCCATTCTCAACAAGGCAATTCTCAAGCAGCACCGCGCGAGTGAGATGAGCCAGAGGCTGGCCACGGTTCCCGGCATCGGAACGCTGACGGCAACAGTTCTGGTTGCAACGGTGAGCGAACCACAAAACTTCAGGGGTGGCCGTGAGTTCGCAGCCTGGGTAGGTCTTGTGCCACGACAACACTCGACGGGCGGCAAGGCCAGGCTCGGTCACATCTCGAAGATGGGCAACCGCGATCTCAGGCGATTGCTCGTTGTTGGAGCACACGCCGCACTCTACCGTATGAAGTCCGGTAAGACGCAGAGTGCGTTGGCCGATTGGGCGCGCAAATTGCTCGACAAGAAACCCTTCAAGCTCGTGGCGGTGGCGCTGGCCAATAAGATGGCGCGCATCGCTTGGGTGATCATGGCGAAAGGCTGCAGCTACAATCCTGCTCATCTCGCAACCAGCGCTTGAGCCACAAATAAGATATCAAAGAATTGGCAGGGTGAAGCACGCGATGATGTGAGACGAAGGCGCAAGTTACGCCACAACCGGAAAACCCGTTGCACTGTCAGGCGAAGCAAGAGCGCGATACGGTGATTGGGACTGGTTGCAGCGAACCGCATCAGGGCCAGCGGCCACAATCCGGCTGCATCAAAGGCCGGAGACATGACCGCACCCTGCGCAACAAGCTCACAAAGTCAAAACCAACCCCTTGCCAAAAGGGCGCCGTCCAGACATGACAGTGCATTTAATTATCTCTTTTGCGCCGCCAAGCATGTCAATCTCCGGTGATTGTCGGTCATTGCCGCTCTGGGTACTGTTGAAATCGCTGCCATTCATTTTTTGTATATAAGTTGTTTGCCGCCAAGGAACAGTTCCAAGTAAATTCCTTTACTCACACCTCGCGCCGCATCCGCCGGATGAACCCGCTTCTTGATCTCCGCACCGTGTTCGCGCTCTACAATGGCGATATCGTATTGGCTCTGCAGGTCGAACCAAAATTGGGCGACGTTGCAGAAATAGAGAGCCAGGCGAAATGCCGTATCTGCGGTGATCAATCTCCGGCCATTGAGAATATCGGTGACTCGGCCAGACGGCATGCCAAGATTAATGGCAAGGCGATTAGCGCTGAGTTTACGCGCTTCCATTTCGCGGCGGAGCAGGCGTCCGGGATGAATTACAGGTGTTGGGGTCTTTTTCATTCTCCGGTATTGTGACGTAGTTCGCGAGTAAATTGCCTTCTCCCGTCCAAAGGATGGGAGAAGGCGATGGCCTGCCAAGAACCGCGAAAGATTTATTTTCCCATACCCATTGACATTCTATTCCTATTGAGTTCATATGTTCATGTTATGTTCTTTATATAGGATAGGAACCACATGGACTGGGCGAGGGCCATCGAACGCAACAGCGAAGCGCTCAAGGGCATAGTTGAAGCGCTTTTCGCCATGCTGGAGCTTGCGGGTAGCGCCACGGTGGCGCGGCTTCCGCGTTCAGTTCACAGCGCCGTGCTGCGGGTGCTGCGGCCTGCCGAATCCGCCATGCGGCGCCTCATTGTCATTGCGGCGCGGGGCCTTGTGGTGAAGGCGGCACCCTCGCGTCCCATGCCGGCGGGGCCAATCATCGGGAAGGGCGGCGGAAGCAGGCGTCCCTCCTTTCAGCTCTTCGATCCGCGGAAAAATTTCGAAGCCCTGCGCCAACACAGCGAAACAGCCCCGCGGATGCTCCCGCGCATCCATATCTTCGGAAGCGATCCCCGGGTGGCAGCCCTGTGGGCAGGCGCGCCCTCCCGCCGCTGGTCCCCCGCTGCCGCCCGATGGCCTCGTCAACGCCGAACGTCTCAGCCGCAGGCTCCAGGCCCTCAAGCTCGCGCTCGAGGATCTGCCGCGCCAGGCCCGGCGTCTCGCCCGCTGGCGGTTGAAACGCGAGACCGCAAAAACGCCGAAGTTCAGGTCGCCGCTGCGGCCGGGCCATCCTCCCGGCTACCGCAGGAAGCCGGTTCACGAAGTCGATGAAGTGCTCATCGAATGCCATGGGCTCGCCTGTGATGCGATGAAGCCCGACACCTCCTGAAGCGCTGCACTTAAGCAGAAATCATCTGTCTACGGACTAATTTGATCCGGCTTCCTCACAAGGGCTGCGGCCCGGCGCACCCATGGCCGCCACATCACAAAACCGACTGTTCGCTAAATGTTCTTGCGACGGAGAATGATCCGGGTTAGCGTCTTGGGTTTATTGGCAGGGGAATGGGCGATGACATCACGGGTTGCGACGGTGGCGTTCCAGGGCATTGAGGCCGTGGCGGTTGATGTCCAGGCGCAATTCCTTTCCGGCCAGGTGCAATTTCATATCGTGGGGTTGCCCGACAAGGCGGTGGCGGAAAGCCGCGAGCGGGTGCGGGCCGCCCTCTATGCCATCGGTTTGGGGCTTCCCGGCAAGCGTCTGGCGATCAACCTGTCGCCCGCCGATTTGCCCAAGGAAGGCAGCCATTTCGATTTGCCGATTGCGCTGGCTGTGCTTTCAGCACTTGGCGTTTTGCCGCCGGATTTTCTCAACCGCTACGTCGTGCTGGGCGAGCTTGCCCTTGATGGCGCGCTGATGGGCGTTGCCGGCGCCTTGCCCGCCGCCATTGCCGCCAACACCAAGGGCATGGGCCTGATCTGCCCCAAGGCCTCGGGGGCGGAAGCCGCGTGGGCGGGCGAGGACATTGACATCCTGGCGCCCGATAATCTCATCCAGCTCATCAACCATGTGAAGGGAACCCAGGTTCTCTCGGCGCCGAAGCCCGCCCTTGCGGCGGAGCCTGGCATGTTGCCGGACCTGCGCGATATCAAGGGCCAGGAGAGCGGCAAGCGCGCTTTGGAAGTGGCGGCGGCGGGCGGCCATCATCTGCTGATGGTCGGGCCTCCGGGTGCCGGCAAGTCCATGCTGGCGCAGCGCATGCCCTCCATATTGCCGCCGATGGACCCCCGCGAAATGCTGGATGTGAGCATGGTGGCCTCGCTCGGCGGCGAGCTTAAAGACGGCAGGCTTTCGCAGCGGCGGCCGTTCCGGGCGCCCCATCATTCGGCTTCCATGCCGGCCCTGGTGGGCGGCGGGCTTCGCGCCAAGCCGGGGGAAATGGCGCTGGCGCATCGCGGTGTCTTGTTTCTCGATGAGCTTCCCGAATTCCAGCCCCGCGTTCTGGAATCGCTGCGGCAACCCTTGGAGACCGGTGAAACCGTGGTGGCGCGCGCCAATTATCACGTGACTTATCCGGCACAGTTTCAGCTCATCGCCGCCATGAACCCCTGCAAATGCGGCATGGCGGGAGAGCCGGGCCACACCTGCCGCAAGGGTCCGCGCTGCGCCTCCGATTACCAGCAGCGGATTTCCGGCCCGCTGCTCGACCGCATGGATATCCAGATTGAATTGCCGGCGGTGCGCATTGCCGACCTCACCCTGCCTGCGCCCAAGGAGACGAGCGCTGATGTGGCGCTGCGCGTGGCGGCGGCAAGGCTTCGGCAGCGCGAGCGCTTCATCAAACTGGGCATGGCGCATCTTCGCACCAATTCGCAGGCCGATGGTGCGCTGCTTGAAGAGATTGTGCAACCTGATCAAGCGGGCCTCAAACTCATGCGCGATGCGGCGGATGCGATGGGCTTGTCAGCCCGCGGCTATCACCGGGTGTTGCGCGTGGCGCGAACCCTGGCCGACCTCGACGGGCGCGACCAAGTCTCGCGCCTGCATATTGCCGAGGCGCTGAGCTACCGCCAGAAGCTGGCGGCGTTCCAGGCTGCGGCGTGATCAGGCCGCGTCGGCATACTCCGCCCCGGTCTTGGCACCGGTGATATAGGCGACGACGTCCTGACCGCTGGTTTCATGCTTCAACAGGTTCGCCACGATCCGCCCGCGGCGGAAGACGACTATGCGGTCCGCAAGATCGAAAACCTGCCGCATGTTGTGTGAGATCAGGACCAGAGGCTCGCCATTGGCTTTCAGGGTTTTGACGATATTCTCGACCTGCGCCGTCTCGGCGACCCCGAGTGCAGCAGTCGGTTCGTCCATGATGATGAGGCGTGAGGCAAACGTCGCCGTACGCGCAATCGCCACGCATTGCCGCTGCCCGCCCGACATGTTGCGGATCGTGTTGGCGAGGTTGGGGATCTTCACGCCGGTCCGCTCCAGCGCATTGCGCGTCGACTCACGCATGGCCTTGCGGTCAAGGATCGAAAATGGCCCGAGGTTAAACAGAATTTTTTCGCGTCCGAGGAACAGGTTCGATGGCACATCGAGATCATCGGCGAGCGCCAATGTCTGGAACACCGTCTCTATACCCTCCTTGCGGGCGTCAAGCGGTCCCTTGAAACTGACTTCCTTGCCATGAAAAATGATCTTGCCCCGCGTTGGCTGCTCAACGCCGGTGATCTGGCGCACAAATGTGGATTTGCCAGCACCATTGTCACCCATGATGGCGACATGCTCGCCTTCGCGCAGCTCGAAGTCAGCGTTTTCCAGCGCGTGAACACCACCATAATGTTTGGTCAAGCCTTCGGTTTTCAGTACGACTTCGGACATGGTTAGCTCCTTGAAGCTCTGCGGCGCTGGCGCAATTGGTCGAGAACAACAGCGGAAACGATAATCACGCCCATCACCATCTCCTGGTAATAGGCATCGAGCCGCATGAATGTGAAACCGGAGATAATGACGCCGAAAATCAACGCGCCCAAAACCGTGCCGATGATGGAGCCGCGTCCACCTGACAGCGACACACCGCCGATGACCGTCATGGCGATGGCTTGCAGTTCATACATCACACCCATGCCGGCTTGAGCCGTCAGGTTCTTGGAACTCAAGACAATGGCCGCGATGGAGGCGAGAGCGCCGGCGATGGTGTAAACCAGAATCTTGTGGTTTTCGACCTTGATGCCAACAGTGCGTGAAGCATCTTCATTGGAGCCAATCGCATAGCAGTGCTTGCCGTATTTTGTATAAGTCAAGATGAGTTGGAAGAGGATGGCAAGGACGACGAAAATGACGACCGGCCACATGCCCTTGCCGATGGCGGCGAAACTTTCAGTCGGGAAAGAAATTGGATTTCCCTTCGACCACCATTTGGAAAATCCGCGCGCTGAAACCATCATGCCAAGTGTGGCGATAAAAGGCGGAATGCGCGTGTAGGCGATGATGGCCCCGTTCACGAACCCCGCAAAAACGCCGCAGGCAAGGCCCACCAAAATGGGAATGATGACAGGCAAATCAAGCCAGCCAAGCTCAGGAAAAATGGCCTTGGGATTGGGATTGCCATTCACAATGGCAACTTGCGCGAAAGACATCGCAATCATAGCCGTTGCGCCAACAATGGAGCCGGACGACAAATCAATGCCGCCGGAGATGATCACCTGCGTCACCCCAAGCGCAATGATGCCAACGATGGAGACTTGCAGGATGATGACCTGCAGGCGCAACTCGTTAAAGAAAGTCTTTGCATCAGGCTGCGAATTCAGCAGAAAGCTTTCGCCGAGAAACAAGCGCCCCAGAGTTTCGAATATCGCAACAATGAGCACCAGCGCCAACAGGATATTGAGTTCATTTGGCCACGTGCGCTTCGACGCATCATAAGCGACACCTCCAACACCCTGATTAGCTTGTGCCACGGTCACCCTCCCCTTCAACTGCTCCACGCTTTTTTCGGCAATCCTAGCCGATGTGTTGGTTTTGTGAAGCCAGTTTTTGTCGCCTCAATGCGATGCACCTTTTGAAGCGGCAAAAGCGGCCTGAAAAAATGAGCGGCACCGAAGCGCCGCTCATTCCACTTCAGTAGAGAAGGACTTAGTTCTTCTTCATGTAGTTGTCGATGTTGGCTGGCGTTACGAGTTCGAACGGGATCCAAACCTTCTGTTCAACGGCTTCGCCCTTGGCGAGCTTGATTGCAGCGTCAAGAGCGCCTGCGCCCTGGCCAGCAGCGTTCTGGAACACTGTCGCGTCGAGATCGCCAGCCTTCATGGAAGCCAAAGCATCCTGGGTTGCGTCAACGCCGCCCACGATCATGGTCTTCATGTCAACGCCAGAAGCCTTCATCGCCTGGATGGCGCCAATGGCCATTTCGTCGTTGTTGGCGATCACGGCGTCATAGGGTTTGCCGGCCGATATCCAGTTGGTCATCAGGCTCTGGGCCTGGTCACGCGACCAGTTGGCGGTCTGCTCGTCGACGATGTTGAGCTTCACAGCGCAGCGGCCATCACCCATCACGTCATGGATGTCCTTGGTGCGTTGCACGGCGGCCTGGTTCGAGAGTTCACCCACCATGATATAGACATTGGCTTCTGTCTTTGCCCGCCGCCTTCAAAAGGTTGCAGACCTCGATGGTTTCCAGCGTGCCTGAGTCGACTTCGTTTGAAGCAACGAAAGCCTGATTGTCTGGCAATGTGTCAATGTTGATCGGCTGGCGGTTCACGTAAACCAGGGGGATGCCGGCAGCTGCGGCAGCATCCGACATGGCCTGTGTTGCTGATGTGTCAACTGGGTTTACGATGATGGCCTGCACGCCCGAAGCGGCAAAGTTCTTGATCTGGTCAAGCTGCTTGGCAACATCATTGCCAGCATCTTCGATCTGAACCGAAGCGTCCATGCCCTTTGCCTGTGCTTCAATGCCGTTGCGGAGAACGGTAAGGAAGTTGTCGTCAAACAAAGCCATCGAGACGCCGATTTTTGTTTCCGCAAGAGCCGAACCTGACATCAATGTAGCCATGGCAGCGGCAAGAATGTATTTCTTCATATTTCTATCTCCTCCATAAGAGTGTCCGGTCGCACTCAATTGTTAGCCGGATTTAGGGTAACACTTATAGACAGCATTATCAGGCCCTGGTTCCAATCCGCTGGCGCGCGGGCAGAATCAAGGCATGTTTGGCCTAATGCTGGAAAACATTTTTAACCTCCCAAACTTCCCCAGTTGCGCTTTGTAAGTAGCGCATTATGAGTAAGCAGGAACCAAGATGGAATATTTGATACACCCCGATCCCAATTTGAACAGAATATTCCAAGTTTAGCGAGAGTCAAACAATCCGAAGTGACGTCACAGAGAAACTTTCATTTTCTATCATATCAACAACGCTGGCGTTTGATAGAAATTGTCAGATATTTTCGCTGATATATATTTCAGCCTGAAGCTGGACTAAAATATGGCTTTCGCGACGATCTGAGCTTGCGGCGCGCGCCATTGATTCAATGGTGTGGGCAGCCAAGGCGGCAGTCGGTGTGGCCAAAACCATATCAATGGTTCCATCAATCAGGGCGCTGCGGGTGATGGGCATGAGCTCGTTACAAACGGCAATAATGCGTGAGCCCGCATTTTCATCGCGGAGCGCGCGCACCATGCCTTCCACACCGCCGCCCGACATGTAAATGCCCACCAGATCCTCGTTGGATGAAATCATGTCTTCCACCGCCTCATAGGCAATGCGCTGGTCATCAAGGTTGACCAGTGGTTCTAGAACCTGAAACCGCGGTGCGTTCTCACGCATGTAGCTCCGGAAGCTGATTTCGGCGGTTTCCTGGCTGAGATAGCGGTGACTTCCCAGAAGAATGCCAATTTTCCCCGCTTTCTTTGCCAGCCGGGAAATGGTCCAAGCTGCTGTTCTGCCGGTTTTTCGGGCATCAACGCCAATATAGCCGGACCGCAGCGGCGTGGTGAGATCGCTGAGCAGCGTGAAGACGGGTTTGCCCATCCCCACGATTTCCTCAACCGCTTCACTTACGAGGGGGTGATCAACCGCTACCACGGCCAAAACATCGACGCGCGCGCCGATCTCGCGGATTTTTGCCGCGATAAAGGAGGGCACAAGCTCATCCATGAACTCGATAACCGCCTTGCCGCGGATATCAGTGGTGGACTTGGTTGCGGCCTGCAACTCAGCGGCCAGCGCCCTGTAGAAATCATCATCGCGTTTTTGCAGCAGAAAACCCAGTGTGCATTGCTTCACTTCGGTGAGGCGCTGCCTGAGAAGCCCGGTCGCGTGATAGCCGATCGATTCTGCCGCCGACACGACGCGCAAGGCGGTGTCTTCCCGCACCGGTAGGCGGCGGTTCAAGACACGATCAACCGTTGCCACACTTACGCCTGCGACCCTCGCAAGGTCTGAAATCGTTGCCCGCTTGCCCACCACACTTCTCCAAAATACATTTCCCTCCTAGCACATGAAAGTATTTGATGCAATTTGATAGATTATATCAAATACTGATTGTGTGATCAGGAAAGCCCGGTTATGTCTACCCGCCTGCTCGGAGTTCGGAGACTAATTGAATGAATGTTATTGCCACGCCGCGCGACTATGGACTTCTCGGCCGCGATTCAAAAATTGCCGAGGAAATGGGCTTGGCCTCGGCCCAATGGTATCAATGCCCCATCCCGCGCAAACGCTTGAAGGAGCTCATGCAACGGAAAGATGCGCCCGCCATCCGTGATACCTTGATCTGGTTTCTTTCCTTTGCGGTGACTGGCGGCCTTGCGATCTATTTCTGGCCGACATGGATGGCGCTGCCATTTTTCCTGGCTTACGGCGTGCTCTATGGCTCATCCACGGATTCACGCTGGCATGAATGCGGACACGGCACCGCTTTCAAGACCCGCTGGATGAATGACGCCGTCTATCACATCGCCTGTTTCATGATCATGCGCGAGCCAACAGTCTGGCGCTGGAGCCACACGCGGCATCATACGGATACGATCATCGTGGGCCGCGACCCGGAAATCGCCGTCATGCGGCCCACGTGGATATTAAAAGTAATTTCCATGTTCTTTGGCATTCCGCAAACCTGGGCTGCGATCAAGGGCATTGCCCGCCACGCCGCGGGCCACATGACAGATGAAGAGAAGAGTTTCATTCCGGAAATGGAGCGGGGGCGGGTTTATCTCGTGGCGCGGATTTGGCTGGCCATCCATCTGTCGGTTGTTGCCATCGCACTTGCAACCGGTTCACTGCTTCCGGTTCTGCTGGTGGGTCCGCTTCCGACCATGTACGGTGCCTGGGTGCATATCCTCACCGGCCTTACCCAGCATGGCGGCTTGGCTGAGGACGTACTCGACCATCGCCTCAACAGCCGCACGGTTTACATGAACCCGGTTTTGCGCTTCATTTACTGGAACATGAATTACCATATTGAACACCACATGTTTCCGATGGTGCCCTATCACGCATTGCCCGCGCTGCATGAGGATTTGAAACCCTATTTGCCAAAGCCGAGCGCCAGTGTGTTTGAAGCCTACCGCGAAATCATTCCGGCGCTGCTTCGCCAACGCCGCGAACCCGCTTGGCATATTGAACGGAAATTGCCAGAAGGCGTTACACCTGTCATTGCAGCCCAAGAGTGAGAACATAAATAATGAGCCAGTGGATTGAAGTTTGTGCGGTGGATGACATCGACGAAGAAGACGTGATGAAATTTGACCACAAAGGGCAGACCTTTGCGATCTACCATTCGCCTGACAACAAGTTCTATGCAACGGACGGGCTTTGCACCCATGAGAAAGTCCATCTCGCCGATGGACTGGTGATGGACCACATCATTGAATGCCCCAAGCACAATGGCCGGTTCGACTATCGCAACGGCGCCGCCAAGGGCGCGCCCGCCTGTGTCAACCTCAAAACCTATCCGACAAAAACCGAATCCGGCAAGGTCCTGATCGACATTGGCCAATAGTATGCCCGAAGCTGGCATGGTAATTGTTGGCGGCGGCAAGGCCGGTGCGCGGGCCATTGTGGCGCTGCGGGAAAATGGCTGGACAGGCTCCATCACGCTGGTTTGCGATGAAGCGCTGCTGCCATACGACCGGCCACCGCTTTCCAAAGCCGCCATCACCGATGAAGCGGAGCATGAGCCAAGCTACCTTCTCGACGACGGCATGATTGCCTCGCTCGGTGCCACGCTTCTGCAGGGCGCTGCCGCCATTTCAATCGACAGAAACCAAAAATCCGTCGCTCTCGCAAATGGCGCCAACATTTCCTATGACCGCCTGCTGCTTGCAACGGGTGCTGAACCCCGCAGGCTTGCACAACCGGGCGCTGAGCGCGCCCTGATGCTGCGGGATTTGGCCGACGCTAAAACCATTCGACGGGTTTTCACGCCAGGCACATCAGTTGCGATTATCGGCGGCGGATTCATTGGGCTTGAACTTGCCGCAAGCGCTACAAAACGGGGATGCAGCGTAACCGTTATCGAAGCCCAACCCCGCATTCTCATGCGCGGCGTTCCAGAGGAAATTTCCCGGGTGGTGGCCCAACGTCACAAGCACGCCGGATGTACGATCTTGGCGGCGACAAGCGTTGAACGCATCAGCGACAAATCTGTGGTTCTCTCGGACGGAACTGAAGTTGCGGCAGATGTTGTTATTGCCGGAATTGGCGCCTCGCCGCGAACAGGGCTTGCAGAGCAAGCCGGACTTGCAACCGACAATGGCATCGCTTGCAACGCCCTTTTGCAAACATCCGACCCCTTTATTTTTGCAGCGGGTGACTGCTGTTCCTTTCCCCATGCAGCATTTGGAAACACCCGTATGCGGTTCGAGGCGTGGCGCAATGCTTCCGACCAGGCGATTGTCGCAGCTGAAAACATGCTGGGCGGTGAACGCAGCTATGACGTTGTGCCGTGGTTCTGGTCCGACCAGTTTGACCTGACGCTGCAAATTGCCGGCCAGCCCCACCTGGGGACGACTGCGGTTCGGCGTCAAGTGAAGGATGATGCCTTCATCCTTTGCCACACGGACGCAGACGGACGCTTGGTCGGCGCAAGCGGCATTGGGCCGGGCAATGCAATCGCCCGCGATATCCGCCTTCTGGAAATGCTGATTGGCAAGCGGGCTACGCCTGATCCATCATCACTGGCAGATGCATCATTTCAGCTCAAATCCCTGCTTCGATCCTAGGCAAACCATCTAAAATTTTATTCAAATTGAATTTTATATTTACTTTCGATTTACCCTTTCTCAAAAGCGTAAAATTTTTGCAAGAAAGCTCAATCAAGTTCAGGCAATATCCTGAGCATGAAGAAAGCCCAACATGCGAAGGGCCGCAAAATCATCTTCCGAAGTGATGATGAAAAAGCGGTCCTGAAGAACGCCGGCAGACTGTTGCAGTCTGAATGGTCGTATTTTGCGCATTTCATATTGCTGGCGTCTGGCGTCATTGTCATGTTGTGCGCCACGACGCTGATCGGCCTTGCAGGCCAACTAAACGGGGGATCGGCAATCCTCAACTCTGTCGTACTGGTGCTTGCGCTCATCGTGATTTATGGCACGGTGGCGTGGCGGCGCAAGACCAATCGCCGGATACTGGCGCTTGCCACAGCGATAGCTGCCTTGCAGCAAGCGCGCGCGCAGGCGGAAACGTCCAACCGCGCCAAAACAAAATTCCTCGCCACCATGAGCCACGAAATCCGCACCCCCATGAATGGTGTGATCGGCATGATTGGACTGCTGCGCGAAACCGAACTTTCTCCCGAACAGGAGAATTACGCGCGGATCGCCGACGCATCAGGGCGAACACTGCTTTCAATCGTTGATGAAATACTTGATACGTCAAAAATTGAATCAGGCCGGCTTGACCTGGAAAACAAACCGTATGATCTCCCTACTTTGGCGGAAGGCGTGATTGAGCTTCTTGCACCCCGCGCCCATGCGAAGGGAATTGAAATTTCCTGCCGCGTCACAAGCCATGTTCCGAAAAAAATAGTTGGCGACGAATACCGCATGCGGCAAATCCTGTTCAACATTTGCGGCAATGCCATCAAGTTTACCGAGAAAGGCGGCATATCGCTTGCCATTGACTATCAGAAGCGGCAAGCATCGCTGGTTTTGAAAGTCACCGACACGGGCATTGGCATTGCAGAGGACGAAAAAGCGCGGATCTTTGACGAGTATGTGCAGGCGAACAGCGCCACAACCCGGCTCTTTGGCGGCACGGGGCTTGGCCTTTCAATCAGCAAAAAACTAATCGAGGGAATGGGCGGACGGATTTCGGTTGCCAGTCATGCGGGTGGCGGCACCAGATTTACGATACAGATTCCCTATATTGACAGGTTTCCCAATTCTCCAGTGATGAAGTCATTGCTTGGGCAAGACTATGAAGTTGCCATTCCGGCGGGACCCAGCCTCGACCATTTCAAGGAAATTCTTGAAGACCTGGGGGCCAAGGTCCGGGTTCTGACAACTGGCAGGGAAGTCAGGCTGGCACTGGCCAAAAAAACTTCCTCCACGAACGCAATACTTGTTTGCGATTCGCATTACGCGAGCGAACTTCGCGCGTGGGCAGAGAGTTTAAAGAAGCAGCAACGCGCGCCAAAGCAGGTGTGGGTCATGATGCAAGCAGAACAGCGCAGAAACCTGCTGGAGTTCCTGGGGCGTCCCTTTGCCGGCTATTTGCTCAAACCCTTCCGCAAATCAACCATTGCCAGACACCTCACATCACAGGATGCAAAACGCATTGCGGGCGCTGTGGAAGAACTGCGGCAAATTGTGAACCGGGCAAAACCTCTGCCAGGCTTAAAAGTAATCCTCGCTGAAGATGATCCGGTGAATGCCTTGCTGGCAAAAACAATGCTTGAGAAGGCCGGCCATCATGTCCACCATGTTATGTCTGGAGTGCAGTTTCTTGCATCTTGCGAAGAGAACGCAAAATTTGACTTGGCCATCATGGACGTGGAAATGCCTGATCTGGATGGGCTTGAGACGACAAGAAGGCTTAGAAAGCTTGAATCTGTGGAAGGGCGTGGTGCCAGGCTGCCTATCCTTGCGCTTACGGCCAATGCGCGCCAGGAAAATCATGAGGAATGCCTTGCTGCCGGCATGGACGGCCATCTCTCAAAGCCATTTGACCGGCAGGACTTGGAAGAAGTCATCGCCAGAATCCTGCATCTGAGACCTGCCGCCTGAAAGCTGTTACAAAACTTTCATATTCGCAATGTTTATGGCAAAAAAGATTGAAATACAGGCCATTTACCGGATTATATAATGCTTGATTTTGACAATTTGGGAACCCGCAACGATCTACGCGTAAGGTTGGCGAATTCGGAGGAAGAAATCGCCCTTGCACAAGAATTGCGCTACCAAGTTTTTTATGAGGAACTGAAGGCCAATCCGAACGATACATCCTCACGAACCAGGCGTGACGCAGATCGCTTTGATGATATCTGCGACCACCTGATTGTTGTCCGCAAAGTTTCGAAAGGCAATTCCACCGGATTGATGGTTGATGACGGCGAGTTGGTTGGCACTTACCGCCTGCTGCGCCAGAGCGTGGCAGAAAGAAACGGCGGTTTTTATACGCAAACCGAATTTGACATCGCGCCTCTTGTCGCATCCAAGCCAAACTTGCGGTTTCTAGAACTCGGCAGGTCATGCGTCCTCAAAGAATTTCGGACCAAGCCAGTTGTTGAATTGCTGTGGCAAGGCATTTGGAATTATGTGAGACGCCATAATCTTGATGTCATGCTGGGCTGCGCCAGCCTCGAGGGCACAGACGTTGCTCATCATGCAGCAACGCTGGATTTCCTGGCACATAATTATTCAGCGCCACCGGAATGGAAAGTTCGCGCTCTTCCCGAGAGTTACCGGGAAATGAAATCAGCTACTCTCTCCAGTATCGATGCGAAAACTGCCCTCAAGGCATTGCCGCCGCTCATCAAGGGTTACTTGCGGCTGGGTTGTTTTGTTGGCGAAGGGGCGGTGGTTGACACCCAATTCAACACGATTGATGTGCTGATCATCCTGCCGGTTGCCTATATCAACCCGCGCTATTTTGAATATTTCGGCAGGCCCGATGAAGTGGTTACCTGTTAATATCGAACGCCGCGATCGCTGCCAGATTGACGATATCCGTGGTCGTTGCCGACATGGATGCGATCTGAACTGGCTTTGCCAAACCTGTGAGCAAAGGCCCAACGACCGTCACACCACCCAATTGCTGCAGCATCTTGGTTGAGATGGAGGCAGAGTGAGCGGCGGGCATGACAAGCACGTTGGCGGGCGCCGTCAACCGGCAGAACGGATAGAGTGCCATGGCATCCCGCGACAGGGCGACATCTGCCGCCATCTCTCCATCATACTCAAAATCAACATTGCGCTTATCCAGCACGGATACGGCGTTGATCACATATTCGGCGCGCTCGCCGCGGGGATAGCCGAACGTGGAGTAAGAGAGGAAGGCTACACGGGGCTCGTAGCCAAAGCGGCGCGCAACGCCTGCCGCCTCCTGCGCGATGTCGGCCAGTTCCACTGCCGTTGGCAGTTCGTGAATTGAGGTATCGGCGATGAACACGGTGCGGCCCCGCACCAGCGCCATGGAAACGCCAATCGGCCGGTGGCCGGGCCGGTTGTCGATGGCACGGCGGACGTTATCCAAAGCCACGGAAAAGTTCCGCGTCAATCCTGTCACCATCGCGTCAGCATCACCTTGCGAGACCATGCAGGACGCAAAAACGTTGCGGTCCTGATTGACAAGGCGCTGGCAGTCGCGGAACAGGAAACCCTTGCGCTGCAAGCGCTCATAAAGGAAGTTCGCGTAATCAACATTGCGATCCGTAATCCGCGCGTTGAGGATCTCAACATCCTCGTGAAGCTCCAAACCACTTGCCTTCAGCGTTTTGGCGATTTCAGTTTCGCGCCCGATGAGTACGGCCTTGCCTAGACCCGCTGTTGCATAGCTGTTGGCGGCACGGATCATGCGGTCTTCCTCGCCTTCGGCGAAAACAACACGCTTTGGCTTGGCTCTCACCTGTTCGTAAACGGCTTGCAGTGTTCCGGCGATTGGATCAAGCCGGGCAGAGAGCTGGGCGGTGTATTCATCAAGGTCAGCCAAATGCTTGCGGGCCACGCCCGAATCCATTGCAGCCTTGGCAACGGCCACCGGAATCCGCGAAATCAGGCGTGGATCAAACGGAACGGGGATGAGATATTCCGGCCCAAAATTGAGGCGCGACCCATGATAGGCGGCGGCTACTTCATCGGGCACATCTTCGCGCGCCAGACTTGCCAAGGCTTGCGCCGCCGCAATTTTCATTTCTTCATTGATGGTGCGGGCGCGCACATCAAGTGCGCCCCTGAAAATATAGGGAAAGCCCAAAACATTGTTGACCTGATTGGGGTAGTCCGAACGGCCCGTAGCCATGATCGCGTCTGATCTTACCTTCGCCACGTCTTCCGGCAGGATTTCCGGATCAGGGTTCGCCATGGCAAAAATGATGGGATTCTTGGCCATGCTTTTTACCATGCCAGGTGTCAGCGCACCGGCAACGGAGAGGCCGAAGAAAACATCCGCACCTTCCATGGCGTCAGCCAGACTGCGGGCCTTGGTGGGCGTGGCGTGGGCGGACTTCCACTGGTTCATGCCTTCAGTGCGGCCCTGGTAAACCACGCCTTTGGAATCGGCGAGAATGACATTCTCACTTGGGACGCCCAGGGATTTTATCAATTCAATACAGGCGATGGCCGCGGCTCCCGCGCCATTGCAAACGATCCTGCAGGTTTTGAGGTCGCGCTTTGTAATATGCAGCGCATTGATGAGGGCGGCTGTTGCAATGATGGCTGTGCCATGCTGGTCGTCGTGGAAAACCGGAATATCCATGATTTCGCGCAGGCGCTGCTCGATCATGAAGCATTCCGGCGCCTTGATGTCCTCCAGATTGATACCGCCGAAAGACGGTCCGAGATAGCGCACGGCGCCTATAAATTCGTCAACGTCCCTGGTATCGACTTCGAGATCGATGGAATCCACATCGGCAAAGCGCTTGAACAGAACGGCCTTGCCCTCCATTACCGGCTTGGCGGCCAAGGCACCCAAATCGCCGAGACCCAGAATAGCCGTGCCGTTGGTAATGACGGCCACAAGATTGCCTTTGGCGGTGTAATCATAGGCAGCGTCCGGATTTTCGGCGATGGCACGAACCGGAACAGCAACGCCGGGGCTATAGGCGAGCGACAAGTCCCGCTGGGTCGCCATGGGTTTTGTCGGGGTGATTTCAAGCTTTCCGGGCTTGCCCCGGCTGTGGAACTCAAGCGCTTCCTCGTCAGTTATGGATGGTCTTTTGTTGATTTTCTTGTCGCTGCTCATAGACCACCTTTTCAGCCCGCATTCCTGGCCGAGACTAGAGGGGCCGGGCACAATCCTCAAGCCACTAAATTTTTGTGTGGAGGTGATGACAGCAGCGGGCTTTTATCTGTTATAGACGGGCTATGAATGATATGGCGGCAATAACCAGCGTGGAGGGCCCAGGTGATCGCCCGACACCCATGATGGCGCAGTTCCTTGAGATAAAGGCGGCCTATCCGGGTTACCTGCTGTTTTACCGCATGGGCGATTTTTACGAACTGTTTTTCGAAGACGCCGAAGTTGCCTCGCGCGCCCTTGGGATTGCCCTCACCAAACGGGGCAAACACTTGGGAAGCGATATTCCTATGTGCGGTGTCCCCATCCACGCTGCGGACCAATATCTGCAAAAGCTTATCCGGCTCGAACACCGGGTTGCCGTGTGCGAGCAGATGGAAGACCCGGCGGAAGCCAAGAAAAGGGGAGGCAAAGCCGTTGTCCGCCGTGGCGTTGTAAGGCTGGTGACGCCTGGAACCCTCACCGAAGACACACTGCTGGAATCGCGTACCAATAATTATGTTGCCGCCCTTGCCGCCACGAAGGGCACGCAGGAAATGGCGCTTGCCTGGGCAGATATTTCTTCTGGTGAATTTGCGACTGTGCTGACCGGCCAAAAAAGACTGGCCGCTGATCTGGCGCGGCTTGAACCCCGCGAAATAATTGTTTCCGATGCGATAAGGGATGATGCGGTTGTGGGCCGCCTGCTGCAGGAATGCGGAAGTGCTGTAACGTCCTTGCCAGCCTCACGCTTTGACAGTTCGGCAGCCGAAAAACGGCTGAGAGACCATTTTGCTGTTGCCTCATTTGATGGCTTTGGAAACTTCAGCAGGGCGGAAATTGCCAGCCTTGGAAGCCTGCTCGATTACATTCTCATTACGCAGGTTGGGCAGGTTCCTTACCTTCATCATCCCAAAAGGGAAGAGAGTGATTCCGGCCTGCTCATTGACGTGGCAACACGGGCTAACCTGGAACTTACGCGCAAGCTATCAGGCGAAAAAGAAGGCAGTCTTTTATCAGTCATTGACATGACGACAACGGCCGCTGGCGCGCGCTTGCTGGCCAACCGGCTTGGGCAACCGCTGAATGACGTGGCAGGCATTGAGGCAAGACTTGATGACATCAGCTTCTTTCAGGACCAAGACGAGTTACGCGAGAATTTGCGGAAAAAACTCAAGGCGGTGCCAGATCTTGAACGGGCGCTGGCGCGCCTGACGCTGGGCCGTGGCGGCCCGCGGGATTTGGCAGCCATTCGTGACGGGCTTACAAGTGCTGAGGCCATTGGCGGCATGCTGGCCATCAAGGATGATGTGATCCAGCCGCCTGCAAATCTGGTTGCGGCAGTAAACCGCATCAAGGATGTTCCCCACCAGCTGGTTCACCGGCTTGAACAAGGATTGTCAGATGAATTGCCGCTCTTGGCGCGGGACGGAAATTTTATCCGGCAGGGCTATCTTGCGGAACTGGATACGGCGCGAACCTTGCGCGATGACACGCGGCAAATCATTGCTGAACTGCAAGCGCGATATGCGGAAAAGGTTTCCGTAAAAAATCTCAAAATCCGCCACAACAACATGATCGGCTACTTCATTGAGGTGTCGAGCCAGAACGCCGGCAGCTTAACGGATGAAAAATTTCTTGGCGAATTCATCCACCGCCAGACCGTCGCCAATGCCATGCGCTTTACAACGCTTGAGCTGTCACAGCTTGAGCAGCGCATTGCTTCTGCGGCCGGGCGTGCGCTGGCGATTGAGCTGGAAAGTTTCAATGGGTTTGTCGAGCAGGTTACCGGCGTCAAAGAAGCAGTTTCATCCATTGCAGCAGCCCTTGCCAGCATTGATGTGGCCGTATCGTTGAGCGAGCTGGCGGCCCGGCAAAAATATGTGCGGCCAAAAATAGACAATTCCCGAAATTTTTCGATTGTTGGCGGCCGCCACGCCGTCGTCGAAAATGTGCTTTCCAGAAAAGGCGAAAGCCCGTTCATCGCAAATGACTGCGACCTATCCGCCGATGGACACAGGTTATGGCTGCTGACCGGGCCCAACATGGCCGGCAAATCCACTTACTTGCGGCAGAATGCGCTCATCGTGATCTTGGCCCAGATGGGCTGCTTTGTCCCGGCAACCTCGGCGCATGTCGGGCTGGTTGACCGATTGTTCAGCCGGGTTGGCGCGGCAGATGACCTGGCACGCGGGCGCTCAACCTTCATGGTTGAAATGGTAGAGACCGCTGCCATCCTCAACCAGGCAACCGACCGGTCGCTGGTTATTCTTGACGAGATTGGGCGTGGCACGGCAACTTTCGATGGTCTTTCCATCGCCTGGGCGACGGTTGAACACTTGCACGAGGTGAATAACTGCCGCGCCCTGTTTGCCACCCATTATCATGAGCTTACGGCGCTTACGGCCAAGCTTCCGGGCCTTTCCAACGCCACGGTAAAAGTGCGTGAATGGCATGGCGATGTCATCTTCCTGCATGAGGTTGTGGCCGGCGTGGCGGACCGCTCCTACGGCATTCAGGTGGCGCGATTGGCGGGATTGCCAAAGATTGTTACGGAACGGGCCAGCACCATTCTGGCGCAGCTTGAAAAAAGCGACCGCGCCATCCGGCATGAGGCACTTATCGATGATTTGCCATTGTTCGCGGCGATCAATTCTGCGCCGGGCCAAAATACGAAAGCGAATGAGCTGGAAGAAATGGTGTCCGGCATTGCTCCTGATGACCTGTCACCGCGCGACGCCCTGGAATTCATTTATGCGTTGAAGGCAAAGCTGAAAGACCTGAAATGAATTTCATGATTGTTCAGCAGCCCCAAAAACTTATTGAAACCGGAGCCCTCAGATCAAAGCTCGACGCGCTCGCCGCTGACCCCAATCAAGAGCCAAACGCCCTGCGCCCCGCTGTCGTTGCCGTAATGAAGGATTTTCTGAAAGCCGGACGGGCTGAGGCCGAACGGCGTCTTTCCAGTGATGGCAAGGGCACCCAATGCGCCATCAATATCGCCTATGTGCAGGATGAAATAATCCGGACCCTTCAAGGGTTTCTGGTGAGTAGAATTTTCACCAAAGGCACCGGACAGGAACTGGCTATCATTGCGACGGGCGGTTATGGCCGCGGCACGCTGGCACCCGGATCGGACATTGACCTGCTATTCCTATTGCAAGGCAAGCAGGATGCTGAAAGCGGCAAACTCATCGAATTCATGCTCTACACGCTGTGGGATTTGCGCCTGAAGGTGGGTCATGCGACACGCAATCCTGAGGAATGCATCAGGCTTTCCAGGACTGACATTACCATCCTGACCTCCATTCTGGAGGCGCGCTTCATTTGCGGCAATGAAACGCTTTACAGCCAGATGGAAACACTTTTCCGCAAGGAAATTGTCCAGACCGGGGCCAAGAAATTTGTGGCGGAGAAACTTGCCGAGCGCGACGCGCGATTGGCCAAGAGCGGCGAGAGCCGCTATCTGGTTGAGCCCGACTTGAAAGACGGCAAGGGCGGCTTGCGCGATCTTCACACGCTGTTCTGGATTGCCAAGTTCATTTACAACACCAATTCACCCGATGAACTCGCCGAGAAGGGCGCTTTCACGCGGGAAGAACTGTCGCGTTTTCAAAAGTGCGAGAACTTCCTGTGGGCCGTGCGCTGCCAACTGCATTTCATTGCAGGCCGCGGCGAAGACCGTTTGAGTTTTGACCGGCAGGCGGAGCTTGCAGGCAGGCTGGGCTACCAATCCCACGCGGGATTGAAAAATGTCGAACGGTTTATGAAACACTATTTCCTCATCGCCAAGGAAGTGGGAGACCTTACCCGCATTTTTTGTGCGAGCCTCGAAGCCAGGCAGGTGAAGGATGTGCCTGTGCTCAGCCGCATGATCGGGCGATTCCGGTCGCGGGCTTCGGGGAAGATTGCTGAAAATGCCAGCTTCAGGTTTGAGAGTGGCCGCATTGCATTGGCAACGCCTGCCGCCTTCACCAGCGACCCTGTCAATCTTCTGCGGCTCTTTTCAATTGCCAGTTCCTATGGTGCCGAAATTCATCCCGATGCGCTGAAAGCCGTTCGTGCGGCCCTCACGCTTATCGACAAGGCGCTGTGCAACAGCCCCGAGGCCAACGCGCTGTTCCTCGACATGCTCACCAACAGTGAGTCAGCCGAAACACTGCTGCGCATGATGAATGAAGCCGGTGTGCTGGGCCGGTTCATTCCGGATTTCGGCCGCATCGTGGCGATGATGCAGTTCAACATGTATCATCACTATACGGTTGACGAGCATCTTATCCGCTCCGTTGGCATCCTGGCGACCATTGAACGCGGCAAGCTGTCTGAAGAGCATCCGCTTGCCGCAGAAATTTTTCCAACCTTGAAAAGCCGGCGCCCGCTGTATGTGGCGACACTGTTGCACGATATTGCCAAGGGGCGAACCGAAGACCACTCCATTGCGGGGGAGCGCATTGCGCGGGCGCTGGGGCCACGGCTTGGCTTGAGTGCTGAAGAAACCGAGACCACGGCGTGGCTGATCCGCCATCACCTGCTGATGAGCGAAACGGCGCAAATGCGCGACCTTAATGACTTCAAGACCATTCTGGATTTCTCCGACATTGTTCAGAGTCCCGAACGGTTGAAGCTGTTGCTCATTCTGACAGTGGTTGACATTCGGGCGGTTGGCCCGGGCGTGTGGAATGGCTGGAAGGGCCAACTCCTGCGGACGCTATACTATGAAGCGGAGCCAGTGCTGACAGGGGGCCACACGGGAACGACACGGGCAATCCGTGTCCAGGACTCGCAAAACCGCTTTATCGCGAATTTTCCAGCCTGGACTGATGCACAAGCCAAGGCTGCCACATCGCGCCACTATGACGCTTACTGGCTCAATGTGAGCCTTGAAAAACAGGTGGCCCACCAGTCGCTGATGGACAGGTCCTCAACCCGCAGTATCGTGACAGATATTCAAACCGATGAGTTTACGGCGATTACCGAGCTTACGATTTATGCACCTGATCATCCGCGCCTGCTGGCACTGATTACGGGGGCCTGTGCGGCGGCGGGTGCCAATATCATGGGTGCCCAGATTTTCACGACGACCGACGGCATGGCGCTGGACACCATTCTTATCCAGCGGGAATTTTCAACCGAGGACGATGAACAGCGGCGGGCGGAGCGGGTTGCCGAAATCATCCGCCAAGCCCTGCACGGGCAGTTGCGCCTGAAAGATGCCGTTGCCAACGCCAGCCACAGCCGGCCGCGCATCAAGGCCTTCACGGTTGAACCCCGGGTTATCATCGACAACCAGTCTTCCAACCGCTTCACGGTTATTGAAATCAATGGCCTTGACCGCATCGGGCTGCTCTATAACCTGACCGAAGCGCTCTATCATCTCAGCCTTAACATCGCGTCGGCGCACATCACGACCTTTGGCGAAAAGGCCATTGACGTGTTCTATGTGACCGATCTTACGGGTGGAAAAATTCTCAATCCCGCGCGCCATGCACAAATCGAACGGGAGCTGATAAAGATACTGGGGCCGCGGCAGGAAAAGCCTGCCGACATAAAGGGGAACTAAACTGAAATATTCGGCTACGGAAAAATTCCAACCATGTCGCTTCTGAAATCGGCAGCGACGGTTGGCGGCCTTACGCTGGTGAGCCGGCTTCTGGGGTTCTTGCGTGACCAGCTTGTGGCTTTCACGCTGGGAACAGGACCTATCGCCGAAGCTTTTTTTGTGGCCCAGAGATTCCCCAACCTGTTTCGCGCGTTGTTCGCCGAAGGCGCCTTCAATTCCGCTTTCGTGCCGCAATTTGCCAAGCGCGTTGAAGGTGAAGGAGCGGCTGCGGCCCATCGGTTTGCAGTTGAAATTTTTTCTGCACTGCTTGCATGGCTTTTGGTCTTTTCAGCCATTGCCATGATTGCCATGCCATGGCTGATGTATGTGATAGCTCCGGGATTCTCGCACGACGCCGACAAATTCCAGCTTGCCATTGACCTCACGCGGATATGTTTTCCCTATCTGCTTTTCATGTCGCTGACGGCACTGCAGTCTGGTGTTCTCAACAGCCTCAACCGGTTTACGGCAGCAGCAGCGGCCCCCATCCTGCTCAACGTCGTCATGATCTTTTCAAACATTATTGTGTGGCATTTCGGAACAGGAAACAGCGATACGACGGGCTATATTTTTGCCTGGGGCGTTTCAATTGCGGGCGTTGCGCAATTCATGCTGCTGGCGATTGCCTGCCAGCGCGCTGGCATGCCGCTTTTCCCGGCGTTTCCCAAATTTTCGGATGACGTGAAGCGCGTGCTCGCCCTGTCATTTCCGGGGATCATTTCTGGCGGCATCATGCAGATCAATTTGCTGATCGCCACCATCATCGCCACCGGCATTGATCGCGCTGTTGCCTATCTCTACTACGCGGACCGGCTCTACCAGTTGCCGCTTGGCGTCATTGGGGTTGCCATCGGCGTTGTGCTGCTGCCCGACCTTTCCCGCAAGCTGCGCGCGGGCAATGACGCGGCGGCGCTGAACAGCCAGAACCGCGCTTTGGAACTGTCGCTATTCCTTACAATACCGGCCGCCATAGCGTTGATGGCAATTCCCATGCCCATTCTTCACACGGTTTTTGAGCATGGCGCCTTTACACGGGTGGATACGCTGGCCGTTTCGCCCGCCGTGCTCGCGTTCGCGGCAGGCCTTCCGGCTTTTGCGATGACCAAGGTTTTCCAGCCCAGTTTCTATGCGCGTGAAGACACCAAGACGCCCATGAGGTTTGCGATCATCTCGGTTGCCGTCAACATCGTCGCCAGTTTGCTGCTGGCGCGATGGCACGGGCATGTGGGCATTGCCATGGCGACCACCCTTGCGGCCTGGGTGAATGCGGCGCTGCTTGGCGCTACGCTCTCGCGCCGCGGACATTACAAATCTGACGAACGGCTGGTGAAGCGGCTGCCCCGCATCATCCTGTCTGGCCTTGTCATGGGCGGCCTTTTGCTCGGCGGGCTTTGGATGCTGCAGGAAAATTTTTCAGAAACCGCTTCTTTCCTGAGTTCGTTTTGGGCGCTGGCTGTTCTGGTTGCCGGCGGTGCGGCCAGCTATTTCCTGCTGGCGCATTTTACCGGCGCCATGAGGCTTTCCGAGGTTAAGTCGACACTCCGCAGGTAGCACTTTTCAAGCCCCGCATTTGCAGGCATAAGGCCATTTTTCCAGTTTCCAGGGGTTCGACCGATGTCAATTTTCACACCGAGGGTTTTTTCCGGCATGCAGCCCACGGGCAATTTGCACCTCGGCAACTATCTTGGCGCCATGCTGAACTGGATCAAGCTGCAGGAAACCCATGAGTGCATTTACTGTGTGGTCGACATGCACGCGATTACCATGTGGCAGGAACCGAAAGAATTGCGCAAGGCCATACTGGATGTGACGGCAGCCTATCTCGCCTGCGGGCTTGATCCCAAACGCTCGATCATTTTCAACCAGAGCCAGGTTCCGGAGCATGCGGAGCTTGCGTGGATTTTCAATTGTGTGGCCCGCATGGGCTGGCTCAACCGCATGACCCAGTTCAAGGACAAGGCCGGCAAGGACAAGGAGCAGGCCTCCGTTGGGCTTTATGTTTATCCCAACCTGATGGCGGCTGACATCCTGGCCTACAAGGCAACCCATGTGCCGGTTGGGGAAGACCAGAAACAGCATCTGGAATTGGCGCGCGACATTGCCGGAAAATTCAACCTGGATTTTGGCGAAGCCATTCGGGAAGCGGGCTATAATGGCGACTTCTTCCCGCAGCCTGAACCTTTCATTATCGGCCCCGGCACCCGCGTGATGTCGCTGCGGGATGGAGCCAAGAAAATGTCAAAATCGGACCCTTCGGACCTGTCGCGCCTTAACCTCTCCGATGATGCGGAAACAATTGCCCGCAAGGTTCGAAAGGCCAAGACGGATACGGACGGCCTGCCTTCCGAGAGCGCTGGGCTAAAAGGGCGGCCGGAGGCTGACAACCTGACGGGCATTTATGCAGCCCTTTCCGGCCTGACGGTGGACCAGGTGTTGGCCCAGTTTGGTGGCGGGCAGTTTTCGAAGCTGAAAGATGCACTGGCGGAGCTCGCCGTTGCCAAACTTGCTCCCATTGGCGCTGAAACCAAGCGGTTGCAGGAAGATTCTGCCTATGTTGCGGGCGTTTTGGCGGATGGATCGGCAAGGGCGCGAGCCATAGCGGCACCTATCATGCGGGAAGTTCGCAAAATTGTCGGGTTTGTCGTTTCCTGAGGCTCTTGCAGTTTGAAATCATTCCAAACTAGGCCTATATAGAGGGCTCAAAGGACATCATCATGTTTATCCAGACTGAAGCCACACCGAATCCAGCTACCCTGAAGTTTATCCCTGGCAAGCCTGTGCTTCCGGGCTCAACACGGGAATATCTCTCGGCTGACGCGGCGGCGGAATGCGAGCTGGCCCAGCAGCTGCTCGGTGTTTCGGGCATTTCAGGCGTATTCCTTGGCCAGGATTTTATCACCGTCACCAAGAGCGACGGCGAATGGCAGCATTTGAAGCCCGCCATTCTTGGTCATATCATGGACCACTACCTGTCTAACGTCCCGATGCTGGCAGGCGAGCGCAAAGCCGATATTCCTGATGCTGGCGAATTTTTTGACGAGTCCGACAAGGAAATTGTCGGCACCATCAAGGAACTTCTGGAAACCCGGGTGCGCCCGGCAGTTGCCCAAGACGGCGGCGACATCACGTTTCATGGCTTCAGGGAAGGGGTTGTCTACCTCAACATGAAGGGTTCCTGTGCGGGTTGCCCAAGTTCCACGGCCACCCTCAAGCATGGCATTGAAAACCTGCTCCGGCATTTTGTGCCAGAGGTCAGCGAGGTCCGGCCCGTTTAAAGCTATTTGTTCTTGAAAGAGGGTTTGCGCTTTTCAACAAAGGCGCTCATGCCCTCTTTCTGGTCCTCCAGCGCAAACATGGAGTGAATGAGGCGGCGCTCGAAGCGCAGGCCTTCCGTCAGGCTTGTTTCAAACGCGCGGTTTACCGATTCCTTTGCCATCATCACCACGGGCTGGGAGAAGGTAGCGATCTTCGCCGCCGCGGCCAGGCTTTCGTCGAGCAGGTTTTCCGGCGGCACGATGCGCGAAACCAGCCCGCAGCGTTCAGCCTCCACAGCCTCCATCAGGCGGCCCGTCAAAATCATGTCCATGGCCTTTGCCTTGCCGATGAACTTGGCCAGCCTTTGGGTTCCGCCAGCGCCGGGGATGACCCCTAAGGTAATTTCCGGCTGGCCGAACTTCGCGGTATCGGCGGCAATGATGAAGTCGCACATCAGGGCCAGCTCACAACCGCCACCAAGACAGAAGCCGGCAACGGCCGCGATGATGGGTTTGCGCATTTCAGTAACACGGTCCCAGCTTGACAGAAAATCATTGAGATACACATCGGTGAAAGACTTGTCTTTCATTTCACGAATATCGGCGCCCGCGGCAAAGGCCTTGTCATTTCCAGTGATGATGACGCAGCCAATTGCGGTGTTGGTTTGGAATGACGAAAGGGCGAGATTGAGTTCATCGACGAGTTGCGCGTTCAAGGCGTTCATGGCCTTGGGCCGGTTGAGCGTAATCAGCCCTACGCCGCCATGAATTTCACTGATGATGTTTTCGTAAGCCATGAGGAAATCCTATTTCTGGCATTTGGCACAATAAAATGTTGATCGTCCGGATTGCACTATACGACGAATTGTTCCGCCGCAACCCGGCTTTTGGCAGGGTTCACCTTCCCGGTCATAAACCGCAAAGCGCTGTTGGTAGGCGCCCTCGTTGCCATCGGCCCCGGCAAAATCCTGCAGCGTGGAACCGCCCGCCGATATTGCCTCGTTCAGGATATCGCGCACATGACGTGCAATTTCGTCAAGCCTGCTGTCAGGGGTTTTGCTTCGAACGAGGGTTTTGGCGGCGCGTTTGGGCGACAGATGGGCGCGGTGGAGAACTTCGCTGACATAGATATTGCCAAGGCCTGCGATGATCTGCTGGTCAAGCAGCGCCGCCTTCAGGGGCGCTGATTTTTTGTGGAATTTTTTTGCAAGATAGGCCCCGCTGAACTCATTGCCGAAGGGTTCAACGCCAATATCCTTCAAAAGCTTGTGGGTTGTCATTTCAGTTTCGTGCAACATATCCATGATGCCGAAACGGCGAGGATCAGTGAAAATCACGCGCGTTCCATCATCGAGAGTGAACAGCACATGGTCATGGGTGCCAGCGCCTGTCTCGGCGGTTTTTGACTGGTAATAGAAATCGCTGAGGGGCTGCGGACTATCACTCAGAATTGTAAAGCGTCCGGTCATGCCGAGATGGACGAGAAGCACATTGCCATCATCAAGATTCACCAGAATATATTTGGCGCGGCGCTGCAGGCCGGTGATTTTGCGGCCCTGCAGCCGCGCGGCAAAATTCTCAGGAAAAGGAAACCGCAATCCGCTGCGGCGAAGCTCAACCGTTTCAATGCACCGCCCCAGCAGAATTGGCGTGAGGCCACGCATCACTGTTTCGACCTCAGGCAATTCAGGCATCTCTTGTTCCGGTTTGAACGCTGTGAATTCTCAGAATAGCGCGCGCCAGAGCAGGAGAACAGCACCAAACAACAGGGCCATCTGGGTCAGCACCATGCCCAGCACGCGTCCAAGGCTACATCAATCATTGCTGCATTATCCCTTGTATTTTATTGAAACCGATACGGCCGCCCGCTGTTTTTGGATGAATATAGGCGCCATTAAGCAATAATGCGCCTGCTACATCAGTGGCAATAGAACTCCTAAAGCCTTTGGTTTATGATGGGAAATCATGGTTGAACCAGTTGAAAAAGATGTGGCATTCGGATTTCGCCGGGTTGGCGAAAGCGAAAAGCAGGGCTTGGTGAACGAGGTCTTCTCAAAGGCCGCCGAACGCTATGACCAGATGAATGACCTGATGTCGGGCGGCATGCACCGGCTGTGGAAAGATGATTTTGTCGCGCTTCTCAACCCGCCCCGCAAAACGGAAAGCTACAGGGTTTTGGACGTGGCGGGGGGCACGGGCGATATTGCCTTTCGCATTGTGCGGGCAGGCGGTGCGGGAACCCATGTGACGGTTGCCGACATCTCACCGGAAATGGTGGGCGAAGGACAGAAACGGGCGGCGCGTGAAGGCTTGGCCCAGCTTTGCGATTTCACTGTCGGCAACGCCGAAAGCCTGGCCTTTCCGGACAAGAGTTTTGACGCCTACACGATTGCTTTTGGCATTCGCAATGTAACCCATATTGACCGCGCGCTCGCCGAAGCGCACCGGGTATTAAAACCCGGCGGCCATTTTCTGTGCCTTGAATTTTCCCATGTTGACATGGAGCTATTGCAAAAGGCCTATGACGCATTTTCCTTCACGGTAATCCCAGCGGTTGGAAAAGTCGTGACGGGTGACGGGCAACCCTATCGCTATCTGGTGGAGAGCATCCGCACTTTTCCAAAGCAGGAACAATTCAAGGGGATGATTGAGGCTGCCGGATTTTCCCGCGTGAGCTACCGCAATCTGTCAGGCGGTATTGTCGCCATCCATTCGGGCTGGCGTATTTAATGGTTTCAGCCATCAAAAACATTTGGCGGCTTGCCAAGGCCGGACGGGCGTTAGCGCGCTATAATTTTTTTCTGCAACCCGCCCAGGTGGCAGAATTGCCGTGGGCCGCACGAACCGTTTTAGGCATTGCGCGGTTTGGAACCAGCGCACCCAAGGAAGATATTGTTGTTCAGATTACCACAGCACTGTCGACACTGGGTCCGAGCTATATCAAGCTGGGGCAGTTTCTTGCCACCCGGCCCGATATCATTGGCGCCACCCGCGCTTTTGAACTGAAGTCATTGCAGGACAAGCTGCCGCCTTTCAGCATGGCGGAAGCGCGGGAAGCTATTCGCCGCAATTTCGGCCAGAGCGTTGAACAGCTGTTTTCAGCGTTTGGCGAGCCCATGGCTGCTGCCTCCATCGCCCAGGTTCACAAGGCGAAGACAATTGCGGGTGCCGATGTTGCGGTAAAAATATTGCGGCCTGGAATCGAGAAGCGTTTTGCTGACGACCTCGAAAGTTTTTATTTTGCGGCGCGCATGATGGAGCGTTTTTCTGCCGAAGCCAGACGGCTGCGACCCATCGCTGCCGTTCAAATGCTGGCGCATTCCATGAAGCTTGAGCTTGACCTGCGGCTGGAAGCTGCGGCCATTTCAGAGATTGCACAGAACACCAAGGATGATCCCAGTTTTCGCGTTCCTGCCGTTGATTGGGCACGCACGTCGCGACAGGTTTTGACGACGGAATGGATTGAGGGAACGCCGCTTTCAGATGTTGCCACGTTGCGTAGCCATGGTTTTGACCTCAAGCAGTTGGGCGACACAATCATTCAGAGTTTCCTGCGCCATGCCATCAGGGATGGTTTCTTCCATGCCGACATGCATCAGGGAAACCTGTTTGTGGATGCTTCCGGCAAACTGGTTGCGGTGGACTTCGGCATTACCGGCAGGCTGAATGAGCGCGACCGGCTGTTTCTTGCCGAGATCCTTTATGGCTTCATCACGCGTGACTACATGCGCGTGGCGCAGGTTCATTTTGATGCGGGCTATATTCCGCAAACTCAGAAAGTTTCGGATTTTGCGCAGGCGCTGCGCGCCATCGGTGAACCGATCATGGGGCTTGCCGCCCATGAAATTTCCATGGCGCGGCTGCTCACCCAGCTTTTTGAGGTGACGGGGCAGTTCAACATGGTGGCCCAGCCGCAATTGCTGCTGCTGCAAAAAACCATGGTGGTGGTGGAAGGCGTTGCCCGCACCCTCAACCCTGGAACTCAACATGTGGACGACGGCTGAGCCGGTGGTCAAGAGCTGGATTGAACGAAAACTCGGACCCCTGGGCAAGATTGAGGAAGCCATGGAAAGTGCCGGCTCGATGGGCAGGCTGGCGCTGATGTTTCCGGACATGGTAAATGAAATCGTGCAGGCGGGCGGCATCAGGCTGGATGACGAAACATTGAATTCCATCGCCAAAACCCAATATAAGGCAGGGCTGGTGCAACGCTACGCGCTGGTGGCGGGCGCTGCGGCTCTGGTGGTTATCGCTTTGAAACTGGTGCTTTAACCTGTTCCTTAAAGTCTGCTAGGCTGCGTTCATGAGTGTGCTTTCCGGAAAAACAATTCTCCTCGTCATTGGCGGCGGCATTGCCGCCTACAAGTCCCTCGAATTGATCCGCCAGATCAAGACGCGGGGCGGTGAGGTGCGCGTCATCATGACCAAGGCTTCCAAGGAATTTGTAACACCCCTCTCGGTTGCCAGCCTTTCTGGCACGAAAGTTTTTGACGCGCTTTTCAATCTCACCGATGAAGTTGAAATGGGCCACATCGAATTGTCGCGCGCAGCTGACCTGCTTGTTGTGGCGCCTGCCACGGCTGATCTCATGGCGAAAATGGCCCATGGCCGCGCCGATGATCTGGCGTCAACGACTTTGCTTGCCACTGACAAGCGCGTGCTCATCGCACCTGCGATGAATGTGCGGATGTGGAACCACGCGGCAACCACACGCAATCTTGCGCAACTGAAAAAGGACGGCATTCTGGTTGTCGGTCCCAATGATGGCGAAATGGCCTGCGGTGAATTTGGGCCGGGGCGCATGGCGGAACCCTTGGAGATTATTGCCGCTATCGAGGCAGCACTTGCGCCGCGTGCGCGCCCGCTTGCTGGCAAGAAAGTGCTGATCACCGCCGGACCGACGCGCGAGGCGATTGATCCGGTGCGCTATATTTCAAACTGTTCGTCGGGCAAGCAGGGCTACGCCTTGGCAGGCGCAGCGGTGGCGCTTGGTGCTGAAACCATTCTGGTTTCCGGCCCTGTTGACTTGCCAATTCCGCCCGGCGTTCAAATGATTCCAGTTGAAAGCGCCAATGACATGCTGGCAACTTGCGAAAAGGAATTGCCGTGTGACATTGCCATTTTTGCCGCAGCTGTGGCGGACTGGCGGGTTGCCAATCGCTCAGAACAAAAAATAAAGAAGAATGCTGACGGGCTGCCATCCCTGAAGTTTGCGGAGAATCCGGATATCCTCAAAACCATTTCCAATCATGCCAGCAAGCGCCCAAAGCTTGTCGTTGGTTTTGCGGCGGAAACTGAAAATCTCTCCGACAATGCAAAAGCCAAGCTCAAGAAAAAGGGCTGTGACATGATCGTGGCCAATGATGTGAGCAAGGAGCGCGGCGTGTTCGGTGGCGATCAGAACACCGTCCAGCTCGTCACTGGCAATTCAATTGAAAACTGGCCGGCACTTTCAAAGCAGGAAGTCGCCGAACGCCTGATGATCAAGTTTACTGCGATGCTGGTGGAGAAGGCGTGACGTCGGTTGAGATCATGCGGCTGGCAAATGGCGAGGGCTTAAGCTTGCCTTCCTATGAGACGAGCGGGTGCTGCGGGTATGGATCTGCGCGCGGCAGAAGATGCTGTCTTAAATCCGGGTGCGCGTTATCTCATGCCAACGGGCTTTGCGCTGGCCATTCCCTTGCAGTTCGAGGCACAGGTGCGGCCACGATCGGGGCTTGCCGTAAAACACGGCGTTACGGTGTTGAATTCGCCTGGCACTATCGACAGTGATTACCGCGGTGAAATCAAGGTGCCGCTGATCAATCATGGTGCCGAAGCTTTTGTCATCAAGCGTGGCGACCGCATCGCGCAGATGGTTATTGCGGCGGTGACCCGCGTTGCATTGCAAGAAGTTCAATTGCTCGATGAAACCAACCGGGGTTCAGCCGGCTTCGGCTCATCAGGAGTTCGCTGATGGCCCTGTCGCCGGAAGAGCTTGAACGGTACGCGCGGCATATCGTTGTGCCGGAAGTTGGCGGGCCGGGTCAGGCCAAACTCATCAGGTCAAAAGTTCTGGTGATCGGCGCTGGTGGGCTTGGTGCGCCGCTGTTGCTTTATCTTGCGGCGGCAGGCGTTGGCACCATTGGAATTTGCGATAATGATGTTGTGAGCCTGTCAAATCTCCAGCGCCAGGTCATTCACACAACGGCCAGTGTGGGCGAACTTAAAACCAGCAGTGCCAAGCGCACCGTGAACGCCATCAATCCGCATCCCCATATCATTGAGCATCGCTTGCGGCTTGATGCCTCAAACGCGCTCGAAATCGTCCAGCAGTATGACATCGTAGCCGACGGCTGCGATAATTTTGCGACGCGTTTTCTGGTCAGCGATGCCTGCTATTTTGCGAAAAAGACATTGGTGTCGGCGGCGGTTGGCCAATTCGATGGGCAGATTTCAACCTTCAAGCCCCATGAAACGTCGCCTTCAGGCGAACCTTGGCCGAGCTACCGCTGCTTTATCGGCGAGCTTCCGGCGCGGGGACTGTTTCCAGCCTGTGAAGAGGCGGGGATCATTGGAGCCTTGCCCGGGATTATCGGCTCCATGCAGGCCATGGAAGTTTTGAAGGAACTGCTGGGGATCGGCGACAGTCTTGCTGGCCGGCTGCTCATGTATGATGCTTTGGCAACGCGCTTTTATGAAACAAAACTGACGTGGAACCCCGATAATCCGCTGCACGGCGTGAACCCGACAATCCATCGCCTGGAGGCTCAAAACTACCTGTAAGGAAACATAAAGAAATCTTTATATGATTATTGCCATAGGTTCAGTGCCCTGCTATAGGCACGGCCACAATCTTTGATCCCACCGTTCTGGAGCATACCAATGGCCGCTTTTACCGACTTCCACGTTGCCGATATTTCCCTCGCCGAATGGGGCCGCAAGGAACTCGACATGGCGGAAGTGGAAATGCCGGGCCTGATGTCGACCCGCGCCGAATATGCCAAGGCGCAGCCGCTTGAAAGGCGCCCGGATTTCCGGCTCGCTGCACATGACAATTCAGACAGCCGTGCTGATTGAGACCCTGAAGGCGCTGGGTGCCGATATCCGCTGGGCTTCCTGCAATATTTATTCAACGCAAGACCATGCAGCAGCAGCCATCGCCGCAGCCGGCATTCCGGTATTTGCCTTCAAGGGCGAAACGCTGAAAGAATATTGGGAATTCACGGCGAAAATCTTTGAATGGGCCGATGGCAAGCCGACAAACATGATCCTTGATGATGGCGGCGATGCCACGCTTTACATTCTGCTGGGTGCCAAGGCTGAGATTGACCCCAAAGTCATCGCCTTCCCGAAGAGCGAAGAAGAAGAATGCCTCTATGCTGAAATTGCCAAGCGCCTGAAATCCAGCCCCGGCTGGTTTGCCAAGGTGCGCTCCTCCATCATCGGCGTTTCGGAAGAAACGACGACGGGCGTTCACCGCCTTTATGAAATGCAGAAGAAGGGCGAACTGCCTTTCCCCGCGATCAATGTCAACGACAGTGTGACGAAATCCAAGTTTGACAACAAGTATGGCTGCCGTGAATCACTGGTCGACGCGATCCGCCGCGGCACGGACGTGATGATGGCGGGCAAGGTTGCCGTGGTTTGCGGCTATGGCGATGTGGGCAAGGGTTCAGCACTTTCATTGCGGGGCTCTGGCGCCCGCGTGGTTGTTACCGAAGTTGATCCCATCTGCGCCCTGCAGGCGGCGATGGATGGCTACTCGGTGCAAACCCTGTCAGACGTTGTGGCCGACGCCGATATTTTTGTGACGGCCACCGGCAACAAGGATGTGATCACGGTTGATGACATGAAGCAGATGAAAGACATGGCCATTGTCTGCAACATTGGCCATTTCGACAATGAGATTCAGGTGGCCGAGCTCAAGAATTTCAAATGGACCAACATCAAGCCGCAGGTTGATATCGTCAACTTTCCCAAGGGCAACCGCATCATCCTGCTGTCGCAAGGCCGCTTGGTCAACCTTGGCAACGCCACGGGCCATCCAAGCTTCGTGATGTCGGCCTCCTTCACCAACCAGACACTGGCGCAAATCGAACTCTTCACCAATGCCAAGACCGGCAAGTACAAGAACGAGGTTTATGTCCTGCCGAAGCATCTGGATGAGAAGGTTGCGCGTCTCCATCTTGAGAAGCTGGGCGTCAAGCTCACCACATTGCGTGATGATCAGGCAGCCTATATCGGCGTTACCCAAAAGGGGCCCTTCAAGCCCGATTATTACCGCTACTAGGCCTGCACCCACAGCGCCCAAAAGGGTTCACGGCAAAGCGTTTTTGCGTCTATATCTCGATTGGGTAGGTGTCCGCTGATTCGGCGGGCGTCTGGGATTTGACCGGAGATGGAATGCGGGCAGGCGGCAGCACAGTGAACGCAATGATGCGTCATGCGGCGGTTTTTTGCATCGCATATCTGCCTTGTGGCCAGGCCGTCGCTGCGCCCCTGCAAAGCACCATCCTTGATCCTGTCACCAGCATCGTCTCCTTCGGCGCGCTTGCCGTCTGTTCATGGGCTTTCATCGTGTTGCGGAAACTTGCCCGCAGTGAGTCAAGGGCGCGCCTGCGCCTGAGCGAAATGGAAGTGCGGCTTAACGAAGCTGAGGCTGCATTTGCGGCTGAGGCGCATATCATGCTGGTGTGGAGCGGCAAGCAGGATGCGCCCAGCCGTGTCATTGGCAATATGCATGGCACGGCCATCGTTCCTTCACGTGTGGACGAGCTTCTCAATTTTCCACATTGGCTTGAATCAGATTCAAGCATCCTGCTGACAGACGGCGTCAAGACGCTCCGCGAGGCAGGCAAGCCGTTCAATATTGGCGTCAGGACCCGGAACAATGAATTGCTGGAAGCAGATGGCCGCGCGGCGGGCGGCATGGCTACCCTGCGGTTCAGGCCGCTCTCTGGCGACCGCAGGCAGATTACCGAACTCAACTATGACGCGCGGAAACTTGGCATGCAGGTTCAAAGGCTGAGTGCTGTTCTTGATTCAGCACCGCTGCCGATTTGGCTGCGCGGCAAGGATGGGCAATTGAACTGGGTCAATCGCGCCTATGTGAAAGCTGTCGAAATGCCTGACAGTGATTCCGTTCTCAAATCGAGAATTGAGGTTGCCGCCCCTGACCGGATTGACACCACAAAGGCCGATCCCAAGGTTGCCTTGCTGGGCCGCACCCATGCGGTGTTTGCCGGTGCCATGCGGGCTCTTAATATTCATGAAGTTAACCTTGAAGAGGGTAAGGCCGGATTTGCCGTTGACGTTTCGGCCCTGGAAGAAACCGAAAAGGAACTTGATCGCCATATCAAGGCCCATGCTTCCACACTCAACAAGCTGGACACGGCAATCGCCATTTTTGGCCCTGACCAGCGCCTGCGCTTTTATAACATGGCCTTCGCCCAGCTCTGGCCGATGGAGCCGCGCTGGCTTGACACACGTCCCATGGATGGGGAAATTCTTGACCGCCTTCGCGGGCAGCGCTGCATTCCAGAACAAGCCAACTACCGGGAATGGCGCGCGAGGCAACTTTCCTCCTATACTACGCTCGAAATGCGCGAAAGCTGGTGGTATCTGCCGGACGGGCGCTCCTTGCATGTGGTCTGCGAACAGCATCCCTTTGGTGGCGTAACCTACCTCTATGAAAACGTGACCAAGGAAATCCAGCTTGAAAGCCGCTACAACGAGCTTATTGGCGTGCAGCGCGAAACACTTGATAATCTTGATGAGGCCATTGCGCTCTTCGGCTCCGATGGCAGGCTAAAGCTGTTCAATCCGGCTTTCATAAAATTCTGGAGCTTTGAGAACCAGTTCCTGCAAAAGGAACCGCACATTGACCAGCTCGCCGATCACGCCGCCGTCGTGAACGTGGCGAGTTCAGCCTGGCGGGAAATAAAGTTCAGCGTCACGGGATTGGAGTCGCAAAGAAAAGCGCTGCGGGGCCGCCTCAACGCAGGCGACCGCATCCTGCAATACAGTTCCGTGCCGCTTCCTGACGGCAATACGCTTCTGACATTCTCTGATATTTCCGATCCTGCCAAAATGGAACGGGCCCTGCTGGACCGGACCGAGGCCCTGGAAGCGGCTGATCGTCTCAAAAACGCGTTCCTCAGCAATGTATCCTATGAAGTGCGCACACCGCTGACCAGCATTCTCGGCTTTGCCGAGACACTCGATCTCGGTCTGGTTGGCGAGCTTTCGCCCAAGCAGCGGGAATATGTACTCGACATAAAACGCTCCTCCGAAGACCTGAAATCAATCATTGACGCCATCATTGATCTCTCGGCGATTGACGCTGGCGCCATGGAGCTTAAGCTTATAGATGTCGATGTTTCGGCCACACTTGAATCTGTTGCAGAAAAACTGGCCTCCGCCATCGCGGCACGCGACCAAACCCTGAGCATCGAGCTTGCTGAAGATGCGCTTACCCTGGTTGGCGATCACCAGCGCATCGACCAGATTGTCAGCAACCTGCTTTCAAATGCCATTGGCTTCTCGGCGCGCGGCGGCAAGATCCAGATGGGCGCGCGTCGCTCTGGTTCCAGCATTCAGATTTGGGTTGCTGATACCGGCCGTGGCATCGACCCTGATTTCCAGAAAAAAGTGTTTGAGCGGTTTCAATCGAAGCCTCAGCCAGGAAGCCACCGCGGCCCGGGATTGGGCCTTTCATTGGTGAAAGGGTTTACCGAGCTGCACGGCGGCAATGTTTCTTTGGTCTCAAAACTCGACCAGGGTACGACGGTTGTCTGCAGCCTGCCGATTGACGGCCCGCCCAAGCCGGAGCGCAAGAATTCCACATTTGGCCAGAACAATTCCAAACGTGTTGCCTAAGATCTCCCATGCTGATTGAATATCATTCAACCTCACCGAACGCGACCGAACGTCTGGCGCAGGAGCTTTCGCTGTGGGCAAAACCGGGCCAATGCATCTTGCTGGCGGGCGATCTTGGCGCCGGAAAATCCACTTTTGCGCGGGCCTTCATCCGGGCACTGGCTTTGAACGAGAAAGACTTTGATGTTCCAAGCCCGACATTTTCCCTGGTTCAGACCTATGAAAATCTCCGCGTGCCGGTTGCCCACATCGATCTCTATCGCCTGAACTCCGCGGATGAAGTGGAATCGCTCGGGCTTTCTGAACTTGTTTCCAGCCATATCCTGCTCATTGAATGGCCGGAAAAAATGCCTGCCAGTCTTTCTCCCGATAGTTTGAAAATCTCGCTGTCAGGGCATGGCGAGAACCGTGAAATAATCCTGCAAGCAAGCGGAGGCTGGACGACGAGCTTGCAACGCAATGCGCTGATCAACGATTTTGTGAAGCAGAGCAGCATTAATGATGGTGCCCGAAGATTCCTCGAAGGGGATGCATCCTCAAGACGCTATGAGAAAATTGTTGGCCCCACCAAAACGCTTTTGCTGATGGATATGCCAGCGCGGCCGGACGGGCCAATCGTAAGGGACAATCGGACCTATAGTTCCATTGCCCATTTGGCCGAGGGAATCGGACCCGTCGTTGCCATCAATGACTATCTGGGCGGGCTGGGTTACAGCGCGCCTGAAGTCCATGACGCAGATATCAGAAGCGGCCTGGCATTCATTGAAGACCTGGGATCAAATGTTTTTGACAAAATGATCGCCCGCGGCGTGGACATGCGCGAGCCCCTGCAGGCTGCCGTCGACGTTCTGGCCGACATGGCGGTTCGCATTTGGCCCAACAGCATTCCGCTGCGTGGCGGCCCGGCGCATCATGTCCGGCCCTATGACCATGCTGCGATGCTGATTGAAGTTGATCTCTTGCCATCCTGGTATTGGCCGCACATGAAACAAACAGCCTTGCAACACGATGTGAACGCGGGTTTCAAGTCCATCTGGCAAGAATTGCTGACTAAAATTCCGGCTGAAAATCCCGTCTGGAATTTGCGTGATTTTCATTCACCCAATCTCTTGTGGCTTCCAGAGCGCCAAGGGCTTCGCCGCATCGGCATTATCGACAGCCAGGATTGTGTGATGGGCCACCCCGCCTATGATCTCGTCTCAATGCTGCAGGATGCGCGTATTGATATTGATTTCCAAATTACCGATGGTTTGTTTGAATATTATTGCAGCCTCCGCGAAAAATCCGGGAATTTTGATGTCCGGGAATTCACCCGTTCCTACGCCATACTTGGGGCACAACGGGCAACCAAAATCCTTGGCATTTTTGCGAGGCTTTTCAAGCGTGATGGAAAGCCCGCCTATCTCAAGCACATGCCACGGGTTAAACGCCATCTCGCGCGCAATCTTTCACACCCTGATCTCCATCACCTCAAAGCATGGTACGATCAGAACTTGCCTTTGGACAATTAAGAGAAAAGCATGAGCCGTATCGGCACCCACGCGATGGTACTTGCAGCAGGTCTTGGCATCCGCATGCGGCCCCTGACCAACGACCGTCCCAAACCGCTCGTTGAAGTGGCGGGCAAAGCGCTCATTGATTACAGCCTTGATCGCCTCCGTGAGGCGGAAGTTGAGACGGCTGTTGTGAATGCCCATTATCTGGCCGATCAAATCTCTGGCTGGGCGAAGCGGCAAACCTCGCCGCAAATTATCCTCTCCGATGAGCGCGATGACGTGCTGGATACGGGCGGCGGCATTGCCAAGGCACTTCCATTTTTGGGGCCCCAGCCTTTTTTTGTGCTCAACAGTGACAGCTTCTGGATTGACGGGAAAATACCCGCACTTCAGCGATTGCGCGCTGCCTGGGATGATAAAGCGATGGATTGCCTGCTGCTGCTCTGCCCCGTTGCGCAAACCACGGGCTATGATGGCCAGGGTGATTTCCTGCTGAAGCAGGATGGGCGTATTGTTCGCCAGCGCGGCTTTCCAGCCCTTGCCTACATCGGCGGCTATCTCGTGCATCCCCGGCTTTTCAAAAATGCGCCAATGGGCAAATTTTCAATGAACCTGCTGTGGGACGAGGCTATTTCAAGGGGCAGGCTGCATGGGCTTTCCCATGACGGAAAATGGCTGCATGTGGGAACGCCCGAAGCCATTGGCCTTGCGGAAGCGGAACTGCTAAAAACCTGAAGCATGAATGAAACCAGCGCCCACGTATTCACAATACCCAGCGACGCCGCGTTTCTTGATATCCTGTCAAAGGCCATACTCAACGGATTTCCAATATACGGACCCAAGAAAACAACGGTCTTAAATTTAGCCGCATGGACGGTATTTGTGCCAACGCGGCGTGCGGCACGGGAACTCCAGGCAAAACTCCTGAAGGACAGCGGGCAATCGGCACTCGTTCTTCCCAGCATCCGCCCCATCGGCGATGTGGATGAGGATTTGCTGGAAGCACAGGATATTGATGCCGCGCTGCCCAACGAGATCTCGTCCATTGGCCGCCAGTTCATGTTGGTCAACCTGATTGACGAGTGGGCCAAAGAGTATTCCCATCTGAATTTGGCCCGCGAAATTCTCAGCTCGCCACAGCAGGCGCAATCGCTTGCCGCGAGCCTGGGCGACCTCATTGACAGTCTCGAAACCGAAGAAGTTTCGTTAAGCCGCCTGCCTGAGGCCTATCAAATTGATTTGGCTAGCCACCGCGAGTCGATCCTGACCTTGCTTGAACTTATCCGCACCAAGCTTCCCGCTTTGTTGATGAACGACGGTCTTATGGGATCCAAGGAAAGGCGCAGCCGCCTGTTGCGGCTTGAAGCCCAACGCCTCAGGGAGAATCCTCCAGCTGGCCCCGTGATCGCTGCTGGCTCAACCGGTACAATCCCCGCCACGCGCGAGCTGCTGAAAGCCATTTCACAGCTTGAGAACGGCGTCGTCATCCTGCCGGGACTCGATCAGGTCATGGATTCCGAAAGCTGGGCCAGCGTCTCTCCCCAGCATCCGCAATATGCGCTGAAACAATTCATTGACGAGCTCGGCGTCGAGCGCCTTGCCATACCCGTGCTTGGAGTGGCCAGTGGAAAGCGGGATTGGCTTGCCAGTGAACTCATGCGGGCTTCCGATGTGGCCGACAAATGGCAAACGACGCTGAAGGGCAAAGCGGATGACGTCAGGGATGCACTCGAGAATGTCTCGCTCATTGAAGCCCGGGACAAGAATGAGGAAGCGCTGATTATTTCGCTTATCATGCGGCGCGCGCTAGAAAAACCTTCGGGCGATGTGGCACTGGTCACGCCGGACCGTGACTTGGCAAGGCGTGTAAAGTCTGCCCTTTCGCGCTGGAATATTGCCGTTGATGATTCTGCAGGTGAACCCCTCAGCCGTTTCGGAGCAGCAGCACTGCTGGTGCTGCTGATGGATGTCGTTCAATCAAATTTTTCAGCAACAAGCCTTTCAGCGCTCTTCACCCACCACTTGGCAAAATTCGGTTACGCAAGAGAGGCTTTCACCAAGGCTGTACGCAACATTGAAATCACTGTCTTCCGCGGATCGCCAATGGGTGACGGGCTCAATGGTTTTTTGCGGCATTTCGAGTGGGTGGCCGATAATGCCAAACAGGATTCCCATCTGCATCCCCTTGTCCGCAGGCTTGATGAGGATGCATGGCTTGAGATGCGCCATTGCGTGCAGCGTATGACTGAAATTCTGCTGCCCCTTTCAGACCGGCCGCCCGGCAGTTTTGCGGGCCATCTTGAAGCGCTGGTTTCAGTTGCCGAGAATCTTGCCGGATCGGAATTTCAGACGGGTGAAGAGGCAGCAGCGCTGGGTACCTTGCTTGAAGCATTGCGCGACGAAGGACGCCGCTTTCCGGACTGTGATTTCACCCGGGCCGCCATCGCCATCCGCCAGCAACTGCAGCTCGTGGCCTTCCGCGACACGCGCAATCAAACTGCCCGCCTCGCCATCCTGGGCTTGCTCGAAGCCCGTCTCATCCGCCCGGAAACGATCATTCTCGGCGGCCTCAATGAAATGAAATGGCCGCGCCAGTCCGATGCGGGGCCATGGCTCAACCGGCCGATGCGCGACATTTTCGGCATGCAGCAGCCGGAGCGGCAGATCGGCCAGAGCGCCCATGATTTTGTCCAGGCCTTTGGCGCTGACCGGGTTTTCCTCACATGGTCGAGGCGCGATGGCATGGAGCCCGCGTTGCCGTCGCGCTGGATTTTGCGCCTCAAGACGATTATCAAAGCTGTCGGGCTTGATCCGCAGAATCTGCCGCGGGAGCCATGGCAGGATTGGGCAAAGCAGCTTGACCAGCCGGAAAAAATTGTGCCGTGCGGCAAGCCCCTTCCGCGGCCAGCGGTTTCCGCAAGGCCCCAAGGATTGAGTGTAACGCGCATTGAAACGCTGATCCGCGACCCTTACGCGATCTACGCCAATGCAATCCTTGGACTTGAACCGCTTGAGGATATTGCAGCCAAGCCCGATGCGGCGTTGCGCGGCACGCTGTTTCACAATGCCATTGGCGAATTCTTTGGCGCGCACCCCCACACACTGCCGGCTGATGCGCTGGAACAACTCATTGCCACGGGAAAAAAACATTTCCTTCCCTATGGGGAAAGCTCGGAGATCATGAGCTTCTGGTGGTCGCGGTATTTGCGCCTCGCCCGATGGATCATCGACAACGAAACCGCGCTGCGCCTTGATCTCAGAAAATCCCATGCGGAAGTCCGGGGCGGCATGGAACTGGATTTGGGGCCATCTAAATTCACGCTCAGCGCGCGGGCGGACCGCATCGATATTCTGGGCGATGGAAGGGCGCGCATCATTGACTACAAGACCGGCACGCCACCCAGCGCTGATGAAGTCACCAAGAATTTTTCACCCCAGCTCACCCTTGAAGCCGCCATGCTGGCGAGCGGCGCGTTTGAAGGGATGGCAAAAGCCGAAACCGCTGAGCTTCTCTATATCAGGATTACCGGTGGCGTGCCGCCCGGCGAACTGAAACCACTGAAGCTTCCTCCCATGGATGCCGCATGGCGGCATCTTGCGGGATTGATTGACTTGTTAAAAAAATACCTGAACGCTGACCAAGCCTATATTCCGCGCTTTGGCATGCAGAATGAAGATGATATTGGCAGGTTTGACCATCTCTCGCGCCATAGGGAGTGGATTCTTTCGGGGGAAACGCCGTGACGAAAATCATGGGCGCAACGCCCGATCAAACACGGGCTTCCAACCCCAAAGCCTCCGCCTGGGTGGGCGCCAATGCAGGTTCCGGGAAAACCCATGTGCTGGTGGACCGCGTCATCCGCCTCATGCTTGAAGGCGTTAATCCGTCGACCATACTTTGTCTCACCTACACAAAGGCGGCGGCCACAGAAATGGCCAGCAGGCTGCATGAGCGGCTGGGCGAATGGATTGGCATATCCGACAAGGAGTTGACACTTCGCCTGAAAAAAATTGGCCGTGACTATATCGATCATCAAACGCTGGCGCGGGCGCGCCGCCTGTTTACGGCAGCGCTGGAAACACCCGGTGGATTCAAAATCCAAACCATCCACGCCTTCTGCGAACGCATTCTCCAGCTCTTCCCAATTGAAGCCGGCATGGTGCCGGGGTTTAAAGTGCTGGATTCCAAACAGACGAATGAGTTGCTCGAAGAATCACGCGATCATGTGCTGATGCAGGCCCAGCAGGAAGCCAATGCCACTCTTTTTGATGCTTTCACAACCGTCGTCCAATACGCACAAACCGATGCCTTCGATAATTTGCTTGAAAACCTCATTGGCAAACGCCGTGAAATCCAGGATCTGATCAACCACTATGGCTCGCTGGAAAATTTTGCCTTGGAGCTGCAGCGCCTGTTGGACGTGCCTGAAAATGCCAACCCGCGAGCTATCAGTGATGAATTTTTGCTATTCGACCATGCAGCGGTGAAACAGCTCATTGCCGTGTTGATACTGGATGATAAAAAAACCAATCAGGAAACGGCAAACTTCTATACAGCCTTGATCAATGAAACCGACCCGCAGGCCGCGGAAGCAGCGCACCGTGGCCACTTCCTGATTGCCAAGGGAAAAAGTGCCACAAAACCCGAGAACATCGTTACAGCGCTTGTGCAAAGGGCAAACCCCTGGATTGCCGATTGGTTGAATGATGAACTGGCGCGGGTGGTGTCACTCATTGAATCCCAGGACAACTTGGTTCGCATCAAGGCAACGCTTGCCCTGCTCACCATCGCCATTGAAATTACGGCTACCTTTGAGGCGGCTAAACAGCGGCGCGGGGTTTATGACTTCGAGGACCTCATTCTCCGCGCCCGCGACCTTCTGGTTGACCGGCAAGCCGCGCAGTGGGTTCTCTATAAACTTGATGGCGGTTTTGAACATGTGCTGGTGGACGAGGCGCAAGACACCAGCCTTGCCCAGTGGCAGATCGTCAATGCGCTCACCGAAGAATTTTTTTCCGGCGCCGGCACCCGCAATTCACTCAGCCGCACCTTGTTTGTCGTAGGCGACCGCAAGCAATCGATTTACAGCTTTCAGGGTGCTGACCCCGCAGCGTTTGAAGTTTCACGTGAAAAATTCAGCAGCCAGATTTTGAATGTGGGTCAGAAATTTGAGGATGTGGATCTCACCATTTCCTATCGCTCAACGGCGGAAATCCTGAAAATCGTCGATACGGTTTTTGATGAGGGAACGCCTGCCCGATCAGGCCTTGATGGGGTCCTGCCCGGCAACCTTCACCATGAATCAAGCCGGAAAGGCGAGGCAGGCCTGTTTGAACTATGGCCGCTTATCCGGCCCGACGAGGCGACAGAGACGGAGCCGTGGCAGGCGCCGGTTGACCGGGAGCCTGCCACATCGCCCCGAGCGTCGGCTGGCCAAAAAAATAGCCCAGCACAATCAAGTCCTGGATCGGCAAACGCTTCATCACGGCCCTTGGCCGCACGGCTGAGCCCGGTGACATTCTTGTCCTGTTCAGAACGCGCAATGTCCTGTTTGATGCGTTGATCAGCGAGCTGCGAAAGGAAGGCGTTCCGGTTGCCGGTGCTGACCGCTTGAAACTTGCCGAGAATATTGCCGTGCTTGATGTGATGGCGCTGGTGCGTTTTGTATTGCTGCCCGCCGATGATCATTCACTGGCCTGCATCCTGAAGAGTCCGCTGGTGCCCAAGCCGCTCTCGGAAGAACTGCTCTTTGCACTCGCCCATGCGCGCGGCACTATATCCTTGTGGGAGAGATTGGAACAATCCGATGATCCGGATTGCAAATCGGCTTTCGCAATTTTGCAAGCCTGGATGGTAAAGGCGGAGACGTCCCGGCCTTACGAATTTCTTTCTGGCGTTTTGAATGCCACAAGAAAATCAATACTGGGGCGGCTGGGCAGTGAAGCCGGAGACGCGCTCGATGCGTTGCTTGAATTGTCACTCTCCTATGAGGCCGATTACACTTCCTCGCTGCGCGGGTTTGCCGATTGGTTCCATTCGGAAGATTCCGAGATCAAGCGCAACATGGAAAGCGGACGTGGCGAAGTTCGCCTGATGACCATTCACGGAGCCAAGGGGCTTGAATCGAGCATTGTCATCATGCCCGATACAACCAGCATTCCAAGCGACCGCAAATCATCAAACCTGATGTTTGTGGCGACTGATCCTGCGAAGCCAAGGCTGCCATTCTGGCGGCTGTCAAATCTGTTGCAATCATCCGTTGTCGAAACCTGGAAAGACGCCAACAAGGAAACCGGCCTGGAGGAATATCGCCGCCTGCTTTACGTTGCAATGACGCGGGCGCGCGACGAGCTTTATATCTGCGGCGCGCTTGGCGAAAGAAAAATTGAAGATAACTGCTGGCATGTCATGGTGGAAGAAGCCCTGAAAAATCCACGCAACGGCTCCAGCCTGTTGCGCGGTGTTGATCAGGAAGATGGCACGGTTATCTGGCGATATGGCGATGATCCAACCACGGGTCAGGCAGCGCCAGATGCAGCCAAGGAGATTGCCGCCACACCTCGTTGGCTTTGGCAGTTGCCAGCCTATCCTGAACTCCCACAGAAAACTGTGACGCCCACACGGCTCGTCCGCCACTCCGTCGGATCAAGAACGGCGGTGGCGCGGGGCCGCACCATTCACAAGATTTTGCAGGAAATCCCCGCGATGCCGCCCGCGCAGGGCTTCATCTATGCCAGGCGGCTTCTCAAGAAAAACCAGCTTGACGAGATGCTTGCTGACCAGATCGTGGCACTTGTTTCAAATCCCCGCCATGCCGGGTTTTTCGGGGCGGAAGCCCAAGCGGAGGTGACAATCGGCGCCGTTCTGCCAAACGGCCAACGCATGACGGGCAAGATTGACCGGCTGGCCATCAAAGCGGATGAAATACTGCTGCTGGATTACAAGACAGACTGGAATGTGCCGGAAAGCTTGGCCGACGACCACCCCTACCTCGTGCAAATTGCGGCCTATGTGGCAGCACTCCGCATGGCCTATGGCAACCGGCCCATCCGCACAGCCCTGCTGTGGACGTCACTGCCGCGCTTGGACTGGGTTGCCGGGGAAAAGCTGGAAAGGGCTGTTTCCAGCATGGCAGCCATCACTTGAGCGTGTGCCGCCCTTGACCTTGCCCCAAGGGATACCTACTTTCGATCCAGCTGCTGAATTCAAGGAGAATCAATCGTGTCCACACAAAAGGTTTCTGACGCCTCTTTCGATCTCGACGTGCTTAAGAGCGACGTGCCTGTCGTTGTTGATTTCTGGGCGGAATGGTGTGGCCCCTGCAAAATGATCGCTCCGGCGCTGGAAGAAATTGCCGCCGCCCTTGGCTCCAAAGTCAAGATCGTCAAGATCAACATTGACGAGAATAACCACACGCCGTCCAAATATGGCGTGCGCGGCATTCCAACGCTCATGGTGTTCAAGGGTGGCGCGGTTGCTGCCACCAAGGTTGGCGCAGCCCCCAAGGGCCAGTTGCAGTCGTGGATTGAGCAATCAATCTAACGGCGCGCGGCACCTGAAACGCCGGACATTGGCCTGTCTTCGTGAAGACTGAGCACATGCCCTGCAAGATAAAGTGAACCGCAAATCAGAATTCTTGGGGCAGGCGTTGTCATTGACGCCTGCCCCAAAGCTTTGGCGAGTGAGCTTGCAGTTTCGGCAGGCAAATCATGTTTCCTGGCAATCGCTGCCAATTGTTCGGCGGGAATGGCGTTGGGTTCGTCGGGGATTGCAATCGCAATCACGCGCTGGGCGAGGCCCGCAAAAGGCTCAATGTAGCTCCCCGCATCCTTGGTGTTGAGCATGCCCCAGATGAGAATGAGGGGGCGTGACAGGCGGTCATCAATATCGGCAAAGGCCCTGGCAATGACGCGGCCCGCAGAAGGGTTATGACCACCATCAAGCCACAGCTCCGCATCACGCGGAATGAGCGTGGTGAGAACGCCATGGGCAAGCCGCTGCATGCGGGCGGGCCAGGTGGCTGATTTCAAGCCTTGCTCGACATGGGCTTCCGAAACGCGCGGCTCATCAAGGGCCCGAATGGCGGCAATCGCATTGCCGGCATTATCAACCTGATGGCGGCCTTTGAGGTTAGGCATGCTCAAGTCAAGCAAGCCATTTTCGTCCTGGTAAACCAGCCGCCCATGCTGCTCGTAGGCTTGCCAATCCTGATTGGCGATAAAGAGGGGCGCGCCAATATCATCGGCCACGCGCTCAATCTCGTCGCGCGCCTCATCGGGCTGGATTGCGACAATGGCGGGCACGTGCGGTTTAAGGATGCCGGCTTTTTCATGGGCGATGGCGGTGAGCGTGTCACCCAGATATTGCTGGTGGTCATAATCAACGGCGGTGATGATGGAAAGCGCCGGCCTGTCGATGACATTCGTTGCGTCAAGCCTGCCGCCCAAGCCCACTTCGAGAATGAGATAGTCGGCAGGCGTGCGACTGTAGGCTAGCAGGGCGGCGGCGGTGGTGATTTCAAAGAATGTGATTAGCGTATCGCCATTGGCTTTTTCACACTCTTCCAAAAGTTCAGACAGCGCTTCCTCGCTGATCAATGCGCCGGAAACATAAATGCGCTCATGGAATTTCACGAGATGGGGCGAGGTGTAGCAATGCACCGTGAGGCCCGCTGCTTCGAGGATTGACCGGATGTAGGAAACCGTCGATCCCTTGCCGTTGGTACCGGCCACGTGAATGACGGGGGGCAGTTTCCTTTCGGGGTGGCCAAGCTTCGCCAGGATATGGTGCATGCGATCAAGGCTGAGATCGATGATCTTGGGATGCAGCGCCAGCAACCGGTTCAATATGGCGTCACTGCGCGACAAAATATTATTCAACTATTGCCGGAACCAAAGCGCCGGAATTTGACAGGGTTGCCTCAGGCGCCTTCATCAGGATGCGGGCAATGCGGCTCACCGTGGCGCGCATCTCGTGGCGATGCACGACGAGATCGACCATGCCGTGATCCTGCAGGAACTCCGAGCGCTGGAAGCCTTCCGGCAATTTTTCACGGATGGTTTGTTCAATCACGCGCTGGCCCGCAAAACCGATTTGCGCTTTTGGCTCGGCGATGTGGAAATCGCCCAGCATGGCATAGGAGGCGGTGACGCCACCTGTCGTCGGGTTGGTAAGCACCACAATATAGGGCAGCTTGTGGGCGCGAAGCTCCTGCACCATCACCGTTGTGCGCGGCATCTGCATCAGCGAGAGAATGCCTTCCTGCATGCGGGCCCCCCCAGAGGCCACGAAAAACACGAAGGGGCATTTCTTGGCCACGGCAAGCAGCATCGCCGTGATGATGGCCTCGCCCGCCGCCGTTCCCAGCGAGCCCGCGATGAAGCCCATGTCCTGCACCGCGATGACAATCGGCAGATCGTCAATCTTGCCAAAGCCTGCGTGAATGGCATCGTCGCTGCCGGACTTCTGGCGCGCCTCTTTCAGGCGGTCCACATATTTGCGCTCGTCGCGGAATTTCAGGGGGTCAGCGGCAACCGTGGGGAAAACCACAGTTTCATATTCGCCATGGTCGAACATGGATTTGAGCCGCAGGTTGGCGGCCAGCCTATGATGATGGCCGGAGGCGGGAAACACGAACTGGTTGGCTTCAAGGTCACGGTAAAAAACCATCTGGCCGGATTCAGGATCCTTGATCCACATGTTCTCAGGCACATCGCGCTTGACGCCGAGGATGGAATTTATTTTTGGCCGGACGAAATTCTTGATCCAGTTCAACTTGCTTAACTCCTGACGCCGCGCGCAATATCACCCACAAGGGCGTGAATGGCTTTCACGGTCTTTGACGTGGGCTTTCCGGCCTTTGTAAGGCTGTTGCCAATGGCGCTCACGAGGGCGGAGCCCACTACAACGCCATCAGCACTTTTGGCAATGGCGCGGGCCTGTTCGGCTGACTTCACGCCGAACCCCACGGCAATGGGGAGGTTCGTGTGCTTGCGCAAGCGATTGACATTCTGTTGCACGCTCTTGAGATCGGGTGCCTTGGTGCCGGTGATGCCGAGTACGGAGACGTAATAGACAAATCCGCTGGTGTTCCTGAATACGGCAGGTGCCCGCTTGTCATCGGTTGTGGGCGTGGCGAGCCGGATGAAATTGATATCTGCCGCAATGGCTGGAAGGCAAAGCTCGTCATCCTCTTCGGGTGGCAGATCGACAACGATCAGGCCATCAACACCGGCGGCTTTGGCATCAACCAAAAACCTGTCGACGCCATAGATATAAATCGGATTGTAATAACCCATCAGCACGACCGGCGTTTCCTTGTCGCCTGACCTGAAGGCTTTCACCAGTTTCAGGGTCTTCTTCATGGTGTGGCCCGCATGAAGGGCGCGAAGGCCCGCGGCCTGAATGGCGGGGCCATCGGCCATCGGATCGGTAAAGGGCATGCCGAACTCAATGATGTCAGCGCCGGCTTTCGGCAGGCCCTGAATGATTTTCAGCGAGGTGTCATAATCCGGATCGCCTGCGATGATGAAGGTAACCAGTGCTGCACGGCCCTCAGCCTTCAAAGCGGCAAAGCGCTTTTCGATGCGGCCGCTCACAGCTTCACGCCCAGAATATCTGCCACGGTAAAAATATCCTTGTCGCCACGGCCGCACATGTTCATCACCATCAAATGGTCCTTGGGTTTTGTCGGCGCAATTTTCATGACATGGGCCAAGGCATGCGCAGGTTCGAGCGCTGGAATGATGCCTTCAAGCTTGCAGCAAAGCTGGAACGCGGCAAGCGCTTCCTTGTCGGTTGCCGCCACATACTGCACGCGTTTCATGTCATGCAGCCAGGAATGCTCGGGGCCGATGCCGGGATAATCAAGGCCTGCCGAAATCGAATGGCCTTCGGTGATCTGGCCATCATCATCCATCAGCAAGTAAGTGCGGTTGCCATGCAGGACGCCGGGCTTGCCGCCGGTGATGGACGCCGCGTGTTTCTTGGTGCGGAGCCCAAGGCCCGCCGCTTCGACGCCAATGATTTCCACATCCGCGTCATCCAGGAAAGGGTGGAAAAGCCCCATGGCATTGGAGCCGCCGCCGATGGCGGCCACAAGTGAATCCGGCAGGCGGCCTTCCCGCGCCAGCATCTGGCGCTTGGTTTCAACACCGATCACCGATTGGAAATCACGCACCATTTCCGGATAGGGGTGGGGGCCTGCAACCGTGCCGATACAATAGAAAGTATCTTCCACATTGGCCACCCAATCGCGCAGCGCTTCGTTCAGCGCATCCTTCAAGGTGCGCGAGCCGGAAAGGGCTGGCACCACTTCAGCGCCCAGCAGTTTCATGCGGAACACGTTGGGCTTCTGGCGCTCGATATCCACTTCGCCCATATAAACGATGCATTCCAAGCCGAAGCGCGCGCAGGCGGTGGCGGTCGCCACGCCATGCTGGCCGGCACCGGTTTCCGCTATGATGCGTTTCTTGCCCATGCGGCGCGCCAATAGAATTTGTCCCATCACGTTGTTGATCTTGTGGGCGCCGGTGTGGTTAAGCTCATCGCGCTTGAAGTAGATTTTTGCGCCGCCCAGATGTTCGGTGAGGCGTTCCGCAAAATACAGCGGGCTCGGCCTTCCCACATAATGCTCGAGGAATGAATCGAGCTCTGCCTGGAATGAAGGATCGGCCTTGGCGTCCTTGTAGGCCTGCTCAAGCTCCAGAATGAGCGGCATCAGGGTTTCGGCGACAAAACGCCCGCCGTAAATTCCGAACAGGCCTTTTTCGTCGGGCCCGGTGCGGAAGGAATTAACCTGTGGCTTATCCATAAAAACTCGCTTTCAATCCAACACTAGCGGGCAGCTCGCGCAGCCTCAATAAATTTCCGGATCAGTGCAACATCCTTGACGGCCGGGGGCGGATTCAACACCCGATGACACGTCAACCATAGGCGCACTGGTCGCCGCTATGGCCTGCGCGACATTTTCCGGGTTAAGCCCGCCCGACAGCATGAAATCCTTGGCTTTGGCCAGCAGCTGCCAGTCAAAGGCAATGCCATTGCCGCCGGGAAGCGCGTTAGCCAAGGTTTCCGGGGCTTTCGCGTCATAGAGAATGAAGGCGGCATTGCCCGCATATTCAGCCGCCGTTGCAATATCGGCAGGTTCAGCCACCTTGATTGCCTTGATGACGGGTTTTCCTGTCAGCACCACAATTTCAGACACCCGCTTTGGTGTTTCTGAACCGTGGGCCTGAAAATAATCAGGCTTCACTCCAGTATTGATGGCGCTGAGTGCGGCGTCATCGGCATCTACGACGAGGGCCACAATCTTGGCACGACCCCTTGCGCGATCAGCCAGTATTGCTGCCTGTTCAAGCGAAACATTGCGCGGGCTTTTGGCATAAAAAACCAGCCCCACAAAATCCGCACCTGCACCTAATGCGGCGTCCATGGTTTCGGGCGTTGAAAGGCCGCAGATCTTGACCTTAACCATGGCCCATCTCCTGCAAAATTTTCCGGGCCGCCGCCGCCGGGTCAGGAGAGCCCGTAATAGCGCGGCCAATTACCAGAATATCGGCACCTGCTGCCATGGCGGCGGCAGGCGTCGCGATCCGTTTCTGGTCGTGGGAGGCTTCATCAGCGGGGCGGATGCCGGGAACCACCGTCAGGAAATCCGTTCCTAAATTCTTGCGAATACCGGCCAAATCATTGGGGCTGCAAACAACGCCATCAAGACCTGCCGATTTGGCAAGCCGGCCAAGTGAAACCGCATGGGAAAGCGTGTCGCGCGAATTATCCATGCCAGCGGCCCAAATATTTTCATTTGAAAGGCTGGTGAGGATTGTCACAGCGATGAGTTTTGAGCGGCCCGCTACCGCATCGGCTGCCGCCCTCATCATGTCGAAGCCTCCTTGCGCATGAAGATTGACGATGGCGGGTTTAGGCTCAAGCTGCATCAGAGCCTTCATGGCTGAGGCAACCGTGTTGGGAATATCATGCAGCTTGAGATCGAGGAAAATGGGGAGGCCTTGCGCTGCTACGGCTTCATAGCCCTTGGCGCCATGGGCATAGAAAAATTCCATGCCGACCTTCATATAGCCCACATGGGGTGACAGCACCTTGGCAAGGCTCCGCGCCCGCTCAAGATCAGGCGTATCGAGGGCCACACAAATGGGATTGGGCTTAATCATGGCGTCTCGATAGCCGCAAATTACTTCGAGCGCAAATACACCAAGGTTGCAACTGCGAGGTCTTCAAGTGCGGTTCCACATGACTTGAAAAGGGTGATTTCCTGAGGGCTGCCACGCCCCGCCACGCTGCCCCGGCAGAGTTCAAAGAGATCACCTTGAACATCCGCAAAATCAAACTTTCCTTCGTCCCTCGCCTGCAGCAGATCGCCAGCCTCGGAAAAGGCGCCGTGCCGGGTATCCACGAAAACCCGCGATATCGCGACCACATCGCCATCGGTTTCCCGCATGGCGGGCTTGAAGGCGCCTGCCAAATCGACATGGGTTCCAGGTTTCAGCCACGCGCCTTTGACAATGGGAGCCGTGGATGTGGTGATGCAGGAGACGATATCAGCCTGCCTTACCGCCGTTTCCAGATCGGTTACGGCGGCGCATTCAAAGTTTTCGGCTTTCAGCTCTTCCGCGATGGCATTTGCTTTCGCAGGCGAGCGGTTGAAGATGAAAACTTGTCTGATCGGCCGCACCGCCGCATGGGCCTTGATGAAATGGGGAGCCAAGGCCCCCGCCCCTACGATGACAAGAGTTGAAGCATCAGGCCGTGCCAGATAATCGGCCGCCAAGGCGGAAGCTGCCGCGGTGCGCCTGCGTGTGAGTTCCGTGCCATCCAGAATGGCAACGGTTTCACCCGTTGCATTATCAATCAAAAGATAGCTCGCCTGAACCGTGGGAAGGCCCTTGGCAGCGTTGTCGGTTTTGACCACAACGGTCTTCAAACCCGTCCACTCTTTTGACCAGGCCGGCATCAACAGCAGGGTTGATAGGGGCGTTGTCTCATGGTGGTGGCGCACGGGCGTTTCAATTTCGGCCCTGAAGCCCTCGCGCAACGCTTCGACGATTGCCATATAGGGTGCGGCTTTCGCGAGCGCGGCAGCGGAAATAACTTTCACAGGAAGCTGTGGTCAACAGGCGTCACGTCACGCCGCAGCTGGCTGGCTTCTGCCTGGGTTTGCACCAGTTCCTTCCGCGCATCCCGCGCTGAGCGCCGCCATTTGGCTTGCGCAAACCAGCACGCCGTCCATCCGGCAATCAGGCCGCAGAAAATTCCACAGAAAAACAAAACCCACAGCGGCATGTCGATTGAAGCGAAAGGATTGTCGCGTGAAAAGGGATCAAATGAAACGGTGATCCATTGCCGGTTGGCCACGGCAAAAACCACAACAAGGAGGGCAATCGGAAGGCCTATCGTCCAGCGAAATATACGCTGTAACATCATTCAGTTTTGCCATTCAGCCGGGCGCGCAGTTCTTTGCCGGTCTTGAAAAAGGGCACCTTCTTCGGGGTTACTTCAACAGAGCCGCCGGTGCGTGGATTGCGTCCGGTGCGGGCACTTCGCGCTTTTACTGAAAAGGCGCCGAAGCCCCGCAATTCAACCCGCTCGCCATCGCGCATGGCGCGGATGATTTCGTCCAGTATCCGGTTTACAATGCGCTCCACGTCACGGTGATAGAGATGCGTGTTGCCGTCGGCTATTTTTTGCACAAGTTCGGATTTTATCATGATTCAGCCTGTCCTGATGAGCGCGTCAGAGCTGAGGGTGCCAAAGCACGAGCAAGCCGTCAAGCCTTGCCGCTTCAACCTGCCGTTTAAGGCCTTCAAAGCCCAGCGTCTTGAGAATAATATTGGCAATCGAGAAGCCCAAACCGGCGGGATCAGCGTTTACCGGATTGGCCCAATCCACAATCTCCATGTCTTTTGCCAGCTTCTTGTCGGTTTCGAGCCAGGCCACGGCCACTTCTTCGCCGCCCAGTGCATCAATCAGTTTTTCTTTCATGGCCTGACGTCCCGTGTAAATGCGACCATCGGCTAAAACCTTAACACGTTCCAGCGTCAGCTTGCGGCGCTCGACAACAAGGCCGGTAAACCACGCAAATGATTCCTGCACCATCTCATTGGATACGGCGCGCACGCGATCGGACACCGGCTTGTAAGGTGAAGGCTCAGCTTTCAATTCACCGGATTTTATTTCTTCCATCTTGATGCCGAGCGTGTCGAGCAATTTGGAGATTTCAGGGAATGAAAAAATGACACCGATGGATCCGGTAATGGTGTTGCCACGCGCCACAATATAATCAGAAGCAATCGCGGTGATATAACCACCTGATGCAGCGACTGTATCCATCACTGCCACAACGGGCTTGTCCTTTGAAATTTTCCTGATCTGTTCGTAGATCGCTTCCGAGCCTGCGGTTGTGCCGCCGGGGCTGTCGATACGGATGATGAGGGCTTTGACTTTCTTTGATTTGGCAATCTCGTCCAGAAGATCAAGGGTGTCCTGGTCGCCGGTAATCAATCCATCGATGCGTACGCGCGCAATATGATCGGAATATTTTTTGAGATCGCCACCCGTCCAGAATAATGAGCCAAGTGCGAGAAGTGCGGCCACGACGGCAACAGCGCGCCAGCGCAACAGGCGCCGCTTCATTTGCCTGCGATCGACGATCAGTTCAGCTTGGTTCATTGACACCAGACATCCTCCACCTAACAACGGTCCTTATACAAGGAAACTCCGCCCGGATGTAACCGCCCGGACGGAGTATATTTCAAGCGAAGTGTAAGGAATTACTCCTTGTCTTCGGCGTCTTTCTTCTTGAGGGCCGCAACGAGGATGTCGCCCAATGATGCGCCTGAATCAGACGAGCCATATTGCGCCACGGCGTCCTTCTCATCGGAAATTTCAAGCGCCTTGATCGACACGTTCATCTTGCGCGCCTTGGCATCGAACACCGTGATCTTGGCATCGAACTTCTCACCAACGGCGAAGCGTTCGGTGCGCTGTTCGGAGCGGTCACGGGCGAGGTCGCCGCGCTTGATGTAAGCAGTCATGTCAGAACCCGCGATCTTCACTTCAAGGCCGGCATCCTCAACCTTCACCACTTCGCAGGTGACCGTGTCGCCCTTCTTGATGCCTGAGCCGCCAGCGGTCTTTGGCTGATCGCCAGAGAGCTGCTTGATGCCAAGCGAGATACGTTCCTTTTCACGGTCCACATCGAGAACGATGGCCTTGACGATGTCGCCCTTCTTGTAGTCCTTGATGGCTTCTTCGCCAGCGCGCTTCCAGTCGAGATCGGACAGGTGAACCATGCCGTCAACATCGCCATCGAGGCCAATGAACAGGCCGAATTCGGTGATGTTCTTGATCTCGCCTTCAACGATAGTGCCGTTGGGATATTTCGAGGTGAAGGTTTCCCATGGATTGTCCTGAACCTGCTTGAGGCCCAGCGAAATGCGGCGCTTCGACGAATCGATTTCGAGAACCTGCACTTCGACTTCTTCGGTCGTTGAAAGGATCTTGCCGGGGTGCACGTTCTTCTTGGTCCAGCTCATTTCGGAGACATGGACGAGGCCTTCAATGCCATCTTCCAGCTCAATGAATGCGCCGTAATCAGTGATGTTGGTCACCTTGCCGCGCACCCGGGCGCCAATCGGGTATTTGCCAGCCACGAGTTCCCACGGATCCTTGTCCAGCTGCTTCATGCCAAGCGAAATGCGCTGGGTTTCGGGGTTGATGCGCACGATCTGCACCTTCATGGTCTGGCCAACGGTCAGCACATCGGATGGATGGTTCACGCGCTTCCAGGCAATGTCGGTGACGTGCAGGAGGCCATCGATGCCGCCCAGATCAACGAACGCGCCGTAGTCGGTGATGTTCTTCACCACACCGTCAACGATCTGGCCTTCGGCGAGGTTCTGCACAAGCTCAGTGCGCTGCTCGGCGCGGGTTTCTTCCATGATGGCGCGGCGCGACACAACGATGTTGCCACGGCGGCGGTCCATTTTCAGGATCTGGAAGGGCTGGGACACATGCATCAGCGGGCCCACATCGCGGATGGGGCGAATGTCAACCTGTGAGCCAGGCAGGAAGGCGACGGCGCCGCCGAAATCAACGGTAAATCCGCCCTTGACGCGACCGAAGATCACGCCATCAACGCGCTCATTCTTGGTGCTCATTTCCTCCAGGCGGGTCCAGGCTTCTTCGCGGCGGGCCTTGTCGCGCGAGAGGACGGCTTCACCGAGGGCGTTTTCAATGCGCTCAAGATAAACCTCAACCGTGTCGCCAGCCTTGATGGCGATATCCTTGCCGGGCTGCGAAAATTCCTTCAGCGCCACGCGGCCTTCGGTTTTCAAACCAACATCGATAATCACAAAATCATTTTCAACGGCCGTTACACGGCCTTTGACAACCACGCCTTCGGTGGCCGGGTTGTCGAGATAGCTCTCGGTGAGGAGGGCTTCAAAGTCTTCGCGGGTGGGGTTCATGGAAGCGACAGATTTCGCCATGTGAGGAGTAGTCCTAATGGTTATGCGGCTCACCCGTTGCGGGCAATCCACGTGTAAGTTCCAGCGCCAGCACTTAAGCTCGGAGGCTTTGCCAATTTGTGCAGAATCTGAAACAATTAAGGGCGCGAACTTTATTCAGTCCGGCACCCCGATCATGTTCACCCGGCGCAGCCGGGCGACCTCCAACGGGGCTGGCTATAGCTCAAAGCCGGGGCGAGGGCAACCGCTTGATTCAGCGTGGACTCGGGCGCGCTCTTCCCCTAGAAAAGCGCCATGAAAATCGTTGATGAAAGCCATCCCTTCTACAAACCCCTGTGGCGGCGGATTGCGCTGGTGGCGGTTGTCGGGGGCTGGACGGCGTTTGAGCTGTTCTATACCAAGGAGCCGATCTGGATTGTGGTGGCGGGCGGGTTGTTTGCCTATACGGCCTGGATATTCCTGATCAATTGGCAGGGCAAGTCAGCCAACTAGCCTTATGGCGGCGGCAACGGCGGCTTCAATCGTCATGTCAGACGTATCAAGGATGGTGGCGTCCTTGGCTGGCAATAATGGCGCCACCGCGCGGGTGCTGTCGCGTTCATCGCGTTTCCTGATATCATCAAGCACGGCTTCAAAATCTACGTCCTGCCCGTAGGACTTGAGTTCTTCCTGGCGGCGTTTGGCGCGCACTTCGGCAGAGGCTGTGACATAGATTTTCACCTCGGCATCGGGGCAGACGACGGTGCCGATATCGCGGCCATCCAATACAGCACCCGGCTTTTGTGACGCGAAATCGCGCTGAAAGCTGAGAAGGGCTGACCGCACTTCTGGAATGACGGCCACAACGGACGCCATGGCACCCACTTCTTCGCTGCGCAATTCTGATTCATCGATAGGCATAATCATTCAGGCGCTGGGCAACCTGCGCCGCGTCTTCGCCGGATTTCAGAACCGCCAGCCCCACCCGCCGGTAGAGCGTTCCCGTATCGAGAAAATGAAAGCCGAAATGTTTTGCGAGGGCGCGCGCGAGGGTGCCTTTGCCTGCGGCGGCGGGCCCGTCAACGGCGATGATCATTTGGCGTCGATGGGCGCCATGCGGGCACCGAGGCCGTTCATCAGCCCGACAAAATCCGGAAAGCTGGTGGCGATAAAGCTGCTGTCATCAATGCTGACATGAATGCGCGAGGCCAGCCCCATGATCAGGAATGCCATGCCAATGCGGTGGTCCATGTGGGTCGTGACCCTGCCGCCGCCGGGTGCGCCGCCGCCTGAAACTTCCAGCCAGTCCGGCCCCGATTGGGTCGAAACACCATTGGCCTGAAGCCCCGCCTCAACCGCGGCCAGACGGTCGCTTTCCTTGACGCGCAATTCCTCGAGGCCGTCCATGCGGGTGGTGCCTTCGGCAAAGGAAGCGGCCACGGCGAGAATGGGATACTCGTCAATCATCGACGGCGCGCGCGCCGCCGGCACGCGCACGCCATGCAGCTTCGATGCTTTCACATGCAGGTCGCCCACGTCCTCACCGCCGGAAACCCTGCGGTTTTCAATGGTGATATCAGCGCCCATTTCGATGAGCGTGACAATCAATCCGGTGCGGGTAGGGTTCAGCATGATGTTTTCAATGGTAATGTCGGAGCCTTCGCTCAGAAGTGCGGCCACCATGGGAAAGGCGGCGGACGAGGGATCGCCCGGAATGTCCAGATCCTGCGCCTGCAATTCATGCTGGCCTTCAACTGAGACATGGCGAACGCCGTCCCTGTCCTCAATCGTCAGCTTTGCGCCGAAGGCCGCCAGCATGCGCTCGGTATGGTCGCGCGTCGCCACGGGTTCAATCACGGTGGTGATGCCCGGCGCATTGAGGCCTGCCAGAAGCACGGCGGATTTCACCTGGGCTGACGCCACGGGCAAGGTGTAGGTCATGGGAACCGCATGTTTTGCGCCGTGGATGGTGAGCGGCAGGCGGCCACCATCGGCTGCCTCGAAACGGGTTCCCATCTGCTCCAAAGGCTTGGTCACCCGGCCCATGGGGCGCTTTGAAAGCGACGCATCGCCCACGCAGGTTGCAACCAGCGGCGTTGTCGCCATCAGCCCCAGCGCCAGACGGACGCCGGTTCCGGAATTGCCGAAATCCAGCGGCGCATCGGGCGATTTCAATCCCGCAACACCCACACCCTGCACATGCCAGACGCCCTGGTCATCCCTGTGCGTGCCCGCACCCAATGCCGCCATGGCTTTCGCGGTGTTCACCACGTCTTCGGCTTCCAGAAGCCCCTTGATGGTGGTGACACCAATCGCCACCGCGCCCAACATCAGCGCGCGGTGCGACATGGACTTGTCGCCCGGCACTTTGATGCGGCCCTTGAGGCCGGTGGCTTTGCGCGAGATGAGGGGCAGGGTTTTGGCGGTTGCGTGGGTCATTTGCAGCGTTTCGATACACGGGTTGATTTACCCTGTCACCCCCTGCCCCTTGCCACGGCTTTGACATTCGGCAAAACCCGTGGCAAGGGAGCCTCAAATCCTTACTCCAATGCCGATCTCGAAAGGATCAACCGTGGTCAATGCTGAACTCGGAACCAAGCGTACATGCCCATCATGCGCCGCACGGTTCTATGATTTACTGAAGAATCCCATCGTTTGCCCCAAGTGCAATGCGAATTTTATCGCTGCCGCCATTCTCCCGTCCAAGGGCGATTATCCCGGCGCCGCGGCGCCTGCGCCCAAGCCGCGCGAGAAGGTGGTGGTCGAGGAAACCGACAAGGACGATGTCGAACTCATCAGCCTTGAAGACATTGAAGAAGATGGCAAGGACGATGATGAAACCGCCGGCATCGAGGATGTTGATCTCGGCGAGGATGCGGAGCCCGCCGACGGCGAAGAGGATGATACCTTCCTTGTGGTTGAAGAAGAGGACGGCGACAATGTTTCCAGCCTTCTCGATGGCGGCGCCGGGGCCAAGGAGGGCGAGGAAGAGGTTTAATCGCTTCTTTTTCGCGATGCGAAGTTTTACTTGATTGTTGGCGATGGCGGAACTAGGTTCCGCCCGCCCTTGAAACCGGAACGCGTTCCGGTTTCATATTTGAAAAGACCTGTGGGGTCATAGCTCAGTTGGGAGAGCGCTTGCATGGCATGCAAGAGGTCGTCGGTTCGATTCCGTCTGGCTCCACCATTTTTTAATAGGTTACATTAGATAGTGATTTTGGTCAGCTTGGTCTAGCAACCAATTAGCAACCGGTTACGAGTTTTGCTGGCCATCCCAAGCAATTCTCCCCATCATCGGCGCGCTGCTGGGCCAAGCATCCCGAAGGAAAACATAATATTCCTGATCGCTTGCCAATTTGAGCGTTTCCTGATCTTGCATGCCCACGCCTTTCCAAAGTCGGATTGAGGCACCACGTAACCAATGGCAAAAATTGCCGCTGTCCCCAATACTGTTAGCCAGGCAAACTTCCAGAAATCGAATTCCCCGTGTTGATCATATCGGTTAGCCAAGCACTAAGTACAACTATACCGCCAGCAACACCAAAGGCCGACATAATGTTGCTATTGTTAGGCTCAACTCTTCCCGTGCGGAGTTGCCAAACTTGAATACGCCGATTATGAACAAGGCAATCGGCCCAGTACCAATCATCCAACTCGAAGGATCAAGATTCAAAACTATCCATCCTTCTTCTCACCACGCGCCACAATCTTGAGACTGCCATCCGGCAACGGCCGTTGCAGCTTCAATGCTTCCTCAGGCTTGGTCGGCGAACCAGGAACACCTAGAGATTGAAACAACTCATTTTCAATGCCCTGTTGCTGCTCGCTTCGCTGGCGATTGTCGGCATTCAGGTCGCTGCCATCTCACGCTGGTTTTTTGGGTGGCCGTGAGGGATAAACTTTTCCCGACAAAGCAAGGGCGTACCGTTCTAGGGCGTTTCGGAAACATTTACATTAAAACCCCTGAACACTCCTACTAATTGCTGTCGCTGATCATCAGAGGGTCCGGGTCCGTCAAAACGAACACTAATATCCCTCAAATTTCCGACGCTGCTTTGGAAAGGTACCAGCTCATGTTGCTCGCCTCCAAAAACCTGCGTCTGCGATGCGTCAACATCTAAGTTGGAGGAGCCAGTTATTACCGAGTTTGTACATTGTGGTGACACTTCGAAGAGCGTTATCTGTTTTCGCGACGTTATTCTCGTATTACCATTGCTCCGGTTGCTATTAAGTTCTTGTGCCTCCCACACAAGAGTCATGACAACTGTTTTGTTTTGTAAAAAAGCGACTTTGTAACGTATCGATACTCTGGTCCAATCGTCTGAATCTATTTCAGAGTCGGGGCTAACCTTTATAACGTCGGCACTGCTTGTTCTTATTTCTCGATCACCCACGTCGGTTCGCTTTGCTTTACAGGTCGGTTCGCGCGGCGGTGCAATTTCTGGCTTATCTGGCAACGGTGGAGATTTCTTGTCCCAGCTCGTAATTACCGCAGCACCCCAGGTGCCAATCACACCTACTATTATGGCACAGATAATTTGGGTTTTATGCGTAGGGCTCATTCGACAACCTCCCTCGTATTAACAGCGACAAACTATTCGCCAAGTTTAGCCAAAGTGTCCCAAACTAGTGACGGTTGTTGGCAATATTCCTTGTTGCTTACCGCTTCCCTTTCAGCCCCATCTCGACGAGGCGGCGGATGGCGTCTGAAACGGTCGGGGACCATAGGCCGCTGCGAACTGAGACGCTTGGCGCAGCTGCTTTATGCTGGGCCTAAATCCAACTACCGCAACTAGTAACGCGCCAAATGAAGTCAACCGAGTCACGGCCTTTGCCAAGTAAGGACGACCCATGATTTCATTCTTCGCAATATCCCTAGGGTATGGGACCCGTTCGAAGCCGCATTGTCACTTCACTTCCTGGCAGAACCCGAGTTCCGGCCCTTGGGGACTGGTTCTGAACCCAGGCCTCCTGTCCGGAGGCCCCCGTGAATACTGGCTTAAGTCCGGCCGTCCGGATTCTGGAGTCCGCAATTGCCCCATTCTGCTCCTCCACAAAAGGTACCAAGACGTCATTGGTCGAAAGGTCTACTACGAACCCCCCTGCCGTGGCCGATCTGACGTTCACAAATGTCTCACTGGATTGGTGATGGTAGCTTTGACCGGCTGTAAGGGCCGTTGGAGTCCGCAGTTCGAGGGGTGGCCAGGGTCCATTGGCGTCTATTTTTGGCCAGGGATCGCTCTCGGGGGCGAACTCATAAACGACGACACCCTCTGAGGGAATTCCGCGTGAGCCAGAGAAGCCTCGCTCCCAGCGGTCGCACTTGAGCCTCGCCTCAATGATGAAATAGCGGTCAGACCCCAAAACCTGGACCCTAATACCCGCCACGCGACCATCCGGCGGAGGGTGTGACAGACCAATTGCGTGCAATTCATAAGTCCGCCTGCCGCCGCCGTGCCAGGGAACCACTTCCCGGTCGAGCCAGCCAGCCTCAAGTTTGGTGTACGAACATGGATGTGTCGCTGCGGCATCCGCCATCTCTTCGAAGCGTCCCGGATGGCTAACGCCGTTGTAGTAGTCGCCTATTTCAGTCACGTTGTGGATTACCTCCATTGCCCAGGTACCAATTGGTGCATCGTGCCGGAAGCGGGATCGGGCTCGGGTAAAGTTTGGCGTCCGAGGAGGAGAGAACTGAATTTGGCCAGGTTGGGCCATGCCTGATCCAGCCCCGCGATTGTTAGGCGGATAGACAACTGAGATGTACTCGTACAAATGAGCATCTGGTTGTGCGTTGATTGCAAGAAGTGTGGGGTTTTCTTCGTCACCAAAGTTATCAAGAGTTATCGGCGATGACACTACAGCATCCAATGAAGCTCGGCCGTAGGAAATAGAACTGATATAGGACGTCAGTGATCGATCCTCATTCGTTCCTGGATCGGGATCGAAGTATAATCGGCGCTGGATTAACTCCTCATAGTCGGTTGGAGGCGGATTGTACCCAGGCCGTCCTTCCACAATTAGAGGGATGAAGAGAAATTTCGCCGGACCATTCCACAAGCGTGCCATGATTACTCCTGCGCTATGGGATGTACTGAGGACACGTAGCCACAATCACAATTAGAAATGGCAGACTGGGTCTACAGCGGCACACCATCAGCCCAAACACTACACCGCCGTAAGTGCACTGTCGAGCTTTTCGCTTGCTTCTGAAGAGTGGAACCCTTTGGCATCGCCGAGAGGATGAAGAAGTACGGAGAAGTATTCTGAACCTTCCTACCACGGCCGAAGCCAGATCAATCGCGGCCGCCGTTGCGCGGCTTCCTGAATTTATGGAGCGGTAGAAATATGAGTCGGAATCCCGCAGCCTTCTTAGAGTTTTGGACTGATGAAAATGTGGATCATCAACCTCGGAACCTAAATAAAGCCGAACAGTTGGCAAAGAAGTTCATGGAGGATGCTGCAGCTCAAGGTTTCGTGCTTGCGCAGTTCATGTTCAATGAAGCAAGCTTGGCCCGGTATATTACTCAGGCAATGGGTCGCCGAGATTGTGATATAAGCCCTACAAAATAAGTTGGTATGGAGCGGATGAATGACGGCGCGCGGCGTAGAATATCTAAATGAATGGGTCGGCGAGAATGTGCCGCCGTTGCCGGTGACGGGTGACGCGTTAATCCGCGCCCTTGAATTACTGAATTACGGGACAGTGCATTTAATTATTCTCCTTCTCCTAATAGGGAGCGGTTAGTTGTAGTATTTTTGAATTTACCCCTTGACAATATATTCCTATCAGTTTATGTTCCTGTTTTGTTCTATATGTTGGATAGGAAACATCATGGACTGGGCCAGGGCCATCGAACGCAACAGCGAAGCGCTCAAGGCCATAGTTGCGGCCCTTTTCGCCATGCTGGGGCTTGCAGGCGATGCCACGGTTTCGCGACTTCCGCGCCCGGTCCATAGCGCCGTGCTGCGGGTGCTGCGGCCCGCTGAATCCGCCATGCGGCGCCTTGTGGTCATCGCGGCACGCGGCCTTGTGGTGAAGCTGGCACCTTCGCGCGCCATGCCGGCGGGGCCCATCGGGAAGGGTGGTGGGCACTCACATCCCTCCTTCCAGCTCTTCGATCCGCGGAAAAACTTCGCGTGGCAGCACAGCGAAACAGCCCCGCGGATGCTCCCGCGCATCCATATCTTCGGAAGCGATCCCCGGGTGACGGCCCTGTGGCAGGCGCGCCCTCCCGCCGCCGATCCCGCTCCGCCGCCCGATGGCCTCGTGGGTGTCGCGCGCCTCACCCGCAGGCTCCAGGCCCTCAAGCTGGCGCTCGAGGATCTGCCGCGCCAGGCCCGGCGTCTCGCCCGCTGGCGGGTCAAGCGCGAGACCGCAAAAGCCCTAAAGTTCAAGTCGCCGCTCCGGCCGGGCCATCCGCCCGGTTATCGCCGGAAGCCGGTGCACGAAGTCGATGAGGTGCTCATCGAATGCCACGGCCTCGCCTGTGATGCACTGAAGCCCGACACGTCCTGAAGCGCCGCCCACGCAAAGGCAGAAACCGTCCGTCTACGGACTAATGTGGTTCGGAGCAGCACGACGCTGATTGAAACGTGAATCTGTGATTGAAGAGGCCCTCATCCGGGCTTCGCCCACCTTCTCCCACCCCTTGGGCGGGAGAAGGCGATAATCGGATGGGCTTCGTAACAATGCCCCTCCCCCTTGTGGGGACTCTCTGATTCACATATCTTTTCGCGATATGATTGCGCCGCGTTTGATGGCTTCGAACTTGCGTAGTCCTGCGGTGAGGGTCTTGGGTCCGGGTTTGTCGTAGTAGCCAGTCCATCCGCCGAGGCGCCCAATGACCCATGTGGCATAGGCGAGAGAGGTCGTGGGATGCGGATTCTTTTGCCGCGGACGTGGATTTGGGCCTTCATAGTCGGCGTTGATGATGGCCATGATCTTGCGGTCAAGTGTTGAGAAGACAACCGCGATGGCTTGGCCTTTTGGATTGTCGCGGGCCTTGATCAGCTGCATGACAGTAACGGCGGCAACCGCTGCAACTGCGGTCAGCACCATCATCGGGTCGGGATCAGCGATGTCTGCCTCCTCGATGTTGAAGCCGCCGCTCTTGAGGCTGTGGAAGTATTCTTCAATGCTCCAGCGCATGCGATAGAGCCGTAAGCTGGCAAGGGCCGCATTGCGATCTTCGACAACTCGCGTCGAGAGAAGCCGCCAATGAATGGGTGTGACGCCTTCTGCTGCACCAACTTCGCGGATATCAATAGCCCACAGGGTGCAGCTTGGCGGCAGGCGGCGGAGCGCAGCGCCGGGCATGCCACGGTGTGGTGCTTTGACCTCGACCTTGCAGAATCGCAGCGCCAGTTTTGCCTGACGTGCCGCTTGGCCTGGTTTTGCAGGGATATCAACCGTTTCAAGATCGCCTGTGGACTGTTGCGCATCCATTTGGTCATGGAGTTTCCGGCCGTCAACAAGACAGCGGTTATGATGCATGCGTGTCAGCAGATGAACGTTGGCGGGCCGTCTCGCATAGTCCTCATAAATGTCGCTTTCCCGGTCGGCGGTCACCGTGATGCTGGCAGCCTTGGCCAAGACCCGTGCCGCTGTTTCAGCACCCGTGATCCAGCGCAGCGATTCTTTGTCTTCGAGACGGCGGCTTGCATGCGGACTGACCTTGCCGCCAGTCCGGTTCCACACCTCGCCTCCGGCAAGGCCCAGAACTTCACCGCTGTGGGCGTCCACAGCCAAAACCGCATGAAGCGTCAGGCCGCGTATTGCACCACCTTTCCCGACGGGCCCATATCCCTGTCGCCGACGCTTGGCCCCGCCCAGTATCAGGTCGCTTGTATCCTGAATGGCGAGAACCTCGCGGCCCGCAGCCAGCACGCCGGTGCGCTCGCCGGCCGAGGCGAAAATTGCTTCCGAGGTCACTGCCGGATGCCGCAAAAACCTCGTAAAACGTATCTCGCGCGAACGCTTGCCACCACCCAGTCTGCGGATGCACGTGCCCGGTTCATTGACCAGTGCACGATGCAGCAAGGCCCCCCTTTTTTGAGCCGCTCGTCTCCAAACGTCCCAAACCCGTATGACATCCCAAGCGCTAAAGCGGAACCCATGGCAATCCTCCCAACTCAAACAAACGTCAGAGAATCACCGCCAATCCCATACCGCAAGAAAAGATATGTGCATATGACAGCCTTGTGGGGAGGGGAAGGGGTGGGGGTCGGGAAGTCGTTCGAGTTGGAAAAGAGTCATTCTCCATTCTGCGCCGCCGGAGCGACCCCCACCCTTAATCCCTCCCCACAAGGGGGAGGGACAAGTTATTTCACACCCTGCTTCTTCGCCGACAATACAGCCAGCAATTCATTCAGCACCTGCGGCTCCAATTTGCCGATGTCGTCGGCCAGGCGGTTGGCGAGTTCGGTGGCCAGCGGACTGAGGCCGCTGGTGTCAATGGCGATGCGGGGATGCGAGATGCGGGCCAGCCTCGTCACCTCTTCGGCCTCGTCCCAGATGATGTTGAAATAGGCGATGATCCGCTGGATCAGATGCCAGCCGGGACGGCCGCGCTTGCCGTGCTCAAGCGCCGAGAGATAGGCGCTGGAAACGCCGATGGCCGCCGACATTTCTTTCAGGGTAATGGCGCGGTCGGCGCGCAGTTTCCGCATCTTCTCGCCAAAGGGTGTCATCTCCGCTCCCTCAGTTCCGGCGCAGCTTTACATAAAAAGCGCCGCCGCCGCCATGCCTGGGATGCGCCGGTTGAAAGCCCGTGACATGGGTGCGAAAGCCCGCCTCATGCAGCCATTCCGGCAACTGGCGGCGCAGGCGGCCTTCGCGCTCGGGCGCATAAAAATGATCCCGCCCATGCAGCGTGTGGCTGGCGAAGGGCGAAGCGCCCTTGCCGGTGATGACCAGCACCAGCCGCAGGCCTTGGGCGCGGCGGCCCGCGATGAAATCAAGAAGCCGGATGCGCGCCTCTTCCAAATTCATGCCGTGGAGATCAAGCCTGCCTTCAATCTCCACCTTGCCGCGCATGAGCCGCTGCTCGGTGCGGCGGTCAAATCCGGTGATCGGCGGCGGCTGATTTGTTGAGGTGATCCTGGGTGCGGGCGACTTGGTAAGGGCAAGTGGGCCGCAAACAAATTCATGTGCTTGGACACGGGAGCGGCGGCAACGCTTTGCTTCAAGGCTTGCTTGCCGAGCGGCCTTATCGAACGGGCCACCTCATCCCACAGCCCGCGATCCGGCACCTCAAAGGCTTTCCTCTTCATTGCGTCCGCAACAGCCTTGCCGCCAATGGCTTCGGCAACAGGACAATCATGCGGCCCTGCGATTTCATCTGGCCCGCGGTGAGCGCTGCCTTGTCGCCCCAGCCCCAATAGACATCGCCGCGCACATGGCCCTTGATGGCGGTGCCGGTGTCCTGCGCCACCATCAAATGGCGAAAAGTTTCAGGCGCGCTATCGGGGCCGGAAGGGGTTTGCGTATCAAGCCAGATAGGCGTTCCGAACATCCACAGGCTGCGGTCAACGGCCAGGCTGCGATAGGGTGTCAGTGACACTTTCTGGGCGCCGGGTGCGCCGAGGCCGGGGTCATCGACCTTCACTTCGCGGAAGAAAACGAAGGATTTGTTCTCCCACATCAACTCGCGCGCCGCCTGGGGATTGTCTTTCATCCAGCCACGAAGCGCCTGCATCGACATATTATCTTTGGTGAGAACGCCGCGCTCGACGAGAACACCGCCAATGCCGGTATAGGGCTGGCCGGTCTTTGCGCCATAGGCCAGGCGCATGAAGCTGCCATCGGCAAAGCGGATGCGGCCCGAGCCTTGGACATGAATGAAGAAAGCATCTTCCCAGCTCTTGAGCCAGACGAGTTCGAGGCCCTTGCCCTTGAGTGCGCCCTGTTCAATCTCGCGGCGGGTGAAATAGCCCGCGGGCTTGCCGTCCGCCATGCGGCCATATTTGAGGCCGAGCCGCTGCTGCGTTGCGGCGTCAAAGCCCACGAGGTCATCGGGCTTGCGATAGATGGGAACAGCAAAGCCATTGCCTTGTGTGCGGCTGCCTTCGGCTTGCGGTTCATAATAGCCGGTGAACAGGCCTTCGGGCCTGACGGGATCGGCAACTCTTAGCGCCTGAAATTCCGTTTCAAAAAATTTGCGCGCTGCTGGCGCCTTCCCGGCTTTCGCGCAAACCTCGAGCCAGTCCTTGCGTTCGCCGCCGTAGCGCACATCGCGGGCGAAGGCGTTGGCGGTATCAAGAATCTCCGTGCAGGAGCGGCGGAAGGCAGCCAGGGCAGCGGCGTGGTCGTCGCTGGCCCAGCCCTTGACCGCATCAAATGAGATGGCTGTCAGAATGGGCTTGGCGTGGGCGGTCATGGCGAGAGATATAATGAAAAAGCAGGCGGCACAAAAGGTTCGAATCACGCCTGGGTTTCTGTGGCGACCACCCGCCAGTTTGGATCGCGCTGGGACACATCGCGCTCGAAGGTCCAGAGGTCGGTAATCTCGCGGGGCTCGCCCGGCTCACCATCGATCAGGACGCCTGCCTTATCATAGGTTGCCTGGATCAGCTCGCTCACAAATTTGAGGGTAATACTGGCGCGCTTGCCGTTGAGGGAAACGCTATCAAATTCCGCCTTCTCAAATCCGACAAACTGGAATTCCAGTTTTTCACCCGCCTTCTGGCGGGCGTCGATAGCCTTCGAGAAACCGTCGAACACATCGGCGGAGAGAAGGCTCTTGAGCGTCGCCTTGTCGCCCTTGGCAAAGGCGCCAACCACCATTTCATAGGCTAGCTTGGCGCCATCGAGGAATGATTTGGGTGCAAAGTTTCCGTCGGCCATGGCAATATCTTCAAGGCCCTTTGCAAGGGTGGAATCCGCCTTCGCGTAGCCTTCCCAAATTGGCTTGACGGGTTCGGCATCAATGGTTTTTTGACCGTCCGTCTTGGCTGCGGGAGGAAACTCAAGCACGTTGTCATTGGCTTCTGCCGTCTTGTTTTTCAGGACCACGGTGGGATCAAACGGCGGGCGCTCCAGCCCCGTGCGCTGGCCAAGGGTTGCACGCAAGCGCCAGGCAACAACCAGGGCAATTGCCAGCAAGAGCAGGTTCAGAGGATCAAAAACATTGTTCATCGGCAAATCCTCACAAGTATTCGGTGCAGCAATTTGAAATCATATCTATTGAACCCTATATAGGAGACTTTGGGGCAGGTCCAAGGCCCATTCGTTTACGGAGATTTGTTTGTTACGCCATTTCCCTGCCATCATATTTGGGCTTTTTCTTGTGGAGCTCGCCAGCCTCATCTGGCTTGGCGCCCGCGTTGGCGTTTTGGCGGTTTTGGGGCTTGTGGTTTTGGATGTTTTGATCGGCAGCACCCTCATCCGCCGCAGCGGCACCAACATATTTGTGCTGATGAATACGCGCAGCATCGACAAGAAAGCGATTTCGAGTGGCGCGGCGAATAGTCTGTTTGATGCTGCAGCCGGCCTGTTTTTCATCATTCCCGGACTGGTGAGCGATTTGGCAGGGCTGGTTTTGCTGACCCCATTCCTGCGGCGGCGATTGGCGCGCATGCTTGAGGGCCAGATTGTTACGGAATATCCGCACCGCAGAAACAGCAATGTCGTCATTGATGCTGAAGCTACCGAGATTATTGACCCGCCCAAACTGAATTCAAATTCGCCAGCAGGCAACTAAGACTGGCTTGCGGCTTTGCCGCCTTCATGTTAGCCACTACCCCGGTGATTTGAATAGTTTTCCGTTCTGAGAGGCGCATGACGATGGTTAAAAAAGCTAAATTGGCCCCCCGCAAGCCAGCCGCAAAGGCTGTAAATGGCGGTGGAAAAACTGCTGACGCGAAGACACCTAAAATCACGGAGGGCAAAGCAGCAGCAACTGTCAATCTGCAGGTGCCGCCGCCCCAGCCCGGCTCGCAGCCTTCAATGCGCATTCTGGGCCAATATCTGAAAGACCTGAGCTTTGAGAATCCCAATGCCCCTCAGGCTCTGGCTCCCCAGCAAAACCAGCCCGACATCAATATTTCGGTCAACGTGAATGCCCGCAATCTTGCACCCACCGATTTTGAAGTTGAGCTGCATCTTGATGCCAAGGCCACCTCAGAAGGAAAGGTGATTTTCGCCTCAGAGCTGATGTATGCCGGCGTATTCCGGATGGAAAATTTCCCCGCCAACATGCTGCATGCTGCCGTGCTGATTGAATGTCCCCGCATGCTGTTTCCCTTTGCCCGCCAAATCCTGGCGGACGCAACCCGCAATGGCGGATTTCCTCCGTTGATGCTGGACCCCATTGATTTTGCTGGCATGTACCAAAAACGCATGCAGCAATCGACCGCAAAGGCCTAATCCCGTTACTGCTTCCAGAGTGCCGCAGCACCCAGGCTTTCAGCCATTTTATGATGGTTACCGCGTTCTGCCGACGTAATGCGCTCCGGCAATGGGTGTGGGCGGGATGCGTGTTGAACTGCAGTTGCAACAGGCAACCAACTGACATTGTTTGCCTTTGGCAGGGTGAGGGCAATCTGCCGCCCGCCAACAAGTTCGAGATATACGCCCGCCAATAAGTCGGAATCCAAGAGCGCACCGTGCTTGGTACGTTTGGTAACATCTATCCCGTAACGCTTGCAAAGCGCATCCAGGCTATTCGAGCCAAGAGGGTGCCGCTTCTTTGCCAAGGCAAGCGTATCGATAACACGGTCATAGTGCAGCGCTGGTTTCTTGGCAAAGCCCAGCTCTGCATTCAAAAAGCCGATGTCAAAACTGGCATTATGAATAATGAGCATGCTGTCACTGATAAATTCGAGAAATTCATCGGCGATGGCCTCAAATCGTGGCTTGTCTTTCAGAAACTCGCTGCTTAGTCCATGTACTGCTTCCGCCTCGCGCGGCATGTCGCGATTGGGGTTGATATAAACATGGTAGGTTTTTCCCGTCGGCAGATGATTGAACAGTTCAACCGCGCCAATTTCAACAACGCGATGGCCCGTTAGGGGATCCAGACCTGTTGTTTCCGTATCGAGGATAATTTCTCTCATTTTTGGCGGGCCTTGCTCAAGGTTTGGAATTTGGTGATAAGCTGCTTTACCTGTTTTTCAAGATGGTTCAAATCGCCGGCGTTATCCAAGACAAAGCTGGCGCGCGCGCGCTTTTCAATATCGGGCATCTGGTTGCTCAATATGCTATCCAATCTGTCGGCTGTCATGCCCGGTCGCGCAAGTGCGCGCTGCCTTTGCAGGCTCTCCGGCGATGAAATCACGATGACATAATCCAGTGACGTGTCTTCCCCTTTTTCATACAGAAGCGGAATATCCAAAATGACAAATTCGGCTCCTTGCTGCTGCGCATTGCGAATGAAATTCTCCCTGCGCAGCTTAACAACTGGATGAACAAGGGATTCCAATTTTCTCAAGTCATCAGCGGACCGGAAGACAATTTCGCCAAGCAGTTTTCGATCTATGCGGCCATCAACAATGGCATCCGGGAATGACCTGGCCATCAATTCAATGGTGGGTTTCTCCGCATACATTTTATGGACTTCAGAATCTGAATCGAATACGGGAATTCCGGCCGCAGCAAATATTTTGAGCGCTTCGCTTTTGCCCATGGCGATCGAACCAGTAATCCCTATCTTCATCATTTGGCGCTGTTTCGCATAACGTCTGCCGCAACAAGGTCATGCAGTTCCATGGTTACCTCAGGGCGAATTCCAAACCATAATTCAAAACCCTTCACAGCCTGGTGAAGCAACATGCCCAATCCCTGAAGTGTTGGATTGCCCTGAATTTTGGCGCGCTGCAGAAACTCGGTTTCGAGGGGGGAATACACGATATCCGCGACAATTGCCTTGGGGTTTAGTCCACTGATATCCAGCTCAAGACGCGGCTGGCCTTCCATTCCCATCGATGTCGTATTGATTAACAAGTCTAAATTTCCAAGATCTAGTTTGCCAGCAGAATGAATGCGGGCGCCAAACTGTTTTTGAAGGATGGCAATACGTTCCGGTGTTCGGTTGACTATGGCTATCGATTGCGCATTCTCCTCCAATAGTGCCGCGATGATTGCCTTGGCGCTGCCGCCAGCACCAACAATGCAAACCTTCGAATTGGCTGTTATAAAACCGGGATAGGACTTTTTGAGGTTTTCCAGGAAGCCTTGGCCGTCTGTGTTGGTTCCAAATATCTTGCGTTCCTTTTGATACAAAGTGTTTACGGCACCTGATCGCAAAGCTGCTTCATCCAATTGGGTTATTAGCCTGAATGCTGCTTCCTTATGGGGTATCGTCACATTGCAGCCGATGAACTCGGACGTTGGCAAATCGGCCAAAAATTTCTCTAACTGATCGGGTTGAACAGCTTGCCGCTCATAGATTGCATCAATACCGTACATCCTCAGCCAATAGTTATGGATAAGCGGAGACCTTGAGTGGGCAATTGGCCAACCTATGACGCATATCTTTTTCATGATGGAATGACTTTTTCGTCGCGGAGGAAAGCCAATAACGGCAACAGAGGCAGGCCAAGAATTGTGAAGTAGTCTCCATCGATCTTATCAAACAATTGGATGCCTGTGGTTTCCAGCTTGTAACCGCCAACGGAAGACATGTATGCGTTCTCATCGGCAGATAGATACTCTCGCAGGAATTTATCGGTAAAGCTCCGCATTGTGAGAATCGCTTTCGAACAGTGGGACCACAATTCGTTTCCATCCTTGGAACAAGAAATGGCAGAATAGAGAATGTGGGTATTATTTTTTAGCAAGCGGAGTTGATTTTCTGCATCTGATTTTGACTTCGGCTTGCTGATGACTGTTCCTTGGAAGGCCAATATCTGGTCGGCTCCGATTACCATTGAAGCGTGACTTGTCTTGGAAATGGCCAAGGACTTTGCGCGCGCCAATTCTGTTGCAAGTTGATCAGGCATCAAATGCTGAAAATCCTGTTTGATCTTTGCTTCGTCAACATGTGAATTTTCGCTGGCAAAACTCAAGCCTGCATTTGCGAGTATCGTTTGTCTTATTTTGCTGGTTGATGCGAGTATGAGTCTCACTTGGAAAGTGTCCATTGTTGGCTGAAAGCGCTTAAATATCCTGTAGAAGACTCCACCCGGTATTGTGGATAAGTTTAATCAAATTGTATTTCCCAGCCCCCGAGCTCGTTCGAGAGCGAGTTTTGCACATCCTGTGAGAGTTAGAAATGTCTGGCACGGGAATTGGGATAACTATTGTCTGTGGAAAAAATTGGAAAAGTCTCTACTGCTGCATATTAGGTAATTTAAAATATTGAAATCAATAGGAGAATTTTTACTGTCCGATGCTGTCGATTATGAACTTAGAGTTTTCTGTTTTGAGCATAGAGTTCATGTTAATGAGGATGTTAATGCCGTTTTTCTTCTTCAAACAACATCTTCAATCTATATAATATACTTTTTATTAAGGATTTCGTTTTGAGTGCCCAGTGTCTGATAAGTGTATTGAGAGGCCAGGTACCCGAGAGGCGGCCGATTTGGTTTATGAGGCAGGCAGGGCGGTTTCTACCTGAATACCGAAATACGAGGCAACAGGCTGGCTCGTTCCTCAATCTTTGTTATTCTCCGAAATTGGCAGCAGAGGTCACACTTCAACCGCTGAAGAGATTTGATATTGATGCCGCAATAATTTTTGCGGATATTTTAGTGGTGCCCCATGCAATGGGAAATGGCTTGTCGTTTGTGGAGGGTGAGGGACCAGTCTTGGAGACTGTACGCAGTGCGTCTGATGTTTCTCGTTTGTCCAATGGCTTTGGATCCCGGCAATTTTTGTCCATTGCGGAATCGGTTGCAACGGTGAAATCGCAGCTGGACAAGGATATTGCGCTTATCGGGTTTTGTGGCGCGCCCTGGACGGTGGCAAGTTACATGGTTGAGGGCGGCAGTTCTGATCGTGAGCGCGCTCGTGTCACGGCTTATCAGCGGGAGGCCTGGTTTCTTGAATTGATTCACCGCTTGGTTGAAAGTTCAATTGAGTATTTATGTTTGCAAATTGAGGCTGGGGCCGATGCGGTGCAAATATTTGATTCGTGGGCGGGCGAATTGAGTGATGATCTTTTTCAAGAGTTTTGTGTTGCTCCTGTCGCCCGGATTGTTGCTGGCGTGAAGGCACGCCATCCCAACACACCAGTAATTGTATTTGCGAAGGGGGTCGGCGCTCGCCATCTGGAAATTTATGAAAAGACTGGTTGCCAGGCCGTTGGAATTGAAGCGGAATGCCAGGTGACATTCATCAAGTCTTTGCTGCCCGCCAGTGCAGTTGTGCAGGGAAATCTGGACCCTCTGGTATTGCTCTGTTCAGATGATGTTATCGTGAGAAACACGGAAAAACTGGTGCGTTCCGTTTCAAAGGATTCACATATTTTCAATTTGGGACATGGCATCAAACCTCAAACTGATCCACATGCGCTCGTGAAGGTGATTGATACCGTTCGACTGGTTGATGGTGAATTAGCCAATGGCTGAGTGGATTCTGTGGGTTAAGGCTCTCCATATTCTTGCGGTTATCAGCTGGATGGCTGGTCTGTTTTATTTGCCCCGCCTTTTTGTCTATCACAGCGATGTTCGTGCTGGCAGCGAAAGCAGTGAGCTTTTCAAGGTGATGGAATCCCGTTTGATTGCCGTGATCATGAGACCGGCAGCCGTGGTTAGTATTCTGTCGGGATTGTTGCTGTTCTGGTTGAATGGTTTTGCGATTTTGGAGGTGTGGGTTTTCCTGAAATTGCTGGCTGTCCTGGCGTTGGTGGTTTTTCATGGAATGCTGGAGGGGAATGCAAAACAGCTCCTATTTGATTCCAGGCCGCATAGTTCTCGATATTTCAGATTCATCAATGAAGTTCCAACCATATTGTTAATTGTTATTGTTGTCGCCGTGGTGATAAAACCCTTCCAATAATTTATGTTGGTTTGAGGCCTGATCTTTGGTATAGACGTGGCCGAACAACAACCTGATAGATGGTTTTTGTTTCCCTCCCTCGTTTTCCCGACTGCCTTGAATGCGTCGCGGTTTTGTTTCCCTCTAATTTTGCAGATTTTTAACATGACAAATATTGCTGAACTTAAAGATATCAAGCTCAAGGATTTGAAGCTGAAGACGCCGGCTGAGCTGGTGACACTGGCTGAGGAGCTTGAAGTCGAGAATGCCAGTGCGCTGCGCAAGCAGGAACTCATGTTTGCCATTCTCAAGAATTTGGCGTTGCGTGATATTGAAATTATCGGCGAGGGCGTGATGGAAGTCTTGCAGGATGGCTTTGGCTTCCTGCGGTCGGCGGATGCCAATTATTTGGCCGGTCCCGATGATATCTACGTCAGCCCTAGCCAGATCAGGAAGTTCACGCTGCGGACAGGCGATACGGTTGAAGGGCAAATTCGCAGCCCCAAGGATGGCGAGCGCTACTTTGCCTTGGTGAAGGTCAATACGATCAATTTCGAAGATCCTGAAAAGACCCGCCACAAGGTTCATTTTGATAATTTGACCCCGCTTTATCCAGATGAGCGTTTGGAAATGGAAGTTGCTGATCCGACACGGAAGGACTTTTCTGCACGGGTAATCGATATTGTGTCGCCATTGGGCAAAGGCCAGCGCGGCCTTATTGTGGCACCACCGCGCACAGGTAAGACCGTCCTGTTGCAGAATATTGCGCACGCGGTTGCAATCAATCATCCTGAGTGTTTCTTGATCGTGTTACTCATTGATGAGCGTCCGGAAGAAGTGACGGATATGCAGCGCTCCGTGAAAGGCGAAGTCATCAGTTCTACCTTTGATGAACCAGCCACGCGCCACGTTCAGGTTGCTGAAATGGTGATTGAGAAAGCCAAGCGACTGGTTGAGCATGGCCGGGACGTGATCATACTGCTGGACTCGATTACGCGTCTGGGACGGGCCTACAACACGGTAGTGCCGTCCTCAGGCAAGGTTTTGACTGGCGGTGTTGATGCCAACGCCTTGCAACGTCCGAAGCGGTTCTTCGGTGCTGCCCGCAACATTGAAGAGGGCGGGTCCCTCACGATTATTGCGACGGCCCTGATTGATACGGGCAGCCGCATGGATGAAGTCATCTTTGAGGAATTCAAGGGTACAGGCAACTCGGAAATCATCCTGGATCGCAAGGTTGCCGATAAGCGGGTATTCCCGGCTATCGATATATTGCGGTCGGGAACACGCAAGGAAGAACTCCTGGTCAAGCCGGAACTTCTCAAGAAAACCTATGTGCTACGCCGAATTCTCAATCCCATGGGAACGGTGGATGCGATTGAGTTCCTTCTCGACAAGCTTCGCCAGACCAAGGGCAACAGTGACTTCTTTGATTCAATGAATGCCTAGTAGCTGTCCTGGCAAGGGCAGGTACTACTCTCATTTGGTATCGATTCGAATCCGAAATGAATTGTTCTGATACGATATTTGCGATTTCCAGCGGCTCGGGTATGGCCGGAATTGCTGTCATTCGGCTGTCGGGCCAGAAGGCGGCCGCACTACTTAAATTGACCGCAGGCGTATTGCCCTCCCCTCGCTTTGCCGCGGTGCGCCAACTTCGAGATCCCCTAACCAAAGAGATCATTGACCAGGCGTTGGTGCTTTGGATGCCCGGACCCAATACGGTTACTGGTGAAGACATCGCCGAATTTCATGTTCATGGAAGTCTTGCCGTGGTGGAGGCTTTGTTCTCGCTCTTCCTGAAACAGGACGGCGTGCGGCTGGCGGAGGCGGGCGAGTTTACCAGGCGGGCTTTTATCAATGGCCGGATGGATCTTGTCGAAGTGGAGGGGTTGGGCGATCTCCTGCATGCACGGACGGAGGCGCAACGGCGCATGGCGTTGCGCCATATGCTGGGTGACGCCAGCAGCATCTATGAAAGCTGGCGGGGTGAACTTATTGGCATCCTCGCCCGTCTTGAAGCCGCAATTGATTTTATTGATGAAGCCGGTGTTGCCGAGGCGGCACTGGTCGATGTCAAATCGCGCACCGCAGATTTGGTCGCGCGTTTGAGCAAGGCTGCCGCCGAGTCTGACCGCGCAGGAACTTTGCGGTCGGGAGTCAAGGTCGTCTTTGCGGGCGCACCCAATGTCGGCAAGTCATCGCTTCTCAATCTTGTCGCGGCGCGCGAGGCCGCAATCGTGTCTTCACGGCCCGGGACGACACGGGATGTCATCGAAATTTCCATCGTACTTGGCGGCGTGCCTGTCATCCTTACGGATACCGCCGGCCTGAGAGATGACAGCGAAGATGAAATCGAAGCCATTGGCATGGCCCGGGCAAAGTCAGAAATGGCTGGTGCCGATATTCTTGTGTGGCTGGATTCTGCTGACAGGGAAGCCACCGATTTGCCTGCGGCCCTACCGGCACTACGCGTGTTGAACAAGATGGATTTGGCAGAGCCCAACTCGGTTCATATCCGAAACAATCTTGCGGGCGATGGCATGCTGCCTGTTTCCGTCAAGACCGGCGAAGGCATTGCCGCTTTTCTTTCCGTGCTGGAGAAATGTGTCAGCGAGCGGTTTGGCGGCCTGGAGCATGCCACGGTCATCCGTACACGGCAAAAGTCTGCCGTTGAAGAATCGATTCGGTGTCTTAACGATTCATTAACTTTTGAGGCGGACCAGATTGAGTTTGCGGCTGAATGTGTTCGCAAGGCCGGCTACGCCCTCGCCCGTGTCACAGGCCGGGTTGATGTAGAGGATTTGCTGGGAAAAATATTCAGCGATTTTTGCATCGGGAAGTAATCTGTTTCACGTGAAACTTCCTTGCTCTTTGACCTTACGGCTTGCTTGGACTAGAGAACCGCCATGAACCGGAAATTTGATGTCATTGTGATTGGCGGCGGCCATGCCGGTGTTGAGGCCGCAGCGGCTTCAGCACGGCTTGGCGCGAAGACCGCGCTTGTTACCCACCAGTTCGCAACGATTGGCGAGATGTCCTGCAACCCCGCCATCGGCGGTTTGGGCAAGGGCCATCTTGTCCGTGAAATAGATGCGCTTGATGGTTTGATGGGGCGCGTTGCTGACAAGGCGGGCATCCAGTTCCGTTTGCTCAACCGGTCCAAAGGCCCAGCCGTTCGGGGCCCCCGCGCCCAGGCTGACCGCAAGCTTTACCGCCAACATATGCAAGCAGCGATCGGCAACCAAAAAAACCTCTCCGTTGTCGAGGCCGCGGTCTGCGGATTTATCATTGAGCGAGGCCGGGTTGCCGGTGTCACGACGGAGGCCGGTGGTGAATTGCGGGCCGGTGCCGTGGTTCTGACAACGGGCACATTTCTCTCCGGGCTCATTCATATTGGCGAAAAGAAAATTCCTGCAGGCCGCGTGGGCGAACCGCCAGCCGAAGGCATCTCTCAGCAGCTGCGGTCAACCGGAATAAATTTGGGCCGCCTCAAGACCGGAACGCCAGCGCGCCTTGACGGAAGAACGATTAACTGGGGTCAGCTGGAAGAGCAAAAGGGTGACATGGTTCCCGCCCCCTTCTCTTTCATGACAAAGGAAATCACGACCCCGCAGGTTTCATGCTTCATCACCCAGACGACGGAAAAAACCCACAAGGTTATCGCCGATAATATTCATCGCTCGCCGCTCTATTCCGGCCAGATAGAGGGAACCGGACCCCGTTATTGCCCGTCGATTGAAGACAAGATTCACCGCTTCAACGACAAGTCCTCGCATCAGATATTTCTGGAACCGGAAGGGCTTGATGATCCGACGGTTTACCCCAACGGCATTTCCACGTCCTTGCCGGAAGATGTTCAGGAACAGTTTATCCGGACAATTCCTGGCCTTGAGAATGTAAATATCATCCGTCCGGGATATGCCATTGAGTATGACTATGTTGACCCCCGGGAGCTTTTGCATTCACTGGAACTCAAGGCGTTGCCGGGATTGTTTTTGGCAGGCCAGATCAATGGAACAACGGGCTATGAGGAGGCCGCTGCGCAAGGCCTTGTTGCAGGCCTGAATGCGGCTCGCCAGGTTGCCGGCGAAGATGCCGTCAGTTTTGATCGGGCTGAAGGATATTTGGGCGTCATGGTTGATGATCTCGTCCTGCGTGGCGTGACCGAGCCTTACCGCATGTTTACATCGCGGGCGGAATACCGTCTTAGCCTCCGGGCTGACAATGCGGACCAGAGATTGACGCCCAAGGGCATTTCGCTTGGCCTTGTAGGTTCAGAACGCGCCAAGCACTTTGCTGCCCAAATGGATGTGCTGGGTCTGGCCCGCGAACTGTCGCAACGCTTGAACCTGACGTCAGCGGCTGCTGCAAAGCTTGGACTAAGGGTCAATCAGGATGGACAGAAGCGCACCGCCTTTGACTTCATCGCCATGCCTGAAATCGGATTTGAGCGGGTTGGCGAGATATGGCCTGAGTTGGTGGGGTTGCCCGGGTTTGCCAAAGAGGCTCTTTATGCCGAGTCGCTTTATTCGGGCTATAGCGCACGCCAGACGGCGGATGTCATCGCACTCCGCCAGGAGGACCAAATTCGGCTGCCCTCCGATATCGATTATGCGGGCCTTCCCAGCCTATCCATGGAAATTCGCCAGAAACTGGCGCGGGTTCAGCCCCGCACACTGGGCCAGGCTGCACGGATCGAAGGCATGACACCGGCAGCGCTTGCCAGCCTGTTGGGCTATGTGAAACGACAGAGCCAGCGCAAAAGCTTATAATCCATGGCGCAATTCATAGCGGAAGACGTGCTGCAGAGACTAAATGTTTCACGTGAATCACTCGCCCGGCTTGACACCTATGTGCAGCTTCTCCTGGCTTGGCAGGCCAAAATAAACCTCATCGGGCCATCAACGGTCGAAGATGTTTGGAAACGCCACGTTCTTGACGCGCTTCAGCTTTTGCCGCTTATGGATCCCAATACCAAGACCGTTGCTGACCTCGGCTCAGGGGCAGGCATTCCTGGCCTTATTTTGGCGATAGCGGGCGGGTACGAGACCTACTTGTATGAAAGCAATGGCAAGAAAGTTGCCTTTCTGCGCGAAGCGATAAGGCAGACCAAGGCCAATGCCAGAGTTTACCAGGTCCGGCTTGAAGCCCTTGAGGAAAACTTGCCCCCAAACTTTCCACAATATGTAACTGCCCGCGCCTTGGCGCCGCTCGAGAAGCTTATCCCTTTGGCCTTGCCACTGCTGCACCGAGGGGCGATTGGCCTGTTTCATAAGGGGCAAGATGTGGACATCGAACTCGATAGGGCTACCAAATCATGGAAAATAGGCGCAATTAAACATACGAGCATTACCGATTCGAACGGCACGATTCTCGAAGTTAAGGAGATTGCCAATGTTTAACCAAAATATTCCAAACGCGCCTCGAATCCTTGCTGTTGCCAATCAAAAAGGCGGCGTGGGCAAAACCACAACCGCAATCAATTTGGGAACAGCCTTGGCCGCCGTGGGCGAACGGGTTCTTATCATTGATCTCGATCCGCAAGGCAATGCCAGCACAGGGCTTGGCATTGTGCGCAAGCCCAAACAGAAATCATCTTATCATGTGCTGATTGGTGAAGCCGAATTGGATCAGGTCATCGTAGATTCCGGCATTCCCCGGCTTCACTGTGTGCCCTCAACCATTGACCTTCTGGGTGCAGAACTCGAGCTTGCTGATTTCGATCGCAAAACCTATCGTTTGGCTGACGCCATCGAACGGTTGTCAAACATGCGGCTGCCGAACCGGACCTACAGCTATATTCTGGTCGATTGCCCGCCTTCCCTTAATCTGCTGACGATTAACTCACTCTCAGCCGCTGATGCGGTCCTGGTTCCGTTGCAATGTGAGTTCTTTGCCCTGGAAGGGCTCAGCCAGCTCCTCAAAACCGTGGAGCGCGTAAAAAACACTCTTAACCCGAAATTAACCATACAGGGTGTTGTACTTACCATGTTTGACCGCCGGAACAGCCTCTCGGAACAGGTTGCGCAGGATGTGCGCAGTGTGTTGGGCGAAAAGGTTTACCAAACAGTCATCCCGAGGAACGTCCGTATTTCCGAGGCGCCTTCGTATGGAAAGCCTGTCCTGCTCTACGATAATGTTTGCACCGGTTCGCAGGCTTATATCAAACTGGCCTCTGAGGTGATTCGCCGTGAACGCGATTTGCGGGCGGCGTAAACGATTCACATCCGTAACAATAAAAGTGACCGGAATTCACTGAGGGCATAAAATGATGCAGGCACAGAAGCGAAGATTAGGCAGAGGCTTGGCCGCCCTCATTGGTGATGATGTGGTCGAGGCCTCCTCGCCCGAGGAATTAAAAGGGCTAGGGCTAAGGCATCTTCCCATCGAGCTGCTGCATCCCAATCCGCATAATCCCCGCAAGAACTTCAAGGAAGACGAACTCGAAGATCTTTCTAGGTCCATACGGGAAAAGGGATTGCTGCAACCGCTTGTGGTCAGGCTGCGTGCAGATGGCGAGTATGAAATTGTTGCCGGCGAACGCCGTTGGCGGGCGTCGCAGCGGGCTGGCCTGCACGAACTGCCGGTTCTCATCCGTGAACTCAGCGACGGCGAAACCCTTGAAATTGCCCTGATCGAGAATATCCAAAGGGCCGATCTCAACGCTCTTGAAGAAGCCCGCGCCTATGGGCAATTGCTGGAACAATTTTCCTACACGCAACAACAGCTTGCCGATTCGGTTGGCAAGAGCCGCAGCCATATCGCCAATACATTGCGCCTGCTCACCCTGCCCGACAGTGTTCGCGGCTTCATTGAAGACGGCAAACTAACCGCCGGCCACGCCCGGGCCCTTGTCGCAACCGACTCGCCTGCGGATCTTGCCAACAAGATCATCACTCTTGGGCTGTCCGTCCGCGAAGCCGAAAATCTGGCCCGTGACAATACGCCAGGCGCCTCATCCAAGGCAAAATCGCAAAAGGACGCCGACACCCGCGCGCTGGAAAAACAACTCACCGAATTTATCGGACTGAAGGTAGAGATAAAAACACAAGGTCGTGAAGGTGGAACGCTTGTTATCAAATACAAAACACTTGAACAACTTGATGAAGTAACCAGCCGACTTTCATCCCAGAAAAGAACTAACTAGTTACTTGACGCGGACCGCATCCGCGCATATCGGCTCAATGCAATCAACGTGCGACTTTCAATCGCGTCAGCAAGAGCGGCATGCTGGCGCGTTTGCAGTATGGCAGCACAGATTTTGTTCTCCGCATCAATCAGTGCCGGGAGATCCCAGAGACGCAACTGCCTGCTGATGGTGGGCCGCCTTTTGAAGAACACGCCAAAGCGCGGCGAGCCCACGACGCTATCCATCGATTGGCCCTGCCCGACCTGCAACGCCATTGCCTGAAGCCGCACGGCCTGTTGCAATACGACACTCAGCACGCCTCTGCCCGCCGCGGGCGACAATCCAAAGGTTGTCACAAACCGGTCCGAGTCAGCCAGGTTCCCTTCAAATATTGCATCAACAAGATCATCAGTTGAAACATCAGAAGAATCACCACATACGGCGACCACGTCATCGATATCGATCTGCTTTTGACCAAAACAATAGGTCATCAGCTTTTGAACTTCGCTGTCGGCCACCGCACGTTCAAACGAAATGCATTCCAGCAATTTCATCATGGCTTCTTCAGTGATTGCAAAACCTGCAGCCGCAAATTGCCGCTCCAGCCTGATTCTAACCTCCTGTGCCAACTCCTCATAGAGTGCCACACTTACGCACTGTTGATTGGCCTCAAACAACTTTCTGAGCTTCGAGGTTTTTGCCAATGCCTCTGAATCTACCAAAATCAAATTGCCAATGGCTGCCGTTACAACGATAGGCTCAATGATTTTGGCGGAAGATTCACCAGCGTCTGAAAGCCAGGCGATCCGCTTTCCTCCAAACATCGAAATCGAAGCAAACTCTTCATAGAGCCGCTCTTTATTGCTGGTAATCTGCTGTTCGGTCAGTCGTGAAATATCCAGCGCATCGTATGAGTTGCCTAGGTATTTGCCCAAGACCTGATTGCAGAGGGCAAGCACTGCACCGCGGTCATTACCGTGAACCAGGATGGCCATCGGAGGCGATTTGCCACCAGAAAGCAGGCCCAATATTTCTGCTGCTTTGGCAATAGCCATTTTTAGCCAACGCTCCTAGCGGCTTGAAATAAAAGCGGCCAATCTTGAACGGATGTCCTGTCCAACTTCCTGCGCTGCCTTTTCCGTTGCGTTTGTTTCAGCCTGCAAATCAGCAATGGGTTGATGGACGATATCGTAAGAGACATTAGAAAATGTCTTGCCAGAATTGACTGCTGAGCCCGAGGACAGTTCAATCAATTCATATGAAACCGCAAGACGCAGCCGTCTGCGCTGAATTCCCGGGGCGGCCTTATCGATGAGCGTAGATTGGGATAAGGTAGAATTGAGTGTCAGTTTGTACCTGTCTTGCCCGGCAGACCCTGCAGGGCGGATCGAAGATACAATATTGTTACGTACCAACTGGCCAATACGGGTTTCAGGCTCCGCCACTGCAATTGATGAAAGCGTTTCAGCAACGCCGCGGCCACTGCTGTCTGTGCCGTAGAGAGGCTTATATCCGCAGCCACTCAAGACCATAACCAGCAGCAGACATATTATGACGGAATGATTGCGCAAATTTCTATCCCTTGACAACAATGTTCACAATACGATCAGGCACAACAATGAACTTTACAACAGGCCTGCCGTCAAGCGCCCGCCTGACACCATCAAGATTCATGACCGCCGCCTCAATCTGCGCCTTTGGCATTCCCTTTGCCACCTTAATTTCATCCCGGCGCCTGCCATTGATCTGAACGGCGATTGTTACACTGTCATCCACAACCAATGCCAAGTCGGGTGTTGGCCAAGGAGTTTCAACAACGCGTTTCTCGTTGCCCAATCGCTCCCAACACTCTTCGGCGAGATGCGGCATCATGGGCGCAAACAGCAACACCATGAAACCAGCCGTCTCGCGGATTGCAAAACTCAAATTGTTGCTGGGTTTTGCAACAGCCAAAGCGGTACCCAAAGCATTGGCCAATTCATAGATGCGGGCGATTGAGCGGTTGAACCGCAATGCCGAAAGATCCTCGGTGACAGCCGCCACAGTTTTGTGGGCCGTGCGGCGAAGCTCAAGCGACCCGGCATCCAGTTCACCAGACATGGCAACAACAGGATGGGCGCTCGCATCGCCAACAAGCCGCCACAGGCGCTGGGTGAATTTCCATGCTCCCTCGGCGCCCGCTTCCGTCCACTCGATGTCACGCTCGGGTGGTGAATCAGAAAGCATGAACCAGCGGGCGGTATCAGCGCCATACCCGGCAATGATAAACTCCGGGTCCACCACATTCCTTTTCGACTTCGACATTTTTTCAATGCCGCCAATCGTCAAGGGTTCGCCCGTCTTGGCATGAAACCATTTTCCATCGCGTTGTACCGCATCTACCGGGAAAACCCATTCGCCGTTTTCAGCCTTGAATGTTTCATGCACCACCATGCCTTGCGTAAACAGGCTGGCGAAGGGTTCATCCCCCGCCATGTGATGGGTCTTGCCCATGGCGCGGGCAAAAAAGCGTGAATAAAGGAGATGCAGAATTGCGTGCTCAACGCCGCCGATATACTGATCCACAGGCATCCAATAGCGCGACGCATCGGCGTCGACAGGCACATCCGCATTTGGCGAACAGAAGCGTGCGTAATACCAGGATGAATCAACGAATGTGTCAAATGTATCGGTTTCGCGCGTTGCATTTGAACCGCATTGCGGACATTTCACATTCTTCCAAGTGGGATGGCGCAGCAGCGGATTGCCCGGCTTGTCGAAGGTTACATCTTCAGGGAGCGTCACGGGCAAATCCGCTTTTGGAACCGGCACAATTTTACATGTCGGGCAATGAATGACCGGAACCGGGCACCCCCAATAGCGCTGTCTTGAAACGCCCCAATCGCGCAAACGAAAATTCACTTTTCTTTCGCCAATGCCAGCTGCTTCAAAACGCTTTGCGACCTCTTCCTTGGCTTCTGCAACTGTCATGCCATTGAGGAAGTCTGAATTGATCAGCTTAACTTCGATCCCGTCTTTTTCCACAAAGGGCTCATTGCCAATTTCCATAGAAGCCGTATCGGCATTACGTGGAGCAACCACAGGAATAATCGGCAAGTCATATTTTTTGGCGAAGTCCCAGTCTCTTTGATCATGGCCTGGGCAGCCAAAAATTGCTCCCTCACCATAGCCCATCAATACAAAATTGGCCGCATAGACCGGAAGCCTGACATCAGGTTTAAAAGGATGGCGCGCGTAAATGCCAAGCGCATAGCCCTTCTTCTCCGCACGTTCGATGGTTTCTTCGCTGGTTCCGAGCGCGGAAACTTCGCGGCGAAACTTCGCCAGCCCCTCATCTTTTTCGGAGTATATTTTGGCGAGCTCGTGGTCTGCCGAAATTGCACAGAAGCTTGCGCCAAAAATTGTATCGTGGCGGGTTGTATAGACAGTCAATTTGTCTTCAAGTTGCTTGCCCTTCTCATCTTCCAATATGAATGAGAAACGCATGCCCTCGGAACGACCAATCCAGTTGCGCTGCATCAGGCGCACTTTATCCGGCCATTTCTCAAGGCGGTCCAAGGCCTGCAGAAGGTCTTCCGAATAATCGGTGATTTTCAGGAACCATTGGGCCAATTCGCGTTTTTCAACCACCGCCCCCGAACGCCAACCCTTGCCATCAATGACCTGTTCGTTGGCCAGCACGGTGTGGTCAACAGGATCCCAATTCACCAGGGACACCTTGCGCTCGACAAGGCCAGCTTTGAGAAAATCAATGAACATCGCCTGCTCATGCCGATAATAACTGGGGTCGCAGGTCGCAATTTCGCGGCTCCAGTCCAGGGAAAGGCCCATGGACTTGAGCTGGGTGCGCATGGCGGCGATATTCTCATAAGTCCAGGACTTGGGGTGCACGCCCCGTTCAATGGCGGCATTTTCCGCAGGCATGCCGAAAGCGTCCCAACCCATGGGGTGTAGCACATTGAACCCACAGGCACGCTTGAAACGTGCGATGACATCACCCATCGCGTAATTGCGCACATGGCCCATGTGAATGCGCCCTGATGGATAGGGAAACATTTCAAGAACGTAATACTTCGGCCGCGACTTATCTTCCGTTGCCTCAAAACAGCGGCTTTCCGACCAGCATTGCTGCCACCGGGGTTCCGCCTCTCGGGGATTGTATCGTTCAGTACTCACGCTTTTTGCTTTCCGGGAATTGAAATTGACCTGTTACAACATGGCAGTACCAGTCCTTGAAATGCCCCGCAAGCTTGAGCATAAACACCACATGACGATTATCCGGCATCCGCCCTTGCAGACCATTCTTCAAAGAATCGAACAGGCGGCAATTTCGGCAGGCAGAAACGCATCTGAAATTATACTGGTTGCCGTCAGCAAGACATTTGCCGCAGATGATATCTTGCCGGTGATCCAAGCCGGGCAGGTCAATTTTGGTGAAAACCGCGTGCAAGAAACTGTTGCCAAATGGCCGGCTCTCATTTCACAGCACCCGCATATCAAGCTTCATTTGATAGGTCCCCTGCAGACGAATAAAGCGGCCGAAGCGGTACGCTATTTTCACACCATTCACACCATAGACCGTACAAGCGTCGCGCGGGTCATTGCACTGGAAACCGCCAAACAAGAAAAGCAACCTGACTTGTTCATTCAGGTGAACACGGGCGATGAAGCGCAAAAATCAGGTATCGCGGTTGATGAAGCAGATCGCTTTATTGAGGAATGCCGCAACACACATAAGTTATTGATTGCAGGGCTCATGTGTATTCCCCCTCTGCAAGAGCCTGCGGAAAAACACTTCGATTTACTTGCCCAAATCGCGAAGAGAAACAGTCTGCGAAAATTGAGCATGGGCATGAGCGGGGATTTCGAGCTGGCCATTCAGTACGGCGCAACGCATGTGCGTGTTGGCTCGGCTATCTTCGGAACACGTTAGGTGTGGCACCACTTGGCGGCCAGATAACCAGCTGCGTTTTGGCGGAACAGCGACCCAGAACCTTCCGCATATCTTTCAGTGAAACCGCAATGCAGCCCGCCGTTGCCGTATAGTTTTCACGGGCAATATGAAAGAAAATGGCACTGCCCAAGCCCTGCACCCGCGGCCTCCTGTTGTGGCTGGTATCAATCACAATGTCGTAAAGATCGTCTTTCCGCCTCAGTTCCTCGTGGGCTGTGGCATAGGGCAGATTGACCCGGCGGTTATAGTTTCGATCTCCTACAGTTTCGCACCAGCCCCAGCCTCGCCTGATTGGTGTAGATGGCAAGCTGGAAGGAATGGCAAAAATCCTGTCGTGCCGATAATAGAGGTGGTTCATCCGCCAGATGCCGACAGGGCTTGCGCCGTCACCCTCTCGCTTGCGGAAAATGCGCCCCGATCGCCCCAAGGCACAGGGCAGTGAAAGCGATCCACAGACCAGAACGCCTCGCGTTGCACACGCGTTGATCGCGCGAACGTGAAGATATGTGACTGTTTTCCTCACGGTCAGTTGTTTTGCCTCCGGGCTGTTAAAACGCCAATGATCCTTCTAGACTTGTCCAAGCCTTTAAACCCATGGAAGAATTCAAATGTCGAATACCAAGAAAATTCTCATTGTTGATGATGATGATACACTGCGTGAGACTTTGAAAGACCAATTCTCGCTCCATGAGGAATATATCGTCAGCGATGTTTCGAATGCCACGGCAGGCGTAAAGGCACTCAAGGCCGATCATGCGGACATGGTCATTCTGGACGTCAACTTGCCGGATATGGATGGGCGAGAGGCCTGCAAACTGATGCGCAGAAATGGCTACAAGGGCCCGGTTATCATGCTCACGGGCCAAGGTTCAGATGCTGATACAATCCTTGGCCTCGACTCAGGTGCCAATGACTACATTACAAAGCCCTTCCGGTTTGGGGTTTTGCTGGCCCGCATCCGGGCGCATTTGCGCCAGCACGAACACAGCGAAGATGCGACATTCAAGGTTGGGCCCTATACCTTCAAGCCCGCCTCAAAAATGCTGATCAGGGATGACAGCAAGAAAATTCGCCTCACTGAAAAGGAAACCGCGATCATCAAGTTTCTCTATCGATCAGGGGAACAGATCGTCAGCCGTGATGTGCTGCTGCATGATGTCTGGGGCTATAACGCCGGCGTTACCACGCATACGCTCGAAACCCACATTTACCGGTTGCGCCAGAAAATTGAACGTGACCCCAGCCAGGCCGAAATCCTGGTGACTGAAGGTGGCGGTTACAAGCTCATCCCTTGATTCTGGTGCCCATCCAGCGTTTTATGCTGCCGAAACGGGAAAACGGGGCGAATCATGTGGGTGCCAATTAGAGCAGGAATAGCCCTATGAGTGTCAGGGCAGATGCGGAAACACTGCGTCAAATCCCGATTTTTGCCGATTGCGAATCCGTGCATTTGCAGCTTCTGGCCTTTGCATCGGAACGCCAGCATTTTGTGTTGGGTGAAGCCATCATCAAGCAAGGGGAAAAAGCCAAGTCGGCTTTTCTAATTCTCAGCGGCTATGCCGATATTCATCATGCAAAGGGTTCGCGCGCACGGCACATTGCCAGGGCTGAGCCCGGAACATTTCTGGGTGAAGTGGCCATGATTGGCAAAAGCAATTATGCGATTACGGCAATCGCGTCCGGATCTGTTTCAACTGCCCGCATTGACCATGACTTGTTTCTGCGCGTGGCAAATGAATATCCTGAGTTCGGTAAGACTGTATTCAACGCCCTATCCAAACGCCTTGAAAACTCCGTTCGAGATTTTGATGGAGTGCGCAGCCTGTTCACGCGCGCCAAATCATTTTCAGATATCTAAATCAAATGTTGCCATAACGGGCACATGATCAGACGTCTGCGTCCAGCCCCGCGCCTCACGCAGGATTCTTGAACTCCGTGCAGGAAGCAGAAAGCTTTGGCGTTGACCAGATATGGTCCAGCCTCCGGCCCCTGTTGGCCAGGGACCAATCCTTGGCCCGGTAGCTCCACCACGTATAGAGTTTTTCATGGGCAGGCGTATGTTTACGCATCACATCGACCCATTTGCCGGCCTCGATCACCCGGTTTAATCCTGCGGTTTCAACGGGTGTATGACTCACGACTTTCAACAAATCCTTATGGGACCACACGTCATGTTCCATCGGCGCGATGTTGAGATCGCCAACCACAATGCCCTCATGGCCTTGGGGTACGGCATCGTCTGTAAACCAGTACTCAAGCTCATCGATGAATTTGAGCTTGTGAGCGAACTTTTCGTTGATTTCTGGATCGGGCTCATCCCCACCGGAGGGGATGTAAAGATTATGAATAATCAGCGGTTTTTTACTACCCATCCTGATGGAGAGATGCCGGCAATCGTCCTTTCCGCAAAAGGACTTCGAGAACTGGCTGGTAAATGGCAGGCGTGAAATGATTGCGACGCCGTTGTAGCTTTTCTGCCCAAACTCGGCGATGTGGGCATAGCCCAGATCATGCAGCTTGGCCGAAGGGAACTGGCCTTGCGGGCATTTGGTTTCCTGAAGGCATAAAACATCAGGTTTGAGTTCGATCAACGCGCGCTCGACCAGATCAATACGCAAGCGAACCGAGTTAATATTCCACGTGGCAATCTTGAATGTCATGCCTGCAAAATGAGCATAAAGAGGGGAAGAAGCAAGTAGAACTAGCGGCTTTTTTCCTTGCGGTTGATCTTCACTTCAAAAAGTTTGGGATCAATTTTCATGCCGGATTCAAGATTTGCAAGGGAAACAGTGGTTTTCCGCCCCTTGCCATCAATGATAATCCACTGCTGCAATTTGTTTTGGGACTCGTCGAATATAAGAACAATTTTTCCGCCCAACGAGCCTTTGCGATCTTCGAGTACAACCGATGTAATCCCGTCGGCCTGTTCAAATGCCAGCACATTTGCTTCGCGCAGGAGGTCGATCTTTTGTGAAACAACGAGGCGAAGCGGTGTTGCAGAAAGTGGGAATTGGTCACCCTTTTCCTTCGCACGGTTTTTCAAAGTCACCCATTTTCCATCGGACACCAAAAGAAACGGGTTTGGCGGCGCATATTCAAAACGCAGCTTGCCGGGCTTACTGATAAACATCACGCCTTTGGAGATATTCCCCAAAGGACTGATCTGGGTGAATTCGCCTTGCAATGTCACAAAGCTGTTCATGTAGGCCGAGATCTTGTTGACTGATTCGACCTGCTCGGCACTCAAGGATATGGGCTTGGCAGCGAAGGAAAATCCTGACGTGGCGCTGATTGCCAAGGCAAGAAGAACTGCGTGAAATGAAAGTCTAAGCGAACGAATCATCATTTATTTCAATTTCCCGTTTTAATCGTTAAGTCCAATAAACCGCAAACCAGACGCTTTTGAGGCGATCTTTACGCCCTAGCACTGTCACCCGGAACCAGAATCTCGCGTTTACCCGTGCCATTTGCGGCGGAAATGAGTCCTTCTTTTTCCATCCGCTCAATAAGGCTGGCAGCCTTGTTATAGCCCACCTGCAAGCGCCGCTGAACATAGCTGGTTGAAACCTTCTTGTCGCGAAGAACGATTGCCACGGCCTGATCATAGAGATCGTCACCGGAACCGCCGCCTTCAATGCCAGCCATCGCACCTGGCTCGCCATAGGCATCTTCTTCAGGTTCCTCGGTCACGGCGTCCAAATATTGGGGTGCGCCTTGGGCCTTGAGGTAGTTCACAATCTTTTCAACTTCTTCATCGGCTACAAACGGCCCATGCAAACGGGAGATGCGTCCGCCGCCTGCCATATAAAGCATGTCACCCTGGCCCAGCAACTGCTCTGCGCCCTGCTCTCCCAGAATGGTGCGACTGTCGATCTTTGATGTCACCTGGAATGAAATACGGGTTGGGAAGTTTGCCTTTATGGTCCCGGTGATAACGTCAACCGATGGGCGTTGTGTTGCCATGACCACGTGTATGCCGGCGGCGCGGGCCATTTGCGCCAGGCGCTGCACGGTGCCTTCAATGTCTTTGCCTGCAACCATCATAAGGTCTGCCATTTCGTCGATGATGACAACGATGTAGGGCATTGAGGCTGATTCCATTTGCTCCTGTTCAAAAATGGGCTCGCCTGACTCAGCGTCGAATCCCGTCTGGACAGTACGCGACAACTGCTCACCCTTGGCTTGGGCCTGCTTCATGCGCATGTTATAGCCGTCGATATTGCGAACGCCGACTTTCGACATTTTACGGTAGCGGTCTTCCATTTCGCGCACAGCCCATTTCAAGGCAACAACGGCCTTGCGGGGATCGGTAACGACGGGCGACAGAAGATGGGGAATGCCCTCGTAAACCGAGAGCTCAAGCATTTTGGGGTCGATCATGATGAGCTTGCAGCGGTCTGGCGGCAGGCGATAGAGCAGGGACAGGATCATGGTATTGATACCAACTGACTTGCCCGAACCCGTGGTGCCTGCAATCAACAGATGCGGCATGCGTGTGAGGTCGGCAAATATGGGTTCACCACCGATATTCTTGCCCAAGGCAAAAGCCAGGTTCAGGCCGGTTTTCTCAAAGGCTTCCGAAGCCAGCATCTCACGCAGATAAACTGTTTCGCGTTTGCTGTTGGGCAATTCGATGCCGATCACGTTGCGGCCCTGCACCACGGCGACACGGGCGGATATGGCACTCATGGAGCGGGCGATATCATCTGCCAAGCTGATCACGCGCGAAGATTTGATACCGGGGGCTGGTTCAAGTTCGTAAAGTGTCACAACGGGGCCGGGTTTCACATTGATGATCTGGCCCTTGACGCCAAAATCTTCCAGCACGCCTTCCAGCATGCGGGCATTGGCTTCGAGTACATCATCTGAAAGATCGATGGACTGCTTGAGCCGTTTGGGCTCAGCCAGAAGTGTCAGGGGTGGCAGTTCATATTCACTCGATTTTGAAAACCGCAGATTGAGCTGGGAATCCTTTTTGATTTTCTTGCCAAGCTTTATTTCCTTTGTTTCACGGCTGACGCGTGGCGAAGGAGCACTGTCTTCAAAATCGCTGATCTCGAATTCTTCGTCCATCTCTTCGTCGGAATCCGGTTCAGGGATTTCTGCAGCGGTGACGCTACTGCGCGAAAGCACCGGCTCAACCCGTTGGCTGCCACGAACTGGTTTACGTTTGGGCGCCAAACGCGAAATGATATCGCCTGGAGTTTTTGAGGTGCGGAGGCGAGCCTCCTCGCGCAAAGTTTCGCGGCGCTCCTTCCAATTCATGTAAGTGTTTTTCGCCAATGTGCTTGCTGCAGTAACAAAGCTGGCTGAAGCACGACTGATTACACCTAAGGTTCCCGTTGCCTCCAATTTTGAGAATCCAGTTGCCCGCAGCCCGATCCAAATTGCGATATAGGTGCAAACCGCGCCGGTCAGGATTTGCGGGAACACGCCCTTCAGGCCAATTGCCAACAAAGAAAGGATGGCGCCGCTGATGATGTCCCCAGCATTGCCGCCGAGACCCGCAGCAAGCGACCAGCTTGATGGCGTCGGCAACGTGGCGAAGGCCGCACAAGCCATGAGCGAAGCCGCAACCCACGCGAGGATAGTAACGAAAAACCGCTCGGGCCGCTCGTGGCCAAGCAACCTCACGACCCAAGCCATGGGAATGCCAATCAATGATAGCACACCAAGGCCCATGAGTTGCATTAACTCATCGGCGATCACTGCACCGGGATAGCCCAGCAGGTTTTTTGCCAGCTGGTCAGTCGCATGATTAAGTGACGGATCTTCAGCAGACCATGTCGACAGCGCAAGGCCGATGGCAACGAGGGTTACAAATAAAGCGAGACCCGCAACTTCATAAAGCCGGTGACGCATGAAACGGCGCAAGGCCGTTGGAATTGCGCTGTCGTCGGTATCATAGGAACGCTGGTAGGCCATGGGTTTCTCCGCCAGCCCCAAAGCGCATTTGGGGCTCTAACAAATAGTTAATGGCAGTCTGACGGGTCATGGTTAAAGCAGGGTTAAACTGGGCATGAAAAAGCGCCCCCGAAGGAGCGCTTTGCCGTTGGTTGCGGGGCAGGAAAAATCAGGAGTAAGCGCGTTCACCGTGGGAGCCGATGTCGAGGCCCTCACGCTCTTGCTGCTCGTCCACACGAAGGCCCGTGGTGACCTTGCAGATCATCAGGGCAATGTAGCTCACGACACCTGACAGAATGACTGCGGTGAGCACGGCCACAACTTGCGCATACATTTGCGCTGAGAATACATACTCCAACGCCTTAACCGATGTATCTACGGTCAAGTAGTCAGTTACACCTACGCCACCCCAGTTCGTATTCACAAAAACACCGGTGAGCAAGGCGCCCAAGATGCCGCCAATGCCGTGCACGCCGAATACGTCCAGCGCGTCGTCATAACCGAGCCTGGCTTTCAGCCATACAACGGCCCATAGGCAGACAACACCTGCGGCCAAGCCGATGACAACCGCACCCATCGGCCCTACCCAACCGCAAGCGGGAGTAATAGCCACCAAACCGGCCACAGCTCCCGATGCGGCACCGAGAAGGCTTGCATGGCCGCGGGTCAGCTTTTCACCCGCCGTCCAGGCAAGGGTTGCAGCGGCAGTTGCCAGGATCGTGTTAAGGAATGCAAGAGCAGTAAGGCCATTTGCTTCAAGGTTTGAGCCGGCGTTAAAGCCGAACCAGCCTACCCACAGGAGGCAAGCGCCGATCATGGTCATTGGCAAATTGTGCGGCGCCATGGCTTCCTTGCCATACCCGATGCGCTTACCGAGAACGATGGCGCATACAAGGCCGGCAATACCAGCGTTAATGTGAACAACAGAGCCGCCGGCAAAGTCGATCGCACCCTTGTTGAACAGCCAGCCGTTGAAAGCATTTACAGCACTACCATAGTCAGCAAGTACAAGAGCCTTGGCCGCATCGTCGGTTGCGGCGGCCAGCTTGGCCAGGAAATCCGCAGCAGCGGTTTCACCAACGGCAGCTTTCACGGCATCAATGTTTTCGGCGCTGAGCGTGTAGGCGTCTGGGCCCGCCCACCACCAAACCATGTGGGCCATAGGCAGATAGGCAAAGGTGAACCAGATGAAGATAAACAGGAGTACGGCTGAAAACTTCATGCGTTCAGCAAAGGCGCCGACGATAAGGGCAGGAGTAATTGCAGCAAAGGTCAACTGGAATATGACGTAAACCAGTTCAGGCAGATAGGTTTCCTTGGAAAAGGTTGCGGCCAACGTGTTCATGTTGACACCCGCCAGGAATGCCTTGGAAAAGCCCCCGAAATAGGCGTTTCCATTGGTGAAGGCGACTGAGTACCCGTAGGCAAACCAAAGCAGTGAAACCATGCAAAAGCATATGAACACTTGCATGAGCACGGAAAGAATATTCTTGGAACGAACAAGCCCGCCGTAGAAGAGGGCAAGGCCCGGGATGGTCATGAGTATGACGAGGGCTGTTGCGATGAGCATCCAGGCAGTATCACCTTTATTGACGGTTGCCGCGGCGAATGCCGGTGTTGCGGGCAGGAGTGCCGCAAGTGCCAGACCTATCGGCAGCCCCACCGGCAAGAGGCGCAATTTTTGAAGTAGTTTCATTTCACTGTCCTTTGTTGATTTTGTTAGAGAGCGGCCGAACCGGTTTCGCCAGTACGCACGCGAACGGCAGCCTCGAGCGGAAGAACAAAAATCTTTCCGTCGCCGATTTGCCCGGTTTGACCTGCAGTTTGAATTGCTTCAACAACCCGGTCTGTAAGGGCGCTGTCCACGGCTACTTCGATTTTCACCTTTGGAATGAAGCTGACGGCATATTCGGCGCCGCGGTAGAACTCGGTATGGCCTTTTTGGCGGCCATGGCCTTTCACTTCAGTAACAGTGATGCCCTGAACCCCCAAAGCCCCCAAAGCCTCCCGCACCTCTTCAAGCTTGAAGGGCTTTATGATCGCAATTATGTATTTCATTGATGTGTTCCTTCCAGTAATGCGGAGAAGACTCACAAGAAATGTGCCAGTTCAAGGAATTTTTTAACTAACTGTTATCTAATGATATTTAAGTCGCGGCTATCAAATTGCTTGAATTTAATGCTTAAATTATGGGCTATTTTAGAATAGTGCCTATTAATTGATCAATCGTTGGCGCGTGGCTTGACGAGGCGGTATTTTGAGCGCTTTGGTGGAGCATGGTTCAGCGTTTTGATGTGATTATTGTGGGAGCCGGATTGAATGGACTGGCCACAGGTCTTGCGTTGGCAGGACCCAAGGCCAGACGACCTGTCAAGGTCGCCATTATAGATGCCCATGATCCCTATCAGAAAATCTTGAACGATGGAGATGCGCGCGCGTCGGCCATTACACTGAGTTCCAGACGGATGTTTGAGGCGATGGGCACATGGGACCAGCTTGCCCCCCATGCGCAGGAAATGCGCCAAATCATTGTAACTGATGGGAAGACTGGGACGGAAACACGGTCCGCCTTGTTGCAGTTTGGCGATACTGATTCCTCGAACTCCACAACCGCTTACATGTTTGAGAACGGCCGTCTGCTTGAAGGCTTGCTTGCCGGCTTGAAACAGTCACCCCACATTGAACTCATCACAGGGCATGGCGTTGCAAAACAAAATTTTGGGCCAGGCCTTGCAAAGGTCACCCTAAGCAATGGCCTTCAGTATTCTGCCAACCTCCTTGTTGCGGCAGATGGAGGAAACTCACCACTACGAAAAGCTGCGGGGATAGAGCTTGTCGGCTGGTCCTATGATCAAATGGGAATTGTCGTTTCGTTTGCCCACCAGTTGCCCCACCATGGCCGCGCCGAGGAGCATTTTACGGCTTCTGGTCCCTTTGCAATTTTGCCGCTTACTGGCAACAGGTCTTCCATTGTTTGGACCAAAGAAACTGCCGAGGCAAAACGATTATTGGCCCTCGACATATCTGAATTTGAAAAAGCCCTGCAGATGCAAGTTGGCCAGCACTTGGGGAAAATAACACTTATCGGAAAACCGCAAGGTTATCCCCTTTCCATGTTTTTCGCCAAAGCGTTTCACAGCCCCCGGCTGGCGCTGATTGGTGATGCTGCCCACATTATTCATCCCCTTGCGGGACTTGGGCTAAATCTTGGGCTGCGGGATGGCGCCGCGCTGGCCGAATGCGTGGGCGATGCTTACGCCCTTGGACAGGATATCGGCAGCCTATCGGTGCTTGAGAGATACACCGGCTGGCGGCGCTTTGACACGGTTGCCACTGCAATTGCGATGGACGGCATGAACCGTCTTTTTTCAAATGACAATCCGCTGTTGCGTGTGTTGCGCGATGTTGGCTTGCAGGCCACCAACCAGGTCGCGGCACTTAAGAATATTTTTGCACGCGAAGCTGCAGGCCAAACAGGCTCATTGCCCAAATTGCTTCGCGGAGAATTGAATTAATCGCGGGTCTGGCCAGCATCTGCCAGTTTTTGCAAATACGCAGCCCAAATCAAATCATGCTCGCGCCCCAGCTTTGCCAAATAGCTCCAGGTGAAGAGGCCGGTCGAGTGTCCATCGCTGAAAATAATGCGAACGGCATAGCTGCCAACAGGTTCAAGCCTTGCGATTGATACATTGCGTTTGCCGCTGACAAGCTGTTCCTGCCCCGGGCCATGGCCCTTCACTTCCGCACTGGGGCTTTCAACGCGCAAATACTCGGCATCAAGATTGAATGTTTCACCCGTATCAAACTGAATTGATAACAATCGGCCCTGCTGCTTGGAACTGAGTTCAAGTGGCCATGCGTCAGTCATTCTTGAGTTCACGGGCCTCATCGGGCAGCATGATTGGAATGCCGTCACGGATGGGATAGGCCAAGCCTGCCGTCTTCGAAATCAGCTCCTGTTTTTCGGCATCATATTCAAGGCGCATTTTGGTTATGGGGCAAACCAGCAGCTCAAGAAGTTTGGGATCCGCTTTACGGGGCTCAGACATTGATGATCCTATTGCAGGTTATGGCGCTTGCCTGCATTTGACTTTGACAGGGCAATTTCGGTGAGTGCCACCAAAACCTCTGAACGGGTTTTCAAATCCGGCGCTTCCAACAGCGCCTGCTTCTCGTTGGCGGGATAGGGTGCGAGCAGCGACAAGGTATTGACCAGAACCTCGGTTGAGGCCGCATCAATTTCCTGCCAGTCAGCGCTCATGTTGTTGGCGTTCAGGTAATCCTTGAAAGCCGTAAGCAGGGCAGGACGGTTTACTTCACTGGCACCCATGTCCATGACAAGGTCAATCGCGAAGGGATTGAAATCAGCAACGACTTGGCGGTAAGGCGTCTCAACTTCCAGCTCCCGCTGAATGGAAAAACGGCTGATGCCCGTCAGTGTCACCAAAATTCGTCCATCGGGCGTTTCGGTATAGGATGTCAATCTGCCGGCGCAGCCGATTTTCATGAGTTCTGGCCGCTCTGCCTTGTCGCTTTCATTGATGGGCTGGATGATCCCAATAATCCGGTGGCCGGACATCGCATCCGATACCATTTCAAGATATCGGCTTTCGAAAATATTCAATGGCAAATCAGCCCGTGGCAGAAGCAATGCGCCAGCCAATGGAAACACGGATAGTGTTTCCGGCAGATCATTGGGGGAATTATAGTTTTTTAAAGTTTTCATCATGCCTCACGCGAAAAGGACAGCAGACAATTTGCGCCTGCCAGCAATCGTAAATTCATCTTTAGGGCCCCACACCTCGAAGAACTGGACAAGCTGCTTGCGGGCCGCCTCTTCATTCCAATCCCGTTTCTTGCGGATAACATAAAGCAGTTGATCCGTTGCCGCCGCCCTGTCGCCGGTACCATTCAAGGCTACTGCCAATTCCAGTCTTTTTTCAAAATCATCGGGGTTATCGCCAATAACTTTTTGAAGCTTACCAACAACGCTTGTGTCAACCGGATTGAGGGCAAGTTCCAGCGCTGCCTTGGCACTCACGAAATCAGGATTGGAAAGCTTGTCGGAAGGCACATGAGAAAGTGTGGTTTGTGCCCCCTCAAGATCACCCAGTTCGACCTGACATTTGGCATAATACGAAAGGGCTGAAATATGTGTGGGGTCTGCGCCGAGGATTTGGCTGAGCATGCCGAGGGCTTCTTCAAATTCCTTCAGCGCCATTGCCTCTTCAGCAAGCTTGAGGGCAGCAGCAATATCTTCTGCAAGTGAACCCTTGTTGCTGAGCTTTTCCACAAACTGCTTGATCTGGCTTTCAGGCAAGGCACCCATGAACCCGTCAATGGGTTGCCCGTCGACAAAGGCAAACACCGCCGGAATTGATTGCACCCGCAACTGGGCGGCGATTTGCTGGTTTTCATCCACGTTGATTTTTACCAAACGGACCTTGCCATTGGCTTGCTTCACCACTTTTTCAATAATGGGCGTCAATTGCTTGCAGGGTCCGCACCAGGGTGCCCAAAAATCCACCAGCACTGGCACTTTTTTGGATGCCTCAATGACATCAACAATGAAATTCTTGGCGTCCGAATCCTTGATGAGTTCGGCAGCGGACACGCCGGATGACGGATTTTGCCCAATGATCATGTCGTTCATAATGTGCCTATCAGAAGTTTAAATACCAGAAATGGCGATTCTGCCAGAAATTACAATGCTTGGTCAGCGACGGCGACAACGCGTGGCTGGTGGCCGCAAGACGCAATGAACTTCAGTAAATCAGCCGATTTAATGCTGGTTGTAGCATCATTTCCCAAGGGATGAAAATTCAAGATGTCCAAGGCCATCATCCGGGCATCAAGGATAACATTGGTGCGGGCCGCCTTGTCATTAATCAGCCCAAAAGGGGTAACGGAGCCAGGTTCAACCCCCAGAACTTCCATGAGGAGTTCGGGCTTGCCAAAAGTCAGGCGTTTTGAGCCTATCTTTGGTGGTGCGGCTTTCAGGTCAATGCGGGCGTCCTCGAGGCAAACCATCAGCCACAGGCTGCCCTTTTCGTCCTTGCAGAACAGGTTTTTACAGTGTCCGCCAGGAATATCGCCATGAACTTTCCGGGCCTCTTCCACCGTGAAAACGGGCGCGTGGGTGAGCGTCGTTGTGATTATCTGGAGTTCATTAAAACGCTGAAAAAGGTCTTCGCGGCTGGCGGGCATGGAGGCATTCTGTCCTGAATATAAGAAACTTCACCTTGCTATTGCATTTACGCCAGTCTTCGGCAATAAGACGCGTCACCTCGCCGGTTCTTTACGGCAACATAACGCTCAGCGGGCGTAGCTCAGGGGTAGAGCACGACCTTGCCAAGGTCGGGGTCGAGGGTTCGAATCCCTTCGCCCGCTCCAATTTCCAAAATTCAGTCCATGCGCTTTATGAGATCAATTATTTCAGGGAATCTGTCTGCCTGTCTGAAACGCGGGTGACTGGCAGGGGCATCCGTATGTTCGTGGGCCCAGGTCAGGGCGTGGGGAATGAAAATGCCCCAAGACCCGGCATCAAGAGCCGGCACAATGTCAGACTTGAGGGAATTTCCCACCATAACGGCACGCGCTGGCCCCTCCCCATGGCGGTCAAATATGCGTTGATAGGTTTGGGCGGATTTATCGCTGACGATTTCAACAGCCTTGAAGAGTTTGCCCAATCCTGATTGTGCCAGCTTCCGTTCCTGATCGAAAAGATCGCCCTTGGTAATGAGAACGAGGTCAAATGAAGTGCTGAGCTGTTCAAGTGTTTCGCGCACATCGGGCAATGGAATAATGGGGTGCCGCAACATTTCACGGCCTGCGGACAAAATATTCTCGATGACTGACGCCGGCACTTTGCCGCCCGTCACCTCAATGGCGGTTTCTACCATCGACAGGGTGAAACCCTTGATACCGAATCCATAGAATTCCAGGTTCTTTTTTTCGGCCTCAAACAAGCGCTCCCGCAAGTGATCCTTTTCTGCGAATCCGGAGAGCAGATCCACGAATTGCCCTTCGGTCAATTTGAAAAAATGCTCGCTCTGCCATAGTGTATCGTCCGCATCCAGGCCGATTGTGGAAATGGGTTTACGCGGATGCTGCACAATTTTTCTCTCCGTCTGCCGATATCAAAGATTACCATTAAAAGTGATATTGGGGACAAGAATTCCCACGGAGTATCGGCATGAGATTTCAACTGGCGATACGGATCATTTCTGCGGCCGTGTTGGCTACATTATTGACCACCCTGGCCGGCGTTATCTTGTTTGACAAGCCAATGCCTGTTGGCTCGCAGGTGGATTTGTACTGGGCGAAAACCATTGTGACGGGACGCCGCGAAGAAACGCGGCTGCCGGGTTTGGCCGATAGCTTGGTGAAGGTCCTGCAGCAGGTTTCAGGCGACCCTACAATTTCCGGGGATGAGCGTGTGGCCGAACTCAAGGGCAAGGCAGAAGATTATGTGCGCTCCTATGGCTATCACGACCGGATGGAAGGCATTCCCATCCATGATGAACAGGGAACGCGGGACCGGCCCTATGATTTGACGGTAGAATTTCATCCTGCAAAAATAGACGCGGCCTTGTCGGTTTTGGGGCGAAAACCGTGGCCTGCACCGCGCTCCGTAATTCCGGTTTACCTTGCAGTCAGGTTTGAAGATAATTCCTACATTCTCACTAACGACACTGAACTTGGTTTTGACCAGCGGGAATCTTTCCTGTTGGCTGCCTGGCAGGCGGGCCTACCCATTCTACTGCCCGAAAACGCGGTTGTTAATGATGTGCGCCTCACTGCCGAGAAACTTTCGACCTGTTCCCCTGACGAACTGGCGAGCCTGGCGCGGGGGGAAAAACTTCTGGTTGGCACAATTCAGTGGAACAAATCAATGCGGGGTTGGGCTGCGGATTGGCAATTGTACGAAAATGCAAAGTGGCATCACTGGCAAATCAGAAACGTAAATTTTGATGAAGCGTTTCGGAATGCCATGAGCGGCACAGCACAAATTCTTTCGGGCAATGGCGAACCCTAAACTTGGCACCAGCTTGACCTAACCATCATAACTTGATTAGATGGTTACATGCTCCGGCATAGTGATCATCATTGGGACCATCGTCCCGGCAGCCTGACATTGGTTGCGGGCCGCTTGGCGCTGGATTTTTCCAATACGGAATCTGGGCGCGGCACTCATCATCACCTCGATCATCTGAAAACCGGGCTTGATGTGTTGACGTGGTCACGGCATGCTCACGTCCTTGGCTACAGGGATGCGGCGTTCGCGCGCAAGGCTATAGGTGCAGACCGGGGGTTGGAGCTACAACTGGTAAAGCGCGGGAAAGCGCTGCGCACGACAATTTATGCAATCAATTCCAGTTTCGCAGCGGGACGAAAGCCCAATGCGAAGATGCTGTCTGACTTGACTGATCTGCATCATGAAATGTTCGCGTCTGCCCGGTTAGTGACGATTCATGGCAGTTTTGATTGGCGCTGGGATATCAAAAACAATCCTCTCGAAGGCATGCTGGGCCCCCTGTCTCTTTCGGCGCTTGCTATTCTCAGGAACGATAGTCACTCGCGTATCAAGCAATGCAAAGGTCTTCATTGTGGCTGGCTGTTTTATGACGAGACAAAAAACAATTCCCGCCAATGGTGTGACATGGCCGTGTGTGGAAACCGCGCCAAGGCAAGCGCCCATCGTGAAAGGTTGCGCCATGGCGGCTGACCTGTCGCATGCGTTTGGCTACTGGCTGCAGCAGTTTCTGAATGCTATCACCCTTGCGAGCTTCTATGTGCCGCTGGCGGTTGCCTATGCGCTGGTTCAAGGCATCAGCAACAAGATATTTTTGTCCTTTGGCGACTTCGCCATGTATGCGGCTTTTGCTGCCATCTATGCGGGCCTCGCAGTGCTATTGGCCGGAAACAGCGTGGGCGCGATTTTGATGATGTCGCTCATTCTTGCGCTGGTTTGTGCATCTGCTCTTGGGCGCTTTGCTGCGACCCATGTTTTTGCTCCCCTGATCAATCAGCCCTCGCAAGCCTTCATGATCGGCTCAATTGGTGTTTCCATTGCCTTACAGGAAGTCATGCGAATTCAATCCGCCAACCGGGACCTGTGGCTGCCACCGCTTTTTGATGGCGAGGCGGTGAAAATCTATGGCGGGTTTTTTCCGGTGCAAATCGGCGCCATGCAATTGATTTCCATCGCCACCGCCATCGTTGCGGTTGGCGCTGTGCTTTACGTCATGGGATACACGGTGCTTGGACGTTACTGGAAAGCCTGTTCCCAATCGGAAAAACTCGCAAGGCTTACGGGCGTCGATACGCTCAACGTGTTGCGCTGGTCTTGCGTGGGTTCGGCGGCGCTTGCCAGCATTTCGGGCTGGATCATCGCGGTTTCGTACGGCGGCGTGAGTTTCTCCCTTGGGCTCATGCTTGGATTCAAGGCCATGTTTGCCTCCGTCGTTGGTGGATTTGGAACCGTGAAGGGTGCTATTATTGGCGGCATGTTTTTGGCCTTCGTGGAAACGCTATGGACAGCTTCACTGCCACTCGCCTATCGCGATGTCGGCGTGTTTGGCCTGATCATTCTGATATTGATGCTCAGGCCGCAAGGGTTGTTTGCATCAGACTTGAGACGTGAAAGTGAGGAGTGAATGAAAAATCATCTGGGAATCGCTGTTTTGCTTGGCCTCGGAATGCTTCTTGCGTCATGTGAGGAACAGCCCTCCAAACCCTATTTGAAAATTGTGGGTGGCGGGTTCATCTTCAACTATCGCTATGCGACCATGAACTATGGGTTTGTCGCCAAGCAACTGAAACCCTTGCCGGAGGGCAGCATTCTCGAAGCGAGCTTCGACTTGCCTGATAGTGACACGAACTATCTGGTCAAAAAACCTGCAACACCCGGAAAGTTGCAATATAGCTTCGAGTCCGAACCGCTGCACGGGGTCAAGAAGAACACGCCTTATAAAGTGACCCTGAGACTCATCGAAGCGGCGACCGGCAAAGAACTTGCAATGCTTGAAAAGAGCTTTACCTCTGATGTTGATCAGGAAGGCTTGCCAACGAAAGCGCCTGTTACCGGCATTGGCTATCAATTGGCGCCTGAATAATTATTCGATCCTGACGGCGGTTCCCGCGGCTGTCACCATCAACATGCTGCCATTGGTGCCGACCGTTTCATAATCGAGATCGACGCCAATCACGGCGTTTGCGCCCAGCTCTTCGGCCCGGTCTGTCAATTCGGCAATCGCCGTCTTGCGCGCATCATTCAGAACCTTTTCGTAGGAACCTGAACGTCCGCCCACAATGTCACGGATTGACGCAAAGAGATCCCGGAAAATATTTGCACCGAGGATGGCTTCACCGGCAACCAATCCCTTGTACTCGACAATGCGCTTTCCCTCGACATTATGTGTGGTGGTAACCAGCATGGGCTTCTCCTCTATTCCAGTTATGTCTAGTGGCGAAAATGCCGAATGCCCGTGAATATCATGGCAAGCCCCGCCTTGTCTGCGGCTTCAATAATTTCTTCATCCTTGATTGAGCCGCCGGGCTGGATGATGGCGGTAGCGCCCGCCTCTGCTGCCTGCAACAAGCCATCGGCAAACGGGAAAAATGCGTCCGAGGCGACAACCGAACCGCGCACGAGCGTTTGAGGCAGGCCCGCAGCCGTTGCGGCATCTTCACTTTTGCGCACGGCGATGCGGGCGGAATCAATGCGTGACATCTGCCCTGCGCCTATGCCCACGGTGGCACCATCCTTGGCGTAAACAATCGCATTGGATTTCACATGCTTGGCAACGCGAAAGGCAAACTTGAGATCTTGCAGCTCCGCCTTGTCGGGCGCGCGCTTGGTGACTACTTTCAAATCCATATCCTCAACACTCACGCTGTCGCGCGATTGGACCAGCAATCCGCCAATAATGGATTTGACAGAAATGGCGCTGGCATTTGCGTCTGGCATTTCTTCGAGCAACAAAAGGCGCAGATTTTTCTTTGTGGCAATTATCTGGACCGCCTCTTCATCGGCATCGGGGGCAATGATGACTTCCGTAAATATCTTTGAAATTTCATGGGCGGTTTCCCTGTCCAATGGGCGATTGAACGCAATGATGCCGCCGAAGGCGCTGACGGGATCGCACCTCAAGGCTTTGCGATAGGCTTCGGCGAGTGAATTTCCGGTAGCGACGCCACAAGGGTTGGCGTGCTTTACGATGACGCAAGCGGCTTGCCTGCTGCTGCCAAATTCGGAAAGGCAGTCCAAGGCTGCATCCGTGTCATTAATGTTGTTGTAGGACAGCTCTTTGCCCTGAATTTGCCTGGCACTGGCGACACCCTTGCGCTGGTCGGGGCTTGAATAGAGGGCTGCCGTCTGATGGGGATTCTCCCCATAACGCAAGGACTGAGAAATCTTTCCACCGGTTGCGAAGTAGGCGGGTGTGGCGTTTTTAAGCTCGCGCGAGAACCAATGGGCAATTGCCGCATCATAGACTGCCGTTCGGGCAAAGGCCTTGGCTGCTAATTTTTGACGCGTCGCAAGGGATGTTTGTTTTCCCCCGTCTGCAAGCTCGGCCAATACCAATTCATAGTCATCAGGGCTTACAACAACGGTAACGCTTTCGTGGTTCTTGGCGGCAGCCCTGATCATGGCGGGGCCGCCCACATCGATATTCTCAATTATGGTTTCCCAATCGGAACCTTGGGCCACCGATGCCTCAAAAGGGTAGAGATTGACGACCAGCATATCGATGTTGCCGATATCATGGGCGGTTTTGGCCGCTTCGTGGGCGGCATTTCCCCGCACGTTCAAGAGCCCCCCATGAATTTTTGGATGCAGGGTTTTCACACGGCCGTCCATGATTTCCGGAAAGCCGGTGACGGATGCGACATCGATGGCGGGGATGCCTGCTGCCTGAAGGGATTTGGCCGTGCCGCCGGTTGAAATGATTTCAATGTTCAATGAAACCAATGCACGGGCAAAGGCGATAAGCCCGGTCTTGTCGGAAACAGAAAGCAGGGCGCGGCGGATGGGGTGTGTCATTCATCATGTCCTCGTACCGTTTTGATGCAGCCCCATAGCACGGCACGATAATTAGGACACTAGAAAGGAAGGAGCAGGCTTTCCTCCTGGGAATTATCCGCACCCACGGATTTTTTGACCCGCTTGAGAGCCCATTTGACCGTATCTGTACTGGCCGTATTTCCGCGGATAACGATTTGCTGGCTCTTGCGGGGGCCGCGTTCATCTCCGAGAAAAACACTCTCTTCCAGGGTCAACGCCCCGCCGCTGGCCGAAAACTGCCAAGCGAATTTATTCGGCAGGAGCAATACGATGTTGGCTCCTTTGCGAACTGCAGAGGCTTTGACTGCAGGATGCAGGTGGAACCTGATGACAAAATCAAGGTTGCGGGTAGCGGATTTGCCTTTGAAAATGATCTGGTCTTCACCCCGCAAATCCCGGCCATTTTGGGCGAGGAAAACATTTCTATCATGCGCTATGGTGGAATGTCTGGTGGAAATCTCATTCCTGCAAGAGATAAGCGTTCCGCGCGGGGAGTTGATAGCTTCGGCTTTGGGGCGGTTGATTGTGCCTTGGGAAAATCCAACAATTTCCATCGTGTTATGAGCTGCAATGTCGGCTGCCGCAGATTGCCACGCAGCAGACGCTGTCACCGGCATTCCACAATTTGTAAACAGGCGGTGATTGCCATCAGAAAACTCAAAGGCCAAGGTGCCGTTGCATTTTTGCGGACGTCCCAAGTCCATCAGCAAAACGCCCGAGCCGTGGCTAATGCGGCCAAAACCCGAATGCGGTGCAAGCATCAGCGGACGGCCTTGGCATTTGTCGTGTTCCAAAACCGCGCTTATCTGGTTTGTCTGACCAGAGCCAAAGCCTTGAAAGAATCCCAACCCCTGGTCACCATGGCTCAACATGCGCAACATGGGGAGCATCCGCTCAATAGCTGCCGATAAAGCATTTGGCACAGCTTCACGGCCATTGATCATTGCGAGCTTTATTGGAATTAAATCCAGGAGGCATTCCAATAGGTCGTAGGGATTGCGGGATATGTGACCGCCATCGGGCAAGACGACCTGATTAATGACCGCGTTGAATTTTGAGTTTGCAACCTCGCGGAACGCAGGCGGAAAGCGAAAGGCAAGACCTGCATAGAGCAGGGAAACAGCCTGCAGAAGCTGTTGCTCGGCCGTTCTGGCCCGTGTTCCTGCCACCAGCCGAATATGATCCTCAACAAGTGAAAAGAGCGGTTCCGAAAATGAAGATGGTCTTGCGCCCACCAGAAAATGACTGGCGAGTGAAAGCGAAATCAAGCTCCGAAAAATGGTCTTGCAATGCCAGTTTGTCTTTCGCAGGTTGCCCCATTTCAGAATCAGTGGCCTCGCGACCATGCGGTGCAGTTCCTGGTCGCTTGTGCAGAAATGCTGGAGCCATTGCAAATCATATAGATTTGTTTCCCAGTTCTGGACGGGTTGCAGTGAAGCAAAAACTTGCGCTGGCTTTGCTGATATCATGATGCCAGGAAAGTTGAACTTCCCCCGGGCCATCTCAACGGCAAGGGTTGCATCACCCTGTCTCAGGCTCAACAACCTCTGACCCAGCGCCGAAATACTTGCTGTTTGCCTGGTGCCAAGCCCGTGGCCCTGGTGTAGCCAGCTTGCAAGCAAAGACCCGCGCGACGACAAATCACGCCATAGCGAAGAGGTATAAAAGCGCAGCGTATGTCCGCGTTCAAGCATGTTAAGCCGCGTCAAAATGGGTTCAAAAAAGAAACCATCAGCTTGATGCCACGGTGGTTAATGAAGTGATAACATTTAGGCGGAAAGGCGCTCAAGCCGGGCGGCAAAAAATCCGTCAAGACCACTGCAATTTCCAATTGTCATGGATGGGAGGCAACGCATAAGTCCTGCAGGGGTCACAAACTGTTCTTGGCCGCCAAGCTCGGTGGCAAGTATGGGTTTAAGGCTGTAGTTTTCATGGCCACGCAGAAACTTGAAGATTTGCCTTTCGCCTTCAAGCGGGGAAAGGGAGCAGGTGCAATAGATCAGTTGGCCGCCAAGCTTCACCACCTGGGCGGCGTGAACCAGCATTTTTTGTTGCAGCTCAGCAAGGCTGCTCAATTGTTTTGGTGATTTCAAGTAAATCAGATCCGGATGCCGCCTGATTGTGCCCGTAGCGGAACAGGGTGCATCCAGCAATACACTGTCATAATGATTGTCAGTCGGCAGGGAGAGAACATCTCCCAGAATCATGTCAACGGGAAGCTTTAGCCGATTGAGATTTTCACGCATGCGGTTGGTGCGCGAAATGGAATCATCCACGGCGGTTACCTTAGCACCACCTGCTGCAAGCTGGGCGGTTTTACCGCCGGGTGCGGCGCAAAGATCAAGAACCGATTGCCCCCTGATATCGCCCAGAAGTTTTACCGGAAGTGCGGAGGCCGCATCCTGTACCCACCATTCACCCTCCGCAAATCCTGGCATTTCAGGCAATGGTTTATCAGTTGAGACAAGCCTGATGCTCCCGGTTGGCAGCATCACACCGCCCAGCTCAGAAGCCCAAAATTCCGGCCTTTCTTTTACTGAAATATCAAGGGGGGCTTCAATCAGGTGAGCGGCGGCTATGTCTCTTGCCGCATCTTCGCCATAGGCTGCGACCCATTGCTCCCATAGCCAATCAGGCGTGTTGAGCCGCGGCCCATTCAATTTCAAAAGTGTTTTTTTTCCTTCGGTTGAAATCTTGCGCAATACAGCATTGATCAGGCCGGAAAAATGTTGGGCTTTCTTGTCTTGCTTGGCGAGGTCAACCGCAAGATCAATTGCCGCATGCGGGCTTACATCCATGTAGAGAAGCTGGGTTACGGCAAGGGTCAGAATATCAACGGCCATGCCTGAAGATCGGGGCAGGGGCTTGGCCAGAAATTTCTCCAGGACAGCAGCTATTTCGCCACCATGCCGCAGCGATGAAGCGGCAAGGGCATGGGCAAAGGAACGGTCGCTACCTTCAAGCCCGCCAAACTCAACATTGGTTTCAAGAAGCTGGTCCAGCGGGGTTTGATCGAGAGTTACGCCTTGCAACAGGCCGATTGCCGCGCGCCTGGCTTTGAGGCCGGGTTTTTCGTCTCTTTTATCCGTCACATTTATCCCCAAGGACCCTTTCGAGGCTGGCTTTGGGAAGGCGTGTTCGCATCTATCCCGCTGGCCATTTTCTCAAGCTCCGCAACGCGATTTTCAGTTGCCGGATGGGTAGAAAACAGATTGTCCATCCGCTGTCCAGATAAAGGATTGATGATGAAGAGATGGGCCATTGCCGGATTGGCTTCGGCGGCCTCGTTCACCGTACGGTGTGCCGCACTTTCAATCTTATAAAGGGCGGACGCCAAGGCAGCAGGATCTCCCGAAATCTCCGCACCGCCCCGGTCGGCGACGTATTCACGTGTGCGGCTGACGGCGAGTTGCACAATGGTTGCGGCCAGCGGCGCGAGAATCATCAAAACGATGCCGCCCAGGGGGCCTAATGGGCTGTTGCGGTCGCGGCCACCAAAGAGAAAACCAAAATTTGCCAGCATGGACACAGCACCGGCAAGGGTTGCCGTCATTGTCATGATAAGCGTGTCGCGATTTTTGACGTGCGCCAACTCATGGGCCATAACCCCTGCGATCTCCGCCGGTGACAGCACTTCCAAAAGGCCTGTTGTTGCCGCAACGGCAGCGTTTTCCGGATTGCGGCCCGTGGCAAACGCATTGGGTTGCGGGTTATCCATGAGATAAACTTTGGGCATGGGCAGCCCGGCATTTTTCGATAACCGCGCAATCATGTCATAGAACTCGGGCGCAACCGACCGGTCGATCTGTTGCGCACCTTGCATGCGCAGAACCATCTTGTCGGCGTTCCAATAGGTGAAAATATTCATTCCAGCCGCCACTACAAAGGCGATAACGATGCCGCCCTGGCCGCCCAGGAGGTAGCCAACGGCCATAAACAAGCCGGTTAATGCTGCTAGCAAAAGACCAGTTCGAAATGTATTCATGGGGTCAAGACTTTCCTGTTGAACGGGTTTAAAATGGTGGTGGCGAGGAGTTTCGACAAGATGGATAAGCAAAAATTGACGCCTGCGGCGGAGCGAGCCTTGGCAGAGGCCGACCAGCGCCGCACCTCAGCACCGGTCGTAGCGGCGGCACCGAAGGAAATAAATGGGTGCAAGGGGCCTGAGCCAACGCGGTTTGGCGACTGGGAATCAAAGGGGATTGCCTCTGATTTCTGACGACAGAACACTTCAAGCGCCCATCAGCGAGAGTGACATCGAAGCGGGTGTCAGTTTTCTGGTTGCACAGGAGCCGCGCTTTGGTGCGGTGATCAAAACCTATGGGCTGCCGCCTGCGCGCCATGTTGAAAATTGCCTGCCCAGCCTGTTGAAGATTGTCACGGAGCAACTGATTTCGTTGCAGGCGGCAGATGCGATTTGGCAGCGGATTGAAAGCAGCCTCCATCCCTTCGCGCCTGAAGAGATTTTTGCACGGAGTGAGGCGGAGCTTAAATCGCTGGGCCTATCTGGTGCAAAAGCCAGAAGTTTCATCGCACTTTCACAGGCCGTTGTTACGGGAGACTTGAATTTCCACGCGCTTGCAAAAATGGGTGATGAGGATGCTTTAAGAAAATTGATATCGCTCCCCGGCATTGGGCCGTGGACGGCCGATATCTATTTACTGACCGCACTTGGCCGCACTGATGCCTGCCCATCGGGCGATTTGGCCCTGCAGGTTGCGGCCCAACATCTTCTTGGGATGGATGAGCGCCCAACGCCCAAAGATTTTCTTGCGCTGGCGGAGGCGTGGCGTCCGTGGCGGTCCGTTGCCGCCCGTCTGTTATGGAGCCATTATAGGGGCTTAAAGGGCATCACACAGCGGGTGAATTGAACCCCTTCACAGGATTGTTGCACGATATATAGTATGTTTCGCAATATAAACCTCAAGAGGTGAGAGTGTACCACTCTAGCATCGCGCCGGAAGCCTGCCCTGCTTTGGTTCTCAATGCTGACTATCGGCCATTGAGCTACTATCCCTTGTCTCTGTGGAGCTGGCAGGACGCGATCAAGGCAGTGTTTCTTGACCGGGTCAATATCGTTTCAGAATATGACAAGGTGGTGCGCAGCCCGTCGTTTGAATTCAAGCTGCCCAGTGTCGTGTCACTCAAGACCTATGTGAAGCCATCGCGCACACCGGCCTTTACGCGGTTCAACGTATTCCTGCGCGACCGGTTTACCTGCCAATATTGCGGCTCGCACGAAGATCTTACGTTCGATCATGTGGTTCCACGTTCAAAAGGCGGGCACACGACGTGGGACAATGTTGTTGCGGCCTGCTCGCCGTGCAACTTGGCCAAGGGTGGATATCTATCCCACCAGGTTAAAATGTTTCCGGCGCACAAGCCCCATTGCCCGAGCGTCAGCCAGCTGCATTCCAATGGCCGGCATTTTCCGCCCAACTATCTGCACCAGAGCTGGCAGGACTATCTCTATTGGGATACGGAACTCGATCCGTGATTACCGGCGCTGCGGAAGGCTATTGCTGAAAGTATTATTGAGATAACAGCGTTCCATCCGGCAAGCGACAATCCCAGAATACGCAACGCCGCTTCATCGCACATCACAACTGGTTTGGTGAGATCAGGCAGGCCAAGCGACATAGCGCCCGTTGTGCACGTGCTCGGCCCCAGCCACAACTTCCATTCAATGCCTGCGTGGTAGAGTCCGAAAATGGCGCTTGCCAGCATGATGGTGCCGAGAAGATAAAGCCCATTCTTCAAAAGAGTTGCATTCCTTCCGGCAAAAAGCAGCAATCCCAGTGAAATTGGAATTGCCGCATAATAGGTCCAGCGCTGCAGCAGGCAGAGATAGCACGGATCATAACCTGCATATTGGAACAGCCAAGCGCCAATGATTGTCGCCAGCGTTACAAGAAAAACCGCGCTCACGGCTTGCCGCTGGGTAAGGTTGATTAGCATGTAAGGTTTCCTGATCCACCGAAAAATTTGAACGCGAAGTACAATCCAATCAATGCGGCGGCAGCAAGGCTGGCAATGAGGCCCAAGCGCTTCTCAATAAAATGCCGGATGGATTCGCCATAGGTCTTCAAGGCCCAGGCAAGCGCAAAGAACCTGAATCCCCGCGCAACGATGCAGGAGATGATGAAGAACACCAGGCTCACCTGCACAACGCCCGCCAGGATGGTGACGATCTTTATGGGCGGCAGATGCGCGAGGCCTGAGGTGGTGAGCAACAGCATAAGTGTTTGTTCGCTGGCACAACGCCGCAAATTTTCGAACTCATCCAGTTTTCCATAGAAACTCAAAATGGGTTGAGCCAGCGTTTCGTATGCGTAAAGCCCAAGAAAATATCCGGCGATGCCGCCAAGGGTTGATGCAACCGTTGCGATGAGGGCAAAGCGGTAGGCCCTTTCGGGTCTTGCGAGTGCCATGGGGAGGAAAAGCACATCGGCGGGGATGAGGAACACTGAGCTTTCAATAAAGGCAATAACCGCAAGCCAAATCTCCGATGTTCTTCTTGCCGCGAGTGAAAAAGTCCAGTCATATAGTTTACGGAGCATTTTTAATCCAGGGAAGGTTTTGAGCGGCGCAGGTTTTTTGTTGTGGCGCGTTTGGTTTTCGAATCCAGACGCCTTGTCTTAGAGGCCTTGGTAGGCCGCGTTGCAATGCGTTTCTTAGGCCTGATGGCAGCCTTGCGAATGATGGTCACTAGTTTCTCAAGCGCTGCAGAACGATTGCGGTCTTGGGACCGGTGTTCCTGCGACGTTACAATCAAGATGCCGTCGGTGGACAACTGCCTGCCGGCCACAGTCTTAAGCCGCAATCGTAAATCATCTGAAATGGCCAGTTTGGCCGTGTCAAAACGGAGTTCAACGGCAGTTGATACTTTGTTCACATTCTGTCCACCCGGCCCGGAAGCGCGGATAAATGTTTCGGTGATATCGCGCTCATCAATGCTTATGAGATTCGTGATCTGGATCATGATTTTCGACTTTAAGCGCCTTTCTGGTTGACGGCGCAAGCATCTACGCCCTAGAGAACAGCGCTGGTGCGCCCTTGTGGTGGAATGGTAGACGCGGCGGACTCAAAATCCGCTCTCGAAAGAGGTGGGGGTTCAAGTCCCTCCAAGGGCACCACATCTGTTGCCGCAGTTTTAGCGCATTTTTGGATTTTACTGGCATCGTTCCATGTTCTGACGGGGGAACGGGGAACAATTAACTTAAATTTTCTGGTAAGGACATAACTTGGCGGCCGCACTTCGAAAATTAGCCTTTACGCTTGGCCTCGCAGGTGTTTTGTCGGCACCGCATGCTGCTGCTGGCCCGTCGATATTGTTTGACGCCACGACGGGCGAAGTCATCTCGCACGAGCGTGCTGGAGAGCCCTGGTATCCTGCCTCACTTACAAAACTGATGACCGCCTATGTGGTATTCAAAAAACTTCGTGCCGGCAGTCTCAAGCTTGATCAAAAAATCGTTGTATCGCCACTCGCCGCTTCGCAGGAGCCCAGCAAGATCGGCATGAAGCCAGGCAGCCTGATTTCGGTTGATCTAGCCTTGCAATCGCTGCTGGTTTATTCCGCCAATGACATGGCTTATGTTTTGGCAGAAGGTGCGAATGGCACGGTTTTCAATTTTGTCAGTGAAATGAATGCCACGGCAGAAAAACTGGGACTGGGTGCCACGCATTTTGTTAATCCCAACGGACTGTTTGACCCCCGGCAACTCACCTCAGCGCGCGATATCGGCGCGCTTGCCGCTGTCATCTATGCGGAGTTTCCGGAATACAGCAAATATTTCTCCCAGCCGCATGTTGCCATTGGTAAGCGCAAGCTTCTCAATCGCAACAGTCTCATCCGATTGATGCCGGAAGCAGACGGGATGAAAACCGGATTCGTCTGCAATTCAGGTTTCAATCTGGTGGCATCAGCTACGCGCAACGGCCGCAAGCTTATTGCTGTGGTTTTGGGAGCCCCCAACGGGCAGGCGCGGGCCGACATTGCCCGCATGCTTCTGACCGATGGGTTTACTCGGGCTCCCTTGCCCAGCCGACCGCGGCTTGCGCAAATTTCTGATGATGCGCTGGGTGCCATTGTTCCCGCTGACATGACAAGTGCTGTATGCAAGAACAAACAGCCAGCAAGCGTTGTCCGTGCCAAAGAATTGCGCGGCTGGGGCATTTCCTTCGGCAATTATGACACTCTGCAAAAGGCCGACATGGCGTTGCGTGGCCGGCTGATAAGCCCTGCAGGCATGGACGCACCGGGTGATACGGGCGTGGTGCGGATGCCAAACAAAGCGGGCTATGCCGCCATGCTGTGGAACATTGACCAATCCACAAGCCTGTCGCTTTGCAGTGGCTATCGCTCGCAAAATGCGCCTTGTGATGTGATGACACCTGAAACATTTTCGCAGATTGCGGCCTTGGCCAAGGAAACTGCGCCAGCACCCAAGCCAGCAGTAACGCAAGGGTCCGATGCGCCTAAGAAAAAAACCAAGAAACGCGTGCGGAAAGCCCTTAATTGAATCCTGAAGCATGATCAGCAGGATAGGCTTGGGTATCGGCTGTGCGTTGCTGGCTGCTGCCCTTTATGGGCTGGTTCCCAATTTTGTGCGGGGCGCTTTCAATCACGGCATCCCTGCTGTCGAAGCCACATTTTTCCGAACGACTGTTATCGCTTTAGTGTTTGCACTCATCGCAATTTTGCAAAGAGAAAAATTTCATATCCCGCGGGCCGCCCGGAAAATGTTTGCGGGCCAGGCCTTGGCAACCCTGGTGATCTCGGTTTCCTATCTCGCCTCGGTGCAATTCATCCCGGTCGGGCTGGCGGTAATCATCTTCTTCTCGTTTCCGGTCTTTCTCATGCTTTTGTCGCCGCTGGTGGAAGGGCATTTTCCCTCACTGTGGCAAATTCTTATCGCACTTCTTGCATTCACGGGGCTGATCATTGCCATAGGCCCGAGTTTTGGGGAACTTGATGTAAGGGGTGTCGGTTTGGCAGTCCTGGCAGCGCTCGGCGGCGTTATTCAATTTTTCACGGGTCGATCCATATCCCGCCATATGACACCCGCCGTGTTTGGCAGCCTGGTGCATATTGTCATTTGGCCCGCAACGCTTCTGGTTGCGCTGCTTGCCGGCGATGGAACCCTGCAATTTCTTTCCGGTGGCGATGACACGGGTATTGGCGTGTATTTTCTGATCGGAGTGGCCGCTGTCTATGTCGTCGCCTATATGGCACAGATGCTGTCGCTGCGCTATGCGCCCGCCTCAACGGTTGCGCCCTTCTATAACCTGGAGCCCATTGTAACCACGGTTTTTGCCGGTTTGCTGTTTGGCGAAAGGCTGACTTTCAATCAATATGGCGGAGGCGGAATAGTTCTTGCCGCTCTTGTGATATCCAGCCTGTTGCGCTCGCGGGAAACTCCGGCATGACCCAACTTCCCATTCCCGTTGCCGTTCTCACGGGGTTTCTTGGTGCCGGAAAAACCTCGCTGCTGAATTCCTTGCTGAAAGATGAAATGCTGTCCAACGCAGCCGTCATCATCAACGAGTTTGGCGACATTTCCCTTGATCATTTGCTGGTTGAAAAATCCGATGAAAACATAATCGAACTTGCCTCGGGATGCCTGTGCTGCACTATCAGGGGCGATCTTGTCGACACCTTGCAGGATCTATTGGCGCGACGTGATAGCGGCGCGTTGAAGGCCTTTGACCGCATTGTGATAGAAACGACAGGACTTGCCGATCCCGCACCGGTTTTGCATTCGGTGATGAGTGAGCCAATATTGCTTGAACGCTGCCGTCTTGAAGGTGTTGTCACTGTCGTTGATGCCGTGAATGGCTGGGCGACCCTTGACGCCCATGCGGAAGCGGTAAAGCAGGTGGCAGTTGCGGATCGTATCGTCTTGACCAAGGTCGATCTCCTGTCGGGCCGTGAAGGCGAAGACATGCTGTTTGCGATCATCGCAAGATTGCGCAAGCTCAATCCCGCCGCGCGATTGCTGACCACCCATCGACACGAAGCCACGGCACCTCGCCTTTTCAATATGGGGTTGTTCGATCCCGAGAAGAAAACAATTGACGTTCAGAAGTGGCTGGCAACAGAAGCCTATCTCGCTGCTGACAAACGCCATCGGCACCATCATCATGACAAGTCGCGCCATGATGCCCATATCCGCTCCTTCAGTTTTTCTGAGACGCGTCCAATCAGCCCGTCAGGCCTTGAGCTTTTCATGGAGCTGCTGAAATCCTACCACGGAGCCAACATGCTGCGCATGAAAGCCATCGTGAAAGTATCGGACGATCCCGCGCGGCCCCTTGTGCTGCATGGCGTGCAACATGTTTTTCACCCACCCGTGAGACTGGCAGCATGGCCCGATGACAATCATACAACCCGCATGGTGTTTATCGTGAGGGATATTGAGAAGGCCATAATTGAAGATTTGTTCAAAGCCTTTACCGATCAATTGTCGGGTGGTGCAGATGCTTTCATGGACAAAACGCTCTCTCTCAACAGGTGACACGTGAGCTTGAATATTTATGGTTTGAAGAAATGTTCGACATGCCAGAAGGCGCTTGCCTGGCTGGATGATGCTGGCATTGCCTATGATTTCTCAGATGTGAAGGAAGCCCCGCTTGATGCAGCACGGGTGGCGAAATGGTCCAAGGCCCTGGGGGGCTGGGAGAAAATGATCAACCGCGCGGGTTATACATGGCGCGGGCTTCCGGCTTCTGAAACTGCTGGCCTGACGGAGGTCAAGGCGGTTGCGCTGGCTTTGAAAAACCCATCGCTCATCCGGCGGCCATTGGTTGAATATCCCGATGGTTCGGTCACTGTCGGGTTTTCAGAAAAAACCCGGGCGCTGCTCACCCCCTGACAAGCGGCCTTGTCATGCAGGTGGGGCCGCCTTCACCTTTGCGGCAAATCTCATAACCCTTGATGATTTCAACCTTGATGCCCGCAGCGCGCATGCTTTTTCCTGTTTCAGGATTGCCTTCCACCATCATGGCATGGCGCGGCCCGAGCGCCAGAACATTGCAGCCCATCGTGTCAAATTCCTCCTCCGGCACATGCACAAAATTGATGCCGCGGGATTGCAGGAATTCAACCAGGCGAACCGGCATGAGCGGCAGATAGACAACAGCCAAATCCTTATCAACCGGGCTGAGGACAGACATCAGATGGAACACATCGGTTTTGCCCTTGTAGTGGGGCATGTCGAAAGACAGGATGTTGACATCAGCGCCTGCCAGCTTCGAAAGCTGCGCAACACCTTCCTTATTGGTGCGATAGCCAATGCCGGCAAGCAGCGTGTGACGGTCAATCCAAACCAAATCGCCGCCCTCGAGGAGGCCCGGCGCTGTAATTTCACCGGCGATTGGAAAGCCGAGTGTTTCGAGATGTGCGCCATTTACCTTGGGTTCGAGGCGACGGGCAGGCTTTCCCATATGGGGCCTGACAAGCCCGCGGGGCGTCACAATGAGCGCGTCGTGGGTGTAGAGTGAATCCAGCGTGAGCCCGTCGCCCGGCGGCAGCTTGATGACATCAGCGCCGGTTTGCGCCAGAATTTTTTCGACAACCGCATATTCAGCATTCGCACTGCTCAAGTCTGGCCGTGAGTGAAAATTGAGAGCCTGCCATTCGGCATCTATCTTAGAGTCACTCGCAAAGGCAATATCGGCGGTACGCACGGCAACCTTTTTAAGCGGGCCCCAATTGTTGAAACTGCCGAAATCATACGTCATTTGCGCCGGATCCTAAAAATGAAAACATCGCCATTTCGCTCACTGCCAAGCAGCATATGGCCCTGTTCGTTGCAGAAGTGGGGCATATCTATTGCGGTCATCGGGTCCGTAGCAAGCACTTTGAGGACATGGCCGGATTGCATGGACTCCAGCCGCTTTCTTGCTTTAAGCACCGGCAAAGGGCAAAGCAGCCCGCTGAGGTCCATGACATTTTCTGTTTTGGTATCGGCCATTGGCAGAATATAACCTGAATTCTAGGAAATGGGAGTTCACTTTGTCCTCGTTGTTGTCAAAAGCGCCATTTACGGGTGAGATAACCAAGCTGCTCACAGGTTCCGACCGCGCGGAAGGGTTGGAAAAGGCCGAGGTCAAGACGCTGCACCTGACATTTGCCGGCATCGAAGGCGATTTTCACGCAGGCCTTACACGGAAATCTGACGTGCGGACAATCAAGCAATATGCGCGTGACACAGACATCCGCAATGTGCGCCAGCTGACACTGGTTTCTGAAGAAGAGCTAGAAGACATTGCCGCCCGCATGAAAATTCCGGAAGCCAAGGCGGAATGGCTGGGTGCCAATATTTTGACATCAGGCATACCTGATTTGACCCTGCTCACGCCATCAACCCGCCTGCAATTTCCCTCCGGAGCGACTCTCGTTGTTGACATGGAAAACTTCCCCTGTCGGCAAGTGTCCGATGTTTTTTCACGGCACTATTCGGGACCCGCTGTGGGGTTTGTGACGGCTGCCCTGCATAGGCGCGGCCTTACAGCATGGGTGGAGCGTGAAGGCACAATCAGTGTTGGCGACAGGATTACCTTGTGGATTCCCCAACAGCGGATTTATGCCCATATATGAGAATTACGGGTGCCATTATCGCAGGCGGAAAATCCAGCCGCATGGAGGGGCGCGAAAAAGCGTTTCTCAATCTTGGTGGAAAATCAATTCTTGATCTCGTCATTGGCCGTTTCGAGCCACAGGTTGACCGTTTGATTATCAATTCAAATGGTGAGGCGGGACGGTTTGCAGAATTTGGTTTGGAAGTGATTCCGGATGCCCTCGGCCACATCACGACCCCCCTTGCTGGCATTCACGCCGCTCTACGTTTCGCCCAAGAGGCGCAATCAGACATGCTTATTACAGTGCCGTCTGATACGCCGTTCCTGCCACTCGATCTGGCGGAACAACTTTCCACAGCCGCCGGGAAAACCGGCGCTGCCATTGCCGCTTCAGGTGGCCAGGAACAATTTTTGATTGGCGCGTGGAGGACTGAACTGTTGAGCGAGCTGGTGACAGCAATAGAAAGCGATGGCGTGCGGCGGGTTCAGGATTGGGCTAGCCGTGTTTCTGCCGAACCCGTGGAATGGCCAACACAACCCTATGACCCATTCTTCAATGTGAACACGCCGGAAGATTTGCGGATGGCCAAAAAATTGTTGAGAGCATCCTGATGCAGAAAATTATCGGCGTTGCGGGATTCAAGAACGCGGGAAAGACAACACTGGTTGAAAAGCTTGTTATAGATCTTACGCAGCGCGGCTTTCGTGTTTCAACGGTGAAGCATGCGCATCACTCTTTCGATATCGACCATGAGGGACGCGACAGTTTCAGGCACCGCAAGGCGGGCGCCACAGAAGTTGCCGTCGTTTCCAACAGCCGCTGGGCCATCATCCATGAATTGCGCGAAGAAGCGGAACCCCGGCTGCAGGAGATTTTGGGCAAACTCGCGCCCTGCGATCTGGTGATCGTGGAAGGCTATAAGCGCGATGGCCATGACAAGATTGAAGTTCGAAACCTCGCCCTTGATCATCCCTTGCTTGCCGGGGATGACCCCACAATTGTTGCCATCGCAGCAACAGGCGCCGTTGCTGCGGCACCCGTACCCGTCTTTGACCGCGATGATGTTTCAGCACTCGCCTCATTTATTATCAAACACACAGGCCTTAACTGAATAGTGTCGGATTCCGTCTGGCCCCCGTCGCAGCCTTTCACGCCTGTTGAATTTCTCTCACTATTGTAGCCAGAATTGAATTTTTCTCCAAAGGACTCCCTATGAAAACGCAGGCACGAGTGGTTGTAATTGGCGGTGGTGTGGTAGGCGTTTCAACGCTGTATCATCTTGCCAAAAAGGGTTGGAGCGATGTGGTTCTGGTTGAACGCAAAGAACTCACCTCCGGCTCAACCTGGCATGCGGCGGGACTTTTGCCGCTCTTCAACCTGTCTTATTCCGTGGGCCAGATCCATAAATACTCGGTCAAGCTATATGGCGAACTGGAAGCTGAAACCGGCCAGCATGTAGGATTCAGGAAAGTTTCCAACATCCGCCTTGCCCGCACCAAGGACCGCTGGGACGAGTTCATGTATTATGCGGGCATTGCTGAAACGATTGGCGTCAAGGTCAACCGGTTGACCCCAAAGCAGCTCAAGGAAATCTGGCCGCTGTGCGAAACGGATGGCATTATTGGTGCAATCCAGCACCCTGATGATGGTTATATCCAGCCCGCCGACCTGACACAGGCGCTTGCCAAGGGCGCACGCAGCCGAGGTGCGGAGATTTACCGCAACACGACAGTGACGGCGATTGAGCAATTGCCGTCAGGCGAATGGCTGGTGAAGACCGATCAGGGCGACATCACGTGCGAGCATGTTGTTTCTTGCTCCGGCAACTTTGCCCGCAAGACAGGCGCCATGGTCGGCCTTGATATTCCGGTGATCCCGGTTGAGCACCAATATATCGTCACCGAACCCTCACCGCTTGTCAAAGAGCGCCAGGCCAAGGGCCTGCCTGAAATGGGCGTCCTGCGTGAGGCCGATTCATCCTGGTATTTGCGTGAAGAAAATGGCGGTTTTGTTCTTGGCATTTATGAAAAGGGTGCTCCTTGCTGCTACATGGATGGCCCCTCTGACCAGAGTGAGTATGAATTGTTCCAGGGCGAACTGGACCGGCTCGAACCCTACATCGAAACAACCATTGCGCGGGTGCCTGCATTCGGCGAACTCGGCATCAAGAAAATTTATAATGGCGCCATTGCCTATACACCTGACGGTTCTCCCATCATTGGCCCGGCGTGGGATCGCAAAAATTTCTGGCTCAATGAGGGCCATTCCTTTGGCGTGACCGCAGCAGGTGGTGCGGGTTGGCAGTTGGCGGAATGGATTGTTGATGGCGAACCCACCATTGATATGATGGGCGTTGACCCCCGCCGCTTCGGACCCTACGCCTCCAAAGGCTATCTCAAGCAGAAAACAGAAGAGGCCTACGCCAATGTTTTCACCATGCATTATCCGGAAGAGGAGCGCGCCGCGGCAAGGCCGCTAAAGCGCACGCCCTGCTATGACCGCATGAAGGATCTGGGCGCGGTGTTTGGTTCCGTCTATGGCTGGGAGCGTCCCGGCTGGTTTGCGCCGAAGGGCTATTCACTTTCGGATGCTGATCTGGACCGGCCCGACGTTTTGCTCAATCATAATCACGCAGCGCCAACTGAAGATGGCCGCGTTGTCGAGAAGTGGTCGTTCCGACGTTCTAATTCTTTCCGTTTTGTGGGCGAAGAATGCCGCAACGTCATGGACAATGTGGCGCTTCAGGACATGTCTGCCTTCGCAAAAATGGAAGTGTCGGGGCCGGGCGCGCGGGGCTGGCTCGATTCCATCCTTGCCAACCGCATTCCAAAGAAGATGGGCCGCATTGCGCTTTGCCATTTGCTTACGAGTGCAGGGCGGCGTGCGGGCCGAGTTCACAGTCTATGAATGGTCGCCGGGCCGTTTTTACCTTGTGTCGGCGGGTGCGTTTGAACGCCATGACCACGACACGCTTAAAAAACTTTTGCCTGCTGATGGCAGTGTAAAGCTTTCACCCATCACAACCCGCCTTGGTGTGCTTGTTTTGGCGGGGCCGAACGCACGCAAGCTGCTGCAGAAACTCACGTCGGCTGATCTTTCAAATGCAGCTTTCCCCTGGCTGTCGGGCCAATCAATATCAGTTGGTCACGTGGGCTGCCATGTATTGCGCGTCAATTTTGTGGGTGAACTGGGTTATGAATTTCATCATCCCATCGAGCAGCAAGTTGCCCTGTTTGACCTGCTTATGGAAGCGGGCAAGGAGCTTGGCATTCGCCCCTATGGCATCAAGGCCATGTCATCGCTTTCCATTGAAAAGAGCTATCGTTTGGTGCCGCGCGAACTCTCCATTGAGTATTCAGCTTACGAGTCGGGCCTTGACCGTTTCGTTCATCCCAATAAGGGCCAGTTCATCGGGCGTGATGCTTTGGTAGAGGGCCGTGAAAAAGGCCTGAAATGGAACTTCGTTACGCTCGAAGTGCATGGCGTGACCGATGCTGATTCCGATGTACGCGGCTCTGAGCCAATTTATGCAAATGGCAAACTGGTGGGCCGTGCAACCAACGGCGGCTTTGGCTGGCGGGTGAACAAATCCCTCGCCTTGGGTATGGTTAGGCCGGATTGTGCCGGTTTGGGTAACGAACTCGAAATCAAGATTCTGGATAAAATCTTCAAAGCTAGCGTTATTCCCGAAAGCCCTTATGATGCTGACAACTTAAAGCTGCGCGCCTGATTCTCTGCCTTAAATCATGAGATATATCCGATGCGTGCATTCGTGGCTTTGAAAAAAGCAAATTGAACGGGGGCCGTATTGCGAAGTGCCGAACAAAGTTACGAGACGGGCGTTTTCTTTGTTCTTTTGGCAACGGTGGGGTGGAGTCTTTCAGGCGTTTTTGTGCGCCTCATGCCGGAGCTTGATGGCTGGCAAATAAATTGCTGGCGCGGTTACTGGACCGCTACTGCACTGATGATCTATCTTTTCATCAGATATGGCCACGGAGCCTTCCGTAAATTCAGGGAAATTCCCACGGGCGCACTACTTGCCTCTTCGCTTTTCTTTGCGCTGGGCACGACGCTATATGTTACTTCACTGACACTGGCCAGCACCGCCACTGTTTCTGTCATTGGTGCAACATCGCCGCTCTTTGCTGGATTGCTCAGCCCATGGATCACGGGGGAAAAACCGGGGCCGGAAGCCTGGATTGCGGCGGGGCTCGCTGTTCTCGGTGTCGGCGTCATCGCATGGGATGGGCTTGAAACAGGGAAGGTTTTGGGGCTGCTTGTGTCGCTGACAGTTCCCGTGGCGTTTGCCAGTCAGACCCTGGCACTCCGGCGATACCGGAATTTTGACATGGTGCCTGCGATTTGTTTGGGAGGCGTACTTTCCTTTTTGCTTGCGGGCTTCCTCGGATATTCCACGGGTCGTGCAGGCGGCGGTTTCAATGTGGGCATTCGCGAGATTTGCTTGCTCGCTTCCATGGGAACCCTGCAACTCGCCATTCCCCTGGTGTTCTACATCAAGGGTGCCGTTTCAGTTCCGGCCGTCACCCTCACGCTGATTGCCATGCTTGACGCGGTCATCAATCCGCTCTGGCCGTGGATATTTGTCGGTGAACAACCGGGGCGGGCAGCCTTCATTGGCGGGGGAATCATTCTTGGTGCCGTTCTGCTCAGCATCTTCGGGCGTAAGCTGATAGCAGCAAGATCCCCTAAAATGGCACTTTGAATTGGTGACAAACCCGCTTGATAGGTTCGTTCCGCCCCAGCATACTTCGCAAAAAACGAAGGCTTGAGGAAGAGTTTTGAACTCCCGTGTCGCTACTTTGGTTGGCTTTAGCGCCATTTTGATGTGGTCATTTCTGGCCCTGTTGTCTTCTGCAACAGGGGCCGTTCCGCCTTTTCAGCTTGCCAGCATGAGCTTTCTCATTGGCGGGCTTCTGGGTGCGGCAACCTGGGTCTTTCGCCCTTCTGTTTTGCCTGGTCTTTTCGCTCAGGATTGGCGACTTTGGCTCTTGGGCATCAGCAGCCTGTTTGGCTATCACTTTGTCTATTTTACCGCGATAAAAATGGCACCACCCGTTGAGGTGAGCCTGATTGCCTATTTGTGGCCGTTGTTTCTGGTGTTTTTTTCCGCCTTGCTTCCCGGAGAAAAACTGAAAGCGCACCATCTCATTGGGGTTGCGCTTGGTCTTGTGGGTGCCGTGATCGTTATCACGAAAGGGCGGGGGTTTGGCTTGAGCGAGGGATTGAAAGCCGGACATCTGCTGGCGCTTCCCTGCGCCATCATCTGGTCTGGCTATTCAATTCTGGCCAAGCGCTTTGGACATGTGCCAACCGATGTTGTCGTGGTTTTTTGCCTCGCTTCCGCTGTTCTTTCCGTTTTTGCGCATCTCATATTCGAGCAAACGGTGTGGCCGCAAGATCATATTGAATGGTTGGCTATCCTCGCACTTGGCTTATTGCCACTGGGCGCGGCCTTCTACACTTGGGACTATGGCTTGAAACATGGGGACATCATGGTTCTTGGCGCGTCTTCCTATGCGGCTCCGCTGCTCTCAACACTCGTGCTGGTCAGCTTCGGCTTTGCCCAATTTCACTGGTCAATAGCCGTTTCCTGCGTGCTTATCACGGGCGGGGCGGCGCTGGCGGCGAAAGACATGATTCTTAAGCGCCGATGAAATTTCCTGCCTTCGGCGGAAATTAGAATTTATTCTTGCGTTCGCGAAGTTCGGCAAAAACCGTTGCATCACTTGCGCCTTCAAGTTTCAGGTGACGCCTGATCTCTGCGCTATCGCACCGCATGAAAGGATTGGTCTTGAGCTCATCGCCGATTGTCGTTGGGCACGTCATTTCGCCTTTCGCCCGCTGGCTGGCCACAATATTCGCGCGCTGCTGCAGGGCGCGGTTGCCAGGCTCCACCGAAAGCGCAAATCGGCAATTGGCCTCGGTGTATTCATGGCCGCAATAAACATACGTGTTTGGAGACAGTGTGCGGAACTGATTAACTGAATTCCACATCTCGTCCATGGTGCCTTCAAGCACGCGCCCGCAGCCCATGGCAAAGACGGTATCCCCGGCAAACAGCGAATATTCTGATGCAATCTGGTAAGCGATATGGCCCGCAGTGTGGCCCGGACAATCATAGACCTTAACCTCGCGGCCAGCCCAAGTGAATTTCTCTCCACCGCCGACAGCAATATCAATTCCCGGAATCTTGTTGGCCTCGCCTTTGGGCCCGACAATCTTGCAGCCAAACAGTTCCTTGAGCCGCAAGTTTCCATCAACATGGTCGGCGTGGTGATGGGTTGTAAAGATATGGGTGAGTTGCCGGCCGAATTTTTTTAATTCACTTTCAACCGCATCGGCATCAGGCGCGTCAATTGAAGCGGTGGCCCCCGTCTTGGGGTCGTGGATGATAACGCCATAGTTGTCTGAACGGCACATGAACTGGCGCATATCGATATGGGACATGTCGGTATTAATCCTAAAAATTTTCTATAATGACCCGGAACTGCCAATCCGCTAATTTGGGGCCATCATGGATGTTGTCGAGTTACGTGAGTTTTACGCGAGTCCATTGGGAAATGCTACTCGCCGCCTGATTTCAGCCAAATTGAAACCAAAGGTCACGTCAGCCGGCGAAGCAAGTGTGCTCGGCTTGGGCTTTGCCTCGCCTTACCTTGAGCAGATATTTCCAGAAGCTGCGCGCAGCCTGTCACTCATGATGGCGCGTCAAGGCGTTATTCAGTGGCCCGCGGAAGGTCCAGTCAAATCTGCCCTTGTGGATGAATTTGATTTGCCGCTTCTGGAAAGCACAGTTGATCTCGCTCTCGTCATTCATGGCTTGGAACTTACCGACAGCCCCATCGAAATGCTGCAGGAAATCTGGCGGGTGATGGCACCGCAGGCGCGGCTGCTTCTGGTTGTTCCCAACCGCCGGGGCCTGTGGGCGAGCTTTGACTCATCGCCATTCGGCTACGGGCAACCGTTTTCACGCGGCCAATTGGCAGGCCTGCTTCGGGAAGCGCAGTTTTCAGCCTTGTCCTGGAACTATGCACTCAGCCTGCCGCCCATTTCCAAAAAACCTATTCTTTCCGCAGCTCCGGTTTTTGAACGTATTGGCGACTGGCTTATGCCGCGGGTTTCGGGTGTCATCATCGTGGAGGCGGTCAAGCAGGTCTACGCATTCTCATCTGGAAAACGCACCAGACGGGTGATGCCACGTTTCAGGCCGGCGCTCCTGCCAGCGCCGTTTCGCTTTGATGGAGATGATTTCAGCTGAAGCCTTTGCTTTTATGACGGCGGACAGTATGAAGGACTGGACCTGCTGAAGCGGCAGCATCAGGCATGCATGGGAATTTGACAGAGATTGAAGAAATGACTGAACCAGCCGGATCTGAGCGCGAACTGGAAGATATTCGCAATGAAATTGATGCCATCGACGACGGACTGGCGAACCTGCTTGAGCGGCGTTTTGCAGCAACAGAACATGTGCGGCTGGTCAAGTCGAGGAATGGCGCGCTTGGCGGCTCGCCTTTCAGGCCCGCGCGGGAAGCTACAATTTTGCGCCGCCTCATTGGCAGGCCGCAAGGCATAGTTCCTGCTGATTTATTGGTGCGTCTTTGGCGACAGATTCTAACAACCTCAACGCAGAATCAGGCAGCAGTATCCATCCATATCAGCAAACGGCTTAATTCTGCATTGGGGTTGAGGCTGCGCATCCGTGATTATTTTGGCACGATGCCCGTAGAAGAATATCGCGATGAGACCCAGGCGCTTCTGCAAATTAATGAAAATCCCGGCGACATCTGCGTTGTTGAAACGGACTCACCTTGGGTCGAGGCGTTTCTCGAAGGCAAGGCTGGCAATGCACGGATAATCGCGTGCCTGCCCTTCATACGTGACGAACCCATCCCCAAACTGCTGATATTCGGCCATTCCCCTTCGGAGCCCACGGGCGAAGATGAAACACTCCTCGTCAGTGACGGAAAATTGCCGCGCGATTTGACGCCAACGCCTCTTTGGCAAGTGAAAATTGGCACACGGCGGGTTTCGAGTTTGCCCGGATTTCTGTCAGAGCATGAGAGTCCGCTGGTTGGGGTTAACCGGTCAAATTCCCTTCTTGGCCTCAGAATTGCAGGCCGTTACCCGAGTCCCATCGAGTTAAAAAATGAACGTTAAATTCGAAATTGCGCGTCCGCTGCCGAAAGCCGGTATTCTGGACATCTCGCCTTACGTGCCTGGTAAAAACACCGCACGCGGCACCCGGATTTACAAGCTTTCATCAAACGAATCGCCTTTCGGGGCATCGGCGCAAGCCATTGCCGCATTTGCCTCCAAAAGTTCTTCCCTTGAGCTTTACCCCGATGGTTCTGCAACTGCGTTACGCGAGGCCATTGCCGCGCGCTATGGCTTGAACGCAGCTTCCATTGTTTGTGGCGCAGGCTCCGATGAGCTCTTGCAGCTTTTGGCCCACGCTTACCTCAACGCAGGCGACGAGGCGATATACTCGCAGTATGGTTTTCTGGTTTATCCCATCGCCATCAGCTCCAACGGAGCCAAGGCCATTGTCGCACCCGAGGTCAATCATACCACGAGCGTTGATAACATGCTAAAATGTGTCAGTCCGCGCACCAAGATGGTTTTTCTTGCAAACCCCAATAACCCGACCGGCACCTATCTTCCCTTTGATGAGGTGAAGCGTTTGCATGGGGGCCTTCCAAAATCTGTTTTGCTTGTTCTTGATGCGGCCTACGCGGAATATGTGCGGCGCAATGATTATGAAAGCGGGCTTGAGCTCGTAGCGACGTCTGAAAATGTTGTGATGACGCGCACTTTCTCCAAAATTTACGGCCTGGCCGGTGTGCGGCTGGGTTGGGCCTATTGCCCCGCCCATGTGGCAGATGTGCTTAATCGCATACGCGGCCCGTTCAACGTGAGCGCTGCTGCAATTGCGGCAGGTGTTGCAGCCATCGGCGACCAGGCCTTTGTCGAAGCTGCCGTTGTGCACAATGAAAAATGGCTTGAAATAATGACGGAGAAATTGCGCGGCCTTGGACTCCGTGTGACGCCGAGTGCTGGTAATTTCCTGCTGATCCACTTTGCGGCTGAAGGCGAGAAGACCGCGCCCAAAGCAGACGCGTTTCTGCTCGATCACGGTATTGTTGTCCGGCGTATGGAGGCCTACGGCCTGCCCCATTGCCTGCGCGTTACGGTCGGAAACGAAGAGGCAAATCTTGCGGTCATCTCTGCCCTGGCGGGTTTTTTGAAATGACCGTCAGGTTTGAACGCATTGCAATCATCGGCATTGGCCTCATCGGATCATCCCTTGCGCATGTCATCCGGCGCGAGAAGATCGCTTCCCATGTCACGGGTTTTGCCAAGAGTGCGGCCACACGAAAGACCGCCTTGGATTTGGGCCTCGTTGACAGCATGCATGAAACGGCGCGGTCTGCGGTTGAGAATGCCGATCTCGTCATCTTGTGCGTGCCTGTCGGTTCCTGTGGCGAGATTGCGGCGGGAATTGGCAGCGCGTTGAAGCCTGGCTGCATCTTAACGGATGTTGGTTCAGTTAAAGCGGCAATCGTTCGCGATGTGACGCCGCATTTGGGTGCAGGCGTTCATTTCATTCCAGGGCACCCGATCGCGGGCACGGAACAATCGGGGCCAACGTCCGGTTTTGCCGAACTGTTTGAAAAGCGCTGGTGCATTTTAACGCCGCCCGTGGATGTTGACCTGCAGGCACTTTCGCGTCTTGAGGCGTTCTGGCGTGCCTGCGGCTCTGACGTTGATATCATGACGCCCGAACATCATGATCTGGTTCTGGCCATCACCAGCCATTTGCCCCATCTCATTGCCTACAACACGGTGGCAACCGCCGCACATCTGGAAGAGGTTACGAATTCGGAAGTGATCAAGTATTCTGCCGGCGGCTTTCGCGATTTTACGCGCATTGCCGCATCCGACCCCACCATGTGGCGGGACGTGTTCCTCAATAACCGCGAAGCCGTGCTCGAAATGCTTGGGCGCTTTTCCGAGGATCTTTCAGCCTTGCAGCGGGCCATCCGCTGGGGAGATGGCGACGCGCTTTTCAACCTGTTTACGCGCGCGCGCGAAGTGCGCCGCAACATCATTGCAGCAGGGCAGGAAACCGCGGCGCCGAACTTCGGCCGCGATGAAACCCATCGCTAAAACAGCGGTTCGAGTTTTGTAAGCCTGAAGGGGCCCCAATACAGCTCGCCGTCTTTTGCAATGAGATCGGCTTTTTTTGCGCCGCTGCTGGGATCATTGCCCAATAAATTCAACAGGCTTTTTATGGCGTAGCTATCCTTCGCGTTAATCTCGAAAATGGGCGCAGCAATATTCAATAGCCCGTCGATATCATTTGTCTGGGTCGCGAGCTTTCCTTCAATCTGGCGATTCGCGTCAATCGCCAGATTTCCCTCAGCATGCAAACTGACCGCGCCTTCAGCGAGGTCAAGCGAAACGACTTTAATCGGCATCTTGCGGTCCGCCACATGCTGCAATGGCGACGCGGTTTCGAGTATGGACGCGCTGGTGTAGGCGACTGTCGTTGCCTTGGCGATCTTGAAAGGCCGGTTATCAAGATTTGAAATCGCAAGCCCTTCAAAATTTGTTGCAAGGTCCAATTGGCTGTTTTGCGTCCGGGCGAAAAATTTCAGTGAGGCGGCATTGAAAAAATTCCGGATGGCAACTTCGCTCACGTCTGAACTCAGTTCCCACTCGCCATTCAAGCGGGTGTTCAAGGAGATACGCGCGGTCTTGTGGGAAGCCTCAATTGTGGTTCCCGCATTGCTTGCAAAACGCGAAGGACCGTCCACGAAAAACAGGATGTGCTGCGGATTGTAAGCTTGTGCCACAACGAGGAGATTGCCGGTATCAAGCGTTATCTTCACATCTGAAGCAGTGTGCTGCAAGGACGGGCCCCCGCAGCGAAACTCAAAGCGGAAGGGGAACCCGCCCCAGGTTTCGTTTTCGCATTTGATGTCGGTGCCCTTAGCCTTCAATGCCTGCCGATGCTCGGCCATTAGCGACTGGGCTTTTTGGGAAGCGAACAGCCAATAGCCGCTCCATGCCAGGGAAAGCAAAATTATCCCACCGAGGGGATAAAACATGTGCCATGGGCGTTTTGTTGAAGGCGTCATATGATCAGTGATTCTCCATACCAAGGGTTTACATCATTAATGAATCAATATTGGATATTTGGCTATGGCTCTCTCATGTGGAATCCCGGTTTTCAATATGTTTCGCGGTGCGAAGCCCAGATTGAAGGTTTTCATCGCAGCCTTTGCGTCTATTCGGTGCACCACCGGGGAACCGCGGAGAGGCCCGGACTGGTTTTGGGGCTGGATGATGGCGGCACTTGCCGTGGCGTTGCATTCGAAATTGCACCGGACAAATGGGATGAAACCCTGTCTTACCTGCGGGCAAGGGAACAGATCAGCATGGTCTACCGGGAAATTTCACAACCAATTGAATTGATTGAGACGAAACAGAAAACGGAAGCCGTGGTTTTTGTCGCCGACCGCAACCATGCGCAATATGCGGGCAAACTATCGCATCAGGAATTACTGAGGCACGTCCTGCAGGGTGAGGGGCAATATGGGCGCTGCATCGACTATGTGATGAGTACGCTCAGCCATCTGCGCGGCATGTCTATTCATGACGAAGGGCTCGAAGCGCTCGGGCGCGAACTCAGCAGCCTAAGCGGCCAAGCTCTCTGAACGGCCAATTCCGGTAAAACCTGAAACGCTGCCGCCAAAAGCCGCCTTGAGATCGGTCAAAACTGTCTCTGCGGCCGTGTTGTCTCGCGCCAGGAGATGGACATGGATTTCATCAGCGTCCAGATTTTCCGGTGCTGAAAAGCTGCCGTCCCAGAAGGGAGAAAAGCGGTTGATGCCAATGACCGTCCGGAGACTGCCAATGCGCCTGACGGCCACATAGATGGCGCCCGGAAGCGGCGGGCAGGAGCCCGCGGCGTAGACCGAATGGATGTATTTCTTGCCTGACGCACCCCGCCAGTACCAGAAGCGCTCTTTGTCGCCAAAGCCTTGGGGGAAGTTTACGGAGATTGGGGAACCATGTATCAGCATAAGAACAAATATAGAACAAACGGAGATAAATAGCAAGTGCTGAATTAACTGCATTTGGAAAAACCGCAGGAAAGGCAGGTGGCGCAGCCTTCCTGGAACACCAAACTGCTCTCGCCGCAGCGCGGGCAGGACATTTTCCTGGAGACGGGTGCCACTGATTTGTGGCCCGCCTCAAGGAAGCCAATCTCGATCATGTGGCGTTCGATCACGGCGCCGATGGCGGCCAAAAGGCTGGGCACATAGCGCCCCTCCATCCATTGTCCGCCGCGGGGGTCAAACACCGCCTTCAATTCCTCGACAACGAAGGAAACATCGCCGCCCCGCCGGAAGACCGCCGAAATCATGCGGGTGAGGGCCACCGTCCAGGCAAAATGCTCCATGTTCTTCGAATTGATGAATATCTCGAAGGGCCGGCGCTTTCCATCCCTGACGATGTCGTTCATCGTGATGTAGATGGCGTGGTCCGACTCGGGCCATTTCAGCTTGTAGGTAAAGCCTTCCAGGGCGGGCTCGCGCTCCATGATGGCGGCATCCTGCCCCGCCGTGCCGGATGAAATGGAAAGCACGGAACCCGTCACATCATTGGGCCTGAATGTGGTGCAGCCCTTCAATCCCAAATCATAGGCCTCGCTGTAGACCTGCTTGAAGCTGTCAAAATCCAGCGTTTCGGGAACATTGATGGTTTTTGAAATGGAGCTGTCCACATGCCGCTGGACGGCGGCCTGCATGATGAGATGTTCATGGGGGCTGAGGTCGCTGGCGGTTACAAAGGCCTCCGGCAGGGCCACCTCTCTCCCCTTCAGATGCCACCAAAGCCGCGCCGCGTAGTCATCAACCTGCAGCGTCTTGCGGTTGCTGTCGGCGAGCCGCACCTTGCGCTCATAACTCACGCTGAAAATGGGCTCAATGCCGCTGGAGACGTTGCCGGCGAAAAGTGAAATCGTTCCGGTGGGCGCAATCGAGGTCAGCAAACCGTTGCGGAGGCCGGAGGCGGAAATCTTCTTTCGAATGCTGTCAGGCAAAGTGCGCGCGTGGCCGCCGTTCAAATATTCCTTTGCCTTGAAAAGCGGGAAGGCGCCTTTCTCCAGCGCCAGATCAGCGCTCATGCCATAGGCGGCCTCCTCCAGCGCCGCCATCCATTCGCCCGCCGCCGCCGCCGCCAATTCCGACCCGTAACGCAAGCCGCACATGGCCAATGCATCCGCCAATCCGGTAATCCCCAAGCCAAGACGGCGCTTTGCGCGGGCTTCCTGGCTTTGCGATTCAAGCGGATAATTTGAAACATCAACCACATTATCCAGAAAGCGAACCGCCACGCCTACGGTCTTGATCAGGGACTCTTTATCAAGCCGCGCGTCCGCTTCGAAAGGGCTTCACCACAAAGCGCGTGAGGTTGACCGAGCCCAGGAGGCAGGCGCCATAGCTTGGCAAGGGCTGTTCGCCGCAAGGGTTGGTGCAGTGCAGGGTTTCGCAGTAGGCCAGATTGTTTTGGGCGTTGATGCGGTCGATAAAAATGACGCCGGGCTCGGCGAAATCATAGGTGGAGCGCATGATCTGTTCCCACAGGCTGGCCGCAGAAATGGTTTTATAAACCCGCCCGCCAAACACCAGGTTCCAATCGGCCCCGGCTTTCACCGCCGCCATGAATGCATCGGTCACCAGCACCGACAAATTGAAATTGCGCAGGCGCGACGCATCGCGTTTTACCGCCACGAATGCTTCGATGTCGGGATGGTCGCAGCGCATGGTGCCCATCATGGCGCCGCGCCTTGCCCCTGCCGACATGATGGTGCGGCACATGGAATCCCATACATCCATGAAGCTCAAGGGGCCGGAAGCATCAGCGCCCACACCTTTGACGGGGGCTCCCTTGGGGCGAAGCGTTGAAAAATCATGGCCGATGCCGCCGCCCTGCTGCAGGGTGAGGGCCGCCTCTTTCAGCCCGTCGAAAATGCCCATCATGGAATCATCAAGGTCGCCCATGACGAAGCAGTTGAATAGGGTCACGCTGCGCTGGGTTCCAGCGCCTGCCAGAATGCGCCCGGCCGGCAGGAACCGGAAATCCGACAGGATGTCATAGAAGGACTTTTCCCATGTTTTGCGCAACGCAGGCTCTTCCGCCGCCGCCACGGCGCGGGCCACACGCCGCCATGAATCCTCAATGGTGTTTTCACGGGAGCCGCCTTCGGCTTCCTTGAACCGATATTTCATGTCCCAGATTTCTTGCGAAATGGGATCGAGAATTTCCGTGCTGCGATCCATGGCCAGTCAGCTCACTCCAAAGCCCATGATAACCCAGATCAGACGGAGAGTCGAGTTTTGTTCTTGCTTCGTACCTGTGAACGACCTTCTTCCACCAGCCGCTTTGTTGCCCCCTCGATATCCTCCTGAAGGTGGGCCTGAAATTCTTTGCGGGGGAGGCCTGTTGGTATTTGGGGGAGAAATTCCAGAATGATGGTGCCGGGGTAGCGCATCAGTTTGCGCCGGGGCCAAAACAGGCCGGAGTTCAGCGCGAACGGCAGGCAGGCGCAGCCCAGGGTGGCGTAAAGGGCGGCGGCTCCCGGCTTGTAATCGGGGGCCGCATCGGGCGCCCGCCGGGTGCCCTCCGGCATGATGACGATCTGGCGGCCAGCGGCGATTTCTTCCACGCCCCTCGCCATGAGTTTGCGCAGGGCCGCTGATCCGGCGCCGCGTTCAACCCGGATCATGCGAAACTTGAAAACGAACCAGCCAAAAAATGGAATCCACGACAGCTCTTGTTTCAGCACCATGCAGGGGTCATCAAGCAGTGGCAGTATCGCAAAGGTTTCCCACAGGGACTGGTGCTTGCCCGCAACAAGCAGAGGGCCATGCGAGAGATATTGAAGCCCGCGCACTTCAAACTTTGTTCCGCAAATAACTTCAAGCCACCACAGCGAGGTGCGGGCCCATAGCTTAAGGGCACCAATGGCCCATTTGCGAGGAGTGATGAAAAACACCGATCCGGCCAGCAGAAACACCGTGAGGTTCACATAGAAGACGACGTTGAAAAGGAAGGAGCGGAACGCGATCATAAAACGCGGTCCAGCATGCGAACCAGCGCCATGCGCGATGTGATCAGGCAAATCAATGTTGCAATGAGCGGCACACTCAGCAGGGCGCCATAACTCCATGCGGCCGTTTGCAATGGCGCAAATAAAAGCCCGCGGCTTGCATCGGCAACCCCGCCTGCCCCGGCTGTGCCAACCAGCCCCAGCAGAAAGAATGTTGTTATGCCCAAGGCCACACCCATCAGGCCCGCCATCAATCCTGTCTTCAAAAAGCGGCTGTCGATCTGATGGGCGATATAGCTATTTTTCGCGCCCACCAAATGCAGAACGTCCACCACATGGGCATTCGCATCCAGCACGGTGCGCGTGGCGAATATCACCATGGCAATGGCGGATAGGCAGATGAGCGCCAGAATTGCGTAGGACAGGGTGGAAAGTGCGCGTGCCATGCGCGTCAACTCCGCTTCCCAGCGGCGGTGCGTATCCAGGCTCACGCCTTTGACGGTTTTCTGCAAGGCCGCCTCCAGCGCCACAAAATCCGGCGGTGCGGTTTCGTTGATGGTTACGCGAATGAGGCGCGGGATGGGCAGGTCATCGAGATTGCCGGCGCCCAGCCAGGGCTCCAGCAATTTGGCGCCCGCGTTCCTGTCGAGAATATCCGCACTCACAACACCTTCTGTTGCATCAAGCAGGGTTTTGGCGTTTAGCAGTTCGGCATCAATATCAGTGTCGCGCATCAGGCGCATCTGCACGGTCACCTCGCGCGAAAGGCCGCTGGTCCAATTGTCCACGGCACGATCAATGAGAATAAGCGCGCCAATGGCGAGGCAGGCGAGATAGCACATGACCGTCATGGTGACCGTCAATGCCCGGATGGGCGCGGCCTCTGGCGGAATGATGGGCCCAACTTTCATGGGTGCATTGCTCGTCATGCGGCTCTCAATAGGCCTTTTTCCAGATGCAGCACAGAGGCGTGGGATTGGGAGACAAGTTTAAGATCGTGGGTTGCAAGAAAAACTGTTGTGCCCTGGCGGTTGAGTTCCATAAAGAGGTGCAGCAGCCGTTTGGCCAGCAGCGGGTCTACGTTGCCCGTGGGTTCATCGGCCAACAGCAATTCAGGTTTGGAAATGACGGCACGGGCGATGGCGGCGCGTTGTTTTTCGCCTCCAGAGAGCACGGGAGGATAGGCATGGGCTTGGTCAGCGAGGCCAACCCAACTCAATAAATCCATCACATCGGCGCGGTAACTGTCTTCCCGCTGGCCCGTAATGCGAAGCGGCAATGCGACATTGTCAAAAGTCGTGAGATGATCCAGCAGGCGGAACTCCTGGAACACCACGCCAATACGCCGCCGCAATAGGGGCAGTTCCCAGCGGTTCAATACCGAAACATCCTTTTCAAATATATTAATGAGCCCGCGGGTTGGCTTGAGCGCCAGGAACAGCAGGCGGAGGAGAGAGGTTTTTCCAGCTCCTGAGGGGCCGGTCAAAAAACAGAAGGAGCCGGGATCAAGCTCAAAGCTTACATCCTTCAAAATCTCCGGCCCATCACCATAGCGCAGGCCAACACTGTCAAGACGAACCAATCATTCACTCCGATCGCCAAAAACCAACACCGGCATTCTGGCCTTAACGCCCTATTAACCCTGTTGGTAGTTAACAATTCATGTGTGCAAAGACCCCGAACGCGGGGCCTGGCGAATCAACGGACTGTACGATCTTAAAATGATAATTTCTTGTCCTTCCTGTGCGACCAAATACAACCTTCCGCAGCAACAGGTTTTGCGCGATGGCATGGCCATCAGCTGCGCGTCCTGCGGGCATAGCTGGATTGAAAGCCGCGCCATCGAAATCGTTGATATTTCGCCGCGCAATCTTCCTTCCGTCATCGAGCATGGCTTTGAGCCTGAACACGAAGTCAAACGGCTGGTTGCAGCTTCGCGTCAGGCGCGCGAAGAATTTGAAATCAAGAAACGGCAACGCCTGTCGCGCCTGCGGGGCTGGGCCATGCTTGGCGCATTCCTGGTGGCGCCCGTTGCCGCCGCCGCCGCATTTCCTGAGCATGTCGTGGCGTTGGCACCGGTCACCGTCCGGGCCTATGATGCCGCTGGCTATTCCGTCAATATTTATGGGCTCGAAGTGCGTCGCATTGAACAGCAGCATGCGGTGGTGAATGGCACCCGCATTCTCACCATCAAGGGCGAGATCACCAATATTTCAAATAATTCTCAGAAGCTTCCGTGGCTGCGGTTCGGGCTCAAGGATGGCACCCACGCCGAGGTTTACAGCTGGACTCTCGATACGGGTGCGCGGCCGTTGCGGGCGGGCGAAACCACCAATTTTGTGACCCGCGTGGCGTCGCCGCCGGAAACTGCAAAAAACGTGCAAATTCGCTTTGCACATGCGGATGAAATAGGCTCAAACCCTGTTCCATGACTGATATCCACATCGACGGCCACCGTATCTCCGTGCTTTTTTCCGAAACCGAAATTGCTGCCCGCATCGCGGTTCTCGCCAAGGAGATTGCGGCGCGAAATCCCAAGAACCTGCTGGTTGTTCCGGTGCTCAAGGGCAGCTTCATTTTTGCCGCCGATCTCATCCGCGCCATGCACCATGCGGGGCTTTCGCCGGAAGTTGATTTCATGATTCTGGCGAGTTACCGCGCCGCCACAACATCATCGGGCCAGGTTGAGGTTTTGCGAGATATTGAATCGCAAATTCAGGACCGTGACGTGATGCTGGTTGATGACATCCTGGAATCGGGCCGCACGCTGGCTTTTGCCAAGGATTTGCTGGCGGCGCGCGGCGCTTCAAACGTGATGACGGCGGTGCTGCTTGAAAAGCCTGGCCATCTCGCGGCCAATATCAAGGCGGATTTCTGCGGCTTTGTGTGCCCGGACAAATTTGTGGTGGGTTACGGCATGGACATGGCCCACCAGTTCCGTGAGCTACCTTTTGTCGGTCACGTGCAGCCCGCAGGCTAACGCTCTCGCTGATTTCAAATGATCATCTGGTGTGTGATATAGGAATATAAACTTTAAATTGAATTCAATCCTATGACTTTCAACAGGCTCGCAGGCGCGAATCAGAGCCTTTGGGCTAGCCCCCTAGCTCCCCCTGTCGCAAAGCCGCTGGCGGGTCCTTAAAACACGTTTAAATGCCTATACTAGGCTTGTAGTCCTTGTTTCCCTATCCCGAACCCAATCCTGGCCGGAGAGGCCCTAATAGAGGCCGCGCAGCAGTCTTTCGATGTAGTCCTTGTCGATCCGCGGCAGTTCCGGCGCGTTGGCGCGGGCGCGCAGCATTTCCAGAATTTCGCGAGCCCGCCTGATGGCAAGTTCAGAAGGCAACATATTCTTGTCAGGACCGAACTGGTCTTCGCTGCTCGGCAGCGGCCGCCCCAAGGGATCGCGCGCGTCGCCCTTGGCCTGGCCATCCCGGCCACTGTTGTCTTGATTGCCTTGCGCCTGTTGCTGCATTTGGCGCGCCATTTCCTGGGCACCCTGCCGCATCTGGTTCAGCGCTTCACCCTGTTGTCCAAGCGCCTGCTGCTGGTCCTGCCGCTCAAGCGAGTCTTGCGCATTTCCCATTTCCTTGCCGGCCTGACCGAGGGATTGGGGCGCCTGCATGCCGAGCTGGCCCAACTGCTGCATGAATTGCTGAAGCTGCTCGCCCAATGAACCCTGCTGATCGGCGAGGCCTTGGCTCCCCTGATTGCCGCTCCGGTTGCCGGGGTCATCGCCTTCGTTGGGCTCGCCCTCCTGCTCGCCGCCGGGCTGCCGCTGGGTTTGGTCCATAAGGTCCTGCTGCTTGCGCATCAGCTCCGAAAGCTCATTCAGCATTTCCTGGGATTGCTGGCCGTTGGGATCGCCCTGCTGGGCCATGCCGGGCTGCAGGTTTTTCAGGATCTCCTCAAGCTGGGCCAGCATTTCCTGTGCGGCCTCGTTGGCACCATTTTGTGCCAGCTTGTCAATTGTATCCAGCATTTTCTGCAAATCCTGCTGGGTGATTGTCTTGCTGTTTGACGGCGCGCGATTCTTGTTCTGCTGTCCTTGGGCCTCGCGTTTTTTCGCTTCCTCGGCAAGCGACTGCATGTAGCGGTCCATGGCTTCCCGCAGTTTCGACATCAGCTCGGCGAGCTGTTCAGGCGAGGCGCCATTGCGCAACGCTTCCTCAAGCGCCTTGCGGGCCGCCTCAAGCTGGCTGCGGGCATTGGACAATTCACCTTCTTCGACGATCAGTGCAACTTTCCACAAGGCATCAATGGCGGCTTCAAGATCATCGCGGTCATGGATGTTTTGAAGGCGCGAAACAATTGTGGCGATGGCCAGGTGGGTGCCGCTGTTTTCGATGAGTCCATCGGGATAGGTGAGGACAGCCGAGAGCAGCACTTCAACATTGCTCGCCGTATCGGGATCCATGATCAGTGTCTTGCGTTGCTCAACCAGCGCGCGGGCCAATGGCTTGATGAATAATCGTTCCGGCAGCTTGAAGCTGATCACATTGCTCGTCGTCTGATGGCTCGCCGCATCGGTTGCCGTCAGGGAAAGTTCCACCATCAGGCCAGCCCAGGGATGGGCTGTGAGATCAGCGCTGGTGGTTCCCGCCTCTTCCTTTGGAGATGCCTTGCGCAGGCTCACGGGCAGCTTCGGCGGATCGAAAAGGAACACGCCATTGCTGTCAAAGCCAACGCCATCTTCCTGATTGTCCGCGAGGTCAATTTCGGATGTGATTTTGGCAACGCCATAGTCGTCAGCGGTTTTCCATTTGAATGAGAAGCCGCCCAGCCCTGCGATTTTCGGCATGTCCAGAATTGTGATGGTCGGCGGGTTGTCGGCGGTCAGAAACAGGCGCCAGCTGGCCAGCTCTTTTTCGCCATCGAAAATTTTTGCAAGCACGGGGCGGTCAAGTTTGGTTTCGGCCTGAAACTGGCCGTTCTCAAATTTCGATGCCTGCCGCTGATTCTTGATTTCGGCGAGATCCTGCGGGTCGCCGGCGATTTCATAGAAGCTCAGCCGGGGTTTATCGGCACCGCTCAACCTGATCGTCAATCCGGAATTTTCAGGCACCGAAATCTGGCCATCGGTTTTCAGCTTCTCGATGGTCGCCGGGCTGGTGAGCAGAAGGGGCGGCTTTCCGGTGTAGCCCGGCGGTTTCAGCCAGGCATCAAGGCTGACAACCTTCGGTGCGGCGACAATACCGATTTGCAGGGCGTTCTTGAGATTTGAATAATTGTCGCCCTGGGCCAGAAACAGGCTTGCGATGAGGGCAAGGCTTGCGGGCACGCGCAGCGAATAGGGATCAAGATCGCGCCAGGCGGAGTGGGGCGTTCCGATTTTCAGATCAGAGAGGCCAGCCAATTGACGCCGCTTGTGCTCCTCCCACAGGGCAAGGCTTTGCTCATCATTAAAAGTATTTGGCAGAGTGTCGTTTCGGGTCGAAATGGGGCGGTTGGAAAGTACCGTTTCAGCTTCAATGCGGCGCATTCCCTGGTAAGCTGTTGGCCAGCGCATGGTGGCAAGCGGGCGCAACGACCAAGTGAAACCAGCAATCAGCGCGGCGGAAACGCCGAGTCGCAGCATGCCGGGTAGTTGAGGCAGCAGACCGGAAAACATAAGGGCAAGCAGGGCGGCACCCAGAATAAGCGGCCAGCAGAGGGCGGCCCACAGGCTCTCCCACGCAATGGCACCGCGCGCCGCCGCAATTATCCGTTCAATCCTCGTGCCTGCCAAATCGACCATTCCAAGCAGCATGCTAGCATAGATCGGCGAAATTATGCCCACGCAAATTGATCACATTATGAGGAGCAGCATCCTTATGATTTGGCCTGCCATGAGGCTGCCTGGTCCAGGCCAATCAGTTCCTCATAGGTCTGGCGGGGCCTTACCAGCGACCAATCGCCACCTTTGACCAAAACTTCGGCAACAAGCGGCCTTGTATTGTAGGTGCCTGATTGTACGGCACCATAGGCGCCGGCGGTCATGGTGGCGAGAAGATCGCCAGCTTCCGGTTTTGCCAAACGCCTTGCCTTGGCCAGATAATCGCCGGATTCACAAACAGGGCCCACCACATCGGCAATAACCATGGGCGCGCCATCCGCTGCGAGTTTGACAGGGATGATGTCGTGATAGGCGTCATAAAGCGTGGGCCTGATCAAGTCATTCATCGCGGCATCCTGAATGACGAAGCAGTTGTCAGCCGTGTCCTTCACGTAGATGATGCGCGATACCAGTATGCCGGCATTGCCCACAATCATGCGGCCGGGCTCCAACACATATTTAAGGCCCAGATGGCCCAATGTCCGCTTCACCATGCCTGCATATTCATCGGGATGCGGCGGCACATCGTTGGTGCCGCGGTAGGGAACACCGAGCCCGCCGCCTAAATCGAGATGGCGGATATTGTGGCCTTCGGACTTAAGCTGCACGGTGAGTTCAGCCATCAATTTGAAGGCCTGCTCAAAGGGCGCAAGCTCGGTGATCTGGCTGCCGATATGCATGTCGATGCCCGCCACATCCAAACCCGGTAATGCGGCAGCACGGGCATAGACTTCTGAAGCGCGGGTGAAGGAGATGCCAAATTTATCACCGGCCTTACCCGTGGAAATCTTCGCATGGGTTTTCGCGTCCACATCGGGGTTTACGCGGATTGAAATGGTGGCGCGCTGGCCCGTTCTCTGGGACACTTGCGACAGCAGTTCAAGTTCGGGCTCTGATTCAATATTGAAGCAGGAAACGCCTTCCTTCAGGCCAAGCGCCATTTCGCGGGCAGTCTTGCCAACACCAGAAAACACGATCTTGCGGCCGGGCACGCCAGCGGCAAGGGCGCGGCGCAGTTCGCCTTCGGAGACCACATCCATGCCAGCACCCAGGTCGGCCATGGTTTTGATGACAGCCTGATTGGAGTTTGCCTTCATGGCATAGCAGATCTGGTGCTCGGTTCCCTTGAACGCGTCAGCCATGACCCTGTAGTGCCGCTCCAAAGTCGCCGTGGAGTAACAATAAAACGGCGTGCCGATTTCCTCGGCAATGGCCGCAAGGTCGACATCTTCGGCATGCAGCTTGCCTTGCCGATATTCAAAGTGATGCATAGGCTATTGCACCTGCTGCAATTGCGGCGTTTCAGGATCGCCACGCCGCCCACAGGCATTCAATGATGTCGCGATGCCGATGAGTACGATGAGAGTGATTGCAAGTTTCATGGGATTTCCTTACTTCAATAATTTCAACCAGCGTTTGGCTTCACGGGTTACATTGGAAGGTGCCGTTCCACCGAAACTTTTGCGCGAGGCAACTGAAGCTTCTACGGTCAGAACCTGATAGACTTCCTTGGTGATCCGTTTTTCAATTTTTTGCATGTCAACCAGCTTCAATTCCGGCAAATCGCATCCCAGCTTTTCGGCCAAGGCAACGAGTGTCCCAGTCACATGATGGGCATCACGGAAAGGCATCTTCAGTGTACGGACGAGCCAGTCCGCCAAGTCAGTTGCCGTTGAAAAGCCGCTTGCCGCTGCCGCGCGCATGACGTCGGCGTTGGGAACAAGATCGCGCACCATGCCGGTCGTTGCAGCAATCGCCAGCGACAGATTGTCGATGGCATCAAAGGCAGGTTCCTTGTCTTCCTGCATGTCTTTCGAATAGGTGAGGGGCAATCCCTTCATGATGACGAGCAGGGAGGTGAGTGCACCAAGAATGCGGCCGGGCTTGGCGCGCACCAGTTCCGCAGCGTCAGGATTGCGCTTTTGCGGCATGATGGAAGAGCCGGTCGTAAACTTGTCCGACAGCTTCACGAAGCGGAATTGCGTGGTTGACCAGATGACGATTTCTTCGGCGAGGCGCGACAGGTGCGTGGCGCAGATTGCTGCGGCGGAAAGAAGCTCAAGTACAAAATCCCGGTCCGCCACAGCGTCCAGCGAGTTGCGCATGGGGCGGTCAAAGCTCAAGGCCCTCGCGGTCATTGAGCGGTCAATGGGGAATGAGGTGCCCGCCAAGGCCGCAGCGCCAAGCGGGCTTTCATTCATGCGCACCCTTGCATCGGCTAATCTGGAGCGGTCGCGCGCCAGCATTTCCACATAGGCCAGGCAATGGTGGCCAAAAGTTATGGGCTGGGCCACTTGCAGATGGGTGAAGCCCGGCATGATGGTTTTGGCATGGGCCAGCGCCTTTTCAGCCAGGGCCTGTTGCAGATCTTTCAATTGGCCATCGAGATGGTCAACGGTGTCGCGGATATAGAGGCGGAAATCCGTTGCGATCTGGTCATTGCGGGAGCGCGCCGTGTGCAAGCGGCCTGCTGGTTCGCCGATGATTTCCTTCAGGCGCTGCTCAACATTCATGTGAATGTCTTCCAACGCTGTCGAAAACGTGAATTTGCCATTTTCAATCTCGGCTTGAACCTGGTCAAGTCCACGCCTAATTTCGCCCGCATCGGATTTTGAAATGATGTCCTGTTGGCTGAGCATTGCGGCGTGCGCCTTGGAGCCCGCGATGTCTTGTGCAAACAGGCGCCTGTCGAAGCCGATGGAAGCGTTGATCTCTTGCATGATGGCGTCGGGTCCGGATTTGAACCTGCCACCCCACATTTTGTTGGTCATCGGGAATCCCTGCTTGCGAATGAAAGTATCTCTTAGCCATGAATGAACCAAAGCGAAATCGAAATTCCCTCATTTACGTCATTTTGCTGGCCGTTTTGGCGGGCGGGTTTGGGGTCTACCTGTTTGAACGCACGCCACGCAAGGCGGCGGCGGTGGTTCCTTCAACGGACGTAAACCCTGCAAAAATAGTGGGGTTCAAGAAATTTGCTACGGGCCCGCTGGCAGCATTTCTTGTGAAAGCTGAACGGACAGCCGTTCCCAATCTGAGTTTTCGGGATGCGCAAGGCGCTGAAGTAAAGCTCGATAAGTGGCGGGGACGTGTGGTTTTGCTCAACCTGTGGGCCACCTGGTGTGCGCCTTGCCGCAAGGAAATGCCTGCCTTGGCGAGTTTGCAGAAACAATTGGGATCGCCGGATTTTGAGGTGGTGGCACTCAGTATTGACCGTAAAGGCATTGCCGCCTCGGCAGCATTTTTGAAGGAAACGGGTGCTGAAAATCTGGAGCTCTATGTGGATGAAACAACCAAGGCGCTTGCCGATTTGCAGGCGCTTGGCCTCCCGGTCACGGTGCTGATTGACCGCAAGGGCCGTGAAGTTGGCAGGCTGTTGGGGCCTGCCGAATGGAACAGTGCGGAAGCTGTTGCGCTGATAAAGGCTGCGGTGGCGGAGGCGCCATGACCAAGGATGATCTGCGGCGGCTGGCGCTAGCTCTTGCGGGGGCCGAAGAAAAGTCTCACTTCGGCAAGGCTGATTTTCGCGTGAGGGACAAGATATTTGCTTCCCTCAAGGATGATGAAACGGGCGTAATCAAGCTCACACCTGAGCAACAGGCGATGATGACCGATGCGGAGCCGGGGATCTTTCAACCCATTCCCGGTGGCTGGGGGCGCAAGGGCTGGACGAAAATCATCCTCGCCAAGGCGGATGAAATTACGTTGAGAAGTGCATTGCAAACCTCTTGGCGGAACCTGGCACCAAAAAGCAAAAAGCCTTAACGCGTTGGAACCGGCTTTTCGCCGCGGTAATCATAGAAGCCGCGGTTGGTTTTGCGGCCTAGCCAGCCAGCTTCGACGTATTTCACCAACAGTGGGCAGGGGCGATATTTTGAATCAGCGAGACCTTCATAAAGCACCTGCATGACTGACAAACATGTATCGAGGCCGATGAAGTCAGCGAGTTCAAGCGGACCCATGGGATGACGGGCGCCCAGCTTCATGGCCGTGTCAATCGCCTCCACGCCGCCCACGCCTTCATAGAGCGTGTAGATTGCCTCATTGATCATGGGCAACAGAATGCGGTTGACGATGAAGGCCGGAAAATCTTCAGCAACGGCAATGGTCTTGTGCAGGGCGAGGGTGAATTCCTTCACATCGGCAAAAGTGGATTCATCGGTGGCGATGCCACGGATAAGTTCCACCAATTCCATCACCGGCACCGGATTCATGAAATGAATGCCCATGAATTTTTCCGGACGGCCCGTCACGGCGGCAAGCCTTGTGATGGAAATGGAAGACGTGTTCGACGCAACAATCGTGTGGGGATTGAGGTGCGGACACAGCGATTGGAAAATCTTGCGCTTGATCTGTTCGTCTTCAATGGCGGATTCGATCACGAGATCATAGTCGGCAAAGCCTTCAAAACTCGCGACAGCCGAAATGTGCTTGAGCGCCGCGTCGCGGGCAGGCTCGGTAATTTTTCCTGATTTCAGCTGGCGCGTAAGGTTTCCAGTGATCGTGTTGAGGCCAGCATCAATGCGGTCCTTGCTGACGTCATTGATGCCAACGTCAAAGCCTGCAAGCGCGCAGACATGGGCAATGCCACTACCCATTTGCCCAGCACCGATGATGCCGACTTTCTTGATGTTCATAATTTTCTGTTTCTCAACTGAACTGAATTATTGAGCCTATAACGCGTTTTCAGTTTGGGCAAGCCTATTTCGCAGGTGCAACATAAAGGCACAGGCCCATGCTTAACCTGCGCTGGACAGGGTTTTCCGGTGATGCTTCCCTGCAGGTTTGGAAGAATCAATCCGATGTCCGACAATCCCCCGCAGAAAAATTCCAGCCTTGCGCTTTGGTCCCTGCTGTTTGGCAATTTTGTCATTGGTACGGGTGTTCTGTTGCCTGCGGGCCTGCTGAATGTGTTGGGCGTTGATCTCAACGTGCCGCCATCCACGGCTGGGCTGCTGCTGTTTGCTGGTGGTCTTGTGGTGGGATTCGGCGCGCCGCTTTTGGCGGGACTTACAAGCGCCATCGACCGGCGGAAACTGCTGGCGTTTTCTGCAGCACTTTATGCGATTGGCCATGGGCTGGCGGCGATTGCTCCCGAATTTTGGTCGCTGCTCATGATTCGCACGGTGACCATGATTGCAGCCGCGCTATTTACACCACAGGCCGCGGCGACGATTGGTTTGCTGGTGCCGCCGCACCGGCGTTCCCATGCAATTGCCTTTATTTTTATCGGCTGGTCCATGGCTTCGGTTGCGGGCATTCCCCTGGGCAGCATTCTGGCGGAGTGGATTGGCTGGCGGGCCACCTTCATCGCCATGGCAGGCCTGTCGGCCATCGCCTTTGCGGGTGTCTGGCTGTCACTCAAGCCCGGCCTTCGTGTGCAACCCTTGCAGCTTTCATCCTGGATTGCGGTTATCAAGAATCCGCTGTTGCTGTGTGTCATGCTGGTGACGCTGTTCAGCATGTCGGGACAATTCACACTGGTAAGCTATCTGGCGCCTACATTGCGCGAGGCGTTTGCGGCATCGCCTTCCAACATTGCCATGCTGTTTGCCATCTTCGGTGTGGCTGGCGTTGTTGGAAACTATCTCGCCACGCGAGCCATTGGCTGGTTGGGAGTTGACCGCGCCGTTCTAACGTCATTGTTCGCTTTAGTTGCAGGCATGAGCCTGTTTGGATTGTTTTTTGGGAATTACGCATTGGCGTGCGTTGCGGGAACGGTGTGGGGACTCGGCTCGTTTTCCTCCAACTCATTGCAGCAGAGCAGGCTTGTGGCGGTAGCGCCCCCGCTTGCGGCGGCAACGGTTGCGCTCAACACATCGGCGGTTTATCTCGGCCAATCCATCGGCGCCGCCAGCGGCGGCTTTGTGATCAAGGGCGGCATATCGGCAAGTATTGCCTGGACGGCGGTGGTGTTTCTGGTGCTGGCAGCAGGACTGTCGATGGTTGCCGCAAAATTGGCTGCCCGAAAATAATCTAGCGCCTATCGCATTGTTACGGGGTGAGAGAGTTCGTTGTCTGCGGCGGCAATTTCAAGCAGCACCTTTTTGAAACTTGGGCGCTTGGCCAATCTTGCATACCACTTGGACAAGACTTCATGCTTTGCCAGCGATGGGCCGCCGAGGCGCAATCCATAATGCACCACCATGAAGGTTGCGATGTCGGCCACCGAAAAATCTCCGCAGAGAAAATTTCGACTACCAAGTTTTGCCGCAAGTAAATCAAAGTTTGAAGTGATTGCCGCTTCAGCTTTTGCCGCTTCAACTTCCTGCAGTTCACGTTTTTCGGCACCCGATCCCGGTGGCTCGCTGCGATGCATCAGCTTGCGCACGGGCAGCAGCAGCACCTCATCGGCCTCCATTTCAAGCAGGCGGCATTTCGCACGTTGTGCAGGCTCGGTTGGCATAAGCGGCGGTGCGGGATATTTTTCGTCGAGATACTCCGCGATGATGGTTGAGTCATAAAGCGTCAAGTCACCATCAATTAAAACCGGCACCTGCCCCTTGGGGTTTGCGGCCAGCACGGCGGGATGCTTAGGTGAATAACCCCGGGTTTGGCTGAAGGGCACCATGACACGCTCATGGCCCACGCCTTTCTCGGCGAGAATAATTTCAACCTTGCGGGCAAAAAGACTGAGCGGCGCGGAATAGAGGATCATGATGATTTCCTGCGCCACGGCCCTGACAGCTTTTGTCAGCAATGTGTCACTTGGCGATTTTTGCCAGTTCTGTTTCAAGCTCTGGAATTGCGGTGAAAAGATCAGCCACGAGGCCAAAATCTGCCACCTGGAAAATAGGCGCGTCTTCATCCTTGTTGATGGCGACAATGATTTTGGAATCCTTCATGCCGGCAAGATGCTGGATGGCACCCGAAATGCCAACGGCGATGTAGAGATCTGGGGCAACCACTTTGCCGGTTTGCCCCACCTGATAATCGTTGGGCACATAGCCCGCATCAACGGCCGCGCGCGATGCGCCAACCGCCGCACCAAGCTGCTTGGCAATGGCTTCAAGCATCTTGAAGTTTTCACCATTCTGCATGCCACGGCCACCGGAAACAATAACCTTGGCCGAGGTGAGTTCAGGCCGGTCAGACTTCGTCAGGTTTTCGCTTTGATAGGTTGAAAGGCCGGGATCGGCAGCGGCATTCACTTTTTCAATCGGCGCTGATCCAGTTTCAGCCGTTGCCGCAAAGCTCGCGGTGCGCACCGTGATGACTTTTTTAGGATCGGTGGACTGCACGGTTTGAACGGCGTTGCCGGCATAGATGAGGCGCACGAAGGTGTCAGCCGACTTCACTTCGGAAATATCCGAAATTTGCATCACATCAAGCAGCGCCGCCACGCGCGGCATGAAGTTTTTGCCATTGGTTGTAGCGGCGGCCACGAGGTGATCGTAGTTTGCAGCGAGGGATACGATCATCGCGGCCATGGGCTCGGCCAAGGGGCGTTCGAGTGAAGCGCTTTCAGCGTGCAGGACTTTTTTTACCCCGGCAAGCTTTGCGGCCTGGGCTGCAGCGGCATCGGCGTTGTTGCCCGCCACCAGCACATGCACGTCGCCTCCCAATTGGGCAGCGGCGGTCAGCGCCTTGTGGGTTGCGTCCTTGATGGACTTGTTGTCGTGTTCGGCAATGAGAAGTACGGCCATGATTATACTGCTCCTGCTTCTTTGAGTTTGGCCACAAGTTCGCCAACGGATTTTACCTTTACACCGGCGAGGCGCTTTGGCGGCTCAACAGTGTTTACGACCTTGAGGCGCGGCTTCACATCAGCGCCATAGTCTGCCGGGGTTTTTTCATCCAAGGGCTTTTTCTTGGCTTTCATGATGTTGGGAAGGGAGGCGTAGCGCGGCTGGTTCAGGCGCAAGTCGGTGGTGACGATCAGCGGCATCTTCACCTTCAAGGTTTGCAAGCCGCCATCGATTTCACGGGTGATGGTTGCTTCGCCAGCGCCGGTTTCAACTTTTGAGCAGGCGGTGGCCTGCGCCCAGCCGAGAAGTGCTGACAGCATTTGTCCCGTCTGGTTGCAATCATCATCGATGGCTTGTTTGCCGAGAATTACGATATCTGGTTTTTCGGCTTCGACGATGCCTTTGAGGATTTTGGCAACGCCCAAGGGCTCAACATATTCTTCGCACTTTACAAGAATAGCACGGTCAGCACCCATGGCGAGCGCGGTGCGCAGGGTTTCCTGGGCCTGCTGGGGGCCAATGGTCACGGCCACTACCTCAGTTGCCTTGCCAGATTCCTTGAGGCGAATGGCTTCTTCAACGCCGATTTCATCAAAGGGGTTCATCGACATTTTGACATTGGCCAGTTCAACGCCGGAGCCATCGGCTTTCACGCGGATCTTCACGTTATAATCAACGACCCGTTTAACGGCGACCAAAACCTTCATTATCACCCTCATTTCGAATTTGCGGCGGAACCTAGTGAACAGGCCGTTTCAAGTCAATTCTGTCCCCGACATGGCACATCCGCTTGCGACGCCGTGCCTCAGCGTGCGGGGCGGATCAAGAGCCTTGATCGTAAAAAGAATGTAATCACCAATCCAGCAATAAAGCCACCGATGTGAGCCCAGAAAGCAACCTGGATATCGCCGTCGTTTCCAGCCATGAATGCGCTTCCCAGCTGTATCAGGAACCAGCCGCCCAAAACCCAGATTGCGGAGATTCGGAGCGGTATGCGCAGAAACAATAAAATCCAAATGCGGGCACGGGGGTAGAGCAGCAAGTAGGCACCCAAGACACCTGACACGGCACCTGAGGCTCCAATCAAGGGGGTGGGTGAATCAGGAGACACCAAGACGTGCGTTAATGCGCCTGCCACGCCGCACAACAGGTAAAACAATGCGAAAGAGAAATAGCCAAAGGCATCCTCGACATTGTCGGCAAATACCCACAGGAACAGCATGTTCGATATCAGGTGCATCCAGCCCGCATGCAGGAACATGTAGGTGATGAAGGTGAGGGGCTCCGGGATCGGGGTATAGGGTACATTCTGCGAGAGATGCGTGAGATCATTCGGCACAACGCCAAAGATGGTGGCGATATTCGCCATCATCTGGTCTGACTGGAAGGCACCGGTTGTGAGGAAGATGATGATGTTTCCCAGAATAATGGAAACGGTCACGAACTGGAACCGGATAACCTGAAGCGGCGTGTTGTCGTGCAGCGGTACAAACATCAGCGGGTTTTTCCGGGCACCCACAGCACATCGCCCGTGGTTCTCGCATTCACCCAGCGGCTGGCCACGAAAAGGAAATCCGATAGGCGGTTGATATAGGCAATGGCCCCCTCGCTCACATGCTCTCCCTCATGGGAGGCGAGTTCCACAATCAGGCGTTCGGCCCGGCGGCACACGGTGCGTGACACATGCAAATGGGCGGCTGCGGCATGGCCAGCGGGGAGCACGAAAGAGCGCAAGGGTTGAAGTTCCGCATTGAGCCCATCGATTTCCTGCTCAAGGCGTTCATATTGCTTGGGCAGGATGCGCAAGGGCTCATAGCCTAGCTTCTCGCCCCGGTCTGGCACGCAAAGATCAGCCCCCAGGTCAAAGAGCTCGTTTTGAATGCGAACGAGCATCGCATCCAGTTTTTTGAAAGCATCGTCCGTCGTATAAAGCCGCGCCACGCCGAGGGTTGAATTAGTTTCATCCACGGTGCCATAGGCTTGAATGCGGAGGCTGGCTTTCGATACGCGCTCCCCGGTGCCCAAGGCGGTTTCGCCCTTATCGCCGGTGCGGGTGTAGATGCGATTGAGAATGACCATCGCATCTGACTAGCTTGAACGCCCGTGAAATTCTACTCGTTTCTTAAGGTTGGGGCTGGCTTGATCGTAAGCGCGCGCCAGGTAACGATGAGGCCTGCCGCAATTGTTATGGCCATGGCGAGAAGCGCGGTGACCGCTGCCACGAGGATTGAGAAGCTCCAGCGCATTTCCAAAATCCAGGTTGCCAGGAACCAGGCGCCAAGGGAACCAACGGCCACGCCAAAGATTGCAGAAGCTAGCCCCAGAACCGCATATTCGATAATGAATGCGCCCATAAGCTGGCGGCGTGAGGCCCCATAGGTTTTAAGCACAACAGCTTCATAGGAGCGGCTGGAAAGGCCTGCGGCCAAGGCACCCGAAAGTACGAGAACACCGGTCAGCAAGGTCAAGGCATTGGCACTGCGGATTGCGGCCAGCATCTTTCCAAGGAGATCGCTGATGGTGGTGAGCGCATCTTTCACACGCACCGCGGTGGCGGAGGGAAACTGCCGTGCCATGGAGTTCAGCAGTTTGGCTTCGTCGCCACCGGTCATGTCAATCGTCACGATGTGGCTGTGGGGGGCTGATTTCAGGGTGTTGGGTGAAAACACCATGACAAAATTTATGCCCATGCTGCGCCAGTTGACTTCGCGCAAATTTGCCACGCGCGCCGTTACATCGCGGCCCAGGACATTCACCGTAACGCTATCGCCAATTTTCAGGCCGATATCCCTGGCAATTTCATCAACGAAGGAAACCAGTGGCGGGCCATCGTAGTCCTTTGCCCACCATTCACCCTTGGTGAGTTTTGATCCTTGCGGCAAAGCATCCGCGTAGGTGAGGCCGCGATCGCCGCGCAGCGCCCAGCCGCCATCGCCTTCAACCTTTATTTTTTCAACAGAGGTTTCATTAATCCTGACCACGCGGCCGCGCAGCATCGGGGCATTATCAACTTTCTCGACGCCCTCAAATTTTTTGGCGGCGCCTACGAACTCGGGCAGTTCCGTGTTCTGCACATCAAGAAAGAAAAACGCCGGGGCTTTTTCCGGAATGCCAGCGCGCAGTTCCTGGCTGATGATTTGGTCCGTCAAGGCCAGCGTCACAAAAAGCGTGAGGCCGAGGCCCAAGGCCAGGATAACCGAAACGGCGGACGATCCGGGGCGATAGATGTTGGAAATGGCGTAGCGCAGAATTGCGGATTTTGGCTTCGGCAGTTTTTCCGCGAGCCATGTGATGGCGTAGGCGAGTGCCAACAGAATGACAAAACTCGCCGCCAGTCCGCCGAGATAATAGGCGGTGGCGCCCCGGTTTTCAAAACTCACGAAGACGATACCTGCTATGCTTGCGAAGATAAGCGCGATGGCAACCAGATAGGGCCAGCGCGGAAACCCTTTCCATTCAACAATGCGGTGGCGAAACAGGGCGGAAGCCGGGATTTGATGGGTTCGTGCCAGGGGCCAGATCGAGAAGGCCAGGGTCACAGCGAGACCCAATACAACTGTCAGGACAAGCGGTTTTATTTCGATTTGAGATGAAAGCGGCAAAGGTAGAACATCCTGCAGGAATGTGTGGGCCAATGCAGGCGTTGCTGCCCCAAAGCCAACGCCGATGCCGACACCCAAGAACGCAATCACGACGATTTCTGTGAGATAGATGCCAAACACATCGCGGGAAGGCGCTCCCAAACATTTCAGCGTGGCAATGGTTCCAACGCGGCGATCGACAAAGGCTGAGACGGCGTTGGCGATGCCGGCACCACCCACGATGAGCGACGTGAGGCCTACCAAAGTCATGAAATAGGAAAGCCGCTCGACAAAATTTTCAGCGCCTTGCGCGGCGCGGTCACGGGTGCGCATTTGCCAACCGGCACCCGGAAATTCAGTTTTGGCCTTTTCGACCAAATTGCGGGCGGCCTGCAGGCTTTGATCACCCTTCAGCTTCAACCGATACCGATAAGTGATGAGGCTGCCGGGTTGAATGAGGCCCGTTGCGTCAAGGGCTTCCTTGCTGATCAGCATGCGAGGCCCGAGAATAAAACCATCGGATATGCGATCAGGTTCAGTTTTAATGACGGCCCGCAATTCAATATCGAGCGTGCCGATCTTTATTTTGTCACCCAGCTTTAGGTTGAGCCTGCCCAGCAAAAGGGGATCGACAGCTGCTCCGTAACCATTGTCTTTCAAAGCTGTTATACTTTGAACTTTGCTTGGCGTTTCAAAAACAAGCTGGCCGTAGAGCGGATAGGACCCATCAATGGCTTTTATCTCAACCAGGGTTGCAGCCTCAGGTGCCACCGCCATGGCGCGAAGTGTTGCCACCTTGCTCACCTGGCCATTGCTTGCGATGAAGGCCAGTTCCTTGTCGGTGGTTTCGCGGTGGATGAGGGCGAACTCAACATCAGCACCCAGTAAGGGCTGGCCCTGTTCGTTTAATCCCCGCTCAATTGAGGCCGAGAGTGAACCAATGATTGCGATAGCCGCAGTGCCCAAAACCAGACAGGTGAGAAATATCCAGAATCCTTTGAGGCCAGAGCGCAGGTCGCGGGCCGCGAAGCGAAACCACAGGGGAAAATTCATTTCACATTGCCAGAAATTATTTTGCCATCCCGCACATGAATGACGCGGTCGCAGCGTTTGGCTAAAGCGTTGTCATGGGTGATGAGCAGCAGCGACGCACCTTCCTGGTGTTTGAGTTCAAATAGCAGCTTGATGATTTGTTCGCCGGTTTCCTGATCAAGATTTCCGGTGGGTTCATCAGCGAGCAGGATTTTGGCACCTGAGGCAAGTGCACGCGCGATGGCCACACGCTGTTGCTCGCCGCCCGACAATTGACCGGGATAATGTTTCAGCCGGTGGCCCAGCCCGACGCGCTGCAGTTTTTCCTCGGCCTGCTGCATGGGATTGCTGATGCCCCTGAACTCCAGCGGGATGGCGACATTCTCAAGGGCCGTCATGGTGGGGATAAGATGGAAGGACTGGAAGATAATGCCGATCATGTCGCGGCGAAAACTTGCCAGTGCATCCTCGCTTTTGCCGTTCAACGAAATGCCTGCAACCTCGAGGCTTCCCGAGGTTGCCCGTTCCAGCCCGGCAATCAGCATCAGAAGCGAGGTTTTTCCGGAGCCTGAAGGGCCAACAATGCCGATGGCAGAACCTGCCTCAATATTGAGGTCCATGCCCCTGATGATTTCGACAAGGCCGGCGCGGCTTGGCAGGGAGAGGGTTACGTCTTTCAGGGAAACGGCATTTTGGGTCATGGGCTTACACATGGGAGATGACCCTTGATTTGTCGAGTAACGACGGCTTGAGAAAGGGGTGTTTTGTTCCTATCTTCGCACCATGCTGAAATTTCTTGCAATTATCGTTGCGGTTGTCCTTTCGTTGGGAAGCGCTTCCGCAAAACCGGTGACGCTTCTGGTGTTGGGTGACAGCCTTACCGCAGGCTATGGGCTTGAAGCGATCGACGCATTTCCAGCGAAGCTGGAGCAGGCGATCAAGGTAAAAATCCCTGATGTAACAATCATTAACGGCGGGGTTTCCGGCGATACTGCGGCGGGTGGGCTGGCGCGGCTGGATTGGGCTCTAACCGATGAGGTGGACGGCCTCATTGTCGAGCTGGGTGCCAATGACGCGCTTCGAGGCCTTGACGTCAGCCAGACTGAAGCCGCACTCGAGGCCATTCTTCAAAAGGCGAAGGCCAAAAACCTGCCGGTGCTCATTCTTGGCATGAAAGCGCCCCCCAACCTTGGCCCGGGCTATGTGACCCGTTTTGATGGCCTTTATCCCCGACTGGCGGAGAAGTATCAGGCCCTGTTTTATCCCTTCTACCTTGACGGGGTGGCCGCCGTTGCCGACCTCAACCAGGCGGATGGCATCCACCCCAATGGGAAAGGCGTTGACCTCATCGTTTCCAGATTGTTGCCCCTGGTTGAAGAATTGTCACAAAAAGCCCTGCAAAAATAGAACTTGGCATTAACTCGAATCACGTTAGCTTATGAATTGCGTTCCGAGACACCCTTAACCAAAAAGGATGCCCGCCATGCCCAGACTATTTACCGGTGTTGAAATTCCCACCGACGTTTCCCTTGACCTTGAAATCATGAAGGGTGGCATTATTGGTGCCCGCTGGATTGACCGTGCTTCCTTTCACATAACACTGCGTTTTATCGGCGATATCGCAAGCGGGCTGGCGCGCGAAATTGCCTATGAGCTTGATGGGGTTGAAGCCCGGCCCTTTTCGCTGCGTCTCAAGGGGGTTGATGTAATGGGGGGTAACAAGCCCCATACGCTGTGTTCGCCCATTGAGGAAAGTGCAGAATTGCGGCGGCTTCAATCCATCCATGAGCGGATTGCGCAGGTTCTGGGGCTTCCCGCCGAACAACGGAAATTTGTGCCCCATGTGACGCTGGCACGATTGAAGGAGCCAGACCTTGAATCGCTGGAAAGATTTGTAGTTTCCCATAGCCTCTATCGCAGCCGGGTTTTTGAGGTGAGCCGGTTCGTTTTGTTTTCTTCCCGGCCGTCGCGGGGTGGCGGGCCCTACGCGGTGGAAGAATCCTATGATTTGCAGGCGGCGCTATGAATCCAAAACTATTACAGGGCGTAGAAAGAGCTAAGGCCCTGCAGGAGCTTGAGGGTTGGGAAGAGGCAAAGGGGCGGGATGCCATTACCAAGACGTTCCAGTTCAAGTCTTTCAGCCAAGCCTGGGGCTGGATGAGCCGGGTGGCGTTGGTGGCGGAGAAAATGGATCATCATCCGGAATGGGCCAATGTCTATGGCCGGGTGGAGGTGACCCTTTCCACCCATTCGGCGGGCGGCGTTACGGAATTTGATATTGCGCTGGCGCGCAAAATGGAGGCCTTTGCCGGTTAAGGCTTTAATGGAAGGAGCGCTTGACGGGGTGGACTTGTCACCCCATATCTGTGCGGAGAAGTTTCTTGGAGGAGAATTCAATGGTCGAAACGAGATTTCAAACCCAAACAGGCACACAGGTCCAAATAGACCAAGGCCTGCGGAGCTATATGCTCAAGGTCTATAACTATATGGCCGCCGGACTGGGCATAACGGGCGTTGCTGCCTATGCCACTTTCCATGCGGCTGTTGACGCAACGGGCGGATTGACGGCTTTCGGAAACACCATATTTGTTGGCCCCTTGAAGTGGTTGCTAATTCTGGCGCCGCTGGCGATGGTTATTCTTCTTTCATTCCGCATTAATAAAATGAGTGTTTCCGCCGCCCAGACCACATTTTGGATATATGCGGCCCTTGTCGGCGTAAGCTTTGCCTCACTGGGGCTGATTTACACGGCTGGCAGCATAACACAGGTGTTTCTAATTACCGCTGGGGCTTTTGGCGCCTTGAGCCTTTATGGTTACACAACAAGGCGTGACCTTGCGAGCTTGGGCTCTTTCCTGTTCATGGGCCTTGTCGGGCTTATCCTTGCCTCGCTGGTGAATTTATATTTCCAAAACTCGATGTTTGATTTGGTGCTTTCAGCCATTGGCGTATTGATATTCACTGGCCTTACCGCCTGGGATACCCAGCAGATCAAGGAAATGTATTACGAGGCTGACGATGTGGCTGTGATGGGTCGCAAGGCCATCATGGGCGCGCTTCGGCTGTATCTCGACTTTATCAACCTGTTCCTGTCGCTTCTCCGCATTTTCGGCAGCCGCGAATAAATACTCAGGTTTTCTGAGTATCAGCCCGGGGTGGAAACACCCGGGGTTTTTATTGGGTGGCAAGCCTCGGCTTCTTGATCAGCACGCGCAGCACCTGGGTCAGGTCGTGACTGCGCTTGAGGATGAGGCCGCCCTGGGCCACAACCGCGTAGATACCCTGTTTGCGGGCAAGTGCCGGGTTCTTGACGATACGGTAAAGCGGCTGTTCGCTGGTTCGGCGGAATATGGAAAAGGTCGCCATTTCGCGGCCGAAATCCATCGCATAGTCACGCCATTCGCCGGACGCGACATGGCTGCCGTAGAGGCCCAGAATGAGGCTCAGCTCCTTGCGGTCAAAGGCGATTTGCTGGGAAGGGCATGCCCATTGCGCGGTGTAGCCGCGCGCCGGGCTGGATTGTGGGAATGGAATTATGGGTTCCCCGTCACTCAAACACTTGCTCTCCACGGTGTCTTCAATGGGATGATGAACCGAGATCGGTTATTTGGCAAGCGGGCCAATGAGATCCCACTTGTTGCCGAATATATCCCGGAAAACGACAACCTTTCCGTAAGGTTCCGTTCTGGGTTCCTCCAGAAAAGTGACGCCTGCCTGCCTATACTGGGCGCAATCCCGATCAAAGTCATCGGTCCTCAGAATGAGGAAAACGCGCCCGCCGCTTTGATTGCCAATCGCTCGGCGCTGTTCCTCATTATCAGCCTGTGCCAGCAACAGGGTGGTTTCCTTGCTGCCTTTTGGGCGTACTGTGACCCATCGCTTGGTGGCTGACAGCGCCGTATCCTCAACAAGCTGAAAGCCCAGTTTGCCTACATAGTAGGCAATCGCCTCATCATAGTCGGGGACCACAATCGCGATGGCAGATAAGTGTTGCATGGCACAGTTCCTTTATTCAAATGTCGTGGCACCGTCACAAATTTCTGTCCAACTGGAAAAAGATTTGGTGCTCCTGATACCGGCAAAAAAATTCGCAGTTTTGCCGCAATTACATCAAGTCTTCGACATGATGGGGAGTAATATTTATCTTGTTGCCTCTAAAGCCCGGCTGGAGTTGAGCCACGGAAATCTCAGCCCCCCAGCCCCTCCGGAACTTGTAGTCTGGCCGGGCTCCCCATCTTATGGTTTGTTTGTAAGATGTATGTGTAAAATTCGCGGCAGGTAAATCCTGCCGCTTTTTTTATGGCGGGCTTGACCAAATCCTTCAGGCGTCCGATATCGCGGAGCGTATTTCGAACCGAGGATTAACATGCCCAAAAAACCCAAAGCAAAATCCCATGAATTCCAGGCCGAAGTGGCCAAGCTTCTGCACCTCATGGTGCATTCGGTTTATTCCGACCGGGATGTTTTCCTGCGCGAGCTCATTTCTAACGGGGCCGACGCGCTGGACAAGCTGCGGTATGAGGCGATTGCCAATCCGGCGCTGTTGGAAGACGCGCCGCTTCTCAATATCATGCTCACCCCTGACAGGCATGCCAAGACCCTGACAATTGCCGACAGCGGCATTGGAATGAGCGAGGATGAACTCATTGATAATCTGGGGACCATCGCCAAATCGGGCACCCAGGCTTTTGTGGAAAAGGCGGGCGAGGGGTTAAACCTTATTGGGCAGTTTGGCGTTGGTTTCTACTCCGCCTTTATCGTTGCCAGCCGGGTTGAAGTGACGTCACGCAAGGCAGGAACTAACGAGGCCTTCACTTGGGCATCCGTAGGGGCGGGCACATTCACGGTTGTTCCAGCGGAAAAGGCGGCACGGGGCACTTCCATCCTGCTTCATCTCAAGGACGATGCCGTCGAATTCCTCGAGGGGTGGAAAATTGAACAGGTAGTGCGGGCCTATTCCGATCATATCGGCCACCCCATCATGCTGGCTGGCGACAAGGAAGCCTCCCAGATCAATACGGCGAACGCCATCTGGACGCGGCCAAAATCCGAGGTGACGGCGGAGAGCCACAAGGAATTCTTCGGCCATATCTCCGGCAGCTATTCTGATCCCGCACTCACCATCCATTACCGCGCCGAGGGCCGCCATGAATATACGGTTTTGCTTTATGTGCCAGGCGAACGGCCGTTCGACCTCTATGACGCCGAGCGCAAGGGCCGCCAGAAGCTATATGTGAAGCGGGTTTACATTGCCGATGATGCCAACCTGCTTCCCGCCTATTTGCGCTTTGTGCGCGGCATTATCGATTCAGAGGATATGCCGCTCAACCTGTCGCGCGAAATGCTGCAGGACAATCCGCAGGTTGCCGCCATCCGCAAGGCCGTTACCAACAAGGTGCTGAGCGAATTGAAAAAATGCGCCGAGGGGAATGCGGAAACTTTCGCGAAAATCTGGGAGGTGTTCGGGCCGGTGATCAAGGAAGGCCTCTATGAGGATTTTGAGCACCGCGAGCAACTGTTTGAGTTCGCCCGTTTCGCCACGACCAAGTCATCCTCGGTGACATTGAAAGATTATGTCGCTGGTCTCAAAGAAAACCAGACGGCGATCTATTATCTGGCGGGCGATGATGCCGTGAAAGCGGCGGCCAGCCCGCAGCTCGAAGGCTATAAAGCACGCGATATTGAAGTATTGCTCTTCACTGATCCCGTCGATTCCTTCTGGGTGCGCACTGCCATGGGCTTTGAGGGCAAACCCTTCAAGTCAGTAACCCAAGGGGCAGCTGATCTCGATCTCATCCCGCTGAAAGACGCGCCCGCCAAGCCTGCGGAACCCAATGCCGAAACGGCAACCCTCATTGTCGCCATGAAACAGGCATTGGGTGACAAGGTGAAGGACGTGCGCAATTCCAAGCGGCTGACGGACAGTGCCGTGTGTCTGGTGGCTGATGGTGAATTGGACCGCACGCTGGAAAAACTTTTGTCACGGCAAAAGGATTCAGGCGTTAATGTGAGCGCGCCAGTCCTTGAAATCAACATGGGCCATCCGCTGATTATGGCGCTGGCCGCATCGCAGGCAAATGGCCCTAACATTGCCGATGCAGCGCAGCTTCTGCTTGATCAGGCCCATGTGCTTGAGGGTGAACCCGTGGGCGATCCTGCAGGCTTTGCGCGGCGCATGGCTGATGTGATGACACGGGCCTTTGCCGCGAAGTAATGTGACCGTGCTGCAACAGTGAAACGCAATTTTTACTTCGCCCTTTTCAGATTCATGCAAGGCAGCTATTAGGCTCGCATCTGTAACTGAAGAGGAGATCACCATGACAAGGATTTTATCGCGAGGCTGATCCCCCTGAGCTGACGAGGCTTGGGGCCCGTTAGTTCGCGTTACACAGCGCCAAAGGCGCAACTCACCATAAACTATTCACTGTCACGAATCTGAAGTGCTTTGCACTTGGGATTCCATGACTTTAATCGCGCATGATTTTCATGCCGGGCGATGGAGACTCATATGTTTTCGTTAAAATCGGACTTGTTATTTTCCAGTCTTCTCGAGGCAAAAGATTTTGCCAAAAGAATCAATGCAAGACTTCGCCCTGTTCCCCATTCGGATGCGGATCCGCGGGAACTGCAGCGCTTACGGGCTGAACTCAAAGCGGCGCGCGAAAAAGCGCGTCTGATGAGCGTGATCAATCGCAACCGGATTTATTAGGCGGCGGCGATGATTGCATTGAACACATCAAGCGGCGTGTTGGCGCCACAGACGATGACGCCAACACGCTCGCCCTTTGCCGGCATGTAAGTGCCGGAGAGAAGGCTTGCGAGCGCTGCGGCCCCGCCGGGCTCGGTGACAAGCTGCGCCTTTGACCAAAGGAAGCGCTGGGCGGACCTGATATCATCGTCGGTGATGAGCGCAACATGGCTGACATGCTTTTGGGCGATGGAAAACATCAGGCTTCCGGCGGAACTTGCGCCCAAACTATCGGCCGCAAGGCCTGAAGGCTTGATGGTAACGGGCGCCCCCGATTCGAGGCCTGCATGGAGGGCGTTACAGGTTACGGGTTCGACGCCCACAATTTTCACCTTTGACTGATACCAGCTCGCGATGCCGCCGATGAGGCCGCCACCGCCCACCGCCACAAGAACTGTATCAAGGTCAGGTGCCTGTGATTCAAGCTCAAGGCCCAAGGTGCCTTGGCCATTCAGGGTGGCTTCGGTGTTGTAGGCGTGGATATTCAGGGCGCCGCTTTCCCTCACATAATTTTCGCAAAGCCCGACGGCGGCCTGATAGTTGGCTCCCTCCTGGACGACAGCTGCGCCATAGCCAGCAATGCGCGCGACTTTGGCGGGAGATGAAATGCGCGGCACAAAGATGCGGGCGGGAATCCCCAAACATTGCGCGGCGTAAGCAACGGCAGCGCCGTGATTGCCACCGGAGGCAGCAGCGAGACCTGCCGCCGGCATTTTAGCCCCCACGAGATTGTTGAAGGCGCCGCGGGGCTTGAAGCTGCCGCTGTGCTGGAAGAGCTCCAGTTTGAGGGTGACGGGCCGGTCAATGCCGGGCACGGCGATCTGCATCACAGGTGTCTTGCGGATGAAGGGCGCGATGCGGCTTGCAGCTTCGGTTATGGTTTGTCGATCAATGGCCATGCAATGCTCCGATGATGTCGAGGGACGGAGATCCCTCGCTCCGCGATATGGCTGCGCTCAGGATTGCGGAGGAGAGGTCTAGGGCTTGCGATGCTTCATAGCCATTAAGCCGGCAAGCGAGATAGAGTCCACTTAGAAAATCTCCAGTGCCATGGGGGACCGACGCCTTGAATGCTGAGGTGATTTCGGCGCAGCCGTCTTTCGAGATGGCAAGCGTACTGATCGTATCCGCATCGACGGGGATGGATGTGGCCAGGACTTCGGCGATGCCAAGGGCTGTTGCCGCCGCAATGGCCGCGTTTTTGTTCGAGATAGTGTGGCCAGATAGCCAGCCCAATTCAAAAGCATTCGGCGTGATGCAGGAGGCGAGAAGCAACAGCTCGCTCCGTATTGCTTCGGCGACTTCCTTTGACACATAGAGGCTATTGTCATCTCCCAGCACGGGATCGACCAAGATGAACAGGTCCGGTTTTTTCTCCTTCATCTTGCGGATGCAATCTGCCGCAATGGCGATCTGGTCGGCATCGGCGAAATAGCCGGTCATAACACCAACGCAAGTATTCAAAACACCCAGACCGTCCAACGAATTCAGGATTGCCTGAATTTCAGTCGCTGGCAATTTCACGCCGCTGGGTTTGCCGAGGCCGGGATGATTGGAGAGAATGATAGTGGGAACCTGCAGCACGGCGAAGCCCGCCGCCTGAAGTGCTGGGACAGCGGCCGTATTTCCCACAGGCCCGAAGGCCACCTGGGAAGAGATGCTGAGGACCTGCCGTGGCATTAGATAACGTTTTTTTCAAACAGGGGCTCGCCGCGCCGGATGCGGCCGTAACCGAAGCGGGTGAGATCAATGGTGCGGTAGGTGCCGTGCATGATAAGTTCGGCGATGGCATTTCCGACCGCTGGCCCTTGCTGCAATCCATGACCCGAAAAACCATTGGCGAAATAGAAGTTTTTAAGGTCGGGATGGGCACCGAGAACCGCGTTCTGGTCGAACGCGTTGTAGTCATACTGGCCAACCCAGGCGTTGATCACCTTGATGGTTTCAAACTGTGGAACGCGCGTTGCCAGAATGGGCCAGATGCGCTCTTCAAACCAGGTGTAATCCACGTCCCAGTTCATCTCCGTTGGCTCTTCATGCTCCTCTGGTGAAAGGCCGGTGAGAAAGTTGCGGCCTTCGGGGCGGAAGTAGACGCCGGATGGCTCTACGGTGAGGGGTGCGGCGTGGAGCGCTTCGCTGGCTGCCGGACAGTCGAGCAAGTAGACGTAGCGTTTGCGGGGTCCGACGGGCAAATCAATTCCGGCAAAGCTTGCCACGTGGCCTGCTGCGGTTCCTGCCGCGTTTACAAGATAGGAGCAGGGCAGGGTGTCGCCGTTTGACAGTTTGATTGAGTTGACGCTCTCGTTCTTATAGCCAATGGCAACCAGCTCATGGGGGATAATTTGTACATCAAGGACAACCGCTGCCTTACGCAACAGGGTCATCAGTGAATAGGGGTCAAGCCAGCCTTCGCCGGAAAGGCCGAAACAGCCCGCCGCCACATCATCTCCCGCCATCCACGAGAAGCGTGCCGTGAGGTCGTCGCCTTTAAGTATTACATTGTCGGCGCCATTGGCGAGCTGGGTGCGATGGTTTTCCTCCAAGATGGGAAGGCCGCTTTCGGAAGCCATGATGAGATAGCCATTCTCATGGAAGCTGACATCGGCATCGGGGCCGAATTCAGTCTTGAGATTACGGATGAGCCTCAGGCCAAATTTGGAAAGCTCAATATTTTCAGGAGTTGAAAACTGCTGGCGCAGGCCGCCCAGCGATCTTCCCGTGCAGCCAAATTGATAGGTTGTATCCTTCTCAATAATTGCAACCGAACCGGTAAAGCCATTTTTCCTGAGGTAATAGGCGGTGGCGCTGCCGACGACGCCGCCCCCCACGATTGCGATATCCACATGCTCCATGATCTCTACTGTGCCCAATCCGAAACGCGCTCACAAGGCCCTACGAAATGCTGGCTTCACTTATTTTGATAGAGTGGTTAGTTTCACAATTGAAAAGGAAACTCAATGATCGCCCGACCCCGCCGCAGCGTCCTCTATATGCCTGGTGCCAATGAGCGCGCCCTGGAAAAAGCCAAGACCATCGCCGCTGACAGCCTTATTCTGGATCTTGAGGATTCGGTTGCGCCCGACGCCAAGACCAAGGCGCGCGAAGATGTTGTTGCCGCCGTGAAGGCTGGCGGCTATGGCAACCGCGAGTTGGTGATCCGCATCAATGCGCTAGATACGCCGTGGGGACTGGATGATCTCAAAATGGCGGTTCAATCCAATCCCGATGCGGTTCTGGTGCCCAAGATCAAAGGGCCTGAAGATGTTTTGAACGCGCAAAAACTGCTGGGTGGGTTCGGCGGGGAGTTGTGGGTAATGATCGAGAACCCACTATCAATTCTCAATTTGCAATCCATCGCATCACTTGCCGAAACCACATCGCTGTCGTGCTTTGTGCTGGGCACCAATGACCTCATCAAGGAAACGCGCGTCCCGGCAAAGCAGGGCCGGTTAGCGCTGATTCCGTGGCTTTCCATGAGCGTGCTTGCCGCGCGCGCCTACGGTCTTGATTTGATCGATGGTGTTTATAATGACTTCGAGGACGAGGCGGGTTTCAAAATTGAATGCGATCAGGGTCGCGATATGGGAATGGACGGCAAGACACTCATTCATCCCAACCAGGTTGCCCTGTGCAATGAATTATTTTCGCCTGCTGCTGAGGAGGTTAGTTGGTCACGGCGGATAATTGAAAATTTCACTCTAGCGGAAAATGCCGCCAAAGGAGTGATCACGATTGATGGCCGCATGGTTGAGCGGTTGCATTTGGCCATGGCCGAACGGACAGTTGAGATTGCCGAGGCCATCGCACATGCTTAAAACCAATAGCGGGAATTATTTCGAAGACTTTAAGCTTGGGCAGAAAATCATTCATGCCACGCCGCGCACGGTAACGTCTGGTGACCAGGCGCTTTATACGGCACTTTATGGTTCGCGCTTTGCGCTTAACAGTTCTGATGAATTTGCGCGCGCTGTGGGATATCCGCAATCACCGTTGGATGATCTGCTGGTTTTTCACATCGTGTTCGGCAAAACAGTGCCTGACGTTTCGTTGAATGCCGTTGCCAATCTGGGCTATGCGGAATGTGTATTTCTGAAGGCTGTTTATCCCGGTGATACATTATCCGCACAAACGGAAATCATCGGCCTCAAGGAAAATGCCAATGGCAAGACGGGAACGGTTTATGTGCGGAGCCAAGGCTTCAATCAGCGCGGCGAAAAAGTTTTGAGTTTTGTGCGCTGGGTCATGGTGCGCAAGCGGGATGATAAATCAGCCGCGCCAAAGCCGCATGTGCCGGAACTTGCGGAGAGCGCCGCTCTTCCAGATGTTGAGGCAGTTCAAAACTGGAACTTTGAATTCTCCGGTTCTCCCCATCGCTTTGGGGACTATGCAGTCGGCGAAAAGATCGACCATCTCAATGGGATGACGGTTGAAGAGGCCGAGCACCAATTGGCAACGCGGCTTTACCAGAACACGGCACGGGTGCATTTCAACCAGTTCGCCGAATCAAGTGGGCGTTTTGGACGCCGCCTGATTTATGGCGGCCATGTGATTTCGCTGGCGCGGGCTTTGAGTTTCAACGGACTTGCGAATGCCTACCATATAGCTGCAATTAATGCGGGCAGGCATGTGGCCCCGCTGTTTGCAGGTGGAACCGTGTTTGCGTGGTCGGAAATTATTGACAAGAAAACCCATGGCGATATGGGAGCATTGCGTATTGTGACGCGGGCCACGCGGGATTTGCCCTGTGCCGGATTTCCAACGGAGGACGGTTCCGCCGAAACGCCCGGCGTTATTCTTGAACTGGACTACTGGGCCCTGATGCCGCGCTAAAACCCGTTTGCATCCATCAGATAAAGCAGCAGCGAAATGGTAATTGCCGCGAGGCCCGTGCCCAGCGCAATGGCAGCAGATACGGCGGGCACGGCCTCCTCATTGCGATGGGCAAAGAGGAAAGCATTGGCACCCGTTGGCATGGCGGCTAAGAGAATTGCGATTTTTCCCCAGAAGGGCGGAATTTCGACGAGGTAGCGGATGATCAGGAATACAAGAATCGGCATCAAAATCATTTTCATGGCGATGAGCACCAGCATGCCGTTCCATTGGCCGCGCAGCGAGTAAGTAGATAACGAAAGGCCAAGCGCAAAAAGGGCGGTTGGAATGCTGGCGTCCGACAGCATGGACAGCATGCGGTCAGCGACGGGGTGAAGCCCAAACCTCGTGACGTTCCACAGGGCGGCGGCGATGAGGGCCAGTACAATACCGTTACTGGCAAGATTTACAAACAGTTCCCGGGCCAATTTTACGAAAGAAAGGTTTCCGCTATGGCGGGCCAACTCGCGGTGGAAGAGCGCTGCAAACCAGAGGATTGGCGCATGGATGGAAAGGATGAGTCCTAAGGGAACGGCGGCTTGTTCGCCGTAGTGGGCCAGTATGAGCGGCGTTCCAAGCAGGGCCAGATTGCCGAAACCCGTTGCCATGCTGGCGGACGCGCCACCTGAAGGAGACAGGCTTTCAACTTTTCTGGAGATGAGTGCTGTCATGATCCAGGTTGCGGCCAGGCCGCCAAAAAACACAATCCATAGGCCGAAAGGTGCGGCCTCTTGCGGTTTCATTGTGACGACGGTTCGAAACAGGAAAGCCGGAATGGCCAGCATGAAAACAAATTGCGTGAGGCCCTTTGCGGTTGCACCATCAACAAGTTTTGCGCGCGCAAACACATAGCCCAGAACAATCAGCCCAAAGACCGGCAGTACGGTGTTGAGGATGGATTCCAATTACAGCCAGGGTTGGCTGGCGGCTTGCTTCTTCTCAAAACTGTCAATCGACGACACCTTTTCAAGGCTGAGGCCAATGTCATCCAAGCCATTCAGCAGGCAATGCTTGCGGAAGGGGTCGATATCGAATTTCACCGTGCCGCCATCGGGGCCCTTGATTTCCTGATTGGGAAGATCAATCGATAGCGTCGCGTTGCTGCCGCGATCCGCATCATCCATCAGTTTCTTCAAGTCATCAGGCGATACCACGATAGGCAGAATGCCATTCTTGAAACAATTGTTATAGAAGATGTCGGCAAAGCTGGTCGCGATCACGCAGCGGATGCCAAAGTCGAGCAAGGCCCAAGGCGCATGTTCGCGTGAAGAGCCGCAGCCGAAGTTATCGCCTGTCACCAAAATTTGCGCCTTGCGATAGGCGGGCTTGTTCAAAACAAACTCCGGCACTTCCACGCCTTCCTGGGTGTAGCGCATTTCAAAGAACAGGGATTTGCCAAGGCCGGTGCGCTTGATGGTTTTCAGGAACTGCTTCGGGATGATCATGTCGGTGTCGATGTTGACGATGTTCAAGGGAGCGGCCACACCGTTTAGCGTATTAAATTTTTCCATGGGTCCTGACTTTCAGTTCTGGGTTGGCAGATCGACGCTGAGATTTTCATCCGCGCCGATCATGAGATTCAAATTCTGCACGGCGGCGCCCGAGGCGCCCTTGCCGAGATTATCATAAATGCTGGTGAGCAGCACTTGGCCGCGCGCATCATTGCCAAAAACGTGGAGGCGCATGCGATTTGTGTTGTTCAGGCTTTGCGGGTTCACGTCTTGTGAGCGTTCAATGCTTTCAAGGGCAGCCACTTCGATGAAGGCGCTGGTGTCATAAGCGGCACCCAGAATTTCCTGAATGTCGGCCACGGCGGTTTTCCTTTTGAACAGGTTGAGGAAGAGGGGAACCGTACCCAGCATGCCTTGCGCATAATTGCCAACGGCCGGCTGGAATATGACATCATGATCCAGGCCGGCATAGAGCCTCATCTCGGCCAAATGCTTGTGGTTGAGGGTGAGGCCATAGGGCAAATAGGGCACGGCATCCACGCCAGCCTTTTCATAGTCCTCAATCATCTTTTTCCCGCCGCCGGAATAGCCTGAAACGGCGTTGTAGGTGAAGGGATAGTCCGCATCCAGAACGCCAGCGTCAATCAGCGGTTTTACCACGGCGATAAAACCCTGGGGATAGCAGCCGGGGTTTGATACGCGTGTTGCCGTCTGGATTTTGGCTTTTTGGGCGGCGCTGATTTCAGCAAAGCCATAGGCCCAATCGGGGTCAACGCGGTAAGAAGTTGACGCGTCAATCACGCGGGTCTTGGATTGGGCGTCAATCAGGCCCACGGCCTCCTTTGCCGCCTCATCGGGCAGGCAGAGGATGGCAATATCCACTGAATTCAAGAGATCACGGCGCGCACTGGCGTCTTTGCGCTTTTCGGGCGCAATGCTGATGAGCTCAATGTCCTTGCGGGCCGCCAAACGTTCACGGATCTGCAACCCCGTGGTGCCCGCCTCGCCATCAATGAAAACCGTTATCATGGGCGGTCTCATACAGGCCAAGAGCCCTGCTTGCAACATGAACGGCAGATAAACGGCAGCCTCAGATTTGGTTCAGGCGGGCTCGCCTATACCTAAGCCATCAACGGTAATCATACCGCCAGAAATTGAACCAGAGGGAACCAAAACCATGATCCGCAATCTCCTTATCGCCGCTTCTGCTGCCGCCGTCCTTGCAACCGCATCAGCTTCCACCGCATCCGCCAAACTGCATGTTGATGTCAACCTTGGCCTCGGCTGTTCCAGGCTATGGTTACGGCTATGCCACGCCATATCCGGTTTATCCCGTCTATCCCGTTGTTGATGATGGCTATTATGGCGACGATTGCGGTTTTGAGATCCACAAGTACAAGAAGTGGAACAAGTGGCACACCGCTTACAAGATCAAGGTGAAGAAGGTTTGGGTTTGCGAATAAGCTGACCCCCCCGATCTCCTGCAAACGATCCTCCCCAACTTTAAGCCGGCCGCGAAACTCCCCGTGGCCGGTTCTTCTTTTGTGTGGCAAGGTCTAAGCCCCACCGGAGACCCGCCCCATGACTGCGTCCACCAATCTTTTTGCACCTGAAAGCGACACGTCGAAACCCGTGACCAATTTCGGGCCGGATTTCCCGTTTCCGTTTGATGACTGGATAAAGAACCCGCCGGTTTGGGGTCAGTTCCGGCGCACCGCCATGGCGAAGAGGTGGCCATAATTGGTTCCGGGATGGCTGGGATGACGGCGGCTTTCGAGCTGCTGAAAATGGGTTTGAAGCCGGTGATTTATGAAGCGGGCCGCATGGGGGGCCGCTTGCGCAGCCAGAAATTTGAAGGGGCTGATGATGTAATCGCCGAACTCGGCGGCATGCGTTTTCCGGAGTCTTCCACGGCGTTTTACCATTACGTCAACATGCTGGGGTTGGAGAGAAAGCCCTTTCCAAACCCCCTGTCGCCCGCCACGCCTTCCACCGTCGTCGATCTTGAAGGCCACACGCTTTATGTGGAGAAGACCGCCGACCTGCCGCCCATGTTCAAGGAAATTGGGGCGGCATGGGCCAAGGCTTTGGAAGAGGGGGCTGGATTTACAGCCCTGCGGCAAGCCATTCGTGAGCGCGATGTGCCCGTACTCAAAGAGATATGGGACAGGCTCATTCCCATCTGGGATGACCGCAGTTTTTATGATTTTGTCGCCACGTCCTATGCCTTTGCGGACAAGCCCTTCAAATACCGCGAGGTGTTTGGGCAGGTGGGTTTCGGCACCGGGGGCTGGGATTCGGATTATCCCAATTCCATGCTGGAAATCCTGCGGGTGGTGGCAACCGACTGCGATGAAAACCAGCATTACATTGTCGGCGGTGTTGAACAGGTGCCGCGCGGGCTGTGGAAACTGTCGCCGGATAAAATGGCGCACTGGCCCAAGGGCACAACGCTTGAATCCCTGCACAAGGGCGCGCCCCGCCCAGGGGTGGTCAAAATCGACCGGGCCTATGGCGACAAGATTGCGGTGACAGACCGCTGGGGCGACGCCAAATTGTTTGATTGTGTGCTGGTGACGGTGCAGAGCTGGATTTTGACGTCCTATATGCAGGTTGAAGAGAGCCTGTTTTCGCAGAAAATGTGGATGGCGCTGGACCGCACGCGCTACATGCAATCCTCCAAGACCTTTGTGATGACGGACAGGCCGTTCTGGAAAGACAAGGACCCGCACACGGGCCGCGATCTCATGAGCATGACGCTCACCGACCGGCTGACGCGCGGCACCTATCTTTTTGACAATGGCGATGACAAGCCGGGCGTCATCTGCCTCACCTATTCATGGATGAGCGATGCGATGCGCATGCTGCCGCTGCCGATTGAAAGGCGTGTGAAGCTGGCGCTCGATGCGCTCAAAAAAATCTATCCCGATCTGGAGCTCGAGAAGCATATCATCGGCGATCCCATCACCGTGTCATGGGAATCAGACCCCAATTTCATGGGCGCCTTCAAGGGCGCACTGCCCGGCCATTACCGCTATAACCACCGGATGTATTGCCACTTCATGCAGGAGCGCATGCCGGCGGCCGAGCGCGGCATTTTCATTGCGGGCGACGATGTGTCGTGGACGCCGGGCTGGGTTGAAGGGGCGGTGCAGACCGGGCTCAACGCCGTGTGGGGCATCATGCATCATCTGGGCGGCGAATGCTCACAAGACAATCCCGGCCCCGGCGACCGCTACGATGCGCTGAAGCCGCTGGAACTGCCGGACTAGTTGCTAGCAGAGATTGGCGCTGCGTCTGTCATCGCCTGGGCGGTTGTGAAGCCAACCATGCCGCCTGCAACGACTGTCATCATGACCAGCGCCATAAATACGCGGCGCAAGAATTTTGCGTCTGCCTGTGTTGTGTTACCCAAAATAATTCCCCCGAAACGCGACTCACCCATAACATGAATCGATGTACCATCTTGGCCGTGACATAATCCTTAATTTTCAGTGAAGCAACTGTTAATTGCCTGTTCCAAATCAGGACTTGCGAATATCGACAAAGCGCCCGGCGAGGGCCGCTGCGGCGGCCATTTGCGGCGACACGAGATGGGTGCGGCCGCGGTAGCCCTGACGGCCTTCGAAGTTGCGGTTTGAAGTTGAGGCGCAGCGCTGGCCGGGCTTCAACTGGTCCGGGTTCATGCCTAAACACATGGAGCAGCCGGGTTCGCGCCATTCAAAGCCAGCGGCGAGGAAAATCTTATGCAGGCCTTCGGCTTCTGCTTGCTCCTTCACGAGGCCGGAACCGGGAACGATCATGGCGTAGGCGAGGTTGCCGGCGATTTTCTTGCCGTCAACAATTTTTGCCACGTTGCGCAGGTCTTCGATGCGGCCGTTGGTGCAGGAGCCGATCCAGACCACGTCGAGTTCGACATCCGTCATTTTCTGGCCGGGCTTGAGGCCCATGTATTCCAGCGCGCGCCACTTGGATTGGCGTTTGCCTTCATCGGCAATGTCATCGGGGTTTGGAATGCTGGCCGCCACCGACATCACGTCTTCAGGCGATGTCCCCCATGACACGATGGGGGGCAGTGAGGCCGCGTCAAGCTTCACGATGCGGTCGAAGTGCGCGCCTTCATCCGTGTGCAGCGTATCCCAGTAACGGCGCGCGGCATCCCAGTCGGCACCCTTGGGCGCCTTGGGGCGGCCGTTCAAATAATCATAGGCTTTCTGGTCGGGGGCAATCATGCCGGCCCTCGCGCCGCCCTCAATAGTCATGTTGCAAATGGTCATGCGGCCTTCCATGGAGAGGTCGCGGATGGCGTCGCCGCCGAATTCGATGACGGAGCCGGTGCCGCCGGCGGTGCCGATTTCGCCGATGATGGAGAGGATGATGTCTTTGGCGGTCGCACTTTCCGCGAGCTTGCCCGATACATCCACCAGCATGTTCTTGGCTTTTTTCTGGATGAGGGTTTGGGTGGCCAGCACGTGTTCCACTTCGGAGGTGCCGATGCCGTGGGCGAGGGCTCCGAAGGCGCCGTGGGTCGAGGTGTGGCTGTCGCCGCAGACGATGGTGGTGCCCGGCAGCGTGAAGCCCTGCTCGGGGCCAACCACATGGACGATGCCCTGGCGCTTGTCGCGCTCATGGAAATATTCAACGCCGAAATCTTTCGCGTTCTTGGCGAGCGTCTCAACCTGAATGCGGCTTTCCGCTTCGGCGATGCCCTTGCTGCGGTCGGTTGTCGGCACGTTATGGTCAACCACGGCCAGCGTGCGCTCGGGGTGGCGCACGGTGCGGCCCGTCATGCGCAGGCCCTCGAAGGCCTGCGGGGAGGTGACTTCATGGACGAGGTGGCGGTCGATATAGAGCAGGCAGGTGCCGTCGTCGGCTTCGTGGACGAGATGATCGTCCCAGATCTTGTCATATAAAGTGCGTGGTTTTGCCATGGGGCTTTCCCGAGAGTTGTGGTGTTGGCGGTTATTTAGCGCTTGGCGGCCCCATGTCAAATCATGTTCCTGCAAGGGGCCTTGCGCAAATTGCGCAAGGCTTCGCCGGGGGTGAAAACGGTACTGCCGTTTTCGGATGGTGGAGAGGGGCGGGATTCAGGGCGGCGCCCGCTGATGCTGCGGGGAATGAGGTGGAGGGGAAGTTCCCGTCCTGGCTTCAAGCCTGCATATGCGGTGGAAAGATGGAGTTTTGGTGGTGTGGCTTAAAGCCCGACCTTGGAACGCAGCGGTTTTTGCCTTCGGGGTGCACTTGCAGAGCTCTGGATCGCACGGTGTCCGTCGGTTTTCCGCCAGAGTTGTTTAGCCATTTAAGGCGCGTGGGCCGTAGTGCCCACGGGTCTTCCCTTCGGCTCCCGACGGAGCGGGGCGCGTAATTTCCCCTCTCCTGCAGGCGCTGCCCATGGTTCCGGCAATTTCGAGACGCTGTCGACACTGTCCCCTCCTTTCCGGAAACCATCATCTAATAATATAATCCTATTATAGGAACATGTCAAGCGGAATAGGAATTTATTTTTCTTCCTGCTCCCTCTCCCCGCTTTGCGGGGGGGGTATAGTGATTGTTCAAATAGATTCCAACTATATGACTACGTCAAATAGAAGGGGTTGAGGGGGCAGCGACATCCCACGCCGCTTAAAGTAGCGGCTTCAGGATCAGATCGCTTATAAACAAAATGATTAAAGGATAGCGCAAAGATTATTAGCATTCTCAGCAACAATTCGAAATAATCACAACTCCTTCAAATCCTTTTCGATCAATCGATACCTGTCTCTTACCTCTTCTCCCGAATAGAACTCTAACAAATCTTCTCTAGAGATGGTCCCGCTAGACAGAAATCTCGCGAGGTATTTCTGATTGAAGTCCATCAGCAAAACGCCTCGCTCCAACTGACCTAAGATCTTTTTATTGTTGTCGATGTTAGCCAAAACAAGATTTTTGATCTGGAGAATTTCTCCCAAATCTTTAATTATTCTATTCATGATTATCGCCAATAGGTCTTTATCTAAAGCCACCGGATGTGCATTCACCGCAATGTCCCTAGCTAGCATGTAAGCGATTGCTAAATTACGGTAGTCACCCTTTTGTGAATCGACAATTGCCACAAAACCTATTTGAGAGATGTATCTAACATTCTGAATCGTGTTCAATAAACCGCCATCAACCGATGACAAATCGAACACTATAATAGAATGCGGCCGTTCGGTTTTCTTGAGCTTCTATCAATTGACTCCAAGCAGTATCCGACTTTTTCAAAAATACATCTTTAGTCGTAACCTCCCCTAATCGAACACTCTTATCAAACTTACATTCGATGACAATTTTCAGATTTTCATCGCTGTTTATTTTACAGATGATATCGCCAGTTTTATTTTTTGCCAATTTTCCCGCGTCATTACCTGTTAGTAATGCTCGATCAGAAAAACTTTGCTCGATAAAGAACTCATTCAAATAAGCGGCTATGTCATCTTCTGCCAGCGCGCCTTTCGCGGAAGACTTGAAGAAGATCTCTTGCTTCATGTCGAATATCAACTTGAGGCTTTCAAGTTCAGTTCCGAGCTCATTTGTTGTCTTGGCTAGAAAAGTAGAAAGACGATCTTCCATCAGCGCCAAAACACCGATATTTAAAGCTTTAAGAAGCTTTTCATCTCTCTGGAAGTCGACAGTTTGTCGAAAAAATTGAATACAATCTGGTTCTCAAGTTCGAAGGCTTCAACCTGAACTCTTCTGTTTTGTCGATTTAGCGTTACAATTGGCATCGTCAGACTTTGCTATACCGAAAACGTCCTTTAATACTGTCGCTTAAAAATTTGCCTTGCGAAGGCGCAGCTTTAAAGTCTGCCCAAACGGGGCTGGGAACATCAAAATACTCCGATAGATTCCTCCGTGAAGAAATCCCACTTCAAGGATCGATCTATCTTCGTCATAGCGTAGAGTGGCAATATTCGTCGATTGAAACCCAGTGAAAACTTCCCAAGCCATTAATTTTTATCCTTATCTTCGATCATCTCTGGAAGTCGGGGGTTTTGTTGTCGCCAAACCAAGCTGAAATCTTCAAAATCGGGATGGTGTTGCATAGGTATCCCCCAGCCCCCTGGAGTAACAGAATTGTCAGGAATTTCTTCGTCACATACTACAGGGTCCTGACTATCAGGTCGCATATCTTTCGGGGGTGCAAGGATCATGGTTCTCATAGGAAGATTTACAGCTTCACCCAGAATGATAGCTTCCCCTGTTCTTAGGATTGGCAACATATTGGTGAGCCCTTCAAGATTATCTGCAATCGCTCCTGATATATGAGATCGATCGGTGCCATTGCTCAAGCGCATTGCGAAGAAAGTTCCACATTGAGATAAAATAGTAGGATTTATCTCCGATGGTCGCTGGCTTACTATCATTGCCCCCATGCCATATTTCCTGCCCTCTTTCACAATTCTTTGAACAATCGACGACGCCATGTCATTGCGATCATCGGTGGAATTTGTTCGCAAATATGTATGAGCTTCCTCCATCACAACCAAAAGAGGCCTTTCTTTGCCACCTTGCGAAAGTTTGCGCGCCCAAAATAGAGAATTGTACAATATGCGTAACAGAATGCCCACAATGTCATTAGTAATAGTGGCCGGAATACCCGACAAATCAAGCACCGTAATCGGTTTGTCTGGGCCGATCCAGCCTTTCATAAGTTCTGGTAGGTCTTGGTTTACCGCACCATCTATAGCGGGTAGATATTCTCCTGGCTTGAGCAAGAAAATCGTATCTGGAGACCCTAATTTTAGCCCCAAGGTTTTCCAACTGCGCCCGCAAATTTAGAGATTCTGGGAGGTAGTTTATTTCTCTGGATCGTCTTTGACATTTTTAGGTCGCTTGAACCTAGGTGCAAGCCCTTCTTGGATGCTCCCTTTCAGTTCAATATTATTCTCATCTCTCTCAAACGCCCAATTTTCTGGAATGGCAGTTTTTCCATTATCAGAGTAATAAGTACCAAACTCTTTGCAGTAGAGATCGTACCAGAGGGCATTGAGGCTAAATGGAATTGGACTATCGACATTAACGTTTTTCGACGTAATTCCCTTCTTTGGATACTTGTGCAGGGCATCTAGTTTGCACTGGATGATTTTTTCAACGAGGATATTCTCGCTTTGTTGTCGTGAGGGAGGTCACCAAATGTAACCTTAAGCAACTCATCAAAGCTCATTGCCCAAAAAGGTAAATTCAGGTGCTTTTCATTGGGCTTCGTAGGATCCGGATCGATTCTGTAAATTTTAGCTTTTTCGCTAAGTGCCCTACCGTATTCGCCATCTATATCGAGGACGACAATTCGCGCTGATGGCAAACGCGCACTCTCCGATAGAACATTCAAGAGTCCAGCCACGGTTGTCGACTTGCCCGAACCCGTAGTGCCTACGAACGCCGAGTGCTGGGTGACGAGTTTATTGATATCCACGAGTGCGTCGATCGACTTAGCACCCGCAATGTGACCAATTTTAATAAGATGATTTTGCCTATTCTTTCTGCCGTAAATGCTGGCTAAATCATCTTCAGACACGAGATGAACTTCGTCATCAATTGTGGGATACTGAGAAATCCCACGTTGAAACTTCTTCCCTTTATATCCTTCTCCCACCAACTGTACTTTGAGCCATCTGTAACCGTTAGTTTGCTCAATTGAAATGTTTTTGGGTACCGCACTCGCCCCAACTTGTGAAACTATTCCAAATAACTCAATGTATCCGATTGGTATTTTTACAAAACTACCGATCTGACCAATTCGATATCCTTGTCCGTTTACGAATGTCAGGCCTGAAACATGATCACTATTCAAGGTTACGCTGACAGAGGTACCGCTGACATCTTGAACCGTTCCCAGGATTGTTGAGTTCGGAGGGCCGCTATTGTTCTTTTTTGTCATCGCTGGAACTCATGTTTCTGAGCAGTACCCCCAACTGTGCGAAATCACCCAACTTAAGTTCACAGTTTTTTAGATCCCCTTCTTCCATTATCTTTGAGGGCACAAGGATACCGTCGGGGACTTCAAAGCTTTTGCTGTCTACTGGCGACCAGTCACCTTCTAGGCGTCCAACAATGGCCTTATCGAATGCCATAAGAGTTAAGTTGGGCGATCTCAGTGCACACTTGACGGCCTTCAAATACTTATCTTCATTCAGTTTCCCAAAAAGAAAAACAAACGCCATCGCTGTTGGATTGCTATCAAGGCTACTGCAAATTACATCGTTGATATGTTCGTCCCCGAACGAATAGCCTGAAAGAAAAATTACCGCAGAAGGCTTCAACAAAAAATCTTTGAGTTTGTCGAGCATTGCCAGATATGGCATTTTTCTACTTTGTGCATACTTTAAGTGGGATGGGTAGATGAGGTAACTCAACTCTTTGTCTACTTTGTCACTCCTAATTACACGACCATTTAGGTCGAGTCGCCAATTGATCGAGCCGTGTATTTTCCACAATCGGCTCCAACGAGGCAGTATCAATTTTCCATCTTCAACGGCCCCTAAATCGAAGAATGCCGTTCGTGCACCTATGAAGCCATCGAAATAGGGGCAGGAAGACTTCCTCAAATGCTTGTTCGATCAGGAGATCGTAATTAGTCGTAAAGAGGTGTATTGGATTTTCTCGATTGATTGATCGGATCCAGATAGCGAGATCATGGTAGGGTGACTTTGTATCAGGAAGTGGTCTATCAACCTCCTCAATGATGATTTTGCAGACGCTCTTGTCTAGAGCCTCTAGTTCGGTGGCTTTGAAACCTCTGACTTCTCCTTTGCCAGCAACACTATACAGGGATCGAATTCGAGTAAGTATTTCTTCAATGTTGGGTGACTTATTTCCGTCGACATTCATCATATCGACTACCTTCTCCCAATCTGATTTTGGCTCCCCAGCTTTTGAGCTGAGTTTTGCGGAGACGTTTCTTGTCAATCCCTCTATGTCACGAATTAGTGGATCTGAAATTAAAGTCCCATTTTCTTCTCGTTGGTTAACCCTTATGGCGAGGGGACACCCCGCACCAATGAAGAAACCTATTGATTTTTTGTTTTGTGACAATGTCTGACGGACATATTCGAGTTGTCTTAGAGGGTCATGTTGCCTAGGTCCTGTTGACAAAGTGGATTCCCAAATCACCTGAATTCTGATTCAAAGCTGCTCTTTGAGGAGGGCGGCTTGGTTCGTGGACTGATGTCGAACAAGGAGTGGGCGTTTTTCAAGCCGTTTGTGACGGTGCGCGGGCCGAAGCGCGGCCGGCCGGCGGGCAATCACCGGCTGGTGCTCGACGGCATCTTCTGGATCGCGCGCACCGGTGCGCCGTGGCGCGATCTGCCCGAAGATTTCGGCAAGTGGAGCTCGGTCTACCGGCAGTTCCGGCGCTGGTCGGTGTCGGGCCTGTGGGATGTGATGTTGGAGGCGCTCAACGCAACCGGTGCTGCCCAGGGCAGCGTGCAGATGATCGACTCCACCATCGTGCGCGCCCACCAGCATGCGGCGGGCGCAAAAGGGGGGCTCAAAACCAGGATCTTGGCCGCTCGCGCGGCGGCTACTCGACCAAGGTCCATCTGAGAACCAACAGCATCGGGCTGCCTATCGCCGTCACACTCTCGGGCGGCGAAGTCTCCGACTACAATGGCTATGACCCGGTGATGAACGAGCCGGGTCCCGAACCCAAGGTCCTGATCGCCGACAAGGGCTACGACAGCAATGCGATCCGCGACGACCTCGCGCGGCGCGGCGCCGAACCTGTCATTCCGGCGCGCCGCAACCGGAAAGTCCAGCCCGTCATCGACGGCTACATCTACGCGCTCAGAAATCTCATCGAGCGGTGCTTCTCAAAGCTCAAGCACAGCCGCAGGCTGGCTACGCGCTACGACAAAACGGCGGCCAGCTATGTCGGTTTCGTTCTCATTGCATCAGCAAGGCTGTGGGTCAGGCACTTTGTCAACAGGACCTAGTCATTCTGTGGTCGTTCTCTCAAAGAATATTTCACAGATTGCCGCTTCGACTTAATGTAGGCTTCACCATTCCACTGGAACGCGAACAATACATAGCTTGTGACCTGCTCCCCAACTTGCCCTCATTCATAAGTTAGGCCTGTTCAGGTTTTGGTTCAACACATGGTCACGCAAGCGGAGAAACCCTACGACTTGGTTAGAAAAATATTAAGGTGCAGGGCTAACTTCGGCAAAGCCATAGACCCATTGCATGATGCCGTCGGTACGCTTTACGCATGGGAAAGTGGAAATTGTCTCAGGATAGAGCGGAGTGTGTTGAACCATACCCCTCACCTTCCGCTTCGCTCCCTCCTCTCCCTCAAGGGGAGAGGACAAAAAGAATTATATCTTCGTCGCTTTCAGCGAAAACGCCAGCGGCAATCTTGGAAAACCTTCTGGCAGAACCCACATGCGGCGTTTGCCTTCGACGGGGACCATGAGGGGGGCGAACTGCCATGCGAGCTCTTCATGCTCATTCAAATAATCGAGCCGCATGCCGGAGGTGATCACCGCGTTGATGATGTCGCTGAGGGGATGATTCCATTCGTGGGTGGTGGTGTTGGCAAATGTTGCCGTATCGCCGGTATATGTCGTGGCCTCATCCATGATGACAGGCTTGTCCGTTGGGGTTCGCCAATCGTAACCGAGCCTGAAGTCAGCTGTTGATTCATCGTGGGTAAACAGTGAGGGATGCCCCTCCAGCAGATAAAGCGTGCCGCCGGGCTTCAGCAATGACGATACAACCCCCGCCCAGCGCGCAATATCCGGCAGCCAGTTGATGGCGCCCCAGGTGACATAGACCATGTCGAACTGGCCTTCGATCAACGCGCGGGCGTCATAGACATTGCCTTCGACGAAGCTTGCATCAAGGCCGGTTTGCTTTTGCAATTCGCGCGCTGCCGTGATGGCGACGGGTGAAAAATCGAGGCCCACGCAGGTGGCACCCCGCCGTGCCAGGCACAGCGTGTCGATGCCGAAGTGGCATTGCAGATGGGCGATGCGTTTGCCTGTAACATCGCCCACTTCGCGGTCTTCAATGCCGTGCAGATTGTCTTCACCGGCCAAAAATTCCTTCACGCGGTAGCCGCCCGCCTCATCCTTGTAATGAATGGCGGCGCGGTCGTTCCAGTTGGCGCGGTTTACTTTGAGATAATCGGTCATCATGTTTCCCAAAAGAAAAAAGGCCAGCATTGCTGCCGGCCTTTGAAATCGTGCAGGGCTGCGAAAACTACTTCTTCTTGCCGCTTGCTTTGGCTTCCGCTTTGGCCTGGGATTTGGTTTCCGCGTTGGCGGCTGCGGCGGCAGCGACTTCCATGTCAATCTGGTTTTCCAGCTCGCTGGCGCGGCGTTCGATGATACGGGCCGACTTGCCGGTGCGGTCACGCAGATAATACAGCTTGGCGCGGCGCACTTCACCACGGCGCACAACCTTGATCGAGTCGATCAGCGGGGAGTACACGGGGAATACGCGCTCGACGCCTTCACCGTAGGACATTTTGCGGACGGTGAAGTTTTCCTGCAGGCCGCCGCCGGAACGGGCGATCACTACGCCTTCATAGGCCTGAACGCGGGTGCGCTCGCCTTCCTTGACCTTCACGTTGACGATGACGGTGTCGCCAGCGCCGAATACGGGCACGGCGCGCATGGCGGCAACGATGGCCACTTGCTCTTTTTCGAGCTGCTGAATGATGTTCATGGGCGTAAATCCTTTAGAGTTGCGCGGGCTATAGCGGTTGCGGGGGGATAAATCAATTCTTATCGGCCAGATATTTTTGCCAGAGGTCGGGCCTGACGCGCTTGGTTAAGGTTTCGCGTTGCTGGCGCTTCCAATCGGCAATTGCCTTGTGGTTGCCATTCAGCAAAATCTCTGGGATTTCAAGGCCTTCCCAGCTTCTGGGCTTGGTGTAGTGCGGGTGCTCCAACAGCCCGTCTTCAAAGCTTTCCTCTTCACCCGATTCCACCTTGCCCATGACGCCGGGCAGCAGGCGGATGGTGGCATCAAGCAGGGCGAGGGCTGCGGGTTCGCCGCCGGAGAGCACGAAATCACCCAGCGACACTTCAATGAGGCCGCGATTATCGATGACGCGCTGGTCAATGCCCTCAAAACGGCCGCAGACGATGAGGCAACCCTCGCCTGATGCGAGGTCGCGCACGAAGTTCTGGGTGAGGGGAAGCCCACGCGGGCTCATCAGCAGGCGGGGGCCGACATGCGGGGCGGCGTCGATGGCGGCTGCCAGAATATCCGGTTTGAACACCATGCCGGCGCCGCCGCCGGCGGGGTGATCGTCCACCGTGCGATGTTTATCGGTGGCGGAGGCCCTGATATCGCGCACGTCGAGGGACCAGAGGCCATCATTGAGGGCTTTGCCAGCAAGGGAGACGCCAAGCGAGCCCGGAAACATTTCGGGGAAGAGGGTGAGGATGGTGGCGGCGAAGGTCATTCGGGTTCACCCGCATCCAAATATCCTTCCGGGAGAATCACGGTGATCTTGCCGCTGGTGAAATCGGTTTGCGGCACGAAGGCGCTCGTGAAGGGGATGAGCACCGTTTCAGCACTTGCCGCCAATTCAACTTCGAGCAAATCGCCTGCGCCATAATTTGGCATGGCGATGAGTTTGCCCAGAAGGCTGCCATCCTCCAGCAACACGTCTGATCCCATGAGATCATGGGCGTAGGCTTCGCTGTCTTTGAGTTTGGGCAATTTTTCGCGGGCGACATAGAGTTCGAGCCCACGCAGCAGCTCGGATTGATTGCGATCAACAACGTTTTTCAGCGTGGCGAGAAAGCCATCCTTCGCCGGCTTCAGTTTTGAAATTTCAAACTGCTGGCCTGACGAAGACTGCAATGGCCCGTAGCGGCCAATGCTGGCGGGATCGGCGGTGAAGCTTTTCAGCTTCACCTCGCCTTTTATTCCGTGGGCACCCACAATCACCCCGACAAGGACGCGGTTGGGAGTGCCCATGGTTTAGTTAAGCGGCTGGCGCTTCTGCCGGTGCGGCAGCAGCAGCGGCGGCAGCGGCTGCAACTTTTGCAGCGGCATCGCTCGCCAGTTTTTCACGCTCCACACGCTTCTTGCCGGGCAAGGCCTTCTGCGGATTGTTGCGGGCTTCGCGCTTGGCAACGCCTGCCTTGTCGAGGAAGCGCAGCACGCGGTCGGTCGGCTGCGCGCCCTTCTTCAGCCATTCAGCAGCCTTCGCCGCATCGAGCTTGACGCGGGCTTCATCGGTCTTGGCCAGCATCGGGTTGAAAGCGCCGATCACGTCGATGAACTTGCCGTCACGCGGCGAGGCATGGTCCGCCACCACGATGTGATAGTAGGGCCGCTTCTTGGTGCCTGCGCGCGCAAGCCTGATTTTCATTGCCATGTCTCATTACTCCTTAATTGTTCGAGATCACTTTTTCTTACCCGGAAGGCCCGGGAATCCTTTGAAGGGGTTGCCACCGCCGAGGCCCGGCAACGCCGCCGCCCAATCCGGGAAGCGATTTCGGCATTTCGGGAAGGCGCCTCCGGCCATCATGTCTTTCAAGTCGGCCGGAATCGCGTTGGGATCGAGCCCTGCCAATTCGGCTTGCATCTTTTCAAGCTCGGCCTGATCGGGCGCGGCTTTGCCGCCCATCATTTTGCCGAACATGCCTTTGCCCTGGCCCATCTGCTTCATCATGGTTGCCATTTGCTGGTGCATTTTGATGAGGCGGTTGATTTCCTCAACCTTGGTGCCGGAGCCTGCGGCCACGCGCTTCTTGCGCTTGGCATCCAGCACCTTCGGATTGCGCCGCTCATAGGGCGTCATGGAAGAGATGATCGACACCTGGCGTTTCAAAATGCCATTGTCGAGGTTGGCGCCATCCATCTGCTTTTTGATTTTGCCCATGCCGGGCAGCATGTTCATCATGCCCGCCATGCCGCCCATCTTCTGCAATTGCCTGAGCTGCTCGGCGAGATCATCAAGATCAAAGGCGCCCTTTTTCATGCGCTCGGCGATCTTGCGGGCCTTGTCATGGTCAATATCGAGGGCGGCGCGTTCGACAAGCGAAACAACGTCGCCCATGCCCAAGATGCGGCCAGCGATGCGTGAGGGGTGGAAGTCTTCGAGGCCTTCGAGCTTTTCACCCGTGCCC
>CAVXPO010000031.1:0-64112 GCA_963763635.1 uncultured Alphaproteobacteria bacterium
AACTGGAAATGTTGGGGCTCTATGGCAGGAAGTGACGGCAGTTGCGGATGCGCTGAGCGAGCATCGCGCCTCCATGGCACGCGCTGAGGCAGAGCGCGATTACATCGAACATGCGGTAGAAGAACTGCGGGCACTTGACCCGCAAGTTGATGAAGAATCCAAACTTGCCGAAGCGCGCCAGGTGATGATGCACTCCGAGCAATATTCTGCCGCCCTGAGCGAGGCGGAAGGTGTTCTTTCAGGAGATGGGGTGGAAGCGCGGCTCAACGCGGCGCTGCGCAAGCTGGAACGGCGGCGCGATACGGCAGGCGGGCGGCTGGATGCGGCCTGCGCAGCGCTTGACCGTGTACTGGTTGAGATGAATGAAGCGAGCCGGGCGCTGAATGATGCGCAGCGGGCATTCGTCTATAGTCCGGCTGAACTGGAGAAATCCGAGGAGCGGCTGTTTGCGTTGCGGGCCGCAGCGCGCAAACACAAATGCACGGTGGATGGATTGGCCACCATGCGGGCGCGATTTGAAAATGATTTGCTGGCACTGACTGACGGCGGCCAGCGCTTGAAGGCGCTGGAGACACAATGTGCTGCGGCCCAGAAGGCTTATGATGGTGCGGCGGATGCCTTGAGTGCGTCGCGCAAAGCAGTTGCCAAAAAACTGGATAAGGCTGTGATGGCGGAATTGCCGCCGCTTAAACTGGAAAAAGCTCGGTTTGAAACACAGGTCACGAGTGATGCCGGAAAGCCAGGGCCGCACGGTATTGACCGGGTGGAATTTGTGGTTGCCGCGAATCCGGGAACGCCCTTGTCACCGCTGATGAAGGTTGCTTCCGGTGGCGAATTGGCGCGCTTCATGCTGGCGTTGAAAGTTATCCTTGCTGCCAAGGGCTCTGCGCCAACGCTGATATTCGACGAAATTGATACGGGTGTTGGCGGTGCCGTGGCCGACGCCATTGGTGGGCGCTTGGCGCGCATGGCGCAGGGGTTGCAGGTCTTGGCAGTAACCCATTCGCCGCAAGTTGCGGCGCGGGCAGGCGAACACATGCTGATTTCCAAGATGGAAGAGGTGGGCAGCCACCGCATGATCACGCGGGTGCAATCACTTTCCGACAAAAGCCGCCGCGAGGAAGTGGCGCGCATGCTGTCTGGCGCGCAGGTGACCGAAGAGGCGCGCGCGCAAGCCGATCGTTTGCTGTCAAGCCGGGCGTGAGATGGCGAAAGAAGTTGAAAAACTCAGCGTGACAGAGGCGGCTGCGGAATTGAAACGGCTGGCCGCTGAAATTGCCGAACATGATGAGCGCTACCACGGGCAGGACGCGCCCATAATTTCCGATGCGGAATATGACCAGTTGCGATTGCGCAACGCGGCGATTGAAGAGCGGTTTCCGGAGCTTGCTGTCAGTGATACACCTTCGAAGAAAGTGGGCGCAGCGCCACAGGAAAAATTTGGCAAGGTTCGACACCGGGTACCCATGCTTTCGCTCGCCAATGCTTTTGCTGATGACGATGTGGCAGAGTTTCTGGGTCGGGTGCGGCGGTTTTTGAACTTGGCTGAGGATGCCGAAGTCGAAGTCACGGCGGAGCCCAAGATCGATGGGCTCTCGCTTTCGTTGCGCTATGAAAATGGGAAGCTGGTTCAGGCTGCCACGCGGGGTGATGGCGAGGAGGGTGAAAATGTTACCCTGAACGCGCTAACAGTAGATGACATTCCGGCCAAACTTGCCCGCGGGGCTCCCGACATTTTGGAAATTCGGGGTGAAATATACATGTCCCACAAGGACTTTGCGGCCCTTAATGAGAAACAGCTTCAAGTTGGTGGCAAGGTTTTTGCAAATCCGCGCAATGCGGCCGCTGGTAGTTTGCGGCAATTGGATTCTTCGATCACGGCTTCGCGGCCCTTGAGGTTTTTTGCCTATGCCTGGGGGGAGGCACCGGAGCTTTCGGGTGAGACGCAATATGATGTTGTGATGGGGTTCAAAAAACTGGGACTTCCCGTAAATCCTCTGATGAAGGTTTGCCGTTCGGCTGGGGAATTGCTCGCCCATTATCACAGTATTGAAGAACGCCGCGCTGAACTGGGCTATGACATTGACGGCGTTGTTTACAAGGTGAACCGCCTCGACTGGCAGCAGCGCCTGGGATTTATATCGCGGTCGCCCCGCTGGGCCATTGCCCACAAGTTTGCGGCAGAACAGGCGACGACAATTCTTGAAGGAATTGATATTCAGGTGGGTCGTACAGGCGCCTTGACACCCGTCGCGCGGCTCAAGCCCGTGACCGTGGGCGGTGTTGTTGTCTCAAATGCCACCCTTCACAATGAAGACGAAATTGCACGGAAAGGTTTGCGTGTTGGTGACACGGTTGTGGTGCAGCGGGCGGGCGATGTCATTCCGCAAATTATTTCTGTCGTTTTAGACAAACGCGCCACCAACTCCGCGCCATATGTTTTTCCTGATCATTGCCCGGTTTGCGGCAGCGCCGCCACGCGCGAGGATGATGTGGTGCGGCGCTGCACTGGAGGCTTGATTTGCCCGGCGCAGCGGGTGGAACGGCTCAAGCATTTCGCATCACGCAATGCCTTCGATATAGAGGGGCTGGGCGACAAGATCATTGAAGAATTTTACCGCGACGGACTTATTCAATCGCCGCCGGATATTTTTATGATCAAAGCACGTGACGAACGCTCACTGAAAAAGCTGAAAGACCAGGAGGGGTGGGGCGAGGCCAGTGTCAAAAAATTGTTTGACGCGATTGACCAGCGGCGCGGCGTGGCGCTTGACCGGTTTATTTTTGCACTTGGCATTCGCCACGTGGGGGAAACCACCGCACGGGTTCTGGCCAGGGCCTATGGTGCTGCCGATACGTTCAGGGACCAGATGATTGTGGCGGTTCCTGAGTCGAAAGCATTCAACGAACTCAACCGGCTGGATGGCATCGGTACCGTTGTGGCTCATTCCATCGCAGCGTTTTTTTCCGAGCCTCATAATGTCGAGGTGGTGAATGAGCTGTTGAAGCATGTCACCCCCACGGCCCTTGCAGCGGTTAAGGCCTCGTCTCCGGTTTCTGGAAAGACAGTCGTCTTCACGGGCGCGTTGGAGATGATGACGCGGGAGGAAGCAAAGTCCATGGCGGAAGGCTTGGGCGCAAAGGTCTCCGGCTCGGTTTCCAAAAAAACTGATCTTCTTGTCGCGGGGCCGGGCGCTGGATCGAAATTGAAGGACGCTGAAAAGCACGGGGTTGAAGTGATTGACGAAGCGGAATGGTTCCGCCGAATTGGCGCTTCATGAATCTTTCCGCACGGGAGTTTCGGCATGGACTGATTGACGTGTTTCCCATTCTGGTGGCGGCGGCTCCCATTGGCCTGTTGTGGGGAACGTTGGCGGCGGGCAAAGGGCTTCATCCTTTCGAAGCGTGGCTGATGAGCGCCACGGTGTTCGCCGGTGCCGCGCAATTTGTCGCCATCGAAGTTTGGCGCGATCCTGTCTCATGGATTTTGCTCACGGTGACTGCGTTAATCGTCAACATTCGGCATGTGTTGATGGGGGCATCCCTGTCGCGTCACATGGGCGGCATTGATAAGTGCTGGCATCCACTGATGATGTTTTTGATGGCGGATGAGAACTGGGCTTTTTCCGAGCGCCGTGCGATTTCCGCGCCGCTGACATTGAGTTATTATCTTGGGCTGGCCTTGCCTATGTGGGGGACCTGGACAACTTCATCCATCATCGGTGCCATAGTTGGCCGCTCCTTCGGTGACCCGGCAGCTTATGGGTTTGATTTCGCTTTTTCGGCGATGTTTATCGGCCTGCTCGCCGGTTTCTGGAAGGGCACACGCACTGGGGCTGTATTGGGAGCAAGCGCTGTTGCGGCCGCCTTGGCGAAACTCTATGTGCCGGGTGCCTGGTACATCATTATCGGCGGCATTGTTGGCGTAGCCGTGGCAGCGGTTCTTTACAAAGAGGGTGAGGGCGCATGACGGCATCAATTCTCGCCATTCTCGGGATGGCGCTGGCAACATTTGCCACGCGTGCTGGCGGACTTTACCTGATGCGCGGTGTTGTGGTGACGGGGCGGTTGAAGGCTGCTCTTGATGCACTGCCGCCTGCCATTCTGATGGCGGTAATCGCGCCGACGATTTTGACAACGGGAGTTGCTGAAACGATTGCTGCGGTGCTCACGGCAACGGGGGCGTTCCTGCGCCTGCCGCTGGCACTTGTCGTGGTGGTTGGAGTTGTGAGTGTTGTTCTTTTGCGGATGGTGTTCAGTTGAAGGGCGCACAGGCCTTTTTCAGCCAGTCCAATTCCGCACCCGACAGGTGGTCGCCTATCTCTTTGAAGACGCGGGCGTGATAGGTGTCGAGCCAATGCAATTCATCTCTTGTTAGCAGCTTTGTATCAACCAGCCGACGTTCAATGGGGCAGAGCGTCAGTGTTTCAAACCCCATCATGGAGCGTTCGCCGCCTGCAACATCTTTGGCCTCATGGATCAAAAGCAAGTTCTCAATGCGGATGCCAAAGTCATTCTGCTTGTAGAAGCCGGGTTCGTTGGAGAGAATCATGCCCGGCTCAAGTGGCGTGCGGTCTGATTTGTTGATGCGGGCGGGGCCTTCGTGCACCGAGAGATAGGAGCCCACGCCGTGGCCGGTGCCATGGTCATAGTCAAGGCCAGCGGCCCACAGGCTTTGGCGGGCGAGAGCGTCAATTTGCGAACCACATGTTCCTTTCGGAAAGCGGATGCGTGACACATCAATCATGCCCTTCAACACGCGGGTGAAGCGGTCCTTCATTTCCTCCGTAGGTTCGCCGACAATTACCGTGCGCGTAATGTCGGTTGTGCCGTCTTGGTATTGCCCGCCGGAATCGATCAGGAAAATTTCATTGATTTTGAGGGGCAGGCTATCGCCGGGGTTTACATGATAATGAGGGATTGCGGCATTGGGGCCTGCGCCTGCGATCGTATCGAATGAGAGGTCCAGCAGCATGCCGGTATCTTTGCGGAACTGTTCAAGCTTTTCAGCAACGGACCATTCGGTGAGGCCGCCGTTCGGCGCTGCAGCTTCAAGCCAACAGAGAAAGCGCGACATGGCGACGCCATCACGCCGGTGGGCAGCGCGGGCTCCTTCCTGCTCCGTTGCATTCTTTCTGGCCTTGGGCAAAATGCAAAGGTCAGTTGCATTGGTGATCTTGGTTTTGCCCAGCGCAAATTTTATTTTCGCGGGCGCCCATATGTTGTCAATTTGCACGACAGACTTGGCTAATGCCTTCAGCGATGCTTCGAGATCGGCAGGTTTTTTGATGACAACGGATTTCTTGAGATGGGCTGCCACATCTTCCGGCAGCTTTGCCTTGTCGATGAAGAGTTCAGCCTTGCCCTTCCTTTTTACAATCGCATAGGCCAGCACAACGGGGGTGTAAGGCACATCGTGGCCCCTGATATTGAAGGCCCAGGCCACGCTATCAGGCTGGGTCAGAACAGTGGCATCAGCGCCCGCTTTGCCCAAAAGCTTCGACATCATGGCCAGCTTATCTGCCACACTTTGCCCGGCGAACTGCAGGGGTTGCACGGAAAGCTTGGCCTGCGGCTTTGGTGGCTGATCTTCCCAGATCAGATCGATGGGGTTTTTTGTAACGGGTTGCAGTTTGGCACCGACCTTTGTGCAGGCTGCGGCAAAGCGTTCGGCTTGGTCAACAGTCATAAGCCAGGGGTCGAACCCCAGCACATCACCTTTTTTGAGGTTTTGGGAAATCCAACTCGCTGGCGGTTCATCGATGAGGTGGTGGGGTGTGAAAAGTTTGGCGTCAACTTGGGCACGCACCTGAATGGTGTAACGGCCGTCAACAAAGATGGCCCCCTTGCTGTGCGTGAGAATGGCCAAGCCCCACGAACCGGCAAAGCCTGTAAGCCACTTCAGCCTCTCGGCATAGGCTGCAACATATTCACCCTGAAACTCGTCCTGCCGCGGAATAATGAAACCCGTAAGTTTATGTTTCTTAAGGATTTGACGAAGCTGAAGAACACGCGCTGCATGAATCATCGTTAAATTCTAACCTTCTTTCAGTGTTTTCCGCAAAAGGAATTACTTGCATCCTGCGTCAAGATGTTCCATATCAATCGTTCGAAACTTGGGCCGGACGATTGGCCGCCGCGTTCCTCTCGGAATGAGCACGCAAAGACTCCTCCAACATTCGAGTACATGGGTCTTTGTGAGTCGCGATAGCGTTTCACTTTGACCTCAAAATAACCCAACTGAAGGACGATCCCATGAATACGGGTACTGTAAAGTGGTTTAATGAGCAAAAAGGCTACGGCTTTGTTCAACCGGACAACGGAAGCAAGGACGTTTTTGTTCATATTTCCGCTGTAGAGCGCGCCGGTCTGCGCACTCTCAAAGAAGGCCAGAAGGTCTCTTTTGAAATCGTGACCGATAAGCGTACGGGCAAGAGCTCGGCTGGTAATCTTACTGCTGCTTAATCGCTAGCAAGAATATTGCGAATTACGGTGCCCGGCCAATAGGTCGGGCATTTTTTTGCCTGTTGCAGTGCAAACTAAAAAGATATCATTTTTCAATGCATAATTAGCATGACTTTCGCGCGATATTGTGCGCGATTTGCTGGGGTTTGGGCATTTGAAATTTACAAGTTTTTAGCAGTGCGATCGAAAAATGCCTTTATTTTTCGGTATATTGTAACATATTTCCTGTGTAACTGTTGTTCTGTTCAGTGATATGAGGTGTTTAAAATAGGTAAATTTAGTCATGCGTTAATTGCATAACTGATACATAAAGTGAGCGCTGGAGAGCGCTTTTATTGTGCATATATACGACAAGTAATTGTGCGTTGCACAAACAAGTCAACACCTCGAGAGGCTTGGGTTTGGGCAGTTCCGAGCCGGTTTTTTTTGAGAAGAAGGAGAATGAAAATGACAACAGTAACTTATGGCCGCCAGACGGTTAAGGGCGGCGGCGTTGAATTCGCGCCAGGCATTATGGGTCGCGTAAAGACCTATCTGGCTCGTAGCCGCGCTGAACGCCAGTTGCACCAGCTTGATGACCGCATGCTTGCCGATATCGGCGTGCGTCGTTCAGAAATCGAAAAGATGGTTTGGGGCAGCTAATAGCTGCCTAATCGATCTCCCATCCGGGACCTTTTGCCTTGGATATCAAACGCCCGGCACGAAAGTGTTTTGGGCGTTTTTGTTTGGCGGGGTTGGTGAAAACGAGGGTGGCCCAGTTTCCCAGAAGAAGTGTTTGGGTGCAGATGAGGCCGCGGTTGCGGTAGGCGGCACTTACCCAGCGAATTTGATCACGGGTGAGACCGGAAAGAATAAGCGTTCCGCCAGGTGATAAAATGGTTTTGAGGCCTTGGGCGAGGCTAATAAGCGGGCGGGCCAGGATGTTGGCAAAAATCAAATCGTAAGGGGCTGCATTGCCAATTTTCGTGTGCTTGAGGCCGGGCGCGGTTGCGCCTTGAACGAGAGGTGACACGCCATTCAATGCCGAATTCAGCTGGGTGACGCGCACGGCCTCGGGATCAATATCCGTTGCCAAGGTTTTTCGCTTGGTGGCCCGCGCTGCCGCGATAGCAAGCACACCTGTACCGCAGCCGAGATCGAGAATGTTTTTTGGGCGTCGGCGCTTAAGTATGAAATCGAGCGCGAGGAGGCAACCCGTTGTGGTGCCGTGATGGCCAGTCCCAAAAGCAGTGCCGGCATCAATCTCCAACGGTATGCCGCCATGACGCCTGCGCTCGCGATCATGGGAGCCGTGCAGAAAAAACCGTCCGGCGGCAACAGGGGCGAGACCTTCAAGCGAATGCTTCACCCAGTCGGTATTGGGCAGTGTTGAGATTATGCCGGATGGCAATTGCAGAAGTTTCTGCGCGTCATCGGCTTCTTCAGGCGATGCAAAATAGGCGACGGTTTCCCACAGGCTCTTCGCCTCATCAGTTTCGTTGATGGTAACAGCCAAAGCTTCAATTCGAAAATCACTCTCGAACCTTTCGGCCATGTCTTCTGCCGCAGGCAACGCAAGGGCCGGGATCGTCAGGATAACTCGCGCTTCAGTCATGCGTGGGCTTTAGCTTCATGGGTAAGGCAAGTCTATATGGCCAGTGGTCCAGAACTATCCCGTGAAAATTGATTTTAACATGGCTCGCTCCTGCATGATAAAATCAAAAAATGCTGAAACGCGGGGCGTTTGGCGAAGATCAGGGTGGGTAAGTAGTCGCCAGCTTCGTGTGAGCTCAGGTATTGGCCCCAATATTTTAACCAGCGCTTCTTCCGCGTCGCCGAGTGCTGTTGGCAGCGGCCCGATGCCAACGCCCGATTTAACGAATGAAACCAGTCCGAGCACACTGTTACTTTGCGCGGCAACCGTGGCACCAGGCGCCACTTCTTTAAGCCACGTCGCTGTGCGGTGGTTGCTTAGCGACGCGTCGAAAGCCACGAGTGGATGCAATTTCAATTCCTCCAGTACCTGCGGCTTCCCGTGGCCTGCAACGTAATCCTTGCTGGCGTAAACAGCCCAAAGTGAATCGGCTATTTTGCGACCGATGAGTTCTTCTTCCGTATCGCCAGAACGGAAAGCAACATCTGCTTCGCCTTTTCTGAGATCAAGATATCGGTCGCTTGATACAAATTCAATGCGGAGCTGGGGATGGCGTTCATTAAAGCGGTCAAGCAATTGGGATTTTTTCAGTCTGATAACAATTGGCTCCGGGCATGTGATCCGGATAACGCCGGCCAAATCGCGCTTCTCGTCCAATACGTGGCGCTGGAATTCCAGCACGTCGTTTTCAATGCGTTCGGCATAAGGCAAGAGCTCCCTTGCATAATCCGTGAGGCGATAGCCTGTGGGTTCCCGTGTCACAAGCTTTCGCTGTAAGCGGCGCTCAAGTTCATTTAACCGCCGATGCACTGTGGATTGACTGATGCCCATGGCTTTGCCTGCGGCAATCGTGCTGTGTTGCCTAGCAACCGCCAGAAAATATTTCAGGTCATTCCAATCAAACATGCCAGAGGTTATGCACTAATGCTGCCCCCCTTAGCAAACTCGCGGCTGCCGCAACCATTTTTTCAGGGTTAGGAATTGCAAATTGCAATCTTGAAAAATGGAGAATTCCGATGCGCCTCTTAACCTCAATCGCCTGCTTCGCCGCAGTTGCAACTCTTAGCAATGCGGCACTGGCCGACGGAGGATTGGCCAAGCCAAACCTTGTGCTAAAGCAAACGGTGGAAGGACTTCCAATCGACGCCAAAAGCGAAGTGCGGGTTTTGACCGCAGTCTTCAAGCCAGGCGACAAAACGCTTGCCCATACACATGATTATCCGGTTAGTGTTTATGTGGTCGAAGGTGCTTTCACGCTCGAACTGAAGGGCGCTCCGCCGAAAACGATCAAGGCAGGGGAAGCGATAGTTGAGCCTCCCAATGCGGAAATGACAGGCGTTAACCTTAGCGCAACGGAAGAGACAAAAGTTGTCATCTTCTATGTGAGCGAACTCAATACCCCGTTTCTAAAACCCTCAAAGTGAATTGCCACTTACGTCAGAGGCACGATCTGGATTTCAACGCGGCGGTTCTGGGCTTTGCCGCCGGCGCTGGCATTTGAGGCGATGGGCTGGCGTTCACCCAGGCCCTGCACCTGGAAGCGCTGGCTGTCGAGCTGTTGTGAAATCAGATACTCGGCAACTGCACCCGCACGCCGCTGGGAAAGGTCGAAATTATATTCGTCAGAACCATCGGCATCCGTGTGGCCGTTTACATCCACAAGAGTCTGGTTGAATTCCTGCAGCACGATGGCGACTGAATTCAGCACCTCATAGAAGTTTGGCTTGATGTCGGATTGATCGGTGGCGAATGTAATGTTGGATGGCATGTTGAGAATGATGTTGTCGCCATTGCGGGTAACCGATACGCCCGTGCCCTCGAGGCGCTGGCGCAGTTTGGTTTCCTGATTATCCATATAAAGGCCGACACCACCGCCGGCGAGTGCACCAAGGCCGACGCCAATGAGGGCGGCTTTTCGGGTTTTGACATTTGTGGTGGCACCCAGAAGTGCGCCCGCCGCGCCGCCTAAAACAGCACCGGTTCCAGCGCCAAGTGCGGTATTCGAAAGCTGCTGTTCGCCAGTGTAAGGATTGGTGGAGCAGGCGCCAAGCAGGAAGGCTGCCGCGGTGAGTGCAATGATCGTGTGTTTCATGGTTTCCCTCAAAAGTAGCTCAGGGCTAATTGAGGTTTGTTGTGACCAGATTATGGTTAACAGAAGGTTACTCGGCGGCAACCGCCTCTTCGCCCACCAGGAAGCCGCCACTTTGCCGCTTCCACAAATTGGCATAAAGGCCATTCCTTTTGAGAAGCTGTTTATGGGTTCCTTCTTCGACAATGCGGCCCTGATCCATGATGATCAGGCGGTCCATTGCGGCGATGGTTGACAACCGGTGGGCAACCGCGATTACGGTTTTGCCTTCCATTAACGTGTAGAGATTTTCCTGAATGGCGGCTTCAACTTCTGAATCGAGCGCACTGGTGGCCTCATCAAGAACAAGAATGGGCGCATTTTTCAGCAACACGCGGGCAATGGCCACGCGCTGGCGCTGACCGCCGGAAAGCTTGACGCCGCGTTCGCCCACATGGGCATCATATCCTTTTCGGCCCTTGGGATCCACAAGGTTGGCAATGAATTCATCGGCATGGGCTTTGCGGGCTGCGGCTTCCACAGCAGGCATTTGTGCGTCGGGCATGCCGTAACGCAGGTTATCCAGCACGGAGCGGTGGAGCAGGGAGGTGTCTTGTGTCACCACGCCAATGTTGGCACGCAGAGTTTCCTGGGCTACTTGTGAAATATCCTGCCCATCAATACGTATTTGCCCGCCTTCAAGATCGTAAAAGCGCAGAAGAAGATTGGCGAGGGTTGATTTGCCCGCACCTGAACGGCCGACAAGTCCCACTTTCTCGCCGGCTTTAACGGTAAGCGAGAAGCCATCGACAATATCGTGGCAGCCTTCAGCTTTTGCCTTGCCATAGTTGAAACGCACGGCGTCAAAGACGATTTCGCCTTTGGTTACGACAAGCGGCTTTGCATTTGTAACATCGGCAACCAAACGGTCGCGCGCCACTGTTTCAATGCTGTCCTGGATGACGCCGATATCCTCAAACAGCCCCGCCACCTCCCAGATGATCCACTGCGACATCGCCTTAAGACGTAATGTCAATCCGATAGAAAAGGCGATGGCGCCTGTGGTGATGGCGCCGCTGTGCCAGAGCCAGATGGACATCGCCGACATGGTAAAAATGAGAATGCCGCTGAGCAGGCTCAGAGTTGATGTCATAAATGTCGACATGCGCATGGATTTGTTGACGCTATCGAGCATCCATCCCATACCTTCGCGCGCGTAGGAATCCTCCCGCTCCGCATGGGCAAAAAGTTTTACCGTTGAAATATTGGTGTAACTGTCCACCACGCGGCCCACCACGAGGGATCGCATTTCAGCCTGTGCTTCCGACAGTTTTCCAAGGCGCGGCACGAAATACCAGCAGGCCAGCGCATAACCGCCAAGCCAGATGAAAAGGGGGACCATCAGCCAGTAATCGCTGGTGGCCACCAGCACGAGCGCGCCGATGAAATAGACGGTGACATAAACAACTACTTCAGTGATTTTCATGACGGCGTCGCGCACGCCGAGGGCTGCCTGCATGACTTTGGTCGCCACCCGGCCCGCATAATCATTATGGAAGAAGTCCATGCTCTGGCGCAGCACATAACGGTGCGCCAGCCAGCGAATGCGCATGGCGAAAGCACCGCGCAGGCCCTGGTGGGAAATGGCCTCTGAAACAAAGTTCAAAACGGGCAATACGAGAAGAACCAACACGCCCATCAAAATCAGCTTGGCGGCGTTCACCTCCCAGAACGTGGCGCGATCCGCGGTTGACAGCAAGTCAACCAGATCACCGATAAAGGCGAAGAGGTAAACTTCAATAAGGGCAATAACCGTCGAGAAAAGAATTGATGCGATCAGCAGCGGCAGAAAAGGCTTTGTATAATGAAAGGCAAAGGCGAACAGCTTCGGCGCGGGCTTTTCAGCACGTTGCATTGGGAACGAATCGACATAGTTCTCCAGCCATGTAAAAAACCTTGAAATCATGGCTTGAATATAGCGATCAACTGGATGGAATTAAAGCCATGGCGGCGCGGGCGTGTCTTGCGCCAGCATGCTGGGCAAAATGCGCCGTTGAACCCAACCGAGGCCCAGAATATTGGGGACAATCCAGCGACGCAGCAGTCTGGCGCTTGTCGTGTTTGAGCTGATGCGGCGGGTGGGTTGGGCCGTAAGTTTTAGGACTTTGGCACCCACGACATGGCGAAGTGCGGGGTCGTATTAAGGCCTTGTGAATGCGATTGCCAGCTGCCAGCAAGGCCTCCGTTGCGCCGGTAAGGCTCCAATAAATCAAGCGTGCGCGGGTTGATGGCGAGTGCCCGTGATTGTGGTGAAACTTCCAAGTCAGGATCGACGATGCGGGGCTTAAAACCTCGTCTATGCAATTCTACTGTGGCTGTCAGGCCAACGGGGCCACCACCCGCAATAAAAATTTGAGTCTCATGAGTGGGTTGCATAGGCTTTCTGCTTTATCGCATGAGCTTCAACTTGTTTGCATGATTGCATGAAACGCTATCCCTTGTCATGCTAACAGCCAGTCCAATGGTTTCCTCCGCCCGCATTATTCCCCTGATTGTCGCTTCTGCCCTGTTCATGGAAAACATGGATGGAACGGTGATTGCCACATCACTTCCGGCGATTGCCGCCGATCTGGGGACTGACCCCATTGTGTTGAAACTGGCCTTCACAACCTATCTCCTGAGTCTCACGATCTTCATTCCCATCAGTGGCTGGTGTGCTGACCGGTTTGGCGCAAAGCTTGTATTTCGCGCGGCAATTGCCGTGTTCATGCTGGGATCAATCGCTTGCGGCCTTTCGCAAACCTTGGGATGGCTGGTTGCCTCGCGCGCCCTGCAGGGAATGGGCGGCGCCATGATGGTGCCTGTGGGGCGCATTATCATTTTGCGCGAAGTGCCAAAGTCAGGGCTGGTTGATGCCTTGGCCTGGCTGACAATTCCCGCCCTCATCGGCCCGCTGGTGGGGCCGCCGATTGGTGGTTTCATTACGACCTATTTTGACTGGCGCTGGATATTCTGGATGAATGTTCCCATTGGCATTTTGGGCATTTTCATTGCCACGCGTTTTATGCCCAATATGGAGCCTGAAACTGCTCCGCCGCTTGATGTGAAGGGTTTTCTGCTGTCGGCCCTCGGGCTTTCAGCCATGGTTTTTGGCTTTACGGTGCTGGGGCGCGATTTCCTGTCGCCCCTTGCGACGCTTGCGCTCATCGGGTTTGGCGCCATTTGTGTTTGGGCTTATGTGCGGCGTGCGCTCTCAATTGAAGACCCCATTCTGGACCTCAGGCTTTTGCGCAATCCCACATTCAGGGCAGGTGTTCTTGGCGGCAGTCTTTACCGCATAGGTGTGGGCGCCATTCCGTTTCTGATGCCGCTGATGTTCCAGCTTGGTTTTGGGCTATCAGCTTTTCAGACCGGGCTTCTTACATGTTCGGCTGCTGTAGGTGCCATTACAATGAAATTCTCAACTGCAAAATTGTTGCGCCGTTTTGGCTTCAGATTTTTGCTGATCATCAACGGCTTGCTTTCCTGCGGCTTTATGGCGGCGCAGGGTTTGCTAACGGCCCAAACTTCATTTCTGGCCATTTCCATTCTGGTAATGATTGGCGGGCTTACGCGGTCGCTGCAATTTACCGCGCTCAATGCCTTGTCCTACTCCGATATTGGACGCGCTGACTCGAGTGCGGCCACCAGTCTCTATAGCGTTGCCCAGCAGCTTTCACTCTCGGCTGGTGTTGCGGTGGCGGCTTTTGTTCTCGAGGCCATGCAGTGGCAGCGGGGCGCCCAAGACCTTGTTGCAACTGATTTTTCGACAGCCTTTTTCATTGTTACAGCTCTGGCCATTGTTTCGGTCTTCCAGTTCATTTCCCTGAAAACTGACGCGGGCTCGTCGGTTTTGAAGCGTGAAGTTGAGGCAGATCAAGCGGATGTGACAAGAAATCGGCCGGATTTGTAAAACTATTTCGCCGTTGGCGCGTATAGTGTGCAGGGGGCGGATATATTGGAGATTGTCATGAACCGCCGTAGCGCATTGCTGATATCTGGATTTACCGCTTTTAGATTTGGCCTCGGCAACGGCTCCAGCCGCGCCGCTGGTTTTGCGGTCGTGAAAACGGACGAAGAGTGGAAAGCCCTGCTGACGCCGGAGCAATTCGCTGTTTTGCGGCAGGAAAAGACAGAAGCGCCGAATAGCAGCCCGTTGCTTGACGAGCATCGTAAGGGCGTATTTGCCTGCGCTGGTTGTGATCTGCCGTTGTATTCCTCGGTTGCAAAATACGATAGCGGCACGGGCTGGCCCAGCTTCTTTGAAGCCTTGCCAAATGCGGTTGGTGAAAAGGAAGACAATACGCTTTTCACAACCCGCACCGAGGTGCATTGCGCCCGCTGTGGCGGGCATTTAGGCCATGTGTTTGACGATGGACCGCAACCCACGGGCAAACGCTATTGCATGAATGGTGCTGCATTGAAGTTTGTGCCGGAAGCTTAGGCAGCGGTCACGAAGCTATCCAGCACACGCTTTTCACCGGCCTTGTCGAAATCGATGGTGAGTTTGTTGCCATCGATTGAAGTGATGCGGCCATAGCCGAATTTTTGATGGAAGATGCGGGTGCCCTTGGCGAAAGCTGGGTTTTCGTCGCCGTGGGCTACCATTTCTCCTTCAATGAATTTGGGCGTGCTACGCAGGCCCTCACCCTTGTTCCAGCGTTCCTGGGCGCGCTGCCAGCCGGGCGTTGCGTAAGTGTTGGTAAAGGGTTTGACGTCATCAAAGCGGCTGGTGCCGTAACCACCGAGGCTGTGCCCCCCGAAGGAATTAGTCATCGGAGCCACTTCGACGAAGGCTTCCGGGAGCTCATCGACAAAGCGCGAGGGCAACGCGTTCTGCCACATGTTATGCACGCGGCGGTTTTGCGCGAAAGAAATGAAGGCACGGCGTTTGGCGCGGGTGATGCCGACATAAGCCAGCCGCCGTTCTTCTTCGATCGGCCCGCCTTGCCTTCATCAAGGGAGCGCTTATGGGGAAACAGGCCCTCTTCCCAGCCGGGCAGGAAAACCGTGCCGAATTCCAGACCCTTGGCTGAATGCAGCGTCATGATGTTCACGCGATCTTCAGTTTCCGCGCCGCTATCCCTGTCCATCACAAGCGCGATGTGTTCCAGAAAGCCCGCCATGTTTTCGAATTCGCCCATGGAGCGGACGAGTTCCTTGAGGTTTTCCAAACGACCTTGAGCTTCGGGGCTTTTGTCGTTCTGCCACATCTCGGTATAGCCGGATTCATCCATAATGGTTTCGGCCAAATCCGTGTGGGGAATACCAGAGAGGGCATGCCGCCAGCGGTTAAAACTTTCAATCAGCAGGCGAAGGGCGGTGCGCGTCTTGTTTGGAAGCTCGTCGGTTTTCACCAGTTCTTCTGCGGCGCGGTAAAGCGACAGGCCTTTGACCCGCGCGAATTCGAACATGCGTTTGACCGACGTTTCGCCAATGCCGCGTTTCGGCACATTCACGATACGTTCGAAAGCCAAATCATTGTCGGGCGATGCGGTTACCTTGAAATAGGCCAGCGCGTCCCGGATTTCGGCACGCTCATAGAAGCGCGGACCGCCCACCACGCGGTAGGGCAGGCCGAGCGTTATGAAGCGGTCCTCAAAGGCGCGCATCTGGAAGGAGGCGCGCACGAGGATTGCCATGTCATTCAGCTTTTCGTCTTTCCGCTGCAGGCTTTCAATATCATCGCCAATAGTGCGGGCTTCCTCATCGCCATCCCAATGGGCGCGGACTTTTATGGGCTCGCCATCATTCTTGTCGGTGCGGAGCGTTTTGCCCAAACGGCTTTCATTTTTTTCGATGAGGCCGGAGGCTGCCCCAAGGATATGGGGTGTGGAGCGATAGTTGCGTTCAAGCTTGATGATCTTGGCGCCGGGAAAATCCTTCTCGAAACGCAGGATGTTATCAACCTCGGCACCACGCCAGCCGTAAATGGATTGGTCATCATCGCCGACGCAGCAGATGTTCTTGTGGCCTTGGGCCAGCAAACGCAGCCAAAGATATTGCGCCACGTTGGTATCCTGATATTCGTCGACCAGCATATATTTGAAGCGGCGCTGGTAATCTTTCAGCACATCGGGGTGCGTTTGGAAAATGCGCAGGACTTCAAGCAGCAAATCTCCGAAGTCCGCCGCGTTTACAACTTTCAGCCGCGCCTGGTATTCCGCATAGAGCTTTCCGCCAATGCCATTGGCAAAGCCATGGGCTTCACCTGCGGGCACCTTGTCTGGCAGAAGCCCGCGATTTTTCCAGCCGTCAATCAGGCCAGCAAGTTGGCGGGCGGGCCAGCGTTTCTCATCAATATCATGCAGTGACATGATTTGCTTGAGCAGGCGGATCTGGTCATCGGTATCGAGAATCGAAAAGCCGGATTTGAGGCCTGCGAGCTCCACATGGTTGCGCAGGATTTTGGCGCCAATGGAATGGAAGGTGCCAAGCCACGTCATGCCTTCCACCATGCCGCCAATCAAATGGCCGATGCGCTCTTTCATTTCACGCGCCGCTTTGTTGGTGAAGGTTACGGCCAGCATCTGGTTGGGATAAGCTTTGCCCGTGGCAAGGATATGCGCAAGCCGTGTGGTGAGCACACGGGTTTTGCCGGTGCCTGCACCCGCCAATACCAGCAGGGGGCCATCGGTTGAGGAGACGGCATCGCGCTGCTCTGGGTTCAGTCCTTTGAAATAGGGCGGCTCGCCAGCTGCCGTGGCGCGCGCGGAAATGCTGCCCGCTTTCACGGCGGGCGACTCATCGTCAAAATTGTCAAAATCAATCGGCTTGGCAGTCATAGGGTCTCTCGAATCCTTGGAGACCCTTTATAGCAAAGGAAATGCGCCGTCAGGCGGCTTTCTTGACGCCGCCGAATTTCAGTGTTGACTGGACTTTCCGCCATGTTTCGGCAGTTTCCATGTCACCGGATTTTTCGCAAAGAATGGCGTGCATGGCTGCTTCTGCCTCGGCTTTCGGGCCATGGGCAAAAACGAGGGCTTCGGCAAACAGCATATATCCAGAGTTGTTCATCATATTCGCCTCCATTACGTTTCTTGGTTGACTGCGTTTATGATGCTGAAATGCGCCTACAATATTGCAGTGGTATGACGATTTCAGGCCTTGTGCGGAATTCCAATTTTATGGCCAACCTGAATGGGAACGGGCAGGGCCTTGTGAATTTCGTAGGCCTCCCGGATTTTTGCGAGAACATCAGCGGGCATAGGGGATGATTTTTTCGTCGCCAGATCCACATGCATCACGATGTTCTCCGTGACACAGGCAATCCAATCTTCCTTTGCGTGGTGCATGGTTTGCACGTAGTGCAAGCGTTTCTGGTCGAAATCCAGAATTTGCGTGGCGATTTTCACTTGGTCGCTTTGTTTAAGTTCGCGCAAGTAGCTGACGTGGGCTTCCAGAGTGAAATAGGAGTTGCCGGTTTTTTTCACGTAGGCGGGGCCAAGGCCCAGCAAAGCTAGATCCCACATCGGAATCGCGATCAAACAGAACATTGTAATACGCCATGTTGAAGTGGCCGTTATAATCAATCCATTGGCTTTCAATCGCGTAGGGCTGGCTCATGATCGGGGCTGGAAATGCCATCGCTTTTTTCTTCTCATCTGCTAGTTTTGAGGGATGTTAAAGCGCGACCGCATCAATAGCACAACCCAGACCATCGCCGAAATCCGTGAATTTCTCGGCGACCGGCTGTCAACAGCACAAATCGTGCGCGAACAGCATGGCAAGGACCAGACCTGGGCTGCGGGTGCACCGCCAGATGCGGTGGCCTTTGTAAATGCCACAGCCGAAGTTCAAAAGATCGTGGCCATTTGTGCCAAGCATCAAACGCCGATTATTCCCTATGGCACGGGCACTTCCTTGGAAGGCCATATCACGGCGCCCTTTGGCGGCATCACCATCAATTTGTCCGGCATGAACCGCATTCTGGAAGTGAACGCAGAAGATCTCGATGCACGCGTTGAAGCAGGCGTCACGCGGAAAACGCTTAATGTTCATTTGCGCGACCAAGGCCTGTTCTTTCCGATTGATCCCGGTGCTGACGCCAGCCTTGGCGGCATGGCGGCCACGCGGGCTTCGGGCACCAATGCCGTTCGTTACGGAACCATGCGCGAAAATGTTATGGGGCTTACGGCCGTGATGGCCAATGGCGAGATCATCCGTACCGGAACCCGCGCCAAGAAATCATCGGCAGGCTATGACCTTACGAAATTGCTGGTGGGTTCCGAAGGCACACTGGGTGTTATCACCGAGGTGGCGCTCAAGCTTTACGGCATTCCGGAAGCGATGACGGCGGGCGTCTGTTGCTTTCCTTCCATCGAAGCCGCCTGCAACGCCACAATCGAAACCATTCAACTCGGCATTCCTGTTGCGCGGATCGAGTTGGTGGATGAAGAGCATGTGAAAGCGCTCAATGCCTATTCGAAACTTGATCTGAAAATTGCGCCAACGCTGTTCCTTGAATTTCACGGCACCAAGGCATATGCCCGCGAGCAGATTGAAATGTTTCGCGAGATAGCAGCGGGCCATGGGGCAGGGGCCTTTGACTGGGCGGAAAAAGAGGAGGACCGCCAGAAGCTGTGGCAGGCGCGGCATGACGCATTCTGGGCAACACGGGCCATTGCGCCGGGCAAGCAGGATGTTTTTGCCACTGATGTTTGTGTTCCCATCTCGCGGCTTGCCGAATGCGTAACGGCGACGCAGGAGGACCTTCGCGCCAACAACCTGTTCGGCCCGATCATCGGCCATGTGGGCGATGGCAATTTCCACGTTGTTCTTTATTGCGACCCGGCTGATGAGGGGGAGGTGAAACGTGTTAAGGGCTTTTATGAGCGCCTTATTCACCGCGCAATTGCCATGGATGGTACGTGCACGGGCGAGCATGGCGTGGGCAGTGGCAAGATCGGATTTCTGGAGGCCGAACATGGCAAGGCGCTGGACGTGATGCGGCAGATCAAGCGGGCGCTGGACCCCCTCCACATCATGAACCCCGGCAAAATTCTTAACTTGTGACTCTGCCAAGAGGTCCTATTGTTGGTGAACCATGAGAGTTTGGAAATCACCGGTCTTTTATTTCGGCGTTGTATTGGTGCTGATTGTGTTCAGCGCTTTGCTGGCACCTTTTGTTGTGGATTGGGGAAGTTACCGCCAGGATTTGCAAGCATCCGGTGAAAAGCTCACGGGCCGAAAGGTGGAAATCGCCGGGCCCATCGGGGTCAGGCTTTTTCCCTGGCCAAGACTTACGGCGCAAAATGTCCGTGTGGCGAACGAGCCTGGCTTTGACAGCGAATGGTTCGCCGCGGCCGACCAGGTTGTCATTCGCATGTCGCTCGGTTCACTGCTTAACGGCACAATCCAGGTTGAAACAATTGACATTGAACAACCGACAGTAATTTTACATCGTTTGGCGGATGGCAAGAACAACTGGAGTCTCACCCCTTCCGAAGACTTTCGAAACAGCCGCTTGCTTGAGCATGTCATGCTGGACCAGATCACGGTGAAGGGCGGCTCGTTGCGCATGATTGATGACAGGCGCGCCAGCCACACGGACATCCTGAACATCAATGCGATCTTCTCTGCGCCTAATCTAGCTGGGCCATGGCGAAGTTCTGGAGCCTTCAACTATGGGGAACTGCCCTTAACATTCTCGGCCAGCACGGGCGCTTGGGCAAAGGAAGAACCCCTGCGACTGGGCCTTCGCGTGTCATCGCAGGAAAACAGCGGTTACTCCTACATTCTTGATGGCGAGAGCAAGCATGAGAAATTCACGGGCTCATTGCGGTTTGAACCCGCACCCTCTGTTGAAGGCAAAGGCGATACGGAAGGGCAGTTTCGCCTGGTGAAATTCAAGTCAAAGATTGCTGCCAGTTTTGACGCCATAGACCTTACCGACATTGAAATCAGACCTGTTGACGTAAGCGATCAGGGTACTTTGTTGGCGGGCAGTGCCAATTTCACATTGGGCAAGGTTATTCAGGCATCTACGTCACTCACTGCGCCACGCGTGGATTTTGACGCACTGGCAGGCGCCGGTTCGCGCCGCCTGCTGCGCGATGGCGGCGGCCTTGCCTTGGTGAATGGCCTCTTGGGTTCTCTTCCAGCGGGCGTCGACTTGCGGTCGTCCATCAAGGTCGCAGCGCTTCGCGCGGGCGGTGAGATTCTGGAAAATGTCTATCTTGATGTCTCCGCAAATCCGCAGGCCATTCGCATCCATGAACTTTCGGCGTCGCTTCCCGGCAGGTCTCGTACGAAGTTTAAAGGCGTGTTTTTTCCGGGTACACAATACGCCGAGCTGGGCGGGGACTTGGCCATCGAGACGCAGGATGCAAGGCTGCTTTCCCATTGGCTGTGGCCAGAAAGCAAGGCTGACATTACGAAGACCTGGACTGGTGCGCGAGGCCGCCTGAAAGCGAAATCAACAGTTGCCCTGACGGCTTCAAAACTTGAGTTGCAGGGGATCGAATATGAATTGAATGGCGAGGGCGGCAAGGCGAACTTGTCCATGCTGGTTAATGGCGAGCGCCCTATTATCAACCTCAGTGTTGACGCAAAAACAGCCGATATCGACAGTTTTGTTCCCAATGGCTTTGCGGCGCTTTCATCGCAAGGGGGTAACAGTTGGGCGCTGGTGTTTGCGAATTTCATTGACGACCAGGTGAAGCGCGACATGCGACTTACACTGCAGGCAGAAACCATGCGACTGAATGGGGTTGAAGCTAAGAATCTTGTTGTTGATGTGGAAACGACAGTCAAAGGTTTTGATCTCAAGACGCTGGAATTGGGCTTGGCTGACGGCGCAAGGATGAGCGCATCGGGCGTTGTTCTCAGTACATCGAATGGACCCGATGGGGAAATTGGCATTGCTGTTTCAGCAGAGGACCCTCGTGCGTTGCTTCGTCTTGGCGGATTTTTACCGCGTGAAAAGGACCCTGCATGGTCGGGTGTCCTTGGCAAAACCAACCTGAAGATCGTTCTGCAATCCAAACCTTCAGAGGTGGAACCGGTGACGGGGTTTAGCATTTCAGGCACCATCGGCGATCTTACCATTCTATCCGAAGGCGGCCTTGCCATGGCCGTCGGCTCCCCCAGCATTGGCATCAAAGGAAGCCTGGATGTTGCCAGCAATTCCAGCGCCACATTGCTGAAGCTGTTCGGCAACGCTGATGCGCCACCTGATGCCGTTCCAGCGCGTCTCGTTCTGAAAGCGGAAGGCACGCTGAATGATGGGTTCAGAATTGACGCTAAGGGCGAGGCTTATAAAGCCCAAGGTCAGTTTTTGGGAAAGCTCAATCCATTCGCTGCAAACTTTGGCTTGAATGGTGAACTTAGTATTCAAAGTGCTGATGCCAAGGATTTGCTGGGCGCACTGGGAGTACCAACGGTTGCGCCTCTTGCAGGTCAACTCGGTGTGAAATCAGAAATTAGCGCCACCGAAAATATGGTCGCATTTGAAAATGTTGATGGAAAATTAGCGGGCATTGCTTTCAGTGGGGCGGGCTCAATTGAAAAAAACACGAAATTAAACGCTGATTTCACGGTTGATCGCGCTTCGCTCGCAAATCTTGTTGCGCCGGTGTTTTTGCCGTGGAATGGCAGGCCCCCTGCGATGGATCGGCTGTTTGCACAGCAGCTTCCCTTCGGGTTAATGGCCGAGATATGGGTTCGGCCAAAGCTGCTTACGGTTTATCCCGGGCTTGATGTGACTGACGCGCAGGTGGGGCTAACCGCAAATACCGAAGGCACAAATTTTGTTGCCTACGCAAAAACTGCCGAAGGACAAAAGGTGGCGGTTGAAATTGCGACCAAGGAAATGCTGGATGGCCAAAAGGTTACAGGCACATTTGCGATGCCAGTCGATCTCGCCAGGCATTTAATGCTCTGTCGACGGCAAATCGGTTGCAAGCGGCGAAGCCCGTTTTGACGTCAAGTTTGAAGGCGAGGGACGTAGCCCCGGAGGCGCTTTGGCCACTTTGGATGGCAGTGGATCATTCGCCCTCATTGATGGCAAGCTTCTTAACTTGACGCCCGCAAACTTCTCAACGAATGTTGTCGGTGCGAAAGACGCTGCAGGTTTGCAGGAAGCATTTTTGTCATTGCACAAGGGGGCGGGCATTTATTTGAATTCGGTGTTTGGATCCCTTCGCATCGAAAATGGCGTTGCCACTATCGCTCCCATTGCGGCGCATGATACGGATGCAGATGTGACTATTAATCCAACATTTGAATTGGCCGAGGGGCAATTCGATATGGGCATTAAGTTAAAGCTCAAAGCCCTGCCAAATCTACCATCGATGGAAATATCCTACGTCGGTCCTCCCTCCCAGCTCGTTGCGTTGGAAGACACCTCTGCGCTTGCTGCCTACTTGGGATTCAAGGCGCTGGAGCAAGGTGTTGGCGAATTGGAGAAGGTGCAAGCCGAGCAGCGGCGTTTGTTGGTAGAAGAAGAGCAGCTGCGCAAAGCGGACCAGGAAAAACTCGATGCCTATTATGCGCAGCGGGCTGAGCTGCGGCTGAGGCAACGGGAACTCCGTGTGCATGCCGCGCAACGGGCATTGGACTCGGACCTGGCGGTTGCGGAACTGGCACGGCTGATCAAGGAAGGTGTGGAAATCAATAGGGCCGAGCTGCGCCAACGGCTGCGCGAGCTGCGCCTTTACCGCAAACAGGTGACAGAGGCTGCCGTTCCAAGGTCTGTAAGCAAACCAAAAGTGAAGCCGCCTGTGCCAGAGCAACAAACCCAGGTGCCGCTTATTCTTGTGCCGCCCGCAGACCTTTGATTTTTGACCGGTTGAACAGCCAAACACGAATGGCGCTGGAAAGATTGCGCTCTCCGCGACTCTGATCCAGCTCGCCCACAATGCTGGCGGTGGTTCGTTTGTCTTCGCGGCCTGCTTCTTGCAACGCCTGCCAGAATTCGGGCTCAAGTGAAAGCGAAGTGCGGTGGCCTGCGATGGTCAGGGAGCGTTTGAGGTCTTTCGGCATCAGTCGGAACGCTTATGGTCTGTAAGGCGTTTTGCTTCCAATTCCACTTTCGCTTTGGTCAGTTTCTTTTCAGTTTTTGTGCGCCCAAAACTGGCGCGGTTGCTAGCCGCAACCAGTTCTTTCTCATCGCGCTTTTTGCGCTTGCGGAATTGTTTGAGGTTTAAAACGTCGGCCATTACTTCGGCGCCAGCATGTCTTCTGGCTTTACAATGGCATCAAAATCGTCAGCGGGGATTCCATCTTTCACAGCCTCTTCCCGCAAGGTGGTTCCGTTCTTGTGGGCAGTTTTTGCAATCTTGGCGGCGCGGTCGTAGCCGTATTTTGGTGCCAGTGCGGTGACCAGCATCAGCGAACGGTCAAGGGCGGCCTTGATGTTATCTTCACGTGCTACAATTCCGATGACGCAGTGATCAGTAAAACTGTTGGCGGCATCTGCCAGCAACTTGACGGATTGCAAGAAATTGTAGGCCATGACAGGATTGAACACGTTGAGTTCAAAATGGCCTTGGCTGCCGGCGAAAGTGAGGGCCGCGTGATTTCCGAAAACCTGCACACATACCATGGTTAGAGCTTCGCATTGGGTGGGGTTCACTTTGCCCGGCATGATGGAAGAGCCCGGCTCATTTTCAGGCAAGGACAATTCGCCGAGCCCCGAGCGCGGGCCAGAGCCGAGGAATCGAATATCGTTGGCGATCTTGAATAGCGAGGCCGCAACCGTGTTGATGGCCCCATGTGTCATCACCATGGCATCATGGGCGGCCAGCGCCTCAAACTTGTTTGGGGCTGTGGTAAATTTCATCTGGGTGATGGCGGCGATATGTTCGGCCACTTTTTCCGCAAAGCCAATGGGCGCATTGAGGCCGGTGCCGACGGCGGTTCCGCCTTGTGCCAGTTCCATCAGCAGCGGCATGGTTTGTTCAATACGGGCAATGCCGTTTTCAACCTGCTTGGCGTAACCCGAGAATTCCTGGCCAAGTGTAACAGGCGTTGCATCCTGCGTGTGGGTGCGGCCAATCTTGATGATGCGCTTCCAGCTTTGCGCCTTGTCATTCAGCGCATTGCCAAGTTTTTGCAGGGCAGGGAGAAGCGCGTGGTAAATTTCCTCTGCGCAGGCAATATGCATGGCAGTGGGGTAAGTGTCATTCGATGACTGGCTCATGTTCACATGATCATTCGGATGAACAGGCTTTTTCGATCCCATTTCACCGCCCAGCATTTCAATGGCGCGGTTGGAGATTACTTCATTGGCATTCATGTTGGACTGGGTGCCAGATCCGGTTTGCCAAACAGCAAGCGGAAAGTGATCATTGAGCTTGCCTTCGATAACTTCCTGCGCGGCTTTGATGATCGTGTTGCCAACTGTTGCATCAAGCCGGCCCATCGCCATGTTCACTTCGGCGGCGGCGCGCTTGACGATGCCCAATGCGCGGACGACTGATGCGGGCTGCTTTTCCCAGCCAATCTTGAAATTGCCAAGTGAGCGCTGTGCCTGCGCGCCCCAATAACGCGTGGCCTCAACTTCGATCGGTCCAAAGGTATCAGTTTCGGTGCGGGTTTTTTTCATGTGTCCAAAATCTACAGGCGTTGGGTTGTCTGTGGCTGAATATCATGGCTAGGTGTTTTGGGCTAGTTAGATGAAAGTTTCCCAACAAAATGCATAAAATGCCAAGGGGCGTCTGGGTTCTGGGGTTTGTGAGCCTGTTCATGGATGTTTCCTCGGAAATGATCCATGCGGTCTTACCGGTATTCCTCATGGGCAGCCTTGGCGTGAGTGCCACGCTTTTGGGATTGATTGAGGGCATCGCGGAGGCCACCGCACAAATCATGAAGCTGTTCTCCGGCCTCATCAGCGACCGGATCGGCAATCGTAAAATCCTGACCCTTTTGGGTTATGGCTTGGCAGCGGTAGTGAAACCGCTTTTCCCGCTGGCTGAAACGGCGACTGCCGTGTTTACGGCGCGGATCGCGGACCGGGTTGGCAAAGGCATCAGGGGCGCGCCAAGGGATGCGCTGATTGCAGATATTACACCGTCCGAGCTTCGCGGAGCTGCTTTCGGCTTGCGGCAGTCGCTTGATACCGTGGGTGCCTTTTTGGGGCCGCTGGTCGCCGTCGGGCTCATGGTCATGTATGTGGATAATGTGCGGGCGGTTTTGTGGTTTGCCTGCATTCCCGCCTTGCTTGCCGTTGCCATTCTGGCGTTTGGCATCAGCGAACCGAAAACTCGAGGCGGGCAACAGAGAAAGCCCTCCTTCAATCTTGCAACGGCTAAACTGCTGGGCGGAAATTTCTGGCTCGTCACGTTGATGGCGGCCACATTCATGCTGGCGCGCTTCAGTGAGGCATTTTTGATCGTGAAGGCCTCAGAAGCCGGAATGTCCATACGCTACATCCCCTTGGTGCTTGTAACGATGAGCCTTGCTTACTCCCTCACTTCTTATCCGGCAGGCGTTTTATCTGACCGCGCGGGCAGGCGTGGGTTGCTGTTTCTGGGGTTGGCAGTTTTGTTCGTTGCTGACATTGTGTTGGGATACGCCACGACGATTGCCGGTGTCATGTTTGGTGTGGTTCTGTGGGGGCTGCATATGGGGCTTACACAAGGGCTACTGGCAGCCATGGTGGCAGACACTGCGCCCACAGATTTACGCGGCACGGCCTTTGGCGTTTTCAGCCTTGTCAGCGGTGTCGTGGTGCTCATCGCCAGTGTACTGGCGGGAATTCTGTGGGATGCATCGGGATCGCAGGCGACCTTTATGGCGGGGGCAGCATTTACTGCTGCTGCTATGGTGCTGCTTTCAATTGTGAAACTGACGAAAGTTTAAATCTCGTGTTTCCAGATTGGATTGCTCCAGGCCTTTTTTCCGGCATGATCAATGCACACGACGCGGAACCATGGACTTTGCTTGGTGAGAAGCCAGCCGGATTCAAGTTTCTTCAAATCGAATGTCGCTTCGGTAATGGACTTTGCATTGCGCACCAGCGTACGGGAATTGCCGCACACAACCGTGATATTATCCACTGGCGAGCAGTTGATGCTGATTTCATTTCCAGCAATTGAAATGTCATCTATTTGCGGGCCCTGGCTCGAGTAGTAATGTCCTTTTTTCAAGGCTTCGAGCAGCACCTCTGGGCCAAGGCTTTCAGCTTTCACATGTACCCAGCCGCCGAAATAATCGGGTGACTTGAAGTGGGCGTCGTCTGTTGCAAAGGCGGTGAGACGCTTGCCTTCGGTGAGCAACTGATCCAGCAGATACCAGCCATCGCCACGATCGTTTTCAACAGCGCAGCCGTGATTGTAAATTTCAACCGCATGAGCGCAGTCAACGGCGCGGCCATCTTCGATTGTGAGTTGCGACCAGGCAGGGTGCGCGATGCCGACAAAGGCACCCGCGGCATGGGCGCGCCGTGCCAGTTCTTCGCCGCTTTCATTAGGTGCAGCGGGTGGGAAATCAAGCGGCAAGCCCGCCGCCACAATGTGCCAAAGCTCGCCTGCTGAGGTTTCTGGCGCGTGGAGTTCAGAGCCGATGATGGTGGTGAAATTGTTGGAACGCATCGAACGCGTATCCGCAATTGGCCAATTGTAATGGCCGATGAAATGATCGGACAGCATCATGAAATCATAGCCAGCATTTTTGTAGGCCTCGATCACTGCGCCAGGTTCAAGCGCGCCATCGGAAAGGGTTGAGTGGGTGTGGAGATTGCCGCGCCAAAAGCGGCCGGGAAGGGAAAAGGGTTTCAAGCCAGACATTAAATGCTCATTTGCATGCCAAGTTCAACAACACGGTCAGGCGGAATTCGGAAGAATTCTATCGCACGGGCAGACTGGTTTGCCAGCATGATAAAAATGCGCTGCTGCCAGAACGGCATTGATGACTTCAGTGACGTGCGGATAACGCGGCGCCCGAGGAAATATGATGCCTGCGCGGGATCAATCGACAGGCCGTGGGCTTCGCAGGCCCGCAAGGCTGCTGGCACATCCGGTTGCTCCATATAACCAAAGCGCGCTTCAACAAGCCAGGCGCCGAGCGGGAGGTGTTCTACGGTCACGCGGTTATCCGGGTCGGCCCGGGGCTCATCGGTGGTTTCAAGCGTGATGAAAACCAAGATGTCATGCAGAACGCGGTTGTGTTTCAAATTATGCATCAACGCGCTTGGCGCATAGACTGGGTCGGTTTGCATGAACACGGCAGCGCCGGCCACGCGGGTTGGCGCTCGCCTTTCGAGGCTTTCAAGAAGCCCAACGAGTTCGATTGATTCCTTTCTGAGTTTTGCGGCCAGTGCTGCCCGTCCCCGCATCCAGGTTATCATGATCAGAATTATCGTTGCACCCATCAGTACCGGCATGTATCCGCCCTTGGCAAGTTTCAAACCATTGGCTGCAAGGAAAGTGAGCTCGATGACAAAGATGCCGAGAAGGGCCGGAATGACGATATAAACCGGGAAGGCACGGGCTTTCCAGAAAAATACCAACGCCAGAATGGTATCTACCACCATGGATGTATTCACTGCCACGCCATAGGCGGAGGCGAGATTTGAGGATGAACGGAACACGATGACGAGAAGCGTAACGCCGGCGAGGATCATCCAGTTGACCTGGCCGATGTAGATTTGGCCCTGCTCGGTTTCGCTGGTGTGGGTGATGTTCATGCGGGGCAGGAGCCCAAGCGACATGGCCTGTTGGGCAATGGAAAACGCACCTGTAATTACCGCTTGACTGGCGATGACGGTTACGAGCGTAGCAAGAAGAACAAGCGGAATGAGAGCCCAGGTTGGTGCCATAAGAAAGAAGGGATTGTCGACATGCTGCGGGTGGGCAATGATGAAGGCGCCCTGGCCAAGATAGTTCAGGATCAATCCGGGAAACACCACCGCGATCCACGCCAGACGAATTGATTTTTTGCCGAAATGGCCCATGTCGGCATACAGCGCTTCGCCGCCTGTGACCGCCAGGAATACGCCGCCAAAAACCAGCAAGGCGAGGCCGGGCTGATCAATCAACATCTGAAGGCCATAAATGGGATTGATCGCAGCGAAAATTTCTAGATCGTCGCCAATATGGGTAAGACCCATGACGCCGATAACGAAGAACCACAACGCTGTCACGGGCGCAAAAACTCTTGCAACGCCCGCGGTGCCGCGATACTGCATTGTAAATAGCGTGAACAGCACGGCCAAGGTCAGGGGAACCACGAAGGCTTCAAACCTGGGGTTAATAACGTTTAACCCTTCAATAGCTGACAATACAGACATGGCTGGCGTTATCATGGCATCGCCAAAGAAAAAGGCCGCGCCGATAATGCCAAGCGCCAATACAATTCCGCCCTTCTTTTTGAGCAGGGTTTCAACAAGCACAACGAGGGAAAGAATGCCGCCTTCGCCCTTGTTATCTGCACGCATGAGCAAGATCACGTATTTTACAAAAACGATAAGAATGAGCGCCCAAAGCAGCAGCGATACAACGCCGAGAACGGCGAGGCGCAGATCGCCTCCGGCATTCACTACCGGACGCAGGGCTTCGCGCATGGAGTAAAGCGGTGACGTGCCGATGTCGCCGAAAACAACGCCGATGGAGGCAAACGCAAGTTTGTATTTCGTGGATGAAGCGCCCGAACCGTGGGCGGCTTCGCCGACTTGGTGATCTGATTGTGTCATGGAAGCGCCCCCGGGGGCTCCACTCCTTGCAAACTTCATTAGACGGTCTAAGGGGCCGTCACAACGGCTCGGCATTCAGCAGGAAGGGCCGCAAGAGTCAAGGCGGGCGCTGGTTTGATGGGAGGCGCCTTGGGATCACGCTTGACGACTTTCCACGGTACATCTCCCATCCAATAGGCCAGTTCCTCCCCACAGCCGGTGCCATCTTTAGGGGCAGCCGGAGCCTGGTTTTTACAGCCGGCAAAACCCGCTGGGCATTTCATGCGGATGTGGAAATGATAGGTGTGGTTATAATAGGGGCGCACTTTGGCCAGCCATCTGCGGTCGCCCTTTGCCCATTTGCAAAGTTCGGCCTTGATGGGAGGGTGCACAAAAATTCGCGCAACTTCGGGGTAGGAGGCAGCACGTTGTATGAGGCGCGCATGGGCTTCTGTCCAAACTTTGTAGTCCATGGATTTGCGGTCTTTGACAACCGAGACCGCTGAAAGATTGTCGCGCTCCTGGGTCGTCATCGTGCGATTGGGCATCTGGTTGAGCCAGACATCAGCGTCCAAGCCAATTTGATGGCTGGCATGGCCTGTGAGCATGGGGCCGCCGCGGGGCTGGGCCATGTCACCAACCATAAGGCCGTTCCAGCCATCCTGCCTTTTGGTTTCGCTGGCCAAACGCTCGACAAGATTTATGAGGGAGGGATGGCCCCAATTGCGATTGCGTGATGTGCGCATGACTTGCCAGGCTGGCCCATCAACGGGAAGTGCCTTGCCGCCGGAAAGGCAGCCCTTGGCATAGGATCCAATTGCGCGCGCAGCAAGGCTCGCTGGCAGTTTGGCGGCACCAAAAAGCTTTTTTGCAGGGGTGTGTTTGAGATCGGCCACAGCCAATGCGGCCAGATTTGCTCGTTCCTCGACAGTTTGCGCGAAGGCTGGCGCAGTTAAGAAGATGCTGGCAGCTATGAGGAGGGCAACCGGAAAATAATGTGTTTTCATTTGCCGCCCTACATTATTTCTTGCGGAACGAATCGAGTGAAACCACTTTTGGCTCTTCAGCTGGTTCGGCCACCGCTTCGCCAGTTGCCACCGCATCTTCCACCACTTTTTTCAGCTTTGCGAGCTTAGGCTTGTCGGGTTTTTTCTCGGTCTCTGTATGGGGCTCAACACTCACAACTTCGAATTGCAGGCCGAACTGCACGGCTGGATCAAGGAAGCCTTTCACCGCATTGAAAGGGATCACCAGTTTTTCCAGGATATTGTCGAATGACAATTCCACTTCAAAGCGGTCTTCCTTCACTGTGAGGTTCTCATACTGGTGCTGCAGCACGATGGTCATTTCACGCGGATAGCGCTGGGCCATGCGCTCGCCAATATCGACGCCGGGAAACTTGGTGTTGAAAGCGATATAAAAGTGATGCTCGCCAGGAAGGCCCGATTTTTCGACACGGCGCAGCGCATCGCGCACCACGCCACGCAGGGCATTTTGCGCCAATTGATCGTACCGCATCAGGTCTTCAGGCATCGCATTCCTCAGATAAGGCGAATCATACATTTAGATACTACAATACCGCACATTTCACAGCCACCACGGCGCAACGACACGCATATTTGAAAGTGCCGGCTTCTGTTGCCAGGTGCCGGCGGACCCCGCCTAAAACGGCTAAGCCTTAGGACTTTGGTTTCGGCACTCGCGCTGCATTAAGCAGCGATAGCAACCGGAGCATAGTTGTCATTTGCAACTACTTGTTTAGCCCGATAACGTCGGAACCATCACGGGCAAAGCTCCACCCTTTACACCCTCGTCGATCCTAGTTCGCCCCCATCACAGCTTGCAAAACTTGCAAGCTGTGGTGGAGGCGCCGGGTACTGCCCCCGGGTCCGAATGGCTTATTACGATGGCATTTTATCACCATAGCTGCCCGTTGCCGGGTAGCCCACCTGATATAGGCGTTTTGGAGCCTGAGTGAAAGGGGCAGAATAAAACAAGGAAAACGCCGTTTTAGGGCCCTTACAAAGGCGAATTTGAATGCTATAAAAGCCCGCGAAGGCAAACGCCTTTTATCATTAGGGGGAATAAAAAATGGCTGACTACGCCGCAGATATCATTAAATACACGCCTAACGTGAACGCAGATGCGGTTGCATCTATTGTGAGGTTTTGCGGAATCGCACTGCGTGGAAAAGATTCGCAATGGGTTTCCACGACTGATGCCGCTGAAGTTAAACGTGTGGTTGATGGGTTTTGCGCCAAGAAACTCGGACTTGACGCCAAGAGCGCAGAAGCTGCTGTGCTAGCGGTTGGCGAGAAGATGAAAGCCGACACGACCAAGCATCGCGTTACGGTTTATTATCTGGTGGCCGAAGCCACGAAGACGCTTTCAAAAATTAGCTAGTCAACGCATAATCATTTGTCGCGGCGGGGCTGTTGCTCCGCCGTTTTTATTTGTGAAGAGAATCGGTTAGCTTTCAGGCATGCGTCAATATCTTGATCTTATTCGGCACGTCCGCGACCATGGGGTGCAAAAAACCGATCGCACCGGCACGGGTACCAGGTCTGTTTTTGGCTACCAGTTGCGGTTTGATCTGGCTCAAGGGTTTCCGTTGGTCACGACAAAGAAGTTGCACCTGCGGTCTATCATTTACGAGCTGCTCTGGCTGTTGCGGGGCGATACAAATATCAAGTTCCTCAACGACAACAAGGTTACAATCTGGGATGAATGGGCCGACGCCAATGGCGATCTTGGCCCTGTCTATGGTGCCCAGTGGCGATCTTGGCCTGCGCGCGACGGCGGCGTGATTGATCAGATAGCCGATACGGTGGACCGCATACGGAAGACACCCGATTCACGGCGGCTGCTCGTCACTGCATGGAACCCGGCGGATGTTGACAAGATGGCGCTGCCACCCTGCCACTGCCTGTTCCAGTTTTATGTGGCGGATGGAAAATTATCCTGCCAGCTTTACCAGCGTTCGGCGGATATTTTTCTGGGCGTTCCTTTCAACATCGCATCTTATGCAATGCTCACGCACATGATGGCCCATGTTACGGGATTGGGTGTCGGAGAATTCGTCCATACGCTGGGTGACGCGCACATTTATCTCAATCATCTCGAACAGATTGAAACGCAATTGGCGCGCGAACCATTTGCCTTGCCCAAGCTGTTGTTGAAGCGCGCCGTCAAGGGCATTGACGCGTTCCAGTACGAGGATTTTGAAATCGTGAATTATCAATCGCACCCGCATATCAAAGCGCCGGTGGCTGTGTAGACATGGCGGCATTCGGCGCAGACTTTCAAAAATATTCACGCCCGCGGCTATATCAATCATCCAGTGTCGTCAGCTTATGGCAGGGGCTTGGCTTCACGTTGCTGATTTTGCTGGTATACTTTGTTTCACAGATAATTGTTGGCTGGATCATTTCGGTTGTCGGATTTCAGGCAAGATTTGATGACCAATCGGCGCTGCTCAAGGCTTCCATCCTTGGTGTGTTTCCAGCCTCAATCCCGGTTGCGGCTTTCATCTGGTGGGTGTCGAAATACCGCCAAGGCGTTCCCCGCGATGTGCTGGCGCTGCAGTTTCCAAAGCTGGGCTGGCTCGGCTGGCTCACTGTCGTGGTCGGGTTCGTCCTTGCCATGTATGCTGTTGTGATCGCCATCGTTTTCATTTTTCAGATTGACCTCAATCAATTGGTTTTGGGTCCTGATGGAAAAGGCGAAGCGGAAGACCTGGTGAAACAGGGCATGATCGAGCTGGCGCGGCAACCCGCCCTGTACTGGATCGCCTTTCTTTCCGTCGCCGTGGGGGCGCCCATTGGCGAAGAACTTATTTTTCGCGGCTACATGTTTTCGTTCTTGTCCAGATCCTGGTTTGGCCTGTCCGGCGCGACAATCGTGACTTCTGCGATTTGGGCGCTGATTCACAAGGGCACCGGACCGTGGTTTCTTGTTGGTGTTTTGTTCATCATGGGAATTGCGCTGTGCTGCCTGCTCATCCGGTTTGGCAGCCTGTGGGTCACACTCGTTTGTCACGGCATTTGGAATTCAATAACGGCGCTGGTTATTTTTGGGGCTTCCGCCCCATGAGTCTGGTGATCAGGCAAGCTGAAATGGGCGATGCGCCGCTCGTGTATGATTACATCTGCAAATTGGCCGATTATGAAAAGCTGCGGCATGAGGTTGCAGCCACAGTTGAAGACATTCGTGAAAGCCTGTTTGGCGCAACGCCGCGCGCATCCTGCGATCTCGCTTACTGGAACAATGAACCAGCCGGATTTGCCTTGTGGTTTTACAACTACTCCACGTTTCGCGGACGCGCTGGCATTTATCTTGAGGACCTTTTCGTTGACGACGACAAGCGTGGTCATGGAATTGGGAAGGCCCTGTTGCAGCATTTGGCAAAGCGTTGCATTGACGAGGGCCTGCCGCGCCTGCAATGGTGGGTGCTGGACTGGAACGCGCCATCGATAAAATTCTACAAATCATTAGGCGCTGAACCGCAGGAAGAATGGACCGTGTTTCGTGTTTCTGACGATGCATTGCAAAAATTGGCAGCCGAATGATTGCCGTGCGTCCCATAAGGCCGGGTGAAGGTGCTGCACTGCTTTCGATGATACGGGCTCTTGCCGAGTCCCATGGCTTTTTGCCCCATCTCGTCGCAACAGCTGAAATGCTGGAGGCTGCAATATTTGCCGAGCAGCCCATCGTCGGTGCGCTGCTGGCTGAAAGTGATGGGGAACTTGCGGGATGTGCTGTTTGGCATCGCAGTTTTTCGACGTTCCGGGGCGCGGAAGTCATGTATCTTGAAGACCTGTCAGTGTTGCCCCAGTTCAGGCGACGCGGCATCGCACGCGCGCTCTTGAAAGAAGTTGCCGTGTTGGCGTTATCGAAAGGATACCCAAGCATTTACTGGCTGATGATGGACTGGAACAAGGAAGCCTCTGCCTTGTATCAAAGTGTCGGTGCGGAAATTGAATCTGGCTCCAGCTTTTGCCGCATCCATGGCGATGCACTTGAGGCATTGGCAAAATGAGAAGAATTGCAGCAGTTGTGGCGGTGTCGCGCAACGGTGTTATCGGGCGCGATGGCGGCTTGCCGTGGCATATCTCTTCTGATCTCAAACGATTTAAGGCGATAACGATGGGGAAGCCCATCATCATGGGGCGAAAGACCTGGGAAAGCCTGCCACGCAAGCCATTGCCGGGGCGGAAGAACATTGTGATCACGCGCCATGCTGGTTTTAAAGCGGAAGGAGCAACGGTGGTTTCTGATGTTCAGGCCGCTTTACAAGCAGCCGGCAATGTCGACGAAATTGCTGTGATCGGCGGCGGCGAAATCTATCAGCTGTTTTTCCCCGTCACCAACCGCGTCTACCTCACGGAGGTGGATATGGAAGTTGAGGGGGATACTTATTTCCCGACTTTGGAAATCTCAGAGTGGCAGGAGGTGGCGCGCGAAGTTGTCGCCGCCGGGCCAAATGACAGTGCCAGCTTCGTTCTGCGCATGCTTGACCGGATTGAAAAATGATTGGTCAGGGTTCCAAAAATCCGGAGGTTGTTGTGGTCGGTGCCGGGGCAGCAGGAATTGGTGCAGGTCTTGCGCTGAGCCGTAGGGGGATTTCCCATGTCATCCTTGAGGCGAAACAAAGGGTTGGGGGCAGGGCCTATAGCGATGCTTCAAGCATTGGCCACCTTTGGGATCACGGCTGCCACTGGTTTCACTCGGCCGACAAGAATGCACTGCGGTTCATCGCCGAGAAAATCGGCCACAAGTTTCCAGCCGCACCACGGGATGGCAATCTGCAAACCTTCACAAAAGGCACATGGATAAAAACCGCCGACCGTGAAGACTATGTCTGGGGTCTTTTGGGGAAAATTGCAGAGACTGGAAAAGCAGGGCGGGATGTGGCTGCATCCACGCTGCTGAACAAAAGCCATGCCTGGTATCCGATGATACGCCATTGGTGCCAGTTGATGTATTCGATGGATCCGGAAAACATATCAACAGGCGATGCCGGAAATTACTCGGACAGTGGCGTTAATCTGCCAGTTGAGGAAGGCTATGGGGCGCTGATCGAAAAAATGTCGCGCGGGCTGCCCATCCATCTCAACAATGCGGTTAAGTCCATTGAGGTTCTGCCCAACACTGTGCGCGTTGAAACAGTGCATGGCACTGTTGAAGCCAAAGCCTGCATCATCGCTGTGCCTGCGAGCATTTTTGAGCATGGGCATATCCAATTCAAACCGCATTTGCCGGAGGAGTTGCTGCAAGCCTTCCAGGATGTGCCAATGGGCCATTACGAAAAAGTTGCCATCGCGTTTGACCGCAAGGTGTTTGAGGGATTTAAAATTCCTTTTGCCGATGTTTTTGACCCCGAGGACGCGGCAACGCGGCCGTTGAATTTTGAGCTGCATCCCTTTGGGCGGCCCATTGCAGTGGCGCATTTTGGCGGCAGCGTTGCCAGGGAGCTGGCTACCCAGGGCGAGGGCGCCATGAAAGAGTTTGCGTTGACAAACCTCGCGAAGGCATTTGGCAATGATGTTCGCAAGCGCGTGGTTGGGATGGCAACAACCACTTGGGCGAATGATCCCTACATCGGTGGTGCCTATTCCTGCGCCAAGCCCGGCAAGGCCCATGTGCGGAAAGTGTTTTCAGAACCAGTTCTTGAGCGGGTTTTTCTGGCCGGGGAGCACGTGCACCAGCATTACATGGCAACGGCGCATGGCGCCTATGAAACCGGGTTGGTAGCGGCGCAGCGGGCGGCGGCGGCAATTGGGCATTCATCAAAGGAAAAAGATCCGTTATGGCTGCCAAGCTAATCTCATAGACATTGCCCATGAGGCTTCCTATATCGGCAGGGAAGAGTGTTTGAACGCAACGCATGGGAAGTAATCAATGCCGTGGAATAACGATGAAGGTGGTGGAAACAAGGGGCCTTGGGGGCAAGGGCCGTGGGGCCAGGGCCCGAAAGGGCCTAAAAACAACGGCGGTGGCCGTGGGCCAGGTGGCGTACCGCCTGATCTTGATGAGCTTCTGCGGCGCGGCAAGGACAGCCTGAAAAACGCACTTCCCCAAGGCGGCGGATTCTCCACATGGCTGCTGCCATTGGTGTTGCTCGCGGCATTCTGGGCTTACAATTCAATTTACCAGGTTCAGCCTGATGAGCGCGGCGTAGTGCTGCGGTTTGGCGAATACACCCGGACCGCTGACCCCGGTTTGCATTTTGCGGTCTGGCCCATTGAAACCATGGAAAAGCCGCGGGTTGGTGCCGTCCGCCAGATCAATATCGGCATGGAAGGCAATGAGGGCCAAATGCTGACCAGCGACAAGAACATTATCGCCGTTCCGTTTTCGGTGTTCTGGCGGATTACAAAACCCAATGAGTATCTTTTCAATGTGGCCGACCAGGAAAGAACCATAAGGGCTGTTGCGCAAAGCGCCATGCGCGAAGTCGTCGGGCAAACCCGGGCGCAGATGATTTTGACTACGGGCAAGGACGCCGTGGCAGCACAGGTCCAGCAGATTACGCAAACACTGCTGGATGAATACAAGACCGGCGTTATCGTCAGCCAGATCAACCTTGGCGATGTTCAACCACCTGCTGAAGTGGCAAACGCTTTTGCCGAGGTGGTAAGGGCGGGGCAGAACCAGCAGCAATTGATCAACGAGGCTGAAAAATACCGCAATCAGCAGGTTCAGCTTGCCGAAGGTGAAGCGGCAAAGCTTGTTGAAGATGCCAACGCCTACAAGGCCCGTGTCGTGTTCGAGGCGCAGGGCGAAGCCGCGCGCTTCCTTTCGGTTTACAATGAATACAAGAATGCCAAGGACGTGACCCGGCAGCGGATTTACCTCGAAACCATGGAAGGCATACTTTCAAAGTCAAACAAGGTGATCATCGAGGGCGGACAGAATGGATCGGGCGTGGTGCCTTATCTGCCGCTTCCGGAAGTTCAAAAACGCGCCGCGACAACTGGCCAATAAAGCAGATTTAGGAAACTCACATGAACAGCTTTAGAAACGTAATTGGCATCGTTGCAGCGATCGTCGCCTTCATCGCCTATTCCTCTTACTTCGTGGTAGATGAGCGCGAAAAAGCGCTGGTCTTGCGGTTTGGTGAAATCAATCGCACGGTTGAAGAACCTGGCCTTTATTTCAAATTGCCATTCGCCGACAGCGTTACTTTCATCGAAGACCGCATCTTCATCTGGGAGAACAATGACCGTCCGGTTCAGGATATTGCAAGCCAGGTCTATATCGTTGATGCGATAACACTGGCGCGCATTTCAAACACGCGGCTGTTCCGCGAAACGCTGGGCGCAGACCTGGTACAAGCCGAACTTCGTGTGGCGGCGCGATTGGACTCGGCACTCCGCCAGACCTATGGCCGGCGCTCTTTCGATGCGGCGTTGTCGTCGGACCGCTCCGTGATGATGCGCGAAATCCGCGATGAATTGCGGAAGGAAGCCGATACGTTTGGCATTGAGATTGTTGATGTTCGCGTGCGGCGCACCGACCTGAACGAGAACGTGCTGGAACAGACCTACAAGCGGATGGAATCGGAGCGCAATGCTTTGGCTGCTGACATCCGTTCCAAGGGTGAGGCAACCAAGACGCGGATGAATGCTGAAACAGACCGTACTTACACCACCAAACTTGCTGACGCCCAGCGCCAGTCTGAAATCGTTCGGGGTGAAGGCGATGGTGAGCGCAACAAGGTGTTTGCCCAGGCGTTCCAGCAGGACCCGGAATTCTTCAGTTTCTACCGTTCGATGCAGGCTTACTCGAAAAGCCTGGGTGCGGATGGCACGACGATGGTGCTTGATCCCAACTCGGAATTCTTCAAGTATTTTGGTTTTCAAAAGGGAAGTGGAACTGCGCCAGTTGCGCCGGCGCAATGATACACGCATTATTGATGGCCCTTGGTCTTGTGTTTGTGATCGAGGGCCTTCTTTATGCCTTGGTTCCGGGGCATCTGAAAAACATGATGAGGGCCATGGAAAATGCGCCTGAGGACATCGCTGCGGACGGGTGGCTTGATTGCAATTGGTTCCGGCGTTTTAATTGTTTGGCTGGTGCGCGGGTTGACGGTTGGATGATCTTCAAGATAGGACGGATTGACATGTTGCGGAATTTTTTGGGCGGGGTTGCTCTCAGCACTTTAGTTCTTGGGTTTGTGGCGAGCCCCATGGTCTCGCTGCCAGCAGCCGCACAAGTGGAACAAAAGCTGCCGTCGGTTGCCGATTTGGCGGAGCGGTTGCTTCCCGCCGTTGTTGAAATTTCGGTGCAAGTCCAAATCCGATGGCGACAGCGGCCCCATTACCCAGTTGCCAGAACTGCCGGATAATTCACCCTTCAAGGATTTTTTTGATGATTTCCTGAAGAAGCGCCAAGGGCAGGGCCCCAACCAGCCGCCACAAGAGCGCGGTGTAAGCTCCATGGGTTCGGGATTTGTTGTTGATCCTTCCGGCATCATTGTTACCAACAACCACGTGGTTGAAGGCGCTGAGTCCATTGAAGTGCATTTCCAGGATTCGACCATATTGAAGGCTGAACTTGTCGGGCGCGATCCCAAAACAGACTTGGCGGTCATTCGTGTGAAACCCGACAAGCCGCTGCCATCTGTCAGTTTCGGCGATAGCGATGTGCTGCGCATTGGCGAATGGGTGATGGCCATTGGCAACCCGTTTGGCCTTGGCGGTTCCGTATCGCTGGGCATTGTTTCAGCCCGCAACCGTGATATCAACGCTGGCCCCTACGATGACTATCTCCAAACGGACGCTGCCATCAACAAGGGCAACTCTGGAGGCCCGCTCTTCAACATGAATGGCGAAGTCGTCGGCATCAATACGGCTATTTTCTCGCCAACGGGCGGCTCCGTGGGCATCGGCTTTTCGGTGCCCGCCAACACGGCAAAGAGCGTGATTTCACAGCTTCAAAAGTATGGTGAAACCCGGCGTGGCTGGTTTGGCGTGAAGATACAATCGGTCACCGATGACATCGCCGAAAGCATGGCGATGGGCAAAGCGCGCGGCGCCCTCATTGCGGATGTGACGAAAACTGGTCCCGCCGAGAAGGCCGGCATAGAGGCAGGCGATGTGGTAATCGAATTCAATGGCAAACCGATCAGGGAAATGAAAGACCTGCCGAAGATTGTTGCCGAAACGGAAATTGGCACCAAGGTTCCGGTGAAGGTTTTCCGCAAAGGCAAAGAGCTTGAGCTGATGGCTGAAGTTGGCCGGCTTGAGGATGGCGAAAAGGTTGTGGCGCAACAGGATAGCTCCGCCACACCTGCTCCAGCTGTGACGACTGCACTTGGCATGACGGTTACGTCGATGACTGATGAGTTGCGGAAGAAATATTCAATTGATGCGGAGATCAAGGGTGCAGTGGTTACCGAAGTGACACCGGACAGCCCCGCCGCCGACAAGCGCCTGCAACCCGGCGACGTGATTACCGAGGCGGGTGAAAAGGCCGTGTCAGGCGCTGCAGATATTTCAGCCAGCATTGATGAGGCGGAAAAAGCGGGAAAGAATTCAGTCCTGCTTCTCGTTTCAAAAGGCGGCAAGCAAGCCGAAATGCGGTTTATTGCGCTTAAGCTGAAGAAATAAATTCTTCCTTTTTGTAGCCCTGCAAATACAACAGCGCGGTCAGGTCGCCATGGTTGATGCCGTAGGGAGATGCTTCCTGCACCTTGGGCTTGGCGTGGAGAGCAACACCCATGCCAGCGGCTTGCAGCATGGGAATGTCGTTTGCGCCGTCTCCCACTGCGACTGCATCTGCCGCTGATAGTCCGTGAACGGAGCTTAACCGGCGCAGTGCTTCGACCTTGGCTTCCTTGCCAAGGACTGGTTCTCCCACACGGCCTGCAAGCCTGCCATTTTCAATGATAAGGTCATTGGCTTCGTTGGTATCAAAGCCCACGAGTGCTGCCACCTTGGACGTGAACTGCCGGAAACCGCCGGAGACGAGGGCAGTGTAAGCACCATTGGCCTTCATGGTAGCCACAAGTGTTTGGCCGCCGGGCATCAGAGTTATGCGGTCCCTCACCAGTTCATCAATGACCTTTGCATCAAGTCCTGCCATGAGGCCCACACGTTCGCGCAGCGCATCGGCAAAATCGATTTCGCCGCGCATGGCCCTTACGGTGATGGCTTTGATTTTTTCGCCAACGCCCGCCACCACGCCAAGTTCGTCAATGCATTCCTGCTCGATCATGGTTGAGTCCATATCGGCGATGAGCAGGCGTTTGCGGCGATTGGCCGTGGGCATAATGTTTATGTCGATGGGGAGGCGGGCGAGTTTCTGATGCAGGGTGTTGAGGTCTGATGGAACGGCGAACTCCGCGGCTTCACCGGGCGAAAGCCAATGGGGCGCTGTTTCCATAATGCGCAGAACGTCGCCGTTTATTGCGTTAGTGCGTGGGGCTGCTATGAGAACGAGAACCGATGTCATGATGAACCAGGCAAAATCCAAATCAGCGCTGCTTATTGCAGGCCCAACCGCCAGCGGCAAGTCCGCCCTCGCGCTGAAGCTTGCAAAAGAGCGGGGCGGCGTGATCATCAATGCGGATGCCTTGCAGGTGTATCGTGAATTGCGCATTCTTTCGGCGCGGCCCACGGCGGCTGAATTGGCTCAAGTTCCGCACCGGCTCTATGGCCATATCTCAGGCCTTGAGCCCTATTCTGTGGCGGCGTGGCTGGCAGAAGCCAAGCGGGAAATTGCGGCGGTGTGGGATGAAGAAAAGCTGCCCGTCATCGTGGGCGGCACTGGGCTTTATTTCATGGCGCTGGAGCAGGGGCTGGCGGAAGTGCCGCCCATCGCCACAGAAATCCGTGAGAAGTGGCGGGGTTTTGAAGGCGATATCCACGGGGAGTTGTTGTTGCGCGATCCGCAGTCTGCAGCCAAACTCAAGCCCAATGACCGGCAGCGGATTTCGCGGGCGCTTGAGGTTGTTGAGAGTACGGGCCAGCCCTTGTCCCATTGGCAGGAGCAGGCACAAGCGCAGGCGTTCCTTAGCGGTGTTCAGGTAGAGCGCCTGATGGTTGACGTGCCGCGTGCCGAACTCTACGCCCGCGCCGATGCTAGGTTTGCCCAAATGATGGCGGCAGGGGGGCTCGATGAAGTGAGGCCATTAACCAATCTGGACAGTGCTTTACCCATGATGCGCGCCATCGGTGTGCCGGAACTCGTGAAGCATTTGCGCGGTGAAATGGAACTGGATGAAGCCGTGGTTTTGGCCAAAATCGCCACCCGCCAATATATCAAACGCCAGCTCACCTGGGGCCGGGGGCAGGCGAAGGGTTGGAGTGCGGCCTCTCCACAAATTGAATAGCCTGTGCTATAAAATAACGATGAACAATCATTTCCGTCCACCCGAATTGTCGAAGACCACGCAGGCCGCTGAGGGCCTGCAGCGCCGCCGCTGGTCATTGGCTGAAATCGAGGCCATGGTAGAGGCCGGAATTCTTCCGGAAGATGATCGATTTGAACTGATCGGCGGGGAAGTTGTTCCAATGTCGCCCAAAGGAAATCAGCATGAATTGGTGAAGGGTGCATTGAACAGATACTGGACAAAGAAGCTGCGCGATGGTGTTTGCCTGGTGCCCGAAACAACTTTGCGCGTCAACAGCGACACATTTTATGAACCGGACTTTGTGTTTTATCTTGAATCTGACGGCCTCGTTAATCTCTCTCCCGAAACCGTTCGGTTTGCTGTGGAAGTGGCTGATACAAGCCTGAATTATGATCTCCATCGCAAAGTCCAGCTCTATGCGGTTTATGGCATTAGAGAAGTTTGGGTGATTGACGCCAATAAACTGGTGACCCATGTTCACCGCCGCCCCAGTACGGAAGGCTATGGCGAAGTTTTGCAAATTCCGGCGGATCAAGAAATTGCCCCGTTGTTTGCTCCCGAACTTGCCGTTAAAATGGCTGAGCTAAAACTCATCTAGCCGATGGCTGGCCAGAACTTGTTCAGCATCTGCAGGGCAAGAAGGGGTTGGACGCGGCGGTCAAATTTGCACAGATCGCGATGCGCCAATGGTGGCGCGGCCAGCAGGAGGGCTGGCTTGCAATTGGCCAATCTGTTCCCATGTAAATGATGCGGTCACGAATTCAGGGTTCAGTGGCGGTTAACTGTTACGGGACTCCACCTTCGTGGGCTGCGGCTTTTCACTGGAGGAATATTCCATGACAAGGTTGACCTTACCTGACTACAAGGCACTGAAAACGCACCGGGGCTGGGAAGACTGGCTTTCGATTGGCCTTGGATTTGCCTTGATACTTTCCCGATGCTGGTGGAAGGGCAAATCCCCGACTCAACACTCGTCAACATGCTGATTATTGCTATCCTGGTCATGTCGCTTGGCATGATTGAAATCATGATGGCCGGGCGCTGGGAAGAAATAATTCAATTCGCGCTAGGGTTGTGGCTTGCCGTGTCCGTATTTGTGCTCGACTATGGCGCGGCCATCACCTTGCGGCCCCTGTATTTTGTCATTGGCGCCCTGGTTGCCCTGATGGCAGCCTTTGAACTGTGGCAGGATACGCAGCAAAAAAACATGAGTGGTTAAGCATTGTTCCTTGGGGCGCTTGACCTCGCCCTGCGGGCTCGTTACATATGCGTCCCATGAACAATATTCTTATCGTCGTGGGACCGCGTAGCGCCGTGGAAGCTTAAGCTTCCAGGATACACGGTGTTGCGCGGAAAACAGGCTCCTTCGGGGGCCTTTTTTATTGCCTGACGGGTAAGTTCATGTGAAACGATGACAGGACGAGACGAGAGGGTTTGAAATGGCTACGGGCGAAATGATGACGGGTGCTGAAATTGTGCTGAAGGCGCTGGCCGACCACGGCGTCAGCCACGTGTTCGGCTATCCCGGCGGCGCTGTGCTTCCGATCTATGACGAGATTTTCCAGCAGGACAAGGTGAAGCATATCCTGGTTCGCCACGAGCAGGGGGCAACCCACGCCGCCGAAGGCTATGCCCGCTCCACCGGAAAATGCGGCGTGGTGCTGGTCACCTCCGGCCCCGGCGCCACCAATGCGGTGACGGGCCTCACCGATGCTTTGCTCGATTCCATTCCCATGGTTTGCCTCACGGGGCAGGTGCCGACGCATCTCATCGGCAATGACGCGTTCCAGGAATGCGACACGGTTGGCATCACACGCCCCTGCACCAAGCATAACTGGCTGGTGAAGGACGTGAATGATCTTGCGCGCATCCTGCACGAGGCTTTTTATGTGGCGACCCATGGGCGGCCCGGCCCGGTTGTGGTTGATATTCCAAAGGATGTTCAGTTCGCCACGGGACGCTATGTCGGCCCCAAGAACATTGAGCATAAAACCTATCGCCCGCGTGTGAAGCCGGATCAGGATGCGATACGCGCCGCTGTTGAATTGATTTCGAAGGCCAAGCGCCCGCTGTTTTATACCGGCGGCGGCGTCATCAATTCCGGCGTCATCGCCTCCAAGCTGTTGCGTGAATTTGTAAAACTCACCAACATTCCCTTGACCTCTACGCTCATGGGCCTTGGCGCCTACCCCGCGTCCGGCAAGAACTGGCTCGGCATGCTGGGCATGCACGGCACTTACGAAGCCAACATGGCGATGCATGATTGCGATGTGATGATCAATGTTGGCGCCCGCTTTGATGACCGCATCACCGGAAGGCTCGATGCCTTCGCGCCCAACTCCAAGAAAATCCACATCGACATTGATCCCTCGTCGATCAACAAGACGGTGCAGGTTGATATTCCGGTGGTGGGCGATGTTGCCCATGCGCTGGAAGACATGATCCGCATCTGGAAATCCAAATCCCATGAACTGGACAAGAAAGCGCTTGCCAGTTGGTGGAAGGAAATTGACACTTGGCGCGCCCGGGACAGCCTGAAATACCGGGCCAACAAGGACGTGATCATGCCGCAGTACGCCATTCAGCGGCTGTATGAACTCACCAAGGAGAAGGATGTTTACATCACGACGGAAGTTGGCCAGCACCAGATGTGGGCGGCGCAGTTCTTCCATTTTCAGGAACCGCACCGTTGGATGACATCCGGTGGGCTCGGCACCATGGGCTATGGCTTGCCGGCGGCGGTCGGCGTGCAGGTGGCGCATCCCAAGTCGCTCGTTATCGATATTGCGGGCGATGCCTCGGTGCAGATGACGATGCAGGAAATGTCCACGGCGGTGCAGTATCGCCTGCCCATCAAGATATTTATCCTGAACAACCAGTACATGGGCATGGTGCGGCAATGGCAGCAGCTCTTGCATGGCAACCGTTTGAGCGAAAGCTATTCCGAAGCGCTGCCGGATTTTGTGAAGCTGGCGGAAGCCTTTGGCTGCGTTGGCATCCGGGCTGAGAAGCCAGCAGAGCTTGACGGCAAGATCACGGAAATGATCAAGTCGCCATACCCCGTGCTGTTCGATTGCAGGGTGGCAGCGCTGGCCAATTGCTTCCCGATGATTCCATCGGGCAAGGCGCATAATGAAATGCTGCTGGGTGAAGACGTGAGCGACGAAGACGTTGGCAGCGCCATCGATGCGCGTGGCAAGCAATTGGTTTGAGGAGAGAAACATGAACGCACATCAAGCGCCCACGGGCTCCGCCTATTTCCTCGACACCTCCAAGAAGGCGGTTGAAACCCACACGCTGGCCGTGGTGGCCGACAACGAGCCGGGAGTCCTGGCGCGCATCATCGGGCTGTTTGCCGGCCGGGGCTACAACATCAACTCGCTCACGGTTTCCGAAACCATCCACGACAAGCACGTGTCGCGGTTTACGATCGTGACGACGGGCACGCCGACGGTGCTGACCCAGATCAAGCATCAGCTTGAGCGCATGGTGCCGGTGCATTCGGTGGCTGATCTCACGGTGCAGGGCAACTCCATCGCGCGCGAGCTGGCCATGGTGAAAGTGGCAGGCACGGGTGAAAAACGCATGGAAGCCTTGCGGCTCGCTGATGCCTTCCGCGCCCGGGTAATCGATGCCTCCACCGAAAGCTTCATTTTCGAAATCACCGGCAAGCCCGACAAGGTTGACCAGTTCATATCCCTGATGGTGCCAATTGGCCTTGTCGAAGTGGCGCGAACAGGTGTCGCCGGCATTAGCCGCGGGGCTGAGGGAATGCGGGTTTGATGGTTTTGCCCCTCCTCGCACGGGAAGAGGGGCAGCGCGTGTTAGACCGTTTTTGTTCCGCCATTGTGTTTGGCGAACATCACCAGCATGAGGATGGCGCCAAGCACGGTTACCAGTGATCCGGCGATAAGGAGCGGGCTTTCAACGCCGCCATCAACCAGCACTTTCCCGGTGACCAGCATGAGGGCGCCCACCTGATAGATGACGAGTTGCGGCAGGGCCAGCCGGGATTTTCCCAGGGCAGGATAGGCATTATGCAGCATGCCAAACAGCACCGATGTGACGAACCCCAAGAGATTGGCGTGGGCGTGCGAGTTCGCGTAATTCATCTGGTTTGATGCGCCGAGCCACATGCCAAAGATCATGCCGCAGATGAGCCAAACGAGGCCAAGCAGAATGTAGTTTCGACCGATATTGTTCATTGTCCAGTTCCCCAGCTTTAGCCCCCTGGGCCCATGTAATTAAGTTATTCGCCGGGCAGTGACAAGGAACCAGAACTGGTCTGGTATTATTTTTCAGAACCGGACTTTCCAGCATTCCATTCCCCGCTTACAAATCATCCCATGAGCTGCAAACTTTCGGTAAACGTGAATGCCATTGCCTACCTGCGCAACCGGCGGAACCTGCCTTGGCCTTCGCTGGAGGGGCTGGGGCGGATTGTGTTGCAAGCGGGCGCTGCTGGGCTTACCATTCATCCGCGCCCCGATGAACGCCATATCCGCCATGCCGATGTTCCGGTGCTGCGCGATCTCATTCGCAATGAATTTCCCTCCCGCGAATACAATATTGAAGGCTATCCGGATGAACGGTTTTTGAAACTGGTGGAGGCCAACAAGCCTGATCAGGTGACACTTGTGCCTGACGATCCATCGCAGGGAACATCCGATCATGGTTGGGACGTTGCAAAAAATCGCGCATTGCTGACCGATGTGATCGCGCGGCTGCAGGCGGGAAAAATGCGGGTTTCGCTGTTTGTCAACGCGGCGCCCGCGCTGGCTGAACTCTCAAAATCCGTGGGCGCCGACCGCATTGAAATTTATACAGGCCCCTACGGCGGCGCGTTTGACGCGGCGACCCGTGAACGGGAGTTTGCGAAGATTGTGGTAACGGGCGAGGTGGCGCAGTTTGCCGGCCTTGGGCTTAACGCGGGCCATGACCTGACCCGTGATAACCTGCCCGCCCTCGTCAAGGCGCTGCCGAACCTCGCCGAGGTCTCCATCGGCCATGCCATCATCTCGGACGCCCTGACTTTCGGAATGCATGAGACTGTGCGATTGTTCAGGGATGCGATTGGCGATCTATAAATCTTGAAGCGGCTGGATATCGCCATTGCCGGGGCGGGGCCTGCGGGATTGGCCGCAGCTCTTGCGCTGCAGCGTGCCGGCCATTCCGTCATCATTTTCGATCAGTTTGACACACCGAAGGCGATTGGCTCCGGGCTCATTCTCCAGCCGACAGGCCTTGCGGTTTTAGACTGGCTGGGGCTGGGGACGCGGATGCGCGTCCTGGGTGCGCGCATTGACAGGCTCTATGGCAAAGCTTCTGAAAGGGTGGTTTTGGATGTGCGCTATGCGGCGCTGGGGCCAGCTCGCGGGCTTGCGGTGCATCGGGCCGGTTTGTTCAATGTCTTGCTTGATGCCGTGAAGGCGGCTGGAATTGACGTTAGAACGAATTGTAAAATCAAGGGTTTGCAGAAGCATTCTCTGATTTTGAATCAAGACGGGAGAGTGGGACCCTTCGATCTTGTGATTGACGCCTTGGGCAGTCGTTCGCCGCTGATTGAATTTGCCAGCGGGCCGGACTGTCGGAAAATGCTGGGGTATGGGGCAATTTGGGCGAGTTTGCCGTGGCCGGGTGCGCCGTTTGATGACCACGCCCTGGAGCAGCGCTACGAACGGGCGTCAATCATGTCAGGCGTGTTGCCGATCGGAAAGCGTGATGAAAATGATGGTCCGCAAACCGCATTTTTCTGGAGTTTGAAAACCTCGGACTATCCGGCATGGACAGCGGCGGGGCTGCAAGCCTGGAAAGCCGACGTTCTGCAGCTTTGGCCGGAAACCGAAAAGCTGCTGGCAGGCATAACCGACGCCGATCAAATGACCATGGCGAGTTATGACCATCATACGCTGACGCTGCCCTATGGAGACAGGCTGGTATTTATCGGGGACAGCGCCCATTCCACCAGTCCGCAACTGGGGCAGGGGGCAAATATGGCGCTGCTGGATGTGATGGCGCTGACTGAGGCCTTGGAGGCGCATGACGATCTGCCAGCAGCTTTTGCGGCTTATGCGCGCGCGCGGCGTTTTCATGTGAAGCTGTATCAGGCGCTATCGCAGGTATTCACCCCCTTCTATCAATCGGACTCCGTTCTCCTGCCGCTGGCGCGTGATTATCTCGTCGCCATGCTCAGCCGCCTGCCGCCCATGCAAAAGCTGCTTGCGGCCATTGTTTCAGGATCATTTGGGCGCACATAGGCGCCATGCTTATTGCCGCTTGCCTTAATTGGCCCAGCCCGCTAATTCCCGCTGCAACAATTCATGAGGGAATATCACATGCGCGTTTATTATGACCGGGATGCCGACGTTAACCTGATCAAGGGCAAGAAGGTCGTCATCGTGGGCTATGGCAGCCAGGGCCGGGCGCATGCGCTGAACCTGAAGGATTCCGGCGCCAAGCATTTGGCCGTGGCCTTGAAGGCGGGCTCGCCAACCATCAAGAAAGCCGAGGCTGATGGCCTCAAGGTCATGACCGTGGCCGAAGCTGCCAAGTGGGGCGACTTGCTGATGATGGCGACGCCTGATGAATTGCAGGCCGACATTTACAAGGCGGACATTGCGCCCAACATCCGGGATGGCGCGGCGATTGCCTTTGCCCACGGCCTTAACGTGCATTTCAATTTGATCGAACCGAAGAAGACCATCGACGTTGTGATGATCGCCCCGAAAGGCCCCGGCCATACGGTGCGCGGCGAATACCAGAAGGGCGGCGGCGTTCCCTGCCTCATCGCCATCAACCAGGATGCTTCCGGCAATGCCCATGATCTTGCTTTGTCCTACGCTTCAGGCGTTGGCGGCGGCCGTTCCGGCATCATCGAAACCACCTTCAAGGAGGAATGCGAAACCGATCTGTTCGGCGAGCAGGTGGTGCTCTGCGGCGGCTTGGTGGAACTCATCCGCGCCGGTTTTGAAACCCTGGTGGAAGCGGGCTACGCGCCGGAAATGGCCTATTTCGAATGCCTGCATGAAGTGAAGCTCATCGTGGACCTGATCTACGAAGGCGGCATTGCCAACATGAACTATTCGATTTCAAACACCGCCGAGTGGGGCGAATATGTTTCCGGCCCCCGCATCATCACGTCGGATACCAAGGCCGAGATGAAGCGCGTGCTGGCCGACATCCAGACCGGCAAATTCACGTCCGAATGGATGCAGGAATACCGCGCCGGCGCCGCAAGATTCAAAGCCATCCGCCGCAACAACGACAGCCACCAGATCGAGGCCGTGGGCGAAAAGCTGCGCGAGATGATGCCGTGGATCGGCAAGAACAAGCTGGTGGACAAGGCGCGGAATTAGAATTTATTCTTCAATTTTTGGAAAATTCATTGAAAAGGGATATAAATCTAATTCGGGAAATACTGCTAGCCGTTGAGGCTAGCAGTTATCCTGATCTTTCAGGCTTGTTCACTAGGTTGTGTGGACGGATTTGATCAAGATGAAGCCAGATGCAAGAGCGACGAAGGATGCGAAATTCTTAGCGGTTTTCTCGCAGCGTAGTGCGATGCGTTTGAACCGCTTGAGTTTGCCGATGGATTGTTCGATGCGGGCGCGTGCCCTGTAGAGGATTTTGGGGAAGTATTTCGGCCTTCCCTTGATGTTCGACCGGTAGGGAATGACGGGCACAATGCCGCGTGAGCGGCAGATTTCCCGGATGGCTTTGCTGTCGTAGCCCTTGTCGCCGAGTGCGGCACGCGGCTCAATGTCGGGGCCGAGACCAGCGAGTATCTCGAATTGCGGCGCATCGCCTTTCTCTCCGCCAGTGAGATCGAAGGCAAGGAAGTAGCCATCATTATCTGTCTTCAGATGGATTTTGGTCGAGAAGCCGCCACGCGAACGACCGAGCGCCTGGGTTTCCTGCCCCCTTTTGCGCCCGCCGCCGAGACATGGGCGCGAACCACGGTGGAATCGAACATCTGCACGAGATGGGCCGATTTGCTCAAGGATGCCAGCGTGTCGAAGAACATCTCGAAGACGCCCGACTGGCTCAGGCGCCAGAACCTTTTCCACACGCTGTTCCAGTTGCCGAAACGCTCCGGCAAGGCCCGCCATGTCACGTTGTGAACGGTGAAATAATGCAGGGCCTCCAAAAACAGACGATCATTGCGGCCCCTCTCGCCGCGCCGCGGCAAGCTTGCCCGGAAAACCTCCAGCGCAATCTGCCAATCCCTTTGCTCCATTCGTGTCGACATCACCGATCCTCCAAACCGGCTTCCTATGAATCACTGAAAAACTGATTTGTGAATCACCTACGCTATACCAGCGACAATCCGTCCACATGGCCTAGCCTAGGACAGGGACAAAGAAGTTTCCAAGATCCCGTTTGTTATCATGTAAAAATGCTAGTCGAAGAAGCAGGTTTACTTTCTGCCATTGATGCAAAAAGCAATGATGGTCCCTATTGGTTGCGTATTGAACTTACGTGGGCGGGTCATGAGTTCGTCGAAGCAGTCAGAGATTCTGAGGTGTGGACAGCTGCCAAATCTGGAGTTCAGGCTGCTGGTGGCTTTTCTTTGGATTTGCTCGCCGCTTTAGCCAAAGGACTGTTGAAGATGAAAATTGAACAACATACCGGGATAACTTTAGATATATGATCGTCCGGTTATTTTGACTTGTTAAACCAACTCCACCTTCAATTTCCGTCCCACTGCCTGCGCCGCGCGCTGTAAAGTTTCCAGCGTGGCATTGCCGCTTTTTGGATCAAGAACGCGGTCCAGTTGGGCGCGGCTGGTCTTCATTGAAGCCGCCATCTGTTGCTTGGTCAATTTCTTCTTTTTCATTTCCTGAGTGAGTTGCCAAGCCAGCACGCTCTTGACGGCATGGTTGGTGGCTTCCTCAAGAATGCCTTCGTCTTCAAGCCAGCTTTCAAATGATGAGCCAAGATGCTTCTTGTTGAATTTCATGCAACGCACCTCCATCCCAAACCTGTCATCGCCGGGTTTACCCCAGTGACCCATGGTACCGCAACTGAGCTGTTCGCAATAGCGGACAAATGGGTCCCCGCAATAAATGCGGGGATGACAGGTTGAGGGAGGTATACCGCTTGCCTTGCTCAGCCCAAGAAGGCCTGCTTGTTTTTTGCGAGCCAGCTGGTGAACGGCGTGTTGTCGTTGCTGGTGAGTTTCTTGTAGTCGCCTGTCACGTCGGCCACGCGGCCGGCGGCGGTGTTGGTGTCGAAGGAAGCGAAGACGCGGGCGATCACTTCCGGCATGCCGGAGCCTACCATGCCTTGAACGAGACCATTAAGCGGAACCTGCACGACCGAAATGGGCTTGCCAACCGCATCGCTCACCAGCTTGGCGATTTCAGCGGTGGTGCGCGCTTCGGCGCCTGAGAGGGTGTAGGTTTTCTTTGCCGTCTCGTTCGAGGCCAAAGCAGCGGCGGCGGCCTTGGCCAAATCCTCGCGGGCGATATGGGCGATCTTGCCATCGCCTGCCGCCGTGTACCAGGTGCCGGACTTGATGGCGTGGGGCAGGGAATAGAACAGGTTCTCGAAATACCAGTGGTTGCGCAAAATCGTCCAGCCTGGGAGTTTGCTTGAGGTCAGAGCCTTTTCGGTTCCCTCGTGATCGGGAGCTAGCAGCAGAGGCGAATTTTCGGGGTTTGGCATCGAGGTATAAATGACGTGGGCAACGCCTGCCTTTTCGGCGGCGGCAATGGCATTGCTGTGATGCTCAAGCCTGCGGCCGGGGCGGTCAATCGCATCGGTGCTGATGAGCAGGAGGCGGGTGGCACCCTTGAAGGCTTCCGCCAGATTGGCGGTGTTTTCAAAATCGGCAGCGCGAACGACAACGCCCTTGGCGGCAAGGTTTGCGAGTTTTTCGGGGTTGCGGGTGGTGGCGATGATCTCGCTGGCTGGAATCTTGTGAGTTTCTAGGAGGTTGCTGATAACGAGCTGGCCGAGATGGCCGGAAGCGCCGGTGACGAGATACATGGGAATTTCCTTTCTTGCATTAGTCTCTAATTGAGAGTAAGTCTCAAATAGAGTATTTTAGATGGGACGCAAGACGGCACTTTTGGCGCCCCTGGTTACATAGAAAGAACTACCTCCATGACCGCAGCTATCGCTCTTCAACTTTCCAACCGCCTTGATCCCGCCCTTACGGCGGCCTGTCCGGTGCGTGATGTTTTGGACCGTATAGGTGACAAGTGGAGTGTGCTGATTGTCGGGCACTTGAAGGACGGCCCTGTCCGGTTCGGTGCATTGCGCCGGCAGATCGGCGATATTTCCCAGCGCATGCTGACTGAAACGCTGCGCCATTTGCAGCGCGATGGGCTGATCTCCCGGAAAGTTTATCCAACAGTGCCGCCGAGCGTGGAATATGGCTTGACGGATTTGGGCCGTTCGCTTCTGGTTCCCCTGGACCAGCTTGTCGAATGGTCGGCGCAGAATCATGAAGTGGTGAGGGCGGCGCGGAAGGAATTTGATCAAGCGGCGTAGGGAGAAAGCCGGGTGCCGGGGGCAAGTCCACTGTTGTTGAAGGTCATATATGGATGAATCACAATGCGATATATTTTTGGGTAGTTGGTTTAATATTCATGCTCATGCTGGCGGGAAGTCTGGCTCATGCGCAGGTGCCGCCAACCGCCTCGGAAATTAGCCAGTACGCCGGATTGCACCAGGCTGCAGCGAACGGCGACATAAATGAAATTGCGGCGGCCCTGGCGAAAGACCAGAACCCAGACCCGCGCGATGCCTACCAGCGCACGCCGTTGCATGTGGCGGCCTATCTTGGGCGGCATGATGCCATGCGCGCCCTGGCCAGGGCGAGGGCGGACGTGAATGCGCTGGAATACCAAGCCTATGATATTGTGACGATCGCATCGGTCGCTGATGATGTGGCCACACTAGCAGTGGCTCTTGAGATCGGTGGCAAGGCCAGCAATATCACCAGCCCGTATGACGGTACGGCGCTGATTGCGTCGGCCCATCTTGGCCACGACAAGGTTGTTGAGGAGCTGATCAAGGCGGGAGCGCCGCTTGACCATGTGAACAATCTTGGCTGGACGGCGCTGATCGAGGCCGTGATCCTGGGCGATGGCGGCGCGCGCCATGTAAATGTGGTGAAGGCCCTCGTGCAGGCGGGTGCCAACGTGAAAATCGCGGACCGTTCAGGCCTGACGCCGCTCGATCATGCCAGGCAGCGGGGCTATGCCGGGATGGCCGGGATACTATCGGCGGCAAGCGCCAATTGATCATTCAGGATTTTTTGAGCAGCTTTTCAATTGTCTTCAATAATGCCGCGCGCGAGCTCGGCATCGTCAGGCTTTTGATTGAGCTCTTCAAGGATTTCACGGCGTTTCGGCGTCGGGCGCAATCGCCATGCCTTCTGTGCATCGGTGTTGTCCTTTAGCGCCAGACGGAATGCCTCGGGCATGGGCGGCATGCGAACGGAAGGATCGTAAGCCAACGTGATTTTGACCGTGTCGCCCACATCTTTCCCGGCACTTTTTCTTACCGGCGTATTGAGATAGAGCCGCCAGTCGCCGGCATACCGCACAATGTTTGCATCGAATTCCACGCCGTCCAGATTGCATATTACCTGAACTGGCGCGCTGTTTTTCCCGGCCTGGCGCAGGAGTGCATCGACAATTTTCTCCGGCACATCGACGACCGGATTGATGCCGAGTTTGTGTATTGTTGCGGAAAAGGCAAAAACACTGGGTTTCATGCCTCTATTTCTAAGCTGCCGCTCAGCCCAACTCAAGATTGCCACCGCGGGCATGAATCCGGCGTTGAATATGCCTTGACGGATTTGGGCCGTTCGCTTCTTTTACCGGCCGGAGAACGCGTTGCATGGCCAGCGCAGAATCATGACAATGTAGGTTAGGGAGAATCAGCGTGTCAGTTGAAAGCGATATTGAACGGATAAAAATCCAGGAGCAGCAGCTTCGCTTCAAGAGCTTCAATGAGGCGGACGCGTGGACTTTGGGTTCGCTCATGCGGAACGCGGCTGAGGCAAAAAAACTGCCGTTGGTCATAGATATTCGCGTGGCGGGAAGGCCGCTGTTTTACACCGCACTGCCCGGCACCAGCCCGGACAATCCGGAATGGGTGCGGCGGAAAATCAATGTCGTCATGCGCCTGCATAAATGCTCCTACCGGGTGAGCCGCGAGATTGTGCAAAGCGGGCAAGGGCTTGATGAATTGCGCGGTGTCAATCCCATCGATGTGGCACCGCACGGCGGGTGTTTTCCCATTCACATCATCGGCACCGGCATTGTGGGCACCATTACCGTGTCAGGAATCCCCCAGCGGGAAGACCATAACTTTGTGATTTCCTGCCTGAGTGAATTTCTCGGCGTGAAGCACGCTGATGTTGCGCTGGGTGCCGAAAGCCCGTGATGACACCAGAAATCTGGTTTTGGGTTTTGGCGGGGCTGGCAGCATTTTTTGTTGGCAGCTCCAAGGGCGGATTGCCGCTTGTCGGCATCCTTGCCGTGCCGCTCATGGCGTTGCAGATTTCACCGGTTGTCGCCGCGGGATTGTTGCTGCCGATCTATATCATCAGCGACATGTACGGCTTGTGGATTTACCGGAAATCCTACGACATCAGGAATATCAGGATACTGGTTCCCGCAGCCGCCATCGGCATTGCAGTGGGGTGGGCAACCGCGCACATCACCAGTGACAGCCTGGTGAAACTTGTGGTCGGCATCATCGGGCTTGCCTATTGTGTGGACGCCCTGTTGAAGGCGCGGCGCAACTTGCCGCCCAAATCGGCTGACATTCCGCGCGGCATTTTTTGGGGGGCGCTTACGGGCTTTACCAGTTTTGTGTCCCATGCGGGCGCACCACCCTACCAGATGTATGTGCTGCCGCAGCGGCTGGAAAAAATGGTTTATGCGGGAACCTCCACCATCATCTTCGCGATCATCAACCTGCTGAAGCTGCCGCCTTACTGGTTTCTGGGCCAGGTGAATGTGGGCAGCCTGGAAACCGGCCTGTATCTTGCCCCCATCGCCATCATCGGCGCTTTTCTGGGCTACCGGCTCACCCGCATCATTCCCCAGGGAATTTTTTTCCGGGTGGTTGAAGTGGCGCTTTTTCTGGTCTCCGTCAAACTGATCTATGATGGCGCCATCGGATTGACAAACGCCTGACGGAATTGCAATTTGCCCGGCGAGTGGGCACGCGATGGAGTGGGTTATGATTGGTTTCCGTTCAGCGGTGCTTGCCGCATTCCTGTTTTTGTTGGCGATGGTTCCGGTGCATGCCGAAGAGGGTGGCCGCGTTGTGCTGGTGCTGGATGCGTCGGGCTCCATGTGGGGGCAGATTGACGGCAAGACGAAAATGGAAATTGCCAAGGACGTAGTGGGCAAGGTCGTAGGCAACTGGAAGCCGGCGGATGAACTTGGCCTTGTGGCTTATGGCCACCGCGAAAAAGGCTCCTGCACGGATATTGAAGTGCTGCGTGAGGCAGGGCCGCTTGATGCCGCGGATTACATGTCGGCGGTGAAGGCGCTCAACCCCAAGGGCAAGACGCCGATGACGGCGGCGGTTCGCATGGCGGCGGAGTCGCTCAAATTTACCGAGAAGAAGGCAACTGTCATTCTGGTGTCCGATGGCATTGAAACCTGTGATGTCGACCCCTGCGCGGTGGCTGAAGAGCTTGAGAAACTGGGTGTTAATCTGACGGTCCACACGGTGGGTTTTGGCCTTGATAACAAGGGTGCCGTTGCCCAGCTTCAATGCCTGGCGGAAAAAACCGGTGGCACCTATTCAACGGCTGACAATGCCAATGAATTGCAGGAAGCCCTGACGAAGACAGTTGAAGCAAAGGCACCGGAGCCTGCGCCTGAACCGGCAGCGCCGAAGTTCAATCTTGTGGGCCATGTCGTCATGGCGGAAGGTGTTGAGCTTCCGGCTGGGTATGATTCTGCCAGTTGGGATTTCTTTGCGGCGGTCGATGGCCAGAGGGGTCCGGGCGTTGGCACTGAATATGGTGTTGATGTCAAAACCAATTTGCCAAAGCCGGGTGATTATATTGCGAAAGTTTCCGTGGATCTCGCGGTGGTTGAGGCTCCCGTCAAAATTATGGATGGCAAATCAGAAACCCTGGATATCAGCCTGGAGGCGGGCGTTATCAACTTGTCCGGAACGATGGATGGCACGCTGCCTCTCAATGATCCCGGCACGACCTGGGAATTGCTGGATGCCAACAGCCGCGTGCTGGCGACGAAGTACAATCCGGAAGTCTCCTTCCTCGCTGCCGCTGGCGCCTACAAGGTCCGGCTAAAGCTTGGAACCGCCGTGGCAGAACAAGATGTGAAGATTGATGCCGGCAAAACCATTGCCCAGTCTGTTTCATTGGGCGCGGGTATCATCGAGGCCAGCGGCGTGTTTTCCGCTGGCGGGCCAGCGGTGCCGGACAGCGCGTCGATTGAACTGCGGAAAGGTGAGGCTGGCCTCGACGGCAAACATGAGTGGATAACAACGACCTATGGATCATCGACGCAGTTCAAGGTTGCAGCAGGAAAATACCTGGTCATTTTTGCGCAGGATTATGCGAGTGGTTCGGCCGTGGTTGACGTAAAGGCAGCGGGTGTTGCAAAAGTCGGTGTTGACCTCAATGGCGGATATCTGGCGGTTGCGGGCCCAGCAAATTCAACCCTCGAAATATTTTCAGGCACAAAAGATATTTCAGGCAAACGCCAGTACATTGCGACTGAGTATGGCGGGGCGGTCAACAAGGCCTTCAGCGCGGGAACCTACCATGTGGTTGCAAAATCCGCGGACGGCACTGTGATTGGTGAAAAGGACTTCGAAGTGAAGGCCGGTGCGCGCGCCGAAGGCGCCATTCCCTAGGGAGACAATCAGGACAATAAAACTGTTGCTGCGTGGTTTGGAGTGGTCATACATTTCAATCCATGCAGCTTGCATTTTACACCCTTGATGTTTTCACCAGCCGCCGCTTCAGCGGCAATCCGCTGGCGGTTGTGCTGGACGCGGACGCTCTGTCTACGGAGCAAATGCAGGCCATAGCCCGCGAATTCAATTTGTCCGAGACCATCTTTGTGATGAAGCCCGCAGACCCCGCCAACACGGCAAAGGTCCGCATTTTCTTTCCGGCAGGAGAGATTCCCTTTGCCGGACATCCCACGGTGGGCTGTGCAATTCTCTTGGCTGAAATGAAATATAAGCCGGGGTGCAGTTTTGAAACAACAATCCGTTTGGAAGAAGTGGCAGGACTGGTGCCTGTAAAAGTTACGCGCATTGGCGATGTGCCACATGCGCAGTTTACAGCGCCGGTTGTTCCGTTTGCGGTTGATATGGCGCTGCCATCCGTTGAAGACGTGGCGCAGGCTGTTTCTCTGGAGACTTCAGATATTGGTTTTGATGGACACCTGATTGGCCTGTATCAGGGCGGCCCCCGTTTTTTCTATGTGCCAATCAACTCGCGAGAGGCTCTTGGCCGGTCGCGGCCAATTGAACCCTACTGGTCGAAGCTGATTGCCCCGCTGGGTATTGATAGTGCATATCTCTACACTCGGGGTGGTGATCACCCGGATACCAAATTCCGCGCCCGCATGTATTCACCCACCGGCGGCATCCCGGAGGATCCGGCCACGGGCTCGGCGACGGCGCTATTGGCAGCGCAGCTGTTGAAATCGGAAGCCCTGAAAAACGGCAGCCATAAATGGCAGCTGGAGCAGGGCTATGAGATGGGGCGCGCTTCTGATCTTTTCCTTGAAGCGGATGTGAAGGAGGGTAAACTCATTGCCGTTCGCGTGTCGGGGCAGGCCATAAGGGTCATGGCAGGCACATTGGAGATATAGCCCATGCGCCAGCTTTTCCTGACCCTGCATCTGTTTTTCATCGCCATGGGCGTGGGCATGAGCTGCTCCAACTTCATCAACACGCGGCTCAGCCTCGGCAAAACGGGGGACATGGCGAAAGGCCTTGGGCTGCAACGCCGCACCGTGGCGCAGATTGGCGATGGCATAATTGCCGGAATATGGGTGAGCGGAGTTTTGCTGCTGTGGGCAAGTGGTGGCGAGGGATTGAACGGCTGGTTTCACGCCAAGATGGCCGTTGTCGTGCTGCTGACCCTCAGCCACATCATGGCGCGGCGCACGGGCGGCCAGATGATGCGCAGTGGCAACGCGGCACTCTTGCCGCGCGTCAGTTTTTTCATTGGCGGGGTTTGGATATTGGCCATCACTGCGCTTGCGCTTGCCGTGCTGGCGTTCGGCTGATTACTGAAGGTTCAGCAGCGCTTTGGCTTCGGCGGTGACGTCGAGGCCTTCCTGCTCATTGCCGGCGCCACACAGCTGCACCGCCTGATTGCGCATGTCATCGAGCTGGGCGCGCTGGTCTGCATCCAGTTCCTGGGAAGCCAAAGCCTCATCAATCTTGGCGATATCGTCCTGGCACTGGCCAGCAAATGACGCGCCCGAAAGGGCTGCAACGAATGTTGCGGCTAAGATAATGGATTTCATAATCATGGTCCCCGAGTTGGTTTTGCCGGGATTTGACAGCAAATCGTGACGGAAGTTAGCCTGATTCCGCGGGACCGCAAATTCATCGTTAATGCGGCTTTAATGCAACACGCGCCAGAATTAATGCGACGATCACGTTTATCACTTTGGGATGTTTCATCCCAAAGTGATCGTGATCTAGCGTGACTGCTTTTCACCGCCTGCCAGGATGATGACAGCAATGATGATGATGCCAGTCATGATCAGCCGCACGCCAGCGCTGGCCCCAAAGGTGTTAAGCATGGTGATGAGCAAATACATGAACAGGGCAGCACCCCAGACGCCGGGAACGCTTGCGCGGCCGCCGGCGACGGAGGTTCCGCCGATAACCACAACGGCGATGGATGCCAGCAAGAACTCTTCCCCCATGTTGAGGGCGGCACCGCCGGAAAAACCTGATAATAAAATGCCGCAAACGCCAGCGAGAAGGGCACTGAGCACATAGGTTATGAAGCGGGTCTGGTTGACGTTGATACCTGCAAGCCATGCCGCTCTTGGATTTTGCCCAATTGCCACAACTGCCCGGCCATAAAGCGTACGCCTGATAACAATGGACAGGACAATGCTGAGAGCGAGAACAAAAATTGCGGACCACGGAATTCCAAAAATGCGCGCCGTTGCAAAATTATCCAATGGAAGCGGAGGCTTTATGCGGATGCCGCGACCATAGGAAATGGCCGTAGAGAGAACGAGAAAACTCGAAGACAGTGTTGCAATAATGGGAGGAATGCGGAGCAAGCGGATGAGGCCATAATTAAACACGCCAACGAGGAAACTCACGCCGAGGGCTGCGATGATGCCGGGAACTAAAAGGCTGGAATTTGTATCCATCACTTTCATCGCCACAACGCCTGAAAGCGTAATCGTGGCGGGAATTGACAGATCGACATTGCCGGGGCCCGTGGTGATCACCATCATTTGGCCGAGGCCAACGATAATGCTGAAGGTTGCGAAGGAAAGCGCGGCAGTCAGGATTTCGCCAGCACCTTGGCCGCCGGTGTAGGTTATCGTTGCCAGCCATACGCCGAGCGCCGCAATAAATGACCATATCCAAGGCTCACGGAGCAGCCTGCCTGTCATCCGCGTTGCTCCCCAAGTGTGAGCGGGGCCTTGAGTGCCAGAACAATAATGAGGATGGCGCCCTGCGCGCCAATCTGCCAATCCGGAGAAATCTTGAGGAAAATGAGGAATGATCCGGCAAGTGCCAGCGTGAGGGCGCCAACCACGGCACCCAAGGGCGAAACCCTGCCACCGATAAATTCACCACCGCCCAAAATGACACCCGCAATTGTATAGAGCGTGTAACGGTCAGCCACATGGGCATCGGCGGATGTTGTCAATCCCAACAGGGAGAGTCCTGAAAGAACGCCAAACATTCCGGCGAGCGCAAACATGGCGGATTTGGTTTTGAGCATTGACCAGCCCGCGCGTTGCAGCGCTCTTGGGTTGCCGCCGGCACCACGCGCTATCACGCCATAGGACGAATACATAAGCGCTGCCTGAACCACCAGGCCAATGACGATGGCAGCGATGATCGGGAAAGGAATGAATGGTATTTTCAGCGCCATGAGGGCTTTTAACCATTCCGGTGCTTTGCCGCCGGGCGATGGCAGAATGAGAACGGCTATGCCCAGCCACACGAAGGACAGGCCAAGAGTTACAACGATTGATGGAAGATTGCGGCTATGGATCAAGGCGCCAATCGCAGCATAGGCTGCAATGCACAGGAGCAGGGCGAGAGTTCCAAGGAGGGGATTGGTGTAGAGCAGGGTTGAAGCGATACAGCCAACGAGGCCGACAAAAGGCCCAATCGACAAATCGAGGTCATTGACCGTGATTACAAACATCTGCGCGATGGTTGCAAGCGCGATAGGTACCGCATATTGCAGCATGAGGTTCAGGCCGAAGTAACTCATGGTGCGCGGCTGCACATAGAATGTTGCGCCGAGAACCACCGCAAGCGAAATGAAAGGCAACAGGGCGCGCAAAAGGCTTTTGTTCATGCTGCCGAGCTTTCCGCGAAGGACGCCTGCAGGATTTTTTCTTCCGACAAATCATCGCCGCCCAGTTCAGCGGAGATTGTGCCGTTGCGGAAAACATAAGCGCGGTCGCAGTAACCCAGCTCTTCGATTTCAGTCGTGTACCAGATGAAGGTGCGGCCCGCCTTCGCTTCATTGGCAATCATGTCGTAAACTTCAAGCTTGGTGCCAACGTCAACGCCGCGCATGGGATCATCCATAAGGATAATGCCGGCTTCAGAACCCAAGGCGCGCGCGAAGAGCGCCTTTTGCTGGTTGCCACCCGAAAGGGTCAGGATATTATTGTTCATGTCCGGTGTGCGGATGCCCATCCGGGTTTTCCATTCGTCTGCCAGCCTGGTTTCACTTTCACGTACAATCAATTTCCACTTCAGCATGTTGCGCAGCGACCGCACGGTAACATTTGACGCGATAGACCACAGATTGAAAATGCCGTCGGATTGGCGGTCGCCGGCGATGAAGGCCACGGGGCCTAGAACTTGCGCTTCTGATTTTTCGAACAACTGGAGCAGCATGCGGGTTTGGCCGTGGCCGGCGAGGCCGGCGAGTCCGATGATTTCGCCTTGGTGTGCAACCAGCTCTCCCGAACCCGTCCGGGGTTTGGCGCGAATGATGACAGGCGCATCGGAACTGGATTTGCCTTTACGGGCCACTGCCAGCTTTTCCTGCGCGGCTTCGGTCCCCATGGCGGCCACCAGCGAGTGCCTGTCAAATTTGGCGGTCGGCCGCTCGGCAACGGTCTTGCCGTCTTTCATCACGACGATGCGGTCGCAGGTTCCGAGGATGTCGCCAAGCAAATGGGAAATCAAAATCACGCTGGTGCCTTTGACCACCTGCTTTCTCACAAAGCCGAGGAGCTGTTCGGCGCTGACGGCATCAAGTGATGAGGTTGGCTCGTCGAGAATAACCAGGCGCAGGGCAACATCGGTCACGGTAAAGGCGCGGGCGATTTCGGCCATTTGGCGCTTGCCGATGGGCAAGTCGGAAATGGCATCATCGGCGCCAATGCCATGGCCGGGAAATATTTCATCGAGTTTTTCAAGCGCCAAAGCGCGGGCGCGCGTTTTCCAGCCCAGGCCCTTTAGGGGCCGGTGGACAATGCGCACATTCTCGGCAACCGTGAGATTGGGGCAGAGGGAGAGTTCCTGAAACACGCAGCGGATGCCATTGGCCTTGGCGGCCCTCACCGACCACTGGCCGGTAAGCCTGGAACTGCCACTGCTCAGTTCGCCCTTGTCCGGCGAAAGCGTTCCCGCCAAAATGTGCATGAGCGTGGATTTGCCGGCGCCATTGTGGCCGACAAGCCCCAGGCATTCGCCGGCCCGCACATCAAGGCTTACGCCAGCAAGGGCCCGGACGGCGCCGAAACTTCGTTCAACGCCGTCCAGTTTTATTGCAGAGACGTTCAAGGCTTACTTGCCGGCAACAACTTTGGCTGCGTCCTCGGCGGTGTATTCAACATTGGCCACGCCGCCCTTTTCGGTGGTGGCCAAATTGGCTTCAAGATTGCCCTGGTCGATCTGCAGGAACGGCACGGTCAGGTCCTGCGGCACTTTTTTGCCATCAAGGATCATCTGCGCCACCCAGAAGGCCAGCGTTGACACGCCGGGGGCGATGGAAACCGACATGGTTTCATAGCCGTTGGCATCCTTCTGCTCTTTCCACCACTGCAATTCATCCTGGCGGTTGCCCATGATGATCAAGGGGGTCGGGCGGCCGGCGGCCTTGAAGGCCTGGGCAGCGCCATAACCATCGCCACCCTGGGTCACCACGGCCTTGATTTCAGGCAGCGACGGCAGAATGCCTGCCACGGCTTTCTGGGCAACTTCCTGGGCCCAGTCGCCATGGACGGAGCCGGCGATCTTGAACTGCGTGTATTTGTCAGCGCCGCGATGGATGCCCTTGGAGATTTCATCATCGACAAACACGCCGGCAAGGCCGCGGATTTCCAGCAGGTTGCCGCCATCCTTCATTTTTTCGTTGAGATAGTCGAGCTGCACTTCTCCCATTTTGGCAAAGTCGACGGCGATGCGATAGGCGCAGGGTTCAGTGACAATGCCATCGAATGACACAACCACAATGCCGGCATCACAGGCCTGCTTGACCACGCCGTTGAGGGCATCTGGCGACGCGGCGTTGATGACAATCGCGTTGTAGCCTTGCAGAATAAGATTCTGGATTTGCGCGGCCTGTTCGGTGACCTGGTTTTCAGAAGTGGTGAAGGGATCGGCGGCGGCCACAATGCCGTCCGCCACGGCCTTTTTTGTCACCTTGTCCCAGCTCTTCAGCATTGACTGGCGCCAGGAATTTCCGGCGTAGTTGTTGGACAGGGCAATTTTTTTGTCTTTCGTGTCGGCAAATGCCGTGCTTGTTGCAACGAGTGCTGCAAGTGCAATAGAACAAACCAATGTTTTCTTGAGCATTTCTTTCTCCCATGGCTTTTTTATTTGTCGGGCTAGCGGGGCGGGGCCCCGCGCACCGGATGCTAACACAGTGCGAAACCGATGCAACGGTATTGGTATGACAAATCGGACGGCCAGCCCCAACTTGCGCTTAAATCCATGATCGTCTATGTATCGGTCATGGTTATGACTGCATCATTTCACCTTCTCCTTCTTAGCAGCCCCTGAGGGCCGGCTGGGCGCATTGCCTTGGCTCTTTGGGGAAAACTCACTAAACGATAATCCCAACAGCTAAGACCAGAGAACAGTCCGATGATGATTTCCCCCCACGAGAAATACCAGCCCTATGGCCAGATCAACCTGGCCGACCGCCAGTGGCCCGGCCGCCGCATCACGAAGGCCCCCATCTGGTGCTCGGTTGATTTGCGCGACGGCAACCAGTCGCTCATCGAGCCCATGGGCCACGAGCGCAAGATGCGCATGTTCAACGCCTTGCTCGCCATGGGCTTCAAGGAAATCGAAGTGGGTTTCCCTTCCGCCTCGCAAACCGATTTTGATTTCGTGCGCTTTCTCATCGAGCAGAAGAAAATCCCCGATGGCGTCACCATCCAGGTGCTCACGCAATCGCGCGAGGAGCTCATCCGCCGCACCTTTGACGCGCTGAAGGGCGTCAAGTCGGCCATCGTGCATCTCTATAATTCCACCTCCGAATTGCAGCGCCGCGTGGTGTTCAAGCTGGACAAGGCGGGGATCACCGATATCGCGGTGAAGGGCGCCAAGCTCATCGTGGCTTTGGAAAAAGAATACGGCATGGAGGCGGTCACCCGCCATGAATATTGCCCGGAAAGCTTCACCGGCACCGAAATGGATTACGCGGTGGAGATTTGCGAGGCGGTGATGGATGTCTACCAGCCCACGCCTGAGAAGAAGCTCATCCTCAATCTCCCCGCCACGGTCGAGATGTCGACGCCCAACATCCACGCGGACCAGATCGAGTGGTTCTGCCGCACCATCAAGAACCGCGATTGCCTCACCATCTCGCTGCATCCCCATAATGACCGGGGCTCGGCGGTGGCGGCCACCGAGCTCGCCTTGCTGGCGGGCGCCGACCGCGTCGAGGGCACGCTGTTCGGCAATGGCGAGCGCACCGGCAATGTCTGCCTCGTCACGCTGGCCATGAACCTGTTCACGCAAGGCGTTGATCCGCAATTGGATTGCTCCAACATCAACGACCTCGTGCGCATGGCGGAATATTGCAACCAGCTGCCCATCCACCCCAGACACCCCTATGCGGGCGAGCTGGTGTTCACGGCGTTCAGCGGCTCGCACCAGGACGCCATCAACAAGGGCTTCAAGGCCATGAAGGCGTCGAACCGGCCCCTGTGGGAGGTGCCCTATCTGCCGATTGACCCCATGGATCTGGGCCGCTCTTACGAGGCCGTGGTGCGCATCAACAGCCAAAGCGGCAAGGGCGGCGTGGCCTATATCCTGGAGACCGAACACGGCATCGAGCTGCCGCGCCGCGCGCAGATCGAGTTTTCGAAAGTGGTGCAGGCCATCGCCGATGGCGAGGGCGTGGAGCTTAGCGCCGAGCGCCTGTGGCGCGCCTTCGAGGCCGAATATCTGGAGGGCAACGGCCTCTATGGCTTCATCGAGCACAAGGCCAAGTCGGACCATGGCGACCAGGAAATGACCGCCAAGGTTTCCGTGGACGGCAAGCACAAAACCATCCACGGCCACGGCAACGGCCCGGTCGATGGCTTCGTTGACGCCATGCGGAAAGAGTCGCGGCCTCGCCTTCGACGTGGCCGACTACCGCGAACACGCCATGGGCCACGGGGCGAACGCGGCGGCCATCGCCTATGTGGAACTGCGGCTGGCCGATGGGTCAACGCTGTTTGGCATCGGCATCGACAAGAACATCGTGGTGGCGAGCTTGAAGGCGGTGGTGAGCGGG